>CAWAVC010000040.1:0-38606 GCA_963785325.1 uncultured Bacteroidales bacterium | reverse complement strand
CAGAATCTTGTGTGTAAGCCAGAAATCAATCTTCTCACTGGCTGATTTTCCATTTGTGACTTTACTGTTGCGGACCATGGTTTCTTTCAATGCTCCGGAAATAAATCCATATTTCGCATCCGTAACAAGGGTGTTCGAATCTTCACTGTATTGGGCTTCAATACGGTTGATCTCTCTTTGAGCTATATCATTAATGAATTTGTATTCCTGGGATGAAGGTGAGAGAGGAAGAATCGGATCTTTTTCGAGCAGTTTCACCGCGAAATACCTGGATGAAAATTGGTCTGTCAGCGACTTATATGACCAGATGGCATCCTGTATCTTTTTAAGAGAACGCTCAATCTCCTGACCATAATTGATATGAACATGCCTGACCACAGGATCACGATCCTCATAAACTTCGACAACCCGGTCGAAAAGTTCATGGATCCCCGTTCCTTTTGAACTTATAGTCGGAATTATAGGGATACCCAGCAATTTTCCCAATGATACATAATCAAGATGATCGCCGGCTTCTTCCAATTCATCAAACATATTCAATGCCATCACCACACGGATATCCATATCGATGAGCTGAGTAGTGAGGTACAGATTACGTTCCAGGTTTGATGCATCCACTACATTTACAACAATATCAGGAACATTGTTGAGCAAATGGTCACGAACAAAAAGCTCTTCCGGAGTATAAGCTGTCAGGGAATAAGTTCCTGGCAGGTCAGTGATGTTAAAGGTATAACCGTTCTGTTCCAGCCTGGCATTTTTTGAATCAACCGTTACGCCGCTGAAATTACCCACGTGCTCGTGCGACCCGGATGCGAAATTAAACAGGGTCGTTTTTCCGCAATTCGGATTTCCTACTAAGGCAACATCGATTATATGGCTCTTTTCCTTTGCAGAGGTCTTTAAGATCTCATCAGAAAAGGTGCCCTTAAAGGAATCAATTGCTCCTGATTCTATATGATGTTTAAGAGCTTCATCAAGAGTTATCACCTGGATGAGACTGCTTTCACTTTGACGAAGGGATACATTATATCCCATGATCTTGTATTCGACCGGATCCTGAAGTGGCGCCGCTTTAATGACAGTTACTTCTTTCCCTTTGACAAATCCCATTTCAGTGATCCGTTTCCGGAACGCCCCACGACCACGGATCTTAATAATAACACCGCTTTCACCCTGGTGAAGATCCTTTAAGGTTGACAATTTATTTAGATTAAATTAATACTATGCAAAGGTAGAGTTTTTTTCTGAAATCAAAAAATCGATAGCTTCAGGGCCTAGATTAAAAATAAGATCGATGATGCTCAGATCGGCAATGAACCCATGCTTTAAATTGAAAACCTGGGGATAGGGTGGAAAAGCACCATGGTAATTTGTCTCCTTTTGTTTCATAAGTTCCCGGTGGTCCTCAATGCCTTCGGGTGTCCTTAGGAACTGTTCTGTGAATCCGATACTTTTATCGATATTGAGAATATTAAAAATAATACTAAGAAAGTGGGTATTCAAATCAAGTAAAAATTCAAACCGTTTTTTTAATACTTTAATGAATTCATCTTTGTAGTATAAAAAAAAGGGGGAATTATTGTAGGCTGTTTCTATCGATCGCAAGTGCAATTGTTGCCATGGAACCGATGTGACGATTCGTATATCTTTTATTAGTGTATGATTCCCGTATACTTTATGTACCGGTACGCTCAATAATTGCAAGCCATTTGGCCCATAAATATGACAATGGTTTCTATAAGTTTGTTTTAAATAATTTTCAAACTGTTCAATAATTATCTGTTGCGAATGAACACATTTGTAAATATATGAAATCGGGGGAAGGTACGCTGTGGAAAGAAGAACAGGCATGAAAGGGGAAACAGGTTAATTCTATTTCTGAAGAAGTACTCTGGCAATAGCATTTTTAAGTGCGTCCTTGGGCAATGCTCCGACTGCCATCTGTGGTTGTCCGTTCATCGGGATAAATAACATGGATGGAACACTGCGAATATTGAAAACAGCAGCCAGTTCCTGTTCTGCATCAGTATCGACTTTGTAAATATTGATTTTATCTTCATATTCCTTTGACAATTCCTCAAGAATAGGCGCGACCATTTTACAGGGCCCACACCAAGCAGCATAAAAATCAATAATTGTCGGAAGGTTACCTTCAAATTTCCATTCCTTATTCACTTCATAATTAAAGACTTTATCAATGAAAGTCTGCTTGGTTAAATGTTCTATTGGCATCTCAGATTGAATTACGAATTACGAATTACAAGTTACGAATTACGAAGTTCCCGATAACTTGTCCGCCTGTTCACCAGTCCATTACTTCACCAACAATAATTCTTCGATAATCTTCTTAAACGATTCTTTTGGAAGAGCACCAACCGTCATTTGCGGTTTCCCTGATTTTGGGACAAACATAACTGCAGGAATGGACCGGATCTGGAAAAGCCGGGCCAATTCCTGTTCTGCATCGGTATTAACTTTAAATATCCGGATCTTTCCATTATACTCTCTTGCAAACTCTTCCATAATAGGGGCAACCATCCTGCATGGTCTGCACCAGTCGGCATAAAAATCGATAATACAGGGAACATCACCGGTAAATTTAAAAGCTTTTGGATTCGTTTTGTAATCCCAAACAAGTTTAAGAAACATTTGCGTCGACAACTGGTTGACAATTCCATCCCTGATTTCTATCACCTTATTGTCAGGGCCATTCAAACCATTGTTGTTACAAGCATTCAAGAAAAATGAAAAAAATAAAAACAGGATTACCAAGGCTCTTTTCATAAAAACATGTTAAATCCGGAACAAAGATAAAAAATCAAACGGAGAGAGGATACGTGATTTGCATTTCATCCTGGATGATTATTTCTGGCTAAATATGAATAAAATAGAAGATCAATCTTATTGAATGCCTTAAAAACTGGGCATGAGGCGATTTCCTTTTGAGAAAGGGACTAAAAAAAGCCTGTTAAGAGAAACGGATTTAATTGATCACCACTTTCCGGGTAATTAATCCATTATTGCCGATAATTCGCAGGAAATATATCCCTGTCGGCAATCCGGAAATATCAAAGGATTTTTTATTCATCCCTTCTATTGTCTCAAACTTCTCTGATAATTGAACTTTTCCATCAGTACTGATAAGTTCAACTGTCAGATCAGTTTCTGAAGTCGAAGACAATTGAAGAGAAACCTGGTCGCAAGCAGGATTTGGAAACACCTGACAACTCTGCAAATCCGCCTGCTCTTGCATACCTAATGGTAAAGTAGTCCAGGATGCACTCCATCCCTTATCAGTGGTGCATATATTAGTAACAAAAATAATGAGCATCTGTCCACTGTATGCTACCACTGGTGCCGGAAGATTTGAAGTCGTGTAATCACCTGAATATGTTGCCAGTTCCTTTTCTGTTTTCAGGTCGTATATTTTTACATAATCATTGACAGGCTCAGTATTAAAAGAAGTGAAGTTGAGTTGTACAGGTACTCCTGATGTTGGGAGTATCTCCCAACGGCAGACAGTTCCATTACGATAGTTAAAATCGCCGCTGCCGTCAGTGAATGTTCCTTCATTGTCCGTGAAGATTTGTTTTCCGGTACACCAGTCATATGATTTGCTGGTATAGGAAATGTACCAGCCGGGCTCTCTGTTGGTCTCATTTGTCGTGAATGTGACCAACGCTTCACCACCGTTTATAGTAATAGCAGGTGGAATACTATCTCCTGATAAGGAGGCAACAAGACTATCGTTCGTCGTAGCCCCTTTATAAATCTTTACCACGTCATTTCCAGCCTCGGTATTGAAACGATCGAAGCTGACAGTTATTTGGATTACGGAGTCCGAAATACTTTGTGGATTTATAAGCCAGCTGCAATTGTCATCGTTCTGGTAGTCGTCTAATGGACTGCTTCCATCTTCAAATGTTCCTTCCAATGCATTAAGTACCTGTTGTCCGGTACAATAGGAAGGATACGAGTTGTTGATTGTGTCTGGGTAGAGATTCACCATTGCATTTTGACCATTGGTGAAATTGTCACCACCCGGATTCAAGTTATCCAGGTAAAAATAACCATTGCAAGATCCACTCCAACCCCAATTAAAATGAAAATAATCAGTTCCTTGGTAACCATCCATATTGAATGCATAACCCCCGGTTCCGTAACCATCATAATACATGACCTGGTTGCGATCAAGATTTTGCCGTAGCGTGTCGTCATAGTCGTTGGTGGGTGTGTTATCCCTGGACATCAGGTGAGCATGGGGCGAATACCTGAAGTTATTAATCATTGCAGTCACTGCATCTTGACTATAAGCGCCAGAACCGTTGGGTGAATACATCATATTTACAGAAACTCCTGCCTGCCAAATGAGGGTAGCCACTGCTGTATCACGAAACCCAACTGAATTGACCATTTCATTCCATTCATAGGTTGTACTGTCGAAATAAGCACATTGCTGTGGATATCCTGATGGCACGTAGCAATTATATCCAACACCTGTCATAGGCCAGCGATAATAGTACATTACCTGCGACATTGCTGTTGCAACGCATCCTGCCCAAACACGGCCATTCGGACCAGCAGGATCGACCGGACAAAACAGATTATAGTACTCCCCCTGGTCCCACGTGGAAATTTCCAATGGAGCAACATTGGTCAAAGGACTATAGTCGAGATTTTTCTGATCGTTTGTAGAAAGCCTTTGCCAAGTCGAATGAAAATCATAAGTTGGATCGTCCGGATGTTGAATGCTTTGATCGATTTGTTTTGCATATCCTTCCATCCAGTTGATAAACTGGGGAGGCTGGTTGTCGGGTGAATAATTTCCTTCAAACGAATAGGCAAGGATAGGTGGTACAGCATCAACGGCCGAAACGATGATGAACCCTTTATTGGTGAAATTAAAAATATAGTATACCGCATTTCCATTGAATGTCTTGGTAAAAAACTCCGAAATCTTCAGATTCTGATAATTCATAGGATGATGCTGGGTGTACCGCTCAAAATAGAAATTAGACCCAACCAGCCTGGCTTGGTCCACCGTTATTTTTCCTCCAAAAACGCAGGAGATAATAAAAAATACACTAAGTGTGAAAAAGACTTTTAGTTTCATTTACTGGGTATAGTATTAGTTTATCAATTATTGGATTTATAAAAGATTTGTTAGTTAGTGATGATAATCTTATAGGTTTCGCTCGTGAACTCATTTTGTATGTGAAGAAAATAAATTCCTGAAGGAACATCTACTGGCATAATTAGTTGATTTCTTCCAAGCGGGCAAAATATGTTTTTTATTATCAAAGGTTGTCCTTGAATATCAGACAACGTCATCATCAGATGAGTTGCATAGTCAGTATTGTAATTTACATTGATTTTATCGTGAACTGGATTCGGGAAAACCGTTAATCCTGCGGATAATGATCTTTCATTGATCCCGAGGTTGGATTTTGGATAATAAAACTCAAATCCATCTGCAGTTACTGAGCTGTTTGTCGAAAAGATGATGAACATTTTCCCGCTGGGAGAGATTATTGAGTCGGGAAGATAGGGTGATGTGTAACGACCCGAAATGATTGCCAACGTATCATGCGAATCAGGATCGAGGATCTTGAGGACATCTTTCGCCGGTTCTATATCGAATGATCTGAAATAAATAATAAGAGGTTTCTTTCCGCTTGCAGGAGTTATCAACCACCGACAAAGGGAATTGTTATGATAGTTGAAACGAAGACTTCCATCCGTAATATCTGCAGTATCTGCTGTAATCGTTTTTTGTCCACTACACCAGACCGGTTCTGTAGTCGAATAGTCGACTGACCATCCGGATGCAGAGTTTCTGCCCGGAGCATGGAAAGTTATAAACATTTTATTTCCCGTTGATGTAATTGGTGATGGAATAACGGCTCCTGAATAAGTGCCTAAAACCGGAGCATTCATATCAGCACCATCATAAACAGTAAGGGAATCCCCCGGGCTGATTTCAACCCCATCAAAGGATAAAGTTATTTTGGAAATCGAATCTGTTGCAGTTTGTGGATTGATCAGCCAGTTGCAATCAGTTCCTGGAAGATAATTCCGGCTGGGCCCGCTTCCATCGGTAAGACTTCCCTGATTATATGTCAGGCTGGCTGAACCTGAACAGTATGGAGGATAAGAATAGTTAACGGTATCAGGATAAATATTGATGATGATTTCCTGTGCAAGATTAAAGTTATTTCCTCCTGGCGTGAGACTGTCGAGATAATAATATCCGTTGTCGGAACCACTCCACCCAAAGTTAAAATGAAAATATTCGCCATTCTGGTAACCGTCACAGACAAAGGCATGTCCGTCAATATTTGGCACAGACCATCCCGCATAATAAAGAGGCATTTTTCGCTCGAGATGCTCAATAATCAAACTATCCCAATTCAGAGTCGTACTATCCCGGTAAACATAACTGGCCCCGGGAGAATATTTAAAATAGGTTCTCAGGGCATAGGCAGCTTTATGGTTGTACATTCCTGAACTGGAAGGCCCATACTTCAGATCGACGGAAACTCCTAAATGATATAACAACTGTGCAATCCCGGTATCACTGGTTGTGATTGTGTTTTTCATATTGTTCCACCGGTACCAGGTACTGTCAAAACTGACATGCTGAATGCCATAAGTGGAATCAAAATATGTGTAAGAGCCTAACCCATGATCAGGCCAGCGGTAATAGTACATGATCTGCCCCATGGCCACAGGAACACATCCGGTAATAGCATGGCCATTTGAACCTGCAAGATCAGCGGGACACATCTCATTATAAGGGAATGGCTGGTTCCAGTTTGAAGTAATCATAGGCTGGACATCCTGTATTCCTTTTCGTGGCAAAATTGAGGAAGAATCCGCATTAAGCAAATGGTTCCATGCAGAAATAGTTGACGAAAAAGGGATTGCATTTGTCTTTCGCGCAAAAATGATCTGGTGTAAATATTGTTCAACCCAGGCAGTAAATTGTGGCGCTGGATTTTCTTCTGAATAAATTCCTTCGAACGAATAGGCAAGAATAGGGGGAACGGCATCATCCGCAGATACAATCACAAATCCTTTTTCATTGACATTAAAAATGTAATAAACAGGCAGGTTTTCGTCACTTATAATATAGGATTCGGAAATATGTAATGGAAAATGATCTGAATAATTCTTTTGAGTGAGCCGTTCAGAATAAAATTGCAGTGCTGCATGTTTTGCATCTTCAATAGAGACCTGCTTTGCAAAAAGGCCTTGACCAGAAATTAAAACAGATAGGAAAAAAATCAAACGATGGGCCATCTGGTTGGTTTGATTTTAGTATTCCTCATCTCTTGTCTACAGGAAATTTAATTGATAATTCCTGCAGGCAAGAGATTAGGAGTCTCAATAATTAATTCAGGACGATTTTTTCATTAGTTGTCCCGCGATCACTAATAAGGCGTAAAATATAAACGCCTTTTGAAAGTGATGAAAGATCTATTTGTTTGTCAATTGACCCTTCGATAGTACCAAGGTCCTGGCTAACCAGGGGTCCCCATTTAAAGAAAGAATTTCCAGCTTCACCGATTGAGACTGGTTCATTGTAAATCTAATATTCAGCAATCCATCTGTCGGGTTTGGAAATACTGAAAGATCCTCAAATGCTTTTTGTTCAGCTATACCAGTGGTTACAGCAACATAGCTTGCATCCCAGCCTGCTCCACGAATTGATTTATTTGTTGTCCACGCAACCATTGCTTTTCCGGAATTAATAGTAATCGGACCAATTGTATCGGATGTATGGTCGCCGGACAAGGTTTTCAATAATAATGGTTGATTCGATCCAACGTTATAAACCTGTACCTTATCGTTAATAGGCTCGGTATTGAAATTGGAAAATGTAAGAGTGATATCTGTTGCAGTAGGTGGTTCGATCAGCCATCTGCAACCTGCTCCGTTACGATACTGAAATCGTCCGCTTCCATCACTAAAAGATCCTGTTCCAGTGGTAAGGGTCGTAGAATTGTTACAAAAGGAAACAGGAGCGGAATTATAATTAAGTAGAAACCCGTTGGCTGTGGTACCACTGGTCGAAACGAAGGTAATTAACATTTGCGGACCAGTCGATGTCAATGTTCCCGTTGGCAAAGTCGAACCGGAATAAGTACCAAGAACAGTAGATGACGTGGTAGGCCCATCATAAACTGTCAGGAAATCATTCGCATTGGTACTAAACCTTTCAAATCCCAGTGTGATGGTGCTAATGCTGTCCTCAGGTTCTATCAGCCAACTGCAATTTTCATTGTTCTGGTAATTGGCAACTGGGCCACTTCCATCTTCTATGGTACCAAAATCATCCGTCGTAAGGTTCGTGTTTCCGCTGCAATAAACCGGGTATTGCGATGGATCAGGAGTTATATGGAAAACTGCTGCCTGACTATTATTAAATGAATATCCTCCGGGATCAAGGTTAGTAAGATAGTAATAGCCATTATCACTACCGCTCCATCCCCAATTAAAATGATAATAATCAGTAGCTTGATAACCATCGCATACCCATGAATGCCCACCCTCAGGACCGTACCCGGCATACTGTATTGGATAGCTATTATTCAAATCGCCTTGCAGAAGGTTGTTCCAGTCGGTAACTGAATAACTACTTTTTGGTTCATAGATTGTCGATGACGAATATCCGAAATAGTTTACCAATGCTGTTGCAACATCTTGTAAATAAGCTCCTGAGGAACATTGACCGTCACTATTATAATGCATATTGACTGAAATGCCGGCATCTAACATTAATGTCGCAATGGGAAGACACTCCGTTGAAGGTTGATCAACCATTCCATTCCAGTCATAAGTGGTTGAATCGAAATATGCACACAACCATCCGTAATTGTGATAACTGTCGCAATGATAGCCAGTACCAGTATTTGGCCACCTCCAGTAATACATGATCTGAGCCATTGCTGTTGCAATACATCCGGTTGTTGCATGATAGTCAAACCCGGAACAGACTGAATCAAAAGGAACCAGCTCATTGTAAGGAAAACCCTGATCCCAAAGTGAAGTAATCAGAGGCGAAACATCAAGAATCGCTTCGGGAATGTTTGGCAACTGGTCGAAATTCTTATTATTCAAATGTTGCCACATGGCTGTGGTTTTAGTATCGGCCGAAACATTATTATTAATATTATAAGCTATTTCTTTTTTCCGTTCATTCGTCCAATAAACGAATCCTTCCGCCTGATCTGAAGGGGAATAGGAAGATTCAAAAGAAAATCCAATAACAGGATAGCATATATCGTCGGCAGAAATGATCACAAAGCCTTTGTCGTTAATGTTGAACACATAGTAGACATCTTGGTTGTCGTATTTTTCTATGAATTCCCGTGTGATCGTTATTGTCTGGTAAGGAACGGCATCATGACGATTAGCCTGCTCAAAATAAGCGTTTTTTGCGATGAGCCTGGCATCCGTAATTTCAACTTTCTTGGCAAACGTGGTAACGCTAATGCCGATAAGGAAAAGAAAAAAAAGTATCCATTTTTTTTTCATTTTATGAAAAGATTTAAAGTGAATAATTTATGGTGATTTCATCTTTACAAAGATAGAGACTTTTCAAATACACATGATACCATAACACATAATTCTGCAATTTTTTTTAATCAGTAACCACAGGGGATTTATAGTTTAATACTTTTTCCACAGCTGTCCAAAATAAATTTAACTTCTCATAATTACTATTGATAACCAGATATATAGGTTATCGTTTTATCGATTTTCAAGATTAACCCTCCCCATCAAACAGTAATAATTGTTCTATTTTATTGCTATTTGGACGGATAAACGGCTCATTAATCCAAGCCCATAGGTCAATTTTCACGAATAGATTCAATCGAATAAATGTGATCAGGTTTGACATGTGCCATTTGTATTGTGCCTTTGTCTTCAGGAATGCTAGTAGTAATATCGTGATTAAAGCTGTCCAGATTTGTATTTGAACTGCATTCTCAGAGGTTCCAACAAATGATTTGATTTTCAGGTTCTGTTTAATCATCTTGAAAAAAGATTCAATATACCACCGCTCCTTATAGATCATGGCAACGGTCGTTGCTGTCCAAGATCGGTTATTGGTTATAAAGACAAGTTCTCTTTGATGCTCTTCATCCCAATACCTTACCATTCTAAGCATTTTGGGGTATTCTTCTTGGGCTTTTACCCCTTTCAGTCGAATATTGCAGTCCTGGAGCACATTTTTATCCTTCTCGTCCGACAAATCAAAGTCTTCAACGATTTCATAATCCATGTTGTCTTTCGCACGGGTCACAAACCAGTTGTTTATGCTGTCCAAATTATACCACCAAGAAAAATCATAGTAGCCCATGTCGAACACCAGAATGCTATCCAAGGGCAACCTCATCTTTCGTGCAACCTTTATTTCATGTACTTTCCCATGGGTAAGATCAGCGAATGCTGGTAAACAACCCTCGTAGTCAAGTAACAGGTGAAGTTTTACAGCCCCTTTGCGAGTACGGAACTTAGCCCAGTCATAAAGCGAAAGCGATAAGGAGATCACGCTGGCATCTAGCAGGAATACTTTGCGTTTAATCTTCTTCAACGCAGGTTTGGAGAACTTTGTCTGGGTACGGAAATAATCGGCAAGAACATAATAGAACTCTTGAAAAATCTCATAGTTGCGGTGCTCGTTAACATAAGACACGGTGGATTTGGCGGGTGCATGGCTACATCCAAGATGTTTTATGTTCCCCGTGATGCTTCGCAAACCGTTTGAAATGTCTCTTACTGAATTTGCATGACCCAGATGGCAGAAAAGCATACTGACCAGATGCGTCCAGCTATCAATTCCTTTGCTGTATTTATCAGTACCGTACTTTTTAACAATATTGCTGAACAATTCTCTGGGTATTAAACTTGTCATTTGTGAAAAAAGAGATAATTTTACCATAGGGATTGGTTTTTGTCGATATTGTAAAATTACCCCTTTCAGGGGTATCTCCAATCCCTTCTTTTTTTCTTAAAAATTTATTTTGGACGGATGTGTACTTTTTCAATAAAAAACCAAAAATTTATTCCTGTTTAAAAAAGGGAAAATAGTTAATTTCGCTGTAGTAATTGAAAGATAATGATCTTAATTAAGAATATAAAAGAACTTATCCAGGTTGAGGAACATACAAGGGTAAAAATTTCAGGTAAGGAAATGTCACGCCTGAATATATTAAAAAATGCATGGCTACTCATCATGGACGATCGCATTTTCGATTTTGGCGATGGTATAATCCCGCATCATGAAGGGGAGGTCATCGATGCATCCGATAGACTGGTTTTTCCATCTTTTTGTGATTCACATACTCATCTGGTTTATGCCGGTAGTCGCGAAGTCGAATACATTGATAAGATAAGGGGACTTAGCTATGAAGAAATTGCAAAACGTGGAGGAGGGATCCTCAATTCGGCGAAAAGATTACATGAAGCCTCAGAAGAAGAATTGATTGAGCAGGCACGTTCGCGGCTGAATGAGATTATTATGCTTGGGACGGGTGCTGTTGAGATCAAGAGCGGTTATGGATTATCGGTGGAAGATGAACTAAAAATGCTTCGCGTGATCAACAGATTGAAAGAACTGACCCCTTTGACCATTGTTCCGACGTTCCTGGGTGCGCATGCAGTTCCCACTGACTATAAAGGCCGGCAGGATGAGTTTGTTGATTTGGTGATCAATGAAATGATTCCTCAGGTGGTAACAGAAGGTCTGGCAGATTACATCGATGTTTTTTGTGACCGGGGATTCTTCACACCCGAGGAAACCGACCGTATCTTGCTGGCAGGAATGAAATACAGCTTGCGACCAAAGATCCACGCCAATGAGATGGATTACTCAGGAGGTATTCAAGTGGGAGTGAAATACAATGCATTATCAATCGATCATCTCGAATTTACGAGAGATAAAGAGATAAAATGTTTGCTCGGCTCGGAAACCATGCCGACTGTTCTTCCGGGATCTGCATTCTTCCTGGGGATGCAACATGCCCCTGTACGGAAAATGATGGATGCAGGTCTTCCTATTGCCATGGCCAGTGATTTCAATCCGGGGTCATCACCTTCCGGGAATATGCAATTTATCCTCTCCCTTGCCTGTATCAATTACCGGATGCTTCCTGAAGAGGCCATCAATGCCGTCACACTTAACAGCGCATATGCAATGGGGTTGAGCGGGGATCTGGGCAGCATTGCCCGCGGCAAGAAAGCAAATCTTTTCATTACAAAACCTATTCCAGGCTATGAGTTCATGCCTTATGCCTATGGTAGTAATAAAGTCGAAACTGTGATCCTGAATGGTAAGATCGTAAAACGGATCACATAATATCTGATATATGAAAACTATGAATCCCGTAATACATTTTGAAATGCCGGCCGAAAATGCCGGGAACGATGAATGGCGGTTTTTATCCTAAAACAGCAGATATGCCGGATGCTCACCCTTCAATCGTAATTACGTTTGATGATATCCATGAATCAGTCGAGAAAGTGACACAAGCAGGTGGCAAAATTCTTGGCGATCCTGTGGAGATTCCCGGTGTTGGCAAATATCTTTCATTCATCGATACCGAAGGAAACAAGGTCAGTTTACTACAACCGAATATGGAATGAACGTAAACAAAAAAATGACTATTTGTACTTCTTCAATGAAAATTCATACATGATAAACTGAAAGAGATCTTATAGTAATTCAGAATAGAAAATAATAAACTCTTCACATTCGGATTCCACGAAAATTTATTGCAAAAGCTCTCTTACTCTGTTTAAAAAAGTCAGTTTTGTTTTTGCCGGTGAAACCAGATATCAAGTTCCCTGTCGGGATTGAAATTCACCTTGTGCCAAGTGCGCGTTGCCTTTGCATTAATGGTCAGTATTTCGTCAGGTTTATAAGAGGTCGAATCGATAATGATCGACGAATCTTCAATCTGCAGGGTGTACGTTCCCTGCGAAAGTGGTCTCTTCCAGTATTGTACATGAGTCATTACCAAGTACCTGACATTCCTTCCGTCATGGTCCATGATGTAAAATACCCGGATCTTCTTTTGCTCTTGTCCATGAAAGGTGAGCTGGAAAAATAAACCTGCCGGAAGTTTACGATAATGGAGGATGTTGCTCTGCATTGTCTCATCAACAACAGAAATGGAATCTATTTTAAGATTTCCTGTTGCAAGTGGAAGTGGCAGGAACATAGTCTGACTGGCATCCGTCGCATAATTGTTTCTGAAACTATATTCCCCTGTAACTGTTACATGAGAAGCATCCAGTTTCATAACCAGGTTTTCCTTGTAAAATGTTACAGATTGACTGTTTGCTGATAGAGCAAATAATGCAGGAATAAGAAATATAAACAGGTTCTTTTTCATAATGAGAAGAACCATTTTTCCCCAGGAGTCCTTAAACAGGGTCGTAAGGAAATCAGATGCAGTTAGCGAATATACAATAAAATATCCTGAAAAGCAACCTTACTCCAACTTTATCTTTTTCATCATTCCTGCATTCAGGATTCTTTTACTTTATCACCTTCAATGCTGCGTCGGTCGCTTCGATCATCGGCTTTATAGAGATCTCGCTACCTACGGCATGCTTCATCCACTCCTGTGGGATCAACTTGCCCGCAGAATAAATGCGTATAGCTTCATCGGCAAAGTTCTTTCCCTTAAACCAGCGTTCGAGTTGGAAGTCGATGAGATGGCCTACCGGATAATTTGACAGATACAATGGACTGTCAATCATGTGTGAGTAGATGGCAAGAATCGGGCAATCCCTGACTCCAAGAACATCGGCATAATATTTATTCCAGACTTCTTTTGCTGCGTTGATCACTGTTTCCTTCAGTTGGGCAGGTGTTGCATCCGGATGCTCATACATCCATTTCCATACCTTCATATCTACTAGTGACACGCCCATGATCTCGTAACACATCCAGAAGTTATCCAGGGCATCAAGATGGTCCTTGTTTGGATCATTGTCTTTGATGCCAAGAAGTTCGAGGTCGCGCTTCTGAAAAGTAAATGCGAAAGCTTCGGTGAATGCGGTATTAGGAACGCCGGCCATTAAATAATAGTCAACCATATAAAGAGAGATGGTCTGTTCGGCGTTGTGCCCAAATTCATGGACAGCGATGTTGTATCCTTTGTAATCCATGCCGTCTTTACCCACTCGGGTACGGAGATGGGCCTTATCACCCTTCATCTGTGCACCCCATGCGTGTCCGGAACCTCTTGCGGGATCCACTGTGATGTGGGAAGCAATCTCTTTTGCTTTATCAGTTTTGAATCCAAGTTTTACAAGGATGTTGGGAATATCCTTTTCCACCGCTTCGGTAGTCGGGTATTTAGCCTTTGTCATTTTGTCGAGTTTTGCCTGATCCATGGTGCTGCGGGCTTTGAAACCATCGTACCAGATATCGAAAGGTTGAAGAGAACGACCCAGCCGGTGACTGATCAGGGTGCCTACCTGTTTCACTTCAGGTGTGGAACAAAACTCTGTAAATAGTTTCTCCACCTGATCCATCGGGATTTCCATTTCTTCATTAAATGAACGATTGATATAAGTCGGGAACATGGGATTATACTGATCGACTGCTTTCATCGCTTTGAAATTGTTCAGAAGTACTTCATACCGTTTATCAGGTTCCGGATTGGATGCAATTTCTTTTCCATTCTTGAAAAGCTTATTGGTGACCGGATTCCACTGATACGCTGGGTTGTTGATTACGCTGTCAGGAATACTCTGGTCAATAATACGCAGCATGACCTCATAGATCATTTTCTGTTTGGTCAACCCTTCTTCAGTTTTGTCGTAGTTTGCTTTGATCTCATCACGGAGGTTCCAATGCGAAAGAAGCTTCATCTCTTTAGGGAAATGAGTCTTACCCTTATCATCAAGCAAGTTACCTACGTAAATATTGTATCCTGAGATATAATTTTCGGCAGCCGAAAGAGCATCGGAACTCTTTTGGACGATATCAGCAGGTACACGTGTAGTAAACTGGTCGCCAAGGCGGGCATATGCCCATTCGAGGCGGCTCCATTTCGGTCCCAGTTGTCCTTTTTCCTCTAATGTATAAAAAGGGAAATTCAACCCGATAATGAATCCGATCTTATTATTGAAGAAATCATCTGTAAAATGAGCGGTTGGTTCATAAGCAGCAAATACTTCGTCAATGGGCCAGGTTTCCCCCATATCTAATTGCATGGGCCTTTTTAGTTCAAGACTGATCCGGTTAAAGTAGCCAAAGAGAGTTTCGAAATTTGTGGAAATCCGCTGGAACATTTTTTCCTTCATCTCTGGGGAAGAGATATAATTTTTCAGACAGAAGTCTTCGAACTCTTTGGTTGTTCCGTCTTTTTCCGTCCAAAGTACAGCTACCTGTCTAACCCCTTTTTCAATCAGGGTCTTATTTGATTCGCCGTTTTTTTTGATCAGCTTCGTGATGGTACTATCGGCAGTGACCTGGGGAATGAATTGAGCAATGGCTTTTTGTTCCATCTGTTGAGTGTTTTGTTTACATTGGCTCAGGAAGAGAGCAATCGGGATCAGTAAAAGAAGGAGATTTTTTTTCATATTCCTGATTTTGGTTGGTTATCTTGCAAATATATTAATTATCATTGAAGATTAATTCTTGAATTTAGGATCAAGGGTTGGAGAGATTTTTGATGTTGATAATTTAAGAGACAAAGTAATAACTTGAGAAGATGCAATGCATGACCAACATTCGGGGAATTCTCTAATTTTGTAAAAATTCTATTGTATAGCAATTTTTAAAGATACAAACTTTTATTTACTAATTATTTCCTGTTATGAACCAGCTTATTGAATGTGTCCCGAATTTTTCAGAAGGAAGGGATATGACCATCATTAAACAGATTACAGACGAGATAGAAAAAGTAGACGGGGTCAGATTGTTGGATGTCGACCCTGGGAAAGCTACCAACCGTACTGTTGTGACATTCGTTGGAACACCCGCTGCCGTTGTTGAAGCAGCTTTCCTTGCCATCCGGAAAGCTTCGGTCATCATCGATATGAGCAAACATAAAGGAGAACATCCACGTTTTGGAGGAACCGACGTCTGCCCGTTGGTTCCGGTAGGTAACATCACCATGGAAGAAACTGCCACCTATGCCCGTAAACTTGCTGAGCGAGTGGGTAAGGAACTTGAAATCCCCGTATATTGTTATGAGAATGCGTCTTTCACTGAAGAACGAAGAAACCTGGCGAATTGCCGTTCGGGAGAATATGAAGGACTTCCAAAGAAACTTGAAGATCTGCACTGGAAGCCTGATTTTGGTCCTGCAAAATTCAATCCACGCACCGGGGCCATTGCTATTGGTGCGAGGGATTTTCTTGTTGCATATAATGTGAATCTGAACACTACTTCTACCCGGCGTGCCAATGCTGTTGCCTTTGATATTAGGGAAAATGGTCGACCTGTACGCGAGGGCAATCCCATAACTGGAAAAATAAAAAAAGATGAACAAGGAAATGAAGTCAGGATCCCGGGCGCTCTTAAAGCCTGCAAGGCCATCGGATGGTATATTGAAGAATATGGCATTGCGCAGGTTTCCATCAACCTTACCAATATCAGCATTACCCCTGTACATGTGGCATTCGAAGCTGCCTGTAAAAGTGCACAGGAAAGAGGAATGCGGGTCACAGGTTCTGAACTCGTTGGATTGATTCCCCTGAGGGCAATGATCGATGCAGGGAAATATTTTTTGAAAAAACAAAACCGTTCAGCAGGGATCTCTGAAGAAGAGATCATTAAGATAGCGGTTAAATCATTGGGTCTCGATGACCTGAAACCCTTTGTCCCTGAAGAAAAAATCATTGAATATTGTCTCCGTGATAAAAGGGATAAAAGCCTCGTTGGTATGACGTGTAAAGGATTTGCAAATGAAACAGCGTCTGAATCACCCGCTCCCGGAGGAGGTTCAGTCTCAGCATATATAGGGGCATTAGGAGTATCGTTGGCAACAATGGTCGCTAATCTTTCTTCGCACAAAGCCGGCTGGGATGAGCGCTGGGAAGAATTTTCAGACTGGGCGGAAAAAGGCCAGAAATTGAAAGATGAACTGCTTTTCCTGGTGGATGAAGATACACGTTCATTTAATAAGATCATGAATGCCTTTGGTCTTCCTAAAGAGACACAGGAAGAAAAAACTGTTCGTGCAGCTGCTGTCCAGGAAGCAACGAAATATGCTATTGAAGTACCGTTTAAAACCATGCAGAAGGCCTATGAGTCAATGGAGATAATCAAAGCAATGGTGGAAACGGGCAATCCAAAGTCCATTACCGATGCAGGAGTAGGAGCATTATGCGCACGGTCAGCCGTGATGGGGGCATTCCTTAATGTAAAAGTGAATGCTGCAGGATTAAAGGATAAAACTTTTGTGGAGGATATCCTGAAACAAGGATCGGTAATTGAAGAGGACGCAAAAAAACTAGAGGCCGAATTGCTTGCTTTGGTCAACAGTAAGATCAATTGATCGTTTAGGAAAAATTGTATCTTAGCTACTTAAAAAAGGAAAAAATGCCGAATAAGCAGAATGCCCTTGATCCGAAGAAATATTACTTTATCGATACTTCTTTTAACCTGCTTATGAAACGCAGAATCAACCAGGTTCTGCTAATCTCATCAAATTATGATGCATTCATGCTTGAGGAAGATGGCCGTATCGACGAGACGATCTTCCTGGAATATGTTTCCCTTAGCCTTCGTTATCCTCCGCAGTTTATAAAAGTGACTTCGGAAGAGGAAGCTTTCGAGGTGCTGGAAGATAAACGTGTAGAACTGGTCATATCAATGCTTAGCATTGAGAAGACTGATACTTTCGACCTTGCCATCCGGATTAAAAATATATATCCAAAGATCCCTATCGTAGTTTTGACGGCATTTTCACGCGAGGTCAACATTAAGTTGAGAGAGAACGACCTCAGCGCTATCGATTATGTGTTCAGTTGGCTGGGCAATGCCGATATTCTTCTTGCCATTATTAAACTGATTGAGGACAAAATGAATATTGACCAGGATGTTCAGCAGGGTGTACAGGTTATCCTCCTCGTGGAGGACAGCATCCGTTTCTATTCAAGCTATCTGCCAAACATCTATAAGATCATATACCGGCAGTCGAAAGGATTTATTACTGAAGGCCTGAATGAGCACCAGAAAATGGTAAGGATGCGTGGAAGGCCTAAGATCATTCTGGCGACCAATTATGAAGAAGCGGTTTCAATGTTTGAGAAATATAAGAATAACCTGATTGGCATCATTTCCGACATTCGTTTCGAGAAAGATGGTGAAACCGATAAGGCTGCGGGGATAAAATTTGTGAAGAAGGTAAGGGAAGAGGATGAATTTATGCCCATTTTGCTGCAATCGTCTGAAGCAGATAACGAATCTATAGCAAAGGAATTGCGCGTTGGTTTTATCAATAAATTATCCAAGACCCTCTCAATCGAATTACGGAATTATATTCATGATAATTTCTCTTTTGGCGATTTTGTCTTCATTGATCCTAAGACCGGCCATGAGATTACCCGTGCTGGCGATTTGAAATCATTACAGGATAAGATCTTTGAAATACCTGATGATTCGCTGATGTATCATATGCAACGCAACCATTTTTCGAAATGGTTGGACGCACGTGCCTTGTTCCCTATCGCCGAGATGTTCAAAGAAGTTTCTGCGACAGAATTCAGTGATATGGATGAAGCTAAACGTTACATCTTTGACTCCATAACGGCTTTCAGAATTAACAAGGCGAGGGGAGTCATTTCAGAATTTGACCGTGAACGATATGATGAATATTTTTTATTTGCCAGAATAGGACAAGGATCGATCGGTGGTAAGGCCCGGGGATTAGCGTTTCTTGACTCCATTATCAAGCGAAACCGGCTTACCGATAAATTTGACGATGTCACCATTTCAATTCCAAGAACCGTAGTGTTGGGAACTGATATCTTTGATGAATTCATGGAAGAAAATAACCTCTATGAAATTGCTCTTTCCGATCGCAGTGACAAAGAGATCCTTCAGTATTTCGTAAAAGGCCGGCTGCCTTTCCGCCTGCATGAAGACCTGTTCGCTTTTATTTCATGTGTAAATAATCCCATCGCCATACGTTCTTCCAGTCTCCTTGAGGACTCTCATTATCAACCATTTGCAGGTATCTATTCAACGTACATGATACCGAACCTGAGGTTCAACGAAAGATTGATGATTGAAAAACTGTCGGAAGCCATCAAAAGTGTATATGCTTCTGCATTCTTCAAGGATAGTAAGGCATATATGACAGCAACCCTGAATGTTATTGACGAGGAAAAAATGGGCATTGTGCTTCAGGAAGTAACCGGCATTCAATATGGAACACGTTTTTACCCGGCGATCTCGGGCGTAGCAAGATCAATAAATTTCTACCCTGTTGCTCCTGGAAAACCAGAAGACGGGATAGCAAATATAGCATTTGGTTTGGGAAAGTACATCGTTGACGGTGGTACTGGCTTACGTTTCTCACCGCGTTATCCAAAAAAAATTCTTCAATTAAGCACACCGGAAATGGCGCTTGGTGAGACACAAAAAACATTTTATGCTCTTGATCTTAATGCTGACGCGTTCACTCCGAATACAGATGACACCGTAAATCTTTTAAAATTGAAAGTAAAGAATGCAGAGGAAGATGGAGCCTTGAAGTTGGTAGCATCAACCTTTGATTATAGCAGCAATTCCGTCAGGGATGGAACAATGGGTAAAGGGATGAAGATCATCACATTTTCGCAACAGCTCAATTATAATACATTTCCTCTTGCAGAGATCCTTCAGACCGTGCTTGACATAGGCCAGAAAGAAATGGGGAAACCCGTCGAGATCGAATTTGCAGTTAATCTCGATTTACCAAAAGATGAGCCAAAAGTATTTTCACTTCTACAGATCAGACCCATCGTCGGCAAGCAAAATAACATAAATCTGAAACTCGATGATATCCGCCCGGAAAACACTATTATCCTGTCAAATACCGCTCTTGGCAACGGGATTATCAAAGATATCCGCGATTTCATTTATATCAAGCCAGAGACTTTTAACGCATCCAGAAATCAGGACATTAGCCGGCGGCTGGAACTTATCAACGAGAGATTCCTTGCAGAAAAGAAGAATTATATACTGGTGGGGCCGGGACGATGGGGCTCTGCCGATCCTTGGCTGGGCATCCCGGTACGTTGGCCGCAGATCTCGGCCGCACGACTTATCGTGGAATCAGGGTTAGAAAATTACCGTATAGATCCAAGCCAGGGAACCCATTTTTTTCAGAATCTAACCTCCTTTAATGTGGGATATTTTACCATTAATCCTTACATCAAAGATGGTTTCTATGACCTGATATACCTCTCAGCACAATCCGCATTTCATGAGGATGAATACATCCGGCACATCCGGTTTGAAAACCCCATGCGAATAGAGATTGATGGGAAAAAGAATATCGGTGTGGTCTATAAACCTTCCTGAAAATAACACTTCTGACAATAAACCTAAATCCGGGAAATATGACAAAAAAACTGAATTTCACTTATGTTATCCCTGTTCTCGTGTCGTTTTTCGTCATGAGCTTTTGTGACCTGGTCGGCATTGGCGTTGATCGTGTTAAACTTGAATTCGGACTGAGCAATACCCTTGTACAATTGATCCCCTCTGCTGTATTTGTCTGGTTTTTTATTTTATCGGTTCCGGTCGGCATTCTGCAGGATCGTATCGGAAAACGAAAAATGGTCAACATAGGAATGGGAATTACGGCCATTGGACTTTTTATCCCTTTTTTGCTTTACACCTTTACTACAGTATTATTTGGATTTGCTTTATTGGGAATCGGGAATACCATCGTGCAGGTCTCGGCAAACCCTTTATTGGTCGATGTAGTCCCATCAAACCGGAGATCCAGCTTCCTCAGCTTTTCTCAATTCATCAAAGCCATTGGATCTATGATTGCTGCTCCACTGGCCGTTTTTTTTGCCTTGAAGTTTGGTGACTGGAAGATCCTGTTCATAGTCTTTGGCGTTGTATCAGTGTTGTCAGTTCTCTGGTTATCTTTGGTCAGGATAGAAGAGACAAAGAATCTGGAAAAACGAGCCACGTTCGGGTCGTCATCCGGATTATTAGGAACAGGGTTCATTTTTATGATGGTGCTGGGAATTTTTCTTGTCGTCGGGATTGATGTGGGGGTCAATGCTGTTTCCGGACAGTTCCTCCTGAGTAAATTCCACGCACCACAAACCTTTTGTGAATCCGGACGAAGCGTTTACTTCTTCGGCAAGATGCTTGGTACATTTGGCGGTGCGTTAATGCTGACCATTCTTCCTTCACGGAAATTTTTTCTTTGGTCATCCATCCTCGCCCTGTGTTCAATTCTGGCATTGATTTTTGCTCCATCAGCTATGTCATCCATGGTAATAATTTTTATCATTGGACTCGGTGTGGCTAATATCTTTCCATTGATATTCTCTTTATCCGTCGAGAAATACCCTGTTCGTACCAATGAAATTTCCGGATTGATGATCATGGCTGTTTCAGGCGGAGCTGTAATTCCTCTTCTGATTGGCACGCTAACTGATAATGTAGGGGTCACCGCAGGAATGTTCGTATTGGTTGCCTGTGCTGTATATGAAATTTTTACTGCACTGGTGAACCTTAAAAGAGTTTCATAAAAAAGAAAAGCTCTTTTATAAACTGCATATATAGAATTTTATCCGAAGAAAATGATCAGAAATAAATGGATTCTTTTTGCAGGGCTGTTTTTTTTCGGTTCATTACTGAATGCCCAAATAACAAATTCAAAACAAACTATTCGTTTCGATAAGGATTGGAAATTTCACTTTGGTAATGCGGCAGATCCGGCAAAAGATTTCAATTACCGTGTTGCCAACATCTATTCGAAATCGGGAAATGCAGAAAATACTGCAATAGATCCGGGGTTTAAGGATGAAGATTGGACAACAGTTCAATTGCCTCATGACTGGGCAGTCGAATTACAATTCGTCAATTCATCCAATTTTGATGTTCAGTCACATGGATATAAACCCGTTGGTGGGCTCTATCCTGAAACAAGTATAGGATGGTATCGCAAACATTTTACCGTAAGCAGCATGGATAAAGGGAAACGGTTTTCTATCCGTTTCGATGGCATCTTCCGTGATACAAAGTTCTGGATCAACGGTTTTTACCTTGGAACAAATGAAAGTGGGTACATGGGAGTTTCATGGGACCTCACCGATTTTATAAATTTCGACAAAGAGAATGTTATCGTAGTGAGGGTCGATGCTTCGCAATATGAAGGTTGGTTTTATGAGGGAGCAGGAATTTATCGTCACGTCTGGCTGAGTAAATATAACGATATCCATATTTCAGATAACGGGATTTTTGTTTATACGGATGTGGAAGAAAAATCAGCATCTGTCACTGTGGAATCAACAATTGAGAATCATAAACCCGCAGCATCTGAATGTACGATTAGCTCATATATCACCGATAGAAATGGAAAAATAATCGTTGCATCAAAAGATCAGAAAATCTCTCTTCATTCATCAGAGAAAGAGATTATTCGGCAACATTTAACCATAGATCATCCCAGACTTTGGTCATTGAATGATCCATATCTTTATAGGGCTGTTATTATTTTACGGTCTGACATTGGGATCATCGATAGCAGCAACACACGGTTTGGATTAAGAACGATACGGTTTGATGCGGATAAAGGTCTTTTTCTGAATAGTGAGAATGTTAAGATACATGGTGTTTGCTGTCATCAGGACCATGCCGGTCTCGGTATTGCTGTGCCAGATGATATCCAGTATTATAGGCTTCGCCTTCTGAAAGAGATGGGCGTTAATGCCTATCGTTCAAGCCACAACCCTCCTTCCCCTGAATTACTTGATGCCTGTGATAGCCTCGGGATCCTGGTGCTCGATGAAACCCGTTTACTTAACAGTGGACCTGAGTATCTGAAACAATTCGAAAATATGATCCTTCGCGATCGCAATCATCCTTCAATTTTCTTATGGTCAATCGGAAATGAGGAGGGTTACATTCAAACCAGTGATATTGGAAAGCGAATTGCATCAACGTTTTTAGAGCGGCAACAACAACTGGATCCTACGAGAACCTCTACCTATGCAGCCGATGTTGCAAATGTTTTTGACGGAATCAATGAGGTGATTCCTATCCGGGGATTTAATTACAGGCAATTTGCGGTTGCCGATTATCATAAAAGCCATCCCGGGCAACCAATTATTGGTACTGAAATGGGCAGTACCGTGACAACCCGTGGTGTGTATTTTAAAGATACTATTCATTGTTATGTCCCCGATGAGGATCTAATCGCTCCTTGGTGGGCAAGCAAAGCCGAGGAATGGTGGACATTGTGTGCAGATCAGCCGTGGTGGATGGGAGGATTTGTATGGACTGGCTTTGATTACCGTGGCGAGCCAACCCCCTACCAGTGGCCTGATATCGGTTCACATTTCGGATTAATGGATGGTTGTGGATTTCCGAAGAATATATATTACTATTATCAGTCCTGGTGGACAGACAAAGATGTTTTGCATATCTCACCTCATTGGAACTGGCATGGACAGGAGGGCAAGCCCATTCATGTCTGGGTTAATTCCAATGCCGATAATGTTGAACTATTTCTAAATGGGAAGAGTGTTGGAAAGAAAGTAATGAAAAGGAACAGTCACCTCGAATGGAAAGTTCCCTATCAACCAGGAATAATCAGGGCTATTGCATATAAAAATGGCCGTAAGATCTCAGGTCAGGTCGAGACCACCGGCGATCCTTATAAAATTGTTCTTTTTTCAGATAGAAAGAGTTTTAAATCCAATGAACTGGACGTCAGCGTTATAAATGTTTCTGTTGTGGACAAGGAAAACCGGGAAGTCCCCGATGCCGGAAATCTTATCCGGTATACAGTAAAAGGCGATGCAACAATACTTGGTGTTGGAAATGGTGACCCAGGCAGCCACGAACCCGACAAATGTCCTGACTTCCGTTGGCAAAGAAAGTTATTTAATGGTAAGTGCCAGGTCATAATCAAGTCTGGAAAGACCCCTGGAGTCGTCGAAATTGAAGCAGAATCAGATGGGTTGATTAATGGTTCAATAGTTCTGAAGACGCTTCCATGAAAAAATTATTACCTTATATTTTTTTTCTTTTTCTTCACCCTGTATCCGGACAAAATTTTCTTGAAATTCAAGGCAGGTTAGTCGATTCAACCAACAGCAACCCGCTATCGTTTGGACAAATATCTCTTCATAATACAGGACTTGGAACCGCAACAAACGAAAATGGAGACTTCCGTTTGGATATTCCACCGATCAACCTTCGGGATACTCTGCTATTTTACTATTTGGGTTATGAAACCCGGAGAGTTCCCGTGAAGGCTTGTTTGGGCACTTCAATTGAGATACAACTGAAACCTGTCATGTTACAACTTTCGGAGGTGGAGGTGGTTGGTTTGACGCCCCAGGAAGTTATCCGCAAAGCTATAATGGCGATCCCGTCCAACTATGGGAAGGATCCTTTGATTCTGACAGCTTTTATCCGCTCACAGAAATCGGTCAATAATAAACTTGCTGAATATACTGAAGCCATTATCGATGACCTTAAAACCGGTTATTATTTATATAAGCCAGGTGAGGCTGAGAAAAAACACCAACAATCTAACATCCCCATACTACTGAAAGGAAGGGTCAATTCCGATACAAATCTGATAAATGCAATGGGAGATGTTGGGAGAAACGTTGGTTGTCTGAGCTGTAATTTCATCAACGACCTTGTCGAATTTTATCACCATTCGATCCTCGATGAAAACTTTTTCCGGTACTATAATTTTTCTATGGAAGAGTTAAACCAACCCGGAGTAGGTAAGATATATCTTATTCATTTTGAACAAAAGAAAAATATAAAAAAAAGACTTTGGAAAGGAGACCTATACATTGATGCAACTTCTTTTGCCATAATGAAAATCACACAGAAACCTAGCATGTATGCTTATGATGAATATGAAAAGACTAAATTTAACCACGGCTATGTTATTTTAAATAAACCCGGCTGGATTGAAGAGATGCCTTTTATCCAGCAAAGCATCATTTATTCAAAGCACGATACTTCCTGGTATCTCAGTTCTATACGTTCAGAAAACTGGATGACGTTTACTTATCCTGTCACTGGCCAAAAACTGAAATTCAGCTATAAAAACGATGTCATCATAACAAATGCGACAAGGGATCAGGAGAAGATAAAGAATTTCAGAGGGGATAAGACCATTGGTACTACCCAGCGCTGGGATCAGATCATTGGAAAGCCTGACGACACTTTCTGGACCAACTTCAATTACCTTCCTATAGAAGAAGCGTTGAAAGAAGCCGTGGAAGAGATTCGAAAGTAGATGCTCTGTGAGATTCTATTGCTGGATTTAAATTTTTTTGATGTCTCTATCTTTTCTGCTTGTCATACAGTCTGCCATTATGCTATCTTGCCATTTCGCTATTTATATCCTATCCCTGTTGTCCTGAATGACCATTTTCATATTCGTTAATTCAAGTGCAACAAGATTCCCATATCCATCTCTTCCTGAAATATAAGAGCCATTATCGAGGTCGATGAATCTGTAAATATCATTCTTAACGGAATAATCGATGAATTGAAGATCGACCGGGACATGCCCATGAATTATCTTACGGTTGCCTGTCTTCTCAGGAAGTATCTCATAATCCCTTAACCAAAGCATCGATTGGATATCTGTAAATGGATTATCAATTTTACAATTGAAACCTGCATGAACTAGGATGAATTTTTCAAGGCTTACAAAATAATCAAGATTTCTCATCCATTCTATATATTCAGGTTGGATCTCCCTGAGGTTGCGGATTCGGAAACTCCTCATGGTTTCCTTACCACCAATAGCATACCATGATCTTTTCTTCCTGCTTATAATATGAAAAAACAATGGACTTTTCGAATGCATTTCTGCATCATAAAGTTCAACCATTAAATCTTCATGATTTCCTTTCAGTGGTGTCACTATATATTCGTTTTTCTGCATAGCCCGGATATAATCAATCACAGCCCGGGATTCAGGTCCACGGTCAATGTAGTCTCCGAGAAAATACAACTCGTCAGAACGGACAGGTTTGATTTGCTCTTCAATTAACGCCTTCAGGGTGTTCACACATCCATGAATGTCAGGGATCACCCACCTATTACTCATGAGTTGTCATTTTTTCTTAGCCTGGTTGGCCACTTCATCCATAAGTTTTTTTATCATTTCCGGATCACCAAGAAAATAATCCTTCTGAAGATTCATCTGATCATCAAATTCGAAAACATAAGGAATACCTGTAGGAAGATTCAACCCTACGATATCTTCATTGGAAATATTCTTCAGGTACTTTACTATTCCCCTGAGGCTGTTGCCATGAGCAGCAACCAGCACTTCCCCCCTTTCCATCAGTTTTTTCGAGATTTCATCTTTCCAATAAGGAACAATCCGTGCTACAGTCTCCTTTAATGATTCGGTTGCCGGGATCTCAGAAGGTTTTAAATCGTGATACCGGGGATCGAACCTCGGATGACGGGGATCATCATTATCCATTGGAGGAGGTGGAATATCATAGCTCCTTCTCCAGATCAGGACCTGTTGGTCACCATATTTTTCAGCCATCTCAGATTTATTTAATCCCTGGAGGATTCCATAGTGCTTCTCATTTAATCTCCAGGTTTTGTAAACCGGGATCCATAAAAGATCCATTTCTCCCAATGTCAACCATAACGTATGAATGGCACGTGTCAGGTAGGATGTATAGGCGAGTCTGAATTGGAATCCTTCGTTCTTCATCGCTTTTCCAGCTTCAATCGCTTCCTTTATGCCTCTTTCCGAAAGATCCACATCTTTCCAACCTGTAAACCGGTTTTCCTTATTCCATGTGCTTTCACCATGTCTCAGTAAAACAAGTCTTTTCATATTAATTGTCTTTTTTTACCAATAATTACTATTATCCATGAATCTTGATCCTCTATTTCCAATTTAAAGGATCAGGCTTCAAAAGTAGTAAATAATTACTACTTTTGCTTATGCCATATTGGTGCTAATTATGTTTTCTGTTCGCCCACCACTCATTTTAAGGATCTTCGACCGGAATTACCTTTCTTGTTCAATTCCAACTTCTGAAAAGGTCATTTACCTAACATTTGATGATGGCCCAATTCCAGAGGTCACTTCGAATGTACTCGACATTTTGCAGGAACGTAACATCTTTGCAACTTTCTTTTGTGTTGGCGACAATGTCAAAAAACATCTTGAAATATTTGTGAAGGTATCCGGTGCCGGACACGCCATCGGCAATCATACTTTCCATCATTTGAATGGTTGGAAGACACCTCCCGCGAAATATATTGAAGATGTTAATCGTTGTAATGAATACTTTGAAACCGGTTTGTTCCGGCCACCTTATGGGAGATTCACACCAAGCCAATATTTCCTCATGCATAAACAATACAGGTTTATTTTATGGTCGGTTTTGAGCGGCGATTACCATCCGGGGATATCAAAGGAACAATGTCTCCTTAACGTGTTGAACAACACCAGTCAGGGTTCAATAGTTCTCTTTCATGATAGCCTTAAAGCAAAGAATAGTCTGTTCTATGCCCTACCACGATTCCTCGATCATTTTCTGGAAAAAGGATATAGATTTGAACGACTCACGAATTGGTAAATAGTGAGAGATCCTGCGTCCAAAATCTAGGATCCATCATCAATTTTACATTCTTCATTTTTCATTCTTCATTTACTATAGCGTTCCTTCATCTGCAAAGCTATAGTACCTGTCGTCGCCAATGATGATATGGTCTAAAACGGCCACATCCAGCATAAATCCTGCATCCTTTATCTTCTTTGTAATTTTTTGATCCGCCTCACTGGGTTGAATATTACCTGAAGGGTGATTGTGCCCGAGAATGATGGAAGAAGCATGCTGATCCAATACCATCTTATAAATCTTTTTAGGATCGACCACAGTCCCGGATACCCCTCCCTCGCTGATGTTGCATTTCCCTATCACCTTGTTGGCCTTGTTCAAAAGGATGATCCAGAAAGATTCATAGGCTTGGTCACCCATTGTACTTTGGAAGATCTCAAAAGCATCATGACTGCTGGCGATCTTTTTTCTTGCCATCACTTGCGATTCATTTCTTCTTTTTCCAAGTTCTAGTGCAGCGATCAAAGTAACTGCCTTGACCTTTCCAATCCCCTTGAATTCCAGCAGTTCCTTGATATCCATCCTTGAAACCTCGATCAGGTTATCGCCTGCCTTATTCAGCAAGCTTTTTGCAAGATCGACTGCCGATTCTTTGCGGTTGCCATTTCTGAGCAGGATTGCAATCAGCTCCGCATCGCTTAGGGCATTTTTACCTTTAAGCTGTAATTTTTCCCTTGGCCTGTCTTCTTCTGCCCAATTCTTTATCGGGATATGGTTTTCATATTTTTTCATGTTTTTTTCTCTTAATCGGATAAAAAGCGAAAGGTAATCTACCCGGAAGAAGTAATTTTGAAAAAAAATCAAACAATCATTTCTAATGAACAAATATTATCCCTTTATTGAATTGAAAACAGTTGATTCTACGAACCTTTATGCAGAACAACTGATAAGGGAAAATAAAGTCGCAGAGGATACCATCATCTTTGCTCATGAACAGACTTCCGGAAAAGGACAAGGTGATAACAACTGGGAGAGCGAACCCGGGAAAAATGCCACATTTAGTCTGTTACTATTTCCTTCTTTCCTTCCTCCGGAACAACAGTTTCTTTTAAACAAAACGATCTCACTGGGTGTACTCGATTTTCTATGCAGTATCGTTATTGAACGGAAAGTGTCCGTTAAATGGCCGAATGATATCTATGCCGGGAATCGTAAGATTGGTGGAATTCTTATTCAGAATACGATTTGTGGGACAAAATTCGAATCGTGCATTACCGGAATCGGTTTAAATATCAACCAGGAAATGTTCAATCCCGGGCTGCCAAACCCGGTTTCACTGAAACAAATTACCGGGAAAGAATATAAGGTAAAGAATACCGTAAACCTAATTGTTGCATGCATCGATAAACGTTATCAGCAATTGAAAAGAGGTTCATCAGAGTCGTTTGACATTGAATTTCAGGAGAAACTTTTGTGGATCAGGGAATGGAAAAATTATTCTGTTGATAAAAAGTTGATAAAAGGAAAGATACTAGGTGTCGATGAATCTGGTCTTTTAATACTAGAGACGGAGAATGGCTCTATACGTTATCTTAACCACGGAGAGGTTGAATTCGGTTTTACTTGATCTGATTGGTTATAAGGTAATCCCTTTAGTAATGATTTGTCTGTTTGATAGAATTTTCCGAGTTGACAATTTTTCTTTTTTTAGCATTTAAAAATTTCTTTGTAAATTTATACGATGATTTAAGTAAAGATCTTAATAATCACATGAATTTACTCTCGCCATGCTTCTTTATCCCTTTTGTTAGTTTACAATGAAGTCACGCCTGAAAGTGAGTTACAAAAAATCAAAATAAAAGAATTACAGTAAGTGATACATACAGCCATATTCGATTGGTGACTAAATCCTTAAAAGATTAAATATTAATTCTTAACTAAAAACCATATGAAAATGAAAAACAATTCTTGGATATACCCATTAATAGGAACAGGATTTTTATTGCTCCTTAATAATAGTTCCAAGGCACAACAAACCAGCTATCCGATAGATTCCAAGGTTCTTACAACGCTTGATCGTACAATTATTCCTATCCCGGTTCCTTCAACATCTCCTAAGATTCTTCCTTATGAGATAGCTAAATATAAACAATATAGTTATGGCGTTTGGAAATTCGGTAGTGGAGTTCCATATCAGAAAAGATTAGATATCATGCCTTCTTCATATAAAGACGCATCAGTTACCAAAGCTGTAAAGCTTTTGAATTTCTTTACCATGACCGACATTCATATTACCGACAAAGAATCTCCTGCACAGGGTTCTTTTTTTGGTTACAAAGGCGGTATTATTTCGGCATATTCAGGGATTATGCTCTATACAACTCACGTTCTTGATGCGACCGTACAGACGATAAATGAGCTTAACAAAAAAAGCAAGTTTGATTTCGGCATCTCCCTGGGCGATAATTGCAACAATACCCAGTATAACGAACTAAGATGGTTTATCGATGTTTTTGATGGAAAAATTATCAATCCCTGTTCAGGCATCAGGAAAGATCCTATCCCGGGACCTCATAATGATTATGAAGACGAATACAAGGCGGCAGGACTTGATAAAACGATCCCATGGTACCAGGCAATAGGCAACCACGATCATTTCTGGATGGGTATCTACCCCCCGACAGATTACATTAAAAAGACCCTTGTCGGTGACAGTATTCTCAAAATGGGAAATATATTCACTCCAAAAGGCATAAATGAACGTACTTTCTATATGGGTGTGATCGATGGCAGTACGCTATATGGCGACGTTATAGGTGCAGGTCCTGTTAGTAGCACAAAAGCTATTAAGGTTGCAGCTGATCCAAACCGGCGTTCACTTTCTATAGGAAAATGGATGAGCGAATTTTTTAAGACGACTTCAACCCCGGTAGGACATGGATTTAATCCGGCCGATACAGCAAAGGGATTCGCATGCTATAGTTTCGAACCGAAACCGAAAGTCCCGATCAAGGTTATTGTACTCGATGATACTCAAAGAGACGATGACACGAGTAAAGATATCCATGGGCATTGTTCCATTGACATTGAACGTTATAATTGGCTTGTAAAAGAACTCGATAAAGGTCAGACTGAAGGTAAACTCATGATTATTGCTGCCCACATACCGATAGGCATAAATGATCCGAATCCTGAACTGGGTTGGGATCCCAATGCCCCAATATCTGAGAAGAAATTTATTGCGAAACTTCATGAATATCCGAATCTGATCCTATGGGTTGCAGGACATCGTCATCTCAATACAGTTACTGCATTTAAATCACCCAATGCCGCCCGTCCTGAGCTCGGCTTCTGGGAGGTTGAAACAGCCTCGTTAAGGGAGTTCCCCCAGCAGTTTCGTACTTTCGAGATCATCCGTAACAGCGATAATACTATTTCAATCTTTACTACCGATGTTGATCCGGCAGTAAAAGAAGGCTCATTTGCTGCAGTATCGCGTTCTTATGCTATTGCTGCTAACCAAATATTTAATATGTCGTCAGATCTATTGCCTACCGGATCGATTTCATACAATGCAGAACTAGTCAAACAATTAAGTCCTGAGATGCAGGTTAAGATAAAGAAATACGGAACACCGGTCAACAAGTAACTATGTCGCTTATCCGATTACTGCCGCGTACCCTGCTAATAATCCGCACTTAAAATATGCTGAAGTCCTGATGACACATAGGATCTTACATGCCAAATTCTTCAGGAGTATTTTCCAAGGTCCTGCAATACGCTGATGCCAGAGTCGACATAACACACTGTTTATTATGTAGTACTGCTATTGATAATAATTTAATTCTTGGATTCGGTCTGGGAGTTTACCATAGTTATGATTATCCTTTTATTACTTCAACATTCAGTCAAATGCTGAAAACAGGGCTGATAGATTTCTAAAAGAATAAATATTTTTTATTTATTATACCGTTTTCCAAAACTTATACTCACGTATGCCGTCAGAAATAGACTTTGCTTGGGATTATAAGCCATGATTGCTATGGGAATTGGTGAGTAATCCAGGATGGCTCCGGTCTCTAATGCTTTTATAACCCTGTTGCGGGTGCCAAATTCAAATTCCAGTCCACCTTTGGCATATATACCAGGATGAAAGCCAATGTTCTGGACGCCGGTAAGAAAAGCGCCCCTTCCATAGATGTTCTCCGGAAAATCAGTATTCGGGTTGTATCTTTGCTGCGAGACCGTATTATCGGTCACATTTATAATATACAGGTATACAGGTTTTGCTATACCCAGTGAAAGCCCGCCGTAATAAAGATAACTAAGCTGCACCCCTCCCCAGTATGGTTTACGGCTTATAATATGCTGTAATCCGACCCCTCCACGCAGGAAATAAACATAATTTAATTTCCCGTAAACATAGCTTTTAGCATCCGAATAATCAGGGTTTTCAGTACTAACCTCTTTTGCTGCTTTATAGGTTGTGAATTCGATCTCCCACATGAACTGTTTCAAGGCCAGGAGATTTTTGCCTTTACAAAATTTAAATCCCCAGCCATTACTGTTGAGATGAACTCCCAGGCTCCATTGCCTCTCCAGGAGCACATTGTCAAGTGTATCGCTGAGTGCCGGAGATCCTTTCTGTGAAAAGCACGGGATGCTGAAAAAAAACATCAGGCAGAAGAAGATCGCAGGGATAAACTTTCGCATGGGCAAAATGATAGAATCAGAAAACAAAGGTAAAAATAAATAAAACAAAAGGAAGGACGATAAGGCCTTCCTTTATTGAAAAAAATTAACGGCGGGTATCGGTCAACGCCGTTCTATTTGATATCTTTGCCTGTCTCCTCCATAGGCGGCGCATTTTGAACTCGTAGTACAGGAAACAGTGAACATAACAATTATCAGGAGAACCGATATCCCTGCGATGATTTTTTTCATGTTATTCACTAAGGTTTAAATTCTATAGTGCAAAGAAAATGAAATTCAGTATTATAAACAACATATTTCAAATATTATTGTTTTAAAGTTATTAACCGAAGACTGTTTAAGAAAATGGGTGATATAAATCCGACAATTGAAGCAAGTTGGAAATCTGTCCTTTTTGCAGAATTCAACAAACCGTACTTTTTGGAACTGAAGTCATTTCTGATGGAAGAGAAAAAAAAATTCCGAATATTTCCTCCGGGATCACTCATTTTTAATGCTTTTAATCATACTCCTTTCGACAAGGTCAAGGTGGTTATTATTGGCCAGGATCCCTACCACGGATATGGTCAGGCTCACGGATTGTGTTTTTCTGTTCCAAACGGCATTCCCAAGCCACCTTCTTTAGTCAATATTTTTAAAGAGCTCGAAAATGATCTTGGAATCAGTCCGCCATCTTATGGAAACCTTGAAAAATGGGCTAATCAGGGCGTGCTGCTCCTCAACGCAACACTGACTGTGAGAGAAAATCAGGCCGGTTCACACCAGCGAAAAGGATGGGAGACTTTTACCAATGAAGCGATCCGGCAACTTTCTGCACAAAAAGAAGGAGTAATATTTGTATTATGGGGTAATTTCGCTATCGCAAAGAAAGAACTGATCGACTCGACCCGACATCCTGTCCTTACAGCTGCACATCCTTCTCCACTTTCGGCCAACAATGGATTCTTTGGCTGCCGCCATTTCTCAAAGATTAATGAAATCCTTAGAAACCAGGGGAGTCAGGAGATCGATTGGAAACTTTAATGAATAGATATTTATTTCTAACAAATCAGAAAAAACAATGAAACTCTTCGACACAATCCGTAAAAACGCCATTCTGTTTTTATTACTGTTGATATTGTACTCATGCACGAAGAAAAATTCCAATGAAAATACTACCAGTACCCACGGTAACATCATTTTTACCTTTACACATAAGGTAAATGGGGGATCGTTGAAATTTGATACAATGCTCTATCGAACATCTTTAGGAAATAATTATATGATTAACGATCTGCAATATTTCATATCCCGTGTTTCGGTGCATTCCGTTAATGGGACTTGGAACGACATAGCTACTGATGATGGAATACATTATGTAGATGCAAATGACAACAATTTATGCACATGGTGGGTAAACGACATTTTGCCTGCTACAACTTATGATACGGTTTCCTTTATCTTCGGACTGGATGATGAGCAGAATACTTCAAATCGTTTTCCAAATCCTCCTGAGAGTGATATGTTTTGGCCGGATATGATGGGTGGTGGATATCATTATATGAAGCTGGATCTGAAATGGAAGAACGATACCATGACAAAATCACTGCCATTCAATTTTCACCTGGGTATAGGACAGATGTATATTGATAACTCTGTAAACCCGGATTCCATCATCGGCTTCGTTCAGAATTTTTTCAAGGTCAGTCTGCCATGCCAACTAAATTTAATGGCAGGAGGCTATCATCAGATTCTGCTTCAGATGAATATTGAGAAGTGGTTTGATGGCGAGAATGCATTTAATTTCGCTGCCTATCCTAACGGAATCATGCAGGTTCAGGAAGGAATGTTCAAGGCTTGTTTAAATGGAAAGAGAGCCTTCAGCGTAACTAATACAAAATGAAAAATGAATAGAACAAAGATAAATTTACCTGTTAGATTCCTCAGATATTTATCTGTTTCATTCTGTTTTCTTATTTTTTCTTTCAGTCTGCTATTAACTGTTTCCTGTAAGAAAAATACAGAAACCGCTTCGTCGTTTCATGCCACTCCATACACAATTCAGATACCTCTTCATTTTCCGACTGAACTGAACATTCCGACTGATAACCCGATGACTGTCGAAGGCATTGCACTCGGACGTTATCTGTTTTATGATGGACGCCTCTCGGGACGTCCAGGCCCTGATAGTCTAATGTGTTGCGCCACCTGCCACATACAGGCTAACTCTTTCGTCTGTGGGATCAATAATCCGGTCTTTATCGGAGGACATCCACATGGATTAACAGGTATCCTTACTCCACATTATATGCTTCCGATGATAAATCTGGTCTGGGCAAATCATGGCTATGCATGGAACGGTATGGTATCGGAAGATAATCCGAAGCCCAGATACAGAACACTGGAAGATATGGTGGGTATTGTGATCGGGTTGCCAGATGAGCTTCATGGGGATACAAATCGTACAAAGGCAATGATTCAGCAGATAAAAGGATACCCTGAACTCTTTAATAAAGCTTTTGGAAGTAGTGTTGTAACTGAAAAAAATATTGCAAGGGCCATTGCACAGTTTATCAGAACCCTGATCTCTGATAATTCAAAATTTGACAAATACATGCAGGGTAAAGCTCAACTTACAGGTTCCGAATTGAACGGATACGTGTTGTTCATAACGGAACAGGGAGGAGATTGTTTTCATTGCCATGGAGGTGACGGCGATCCATTGTTCACTACAAACCTTTTTTACAACGATGGGAAAGATTCTGTTTTTACAGATCCATATGACCGTTTTTCTGTCACCGGCAATGCTTCAGATATTGGTGCCTATAAAGCTCCCACATTGAGAAATCTTATTTTTACTGCTCCTTATATGCGCGACGGCAGTTTTAATACAATTGATGAGGTTATCGATTTTTATAGCTCGGGATTGGTATGGTCACCTTCAATCAGCCCCCTCATGCACCATATTGCCACGGGTGGTGTAAGACTTACTCCTTACCAAAAAGCCGATCTGAAAGCCTTTTTACTGACGTTGACCGACAGTACATTTGTTACAAACCCCGCATTTTCAAAGCCCTCGAAAATGCCGGATGAAAAATGAACAGCATATGCTTGCCTTTCCAAATGCAAAGATCAATCTGGGTCTAAATGTCACTGAAACTCGCTCTGACGGATTTCACACTATTGAAACCGTGCTTTTTCCGGTCGCATTTTGTGATATTCTCGAGATAACAGCTTCCAATGACCAGTCTTTTAAATTTCAGGTTTCAGGACTGACAATTCCGGGGCGGACAGAGGATAACCTGTGTATTCGTGCATACAAAATTCTTAAGGATGATTTCCAAATACCCGGAGTGCGGGTACATTTGCACAAGATGATTCCTATGGGAGCTGGACTTGGAGGAGGATCCTCTGATGCAGCATATACAATAAGACTATTGAATGATATTTTTTCTCTGGCATTGTCTCCTTTTCAGATGATGCAGTATGCAAATAGGCTGGGGAGTGACTGCTCATTTTTTATCGAAAACATTCCCTGTTTTGCAAGTGGAAAAGGGGATCAGTTTGAAACCATCGACTTGAACCTGGCTGGTTATTCTGTTGTCATTGTTATTCCTCCTGTTCATATAATTACTGCAGAGGCTTATAAACAAGTTGAAATTAAAAAACCGGCTGAAAGCATCCGCACCATCCTCAAGACACCTCCCGGCTTATGGAAAGATCGACTGATAAACGACTTTGAACTTCCGATATTCCGTAATCACCCTGAGATTCTGAAGATAAAGGAAAACCTGTACAACTTAGGTGCAGTTTATGCATCAATGAGTGGCAGCGGTTCTTCAGTGTTTGGACTCTTTGATCGACTTTTATCGGATATGGGCTCTTTTAGTGATTACATTACTTGGTCAGGAAAATTATCCTAAAAAAAAGCCCCGCAGTTGCAGGGCTTAAGGTTAAAAGTAAGCTGAATATTTGTTAACTACAGGAGTTTAACATTTACCGCATTCAAACCTTTTTTGCCTTCTTTCAGCTCAAAAGTCACTTCATCATTTTCCCTGATCTCATCAATAAGACCTGATACATGCACAAAGTATTCTTTTTCTGATTCATTGTCTTTAATAAATCCGAATCCTTTGGATTCATTAAAAAATTTTACTTTTCCTTCTTTCATAATAATAATAATAGATTAAATAATTTGGACAAAGGTAGACAAAATAAAGATACAACATCAAAATATCTTTGATATTTATCTTTTAACCATTTGTATTTGTTTTTCGGTACTTTAATGAGCCAGATAAAACTGCAGATTAACGAAATTTAAAAATAACGCCAACATTAGCATAGGTCACATTGTATCCTAATTCCCCGTTTACCCCTATCAGATCGTTGAAAAAATAAGAAGTCCCAAGGAATACGCCCAGGTATGGGTAAATAGGGTGGGTAGGGAGGTAGCCAGGCGCAGAACTGTGGGCACTGGATGAAAATCCGAATCCAAGTGGTATTCCACCGTAAGTATCCAGACCGGGGACATTCCATCCATAATGATAAGCGCAACGTGCACCAAACATATTATTCAACCAGTATTCACGGTGAGTGAGCCCTCCATATGTCCAGTGATACTGGAAATATGAAAAACCGAATTCACCACCTAATGTTAATACTCCCGGACCCAATTGAAAGGTGCCATTCTCGAAAAAGGCTTTGAATCCGGGACCAAAATCATACCCGTTTCCCCATACTTGGGTTCCTGCCCCGATACCAAAACCTGCAATCCAGCTACCTTGGCTCATGGGTTCTAATGGCGCTGAGTTCTGAGAATAAACGTTTGTAATTGTCAGCAATCCAAAGGCCAAACAAATTAGTCTAAACATTAATCTTCGTTTCATGATTTTCAAATTTTACTGTTCATTGTTTTTCTAAACATGAAAAAAACTTTTTTATTTCAATTCGGATATAAAAGTAATAAGAATTATTTTATACTCATGCTGAATGAAAATGCGAACAAATTAACAATGGGATGTTGAGAAAAACTCTTCGACATCAGATTCCAACAACAATAGATGCTTTTTCTTTGCATCACCATGTCGAACTTTTTATCATCGAAACAAATTAGAGCTTTGAAAAGTATGCATAAGACATCTGACCGCAAAAAAGCCGACAAAATCAAAGCCATCCTATTATTGAACAGAGGATTTACACCTGAAGAAGTAGCTGAGATACTTTTACTTGATGACTCGACCATAAGACGCTGGTATGCACTATTTGATTCAGAGGGCATAAATTCTCTGTTGAGATATAACTATGTTGGAAGCGATGGCAAACTGACAACGAAACAGATTAAGATTTTGAACAATCAGTTGGATGAAAAGGTCTATAAGACAAGCAAAGAAATCTGCGCATACGTACAAAATGAATTCGGGATAAAATACACAACAAAAGGAATGACCAACCTGCTTCACAGGCTTGGTTTTTCTTACCGTAAGCCCAAGCATGTACCTGGAAAGGCTGATCAAAAAGCCCAAGAAGAATTTATTAAGCAATACACTGAATTGAAAGAAACGAAGTCTAAACATGATAGAATTTGGTTTCTTGATGCTGTCCATCAGTTGCATAATTCACAACCCGCATATGGTTGGATGAAAAAAGGTTTCGACTATACTATTCCATCGAACACAGGTCGTCAACGAGTCAATATTAATGGTGCTTATAATATTGAAGAACATAACGTCATCATTGAAGAAGCAGAGAGTATAAATGCCCAGTCAACTGTTTCTTTATTTAAAAAAATGCTAAAGGAGCAACCCTTGGGGGTTCTATATTTGATTTTGGACAATGCAAAATACTATCGTTCAAAAATTGTACAAGATTTTCAAAGAAAGCATCCGAGAATTCAACTTTTGTTTTTGCCTGCATATAGCCCTAATCTTAACATTATTGAGCGTTTGTGGAGATTTTTCAAGAAAAATATCACCTATAACAAGTATTATGAAAAATTTGCTGTCTTTAAAAGTGCTTGTTTGAATTTCTTTAAAAATATTGAAAATTATAAACTGGAATTACAGAGTTTAATGACCGATAATTTTCAACTGATTCAGGCTTGATTTTTTCGTAAATCCATTTTCACT
>CAWAVC010000039.1:0-26618 GCA_963785325.1 uncultured Bacteroidales bacterium | reverse complement strand
GCTAATATATAAACAATTGATTGTCAGTAAATAAATATATTTTTGATAAAACAAAAAGAGAGTTTCAATAATATAGCAATTCATCAAAACCGCTAATTATGAAACTCTCAAGTACCAAAGATACTATAGATACCAAAGGTAAATTAATTGGATTAATAAAAGAGTTCTTTGACACAAAATTTATTTCAGAAACAGCAAGATTAACGAAATTTGTACAACGTAAAAGCAAACTGGAAGCATATTTTTTTTCTCTGTGTTTTTACGGCCAGGAAAGAAGGAACAACGAGTTTGGATGATTTATGTAGGGAGTTACTAAAAGATGGGATTGAAATCAGAAAACAAAGTTTACAGGGCCGGTTCAATGAATCGGCAATGTTATTTATGCGAGCGATGGTAGAACACGCATTATCGAAGAAGTTAGGATTGGACAGAGAGAAGATCGAATGCAAATTTGAGAGGGTTGTAATAGATGATTCAACGGTGTTTCAACTGCCTGGAGAATTTTCTGGCACTTATAGAGGCAGTGGAGGAGGAGCATCCACTGCCGCGATAAAAAATCAATATTGCTATGACCTGCTTTCACAGGAAATTATTGACATTACAGTACAAGAAGGAACTGTACCGGATTGTAAATATCCTTTGCAAGACATACGAAAGAATGATTTGCGGATAGAAGATTTAGGGTATTTCAGGATTGACAGGTTCCGGTTGATAAAAGAAGCAGAAGCGTATTTTTTAAGTCGTTTAAAATTTGGCGTAAACATCTATATATTGGAAAAAGGAATATATAAACGACTGCCCTTACTTAAAGTGATTGGCAAAATGCAGGAAGGCGAAATAAAAAGCATGTGGGTTAATTTAGGACAAAACGAGAATTTTCTAACACGGTTAGTTTTAGAAAAAGTACCCAAGCAAGTAGCCAATGAAAAACGGAGGAAACTGAAAACAGATAAGCAAAATAAGCGTAAATCGATTAGTAAAGAAAGGTTAGTTCTCTGTGATGTAAATGCATTTGTAACCAATTGCACAGAAGAACAACTTCCCGATCATTTGTTGAGACAGTGCTATAGTCTCAGATGGCAAATCGAGATAATATTCAAGGCATGGAAATCATTTTTCAAAATTGACAAGGTAAAGCAAATGAAAATTGAGAGATTCGAATGTTTTCATTATGGTTGTCTTATGTGGATTGTGGCCAGTACTCACCTGTTAAGATATTTTAAGCACTTGTATTTAAGTAAACAGAAGAAAGAAATAAGTGAGTTGAAATTCTTTAAACTAATCGCTTCGATAAAACAAGAAATGAAAGATGTAATAAAATCAAATATGGACCATATCTCAGGCTTTTTAGACCAAATGGAAGGTTTGATAGAAAGGACATGTGTCAAAGAACAAAAGAAAAACAAGTTAACCCCATTGAAAATACTAGCAAATTTACCTTAGCCTGACGGCTATGGGGGTTAGGGGGTGGGGTGGGGTTCTCATAATGATGATTATCAAAATCGGGTTTTATGAAACTCAAGGCAACCCTTAGTAATATTCTGTGTATCATTCAGGTAATTATTGCCGTTAGAGCAATTCTGGAAGGTATTTTATTTGTTATTGACCCAAGTGGACATAAAAATGGAACATCCATAGCCGTTCTTGTTAATTCACCCTTTTTTGATTTTTTCTTTCCCGGACTTTTTCTTTTAATTTTTATCGGAATTAGTAATTTGTCAAGTGCAATTGTGACTTTCCTTAAAATTGAAGTAGCAGGATTCCTGGGAATAATATTTGGGATTATCCTGATGATCTGGATTGTACTGCAAACCTATTGGATTGGGTTTAACGGTTTCTTACAACCTTTGTTCTTTATCCTTGGTGCTATTGAAACGGTGATTGGATTTCAGTTATTACGAAAGGTGATCCACTCAAAGTGATCGGCAGGCTATTGTTCCAGGATCCATGCATCCGTCCATGTTTTTTTAACCTGTATCAATGCACTGTCTGCTTTTCGTTTATCCTGAAATTCCATGATTGAAACTCTTTGCTTTCCATTTTTCTCGATCAAACGTGAAGTCAGGTAACCTTTTATGCGGAGATCCTTTAAGAATAGCTGTAACTCTTTTTCTGGAGCGGAACTTTTAACAATAATGTAATAATTTCCCTTTCCGGCATTGGAATTTTCATTGATAACTCTTGATTTGGTGGCCTTGGCCTTATCAGGTGATAGTATAGTTGCTGATTTATCAACATCTTTTTCTTTACCGGGCTCTTTTTTCTCAACTCTTTCGGCTTTATCCTTTGTCTGTGAAAGGAGTTTTTGAGGTTCCTGTCCGCAGACGAAAGGTTCTCCGTCAGGATCAGGTAATTCACCAAACCACGCACAGGCATAGTTCTCATGAATCCCAACTCCGATCGCATTCCATTTCGTTCCTTGCCATTTACCTGTATTCATCAGAAAACTATTAAAATAATCCATTGATTTCCAGAAAGTGATTATGCTATCGATAACCGCTGCATCACTCCCCCAGTAAACAATCTCAAATCCTTTGCCTTTATAGGGTGTCAATTCCTTTGGTTTATCCCAAACGCTATTCTTCTTATTTTCATCGCGTGGGTAGCAAAATGGTTTCCAGTTTCCCTGATCCGACCATGAATGTGCATTGCAGGATCCCTGATCCGGATGATGAAAAAAGAGATCCCTGACATGTTCCGAAGCTACAAAGCATAAGGATTTTGATAGTGGAATAGGGGGAAGATCATACCGTTGCCGGTAGGCATTGATCATATCATAGAGTTTGAATTCCATACTTGATATACAGAACGAATCCGGGACAGGTTTTCCAATCTTCTCAGGCATCTGGGCAGACAAACAAATCCAGGAAATACAAAAAATAAGAACGCCCGCTATCCTTGTGCCCTTCATTTTTTCTTTTTAAAATGTTGTAAGGGATTAACCTGAGTATTTGATTGAGAATATTGGCTGGTGTAACAATGAAATAAATTTTCACGATCAGGGATACGGGCATAAAATCCGGCCCGGCCTTCCTTTGTTTCAATTTTTAGTAAAAGTGTGTTCCAGCCCCTGTTTATCTTGATTGAATACTTATCCTGATCGGGATTTAACGTTTTCTCAACCAAATGCTTATATCCTTTATGATTGTATATGATTTTAATTGCATCTTCTGATCCGATGAGCAAAGTGGCCGTACGCGGTTGTGCTGATTGAATATTAATGAGGGCATAATAAACCGCCGGAGCGCCTGAATGGTTTAAATCTTCTAAAGATAAAAATCCATCGGCCGGTGTTTTAATCACCTGCCAGCGTAAGGACTTGCCATTAAATCCGGAATATACCTGGTTTCTGTTGAATGCAATCTCTGGTGGGTACACCGAGTCAATCCCGGAACTTGAACTCATTGGGTTAACCTTATCCTCAAAAGGCCCTATTACATTCCACTCCTGAATGAAAGTTCGTTTTGGTTCCAATTCGATCCCGTCAAGTCCAACAAAATATCCTTTCGAGAAGCTGTCTTTTCCTGTAATTTTAAAATTCAGCGGAAGGCCATTGTAAAGATTCCTGAAATTTGTGATTAATAAGTATCCTCCTGGCTGAATAAAAGGTGCATAGCCATCTATCTGTCCGGCTTTTTCCGTACCCATATAAACATCTGCATTACCATACTCAGGTCCTTTGGTATAATAAACCCGGATATCGTAACAGGTTTCTTCAAGGTGAGCCAGGAACAATGAAAATTCATCATTTGGTCCCGATTCGACGAGTAGTTGTTTTGAACCTCCCCATTCTGTTCCATAATCACTCATATCCATTACTTTTGAGGGGATCTTTCCCAGGTTGAATTTCTGTTGCTCGGCTTCAAACATATTTGTGGGAGGAATTAACCGTAATGGTATCCTCAGCCCTGATTTAAGTATAGGGGGAAATTTCATATGCGGTTCCGACTGGTACCAATAGACAGTGCTGCTGAAATCTGCAATATCCAGGTTATTGCGGCCATGTTCAATGGTAAAGTCGATGGTTTTGTTGAATTGGACAGGATTCGTAGTATAAAATTGGTACACGGATAACCTCCCCGATGAGTCATCCTTCAAAACCATTCCATGGTATGGGGTGGCGATGGGTTTATTTTCCCCATCGGCTATAACCCTCAGATTTCCTTTAGAGAGTTAAAAGAACTGTCATATGACTGAATACTAAAGTTTATACCGGCAATATACCCGCGTCCCCTGGTGCTGAGGATAGTATAATCGGAATCATAATCCGTTTTAACATCGCGGTGCCAGTAGGTATGAAAATATCCGGTATTTGAACATGCATGTTTTTCAAGTTTCTTATAATCAATCTGGTAAGAAAACCCTCTGATCTCTTGGTCAGTTTCATTTACGATGATTATTCTGGCCTGTTCTTCAAATGGCATGGGAAAAGAACAGGAATACCCGCCTGAAGACATCTCAAGATAGGGGGTGACATAGTGAGAGGAAGCAAATCCGCTTCCAAAGAAATCACCGAAAGGGACTTCAACAGAAGGATTTTCCTCATTATCCCAATACATCTTCAGTAAGATCCTTCGTAAAAAGTAAGGATCGGTCGATTTGACCCTGAATGTAATATGGGTTATAACCGCAGGGCCGGGTACCTGGAAAATTGTAATTGCCTTTCTCGCAGGAATGCTGATCTCATCATTGTTCTCCCCTGAAGTACCATGGCTGGAAACCCGTATCTGTTTGCTGTCTCTGAGGTAGTGCAGTACTCCTGGTTTCAGAATATTCTCAAGATACGTTTTATTGGAGTTAACGCAGGATAGCAGAATCGCCGAAAAAATTCCAACCCCTGCAAACAATATCCATAAACGATATTTCATTTCAATCACAATTAATGAGAGCCTTTTGTCATTTAAGAATCAGGCTGCAAAATTATATCATTTTTACATCCCGTTTCCATAAATATTATGGTGACTAATCCATTTTTTAAGGTGCTGACTTCCGACTGCTGACTGCGAACTGCCGACTACCAACTTCTGACTGCTGACTGCCGACTACCAACTTCTGACTGCCGACTGAGGACTTCCGACTGCAGACTGCTGATGCTCAATTTGATTATTCCTGGTGAGATTGCATAATAATTATTATACCGCTCCGCTGGAGCGGCTTCTGAATGGGGGGCGGCTCATTATGCTACAAACATATCGCTCCGCTGGAGCGAATACTTTACCATTTTCGCCATCTTACCATCTTACCATTTTGTAACTCACCACGTCGCCAGTTCACTATGTCACCACTTCACCACGTATTCTTGTCCCGCGTCACGATTTTTGACTGCTGACTGCTGACTGCCGACTGCTAACTGAGGACTTCCGACTGCTGACTGCGAACTATTTACTGCTATTTTCTTCTATCAACACCTTCGCCATGATCGAATCCCAGATATAATTTGAAGGACAATTCAGTACTTCGTTGTCGGGACTGAATGATTCCCAGAAATTATGATTCTTCGACAATTGCGTGGTCACACACAACATCATCTTTCCTGCCAGTTGTTTCGCAATATCGTTGTAACCATATTCCTTTAAACCGTCATATACCATGTAATTCCAAAGAAGCCAGACGGGTCCGTTCCATTTGCAGCAATAATCTACATATGGACTGTACCATGGATCTTGTGCTGACAGGGTAGGAACACCGTACTTTCTCCAGAACCGTGTGGTATCGGTTAATGCCTTTACCAGCTTATCCGCCCGTTCTTTTGGGGCGACTTCCGCCCATAATGCAAGAAAACCTATGATCTCCTGTCTCTTTAGGTCCCGCGTCATAAATTTGAAGGAATAATCTTTTTTATTGACCGAATAATAAAAACCCGTTGAATCATCCCACATCCTTTCATTGACCAGTTTGGTGGTGTTTATCGGCTTTTATCAGCCAGTCTTTTGCTTCTTCTGTCTTCCCCAGTGTCGATGCCATCTGAGCGAGACTTCGTTCTTCCTTGATGACCATCAGGGTCAGATCAAGGCATTCCAATTCATCGGAAATATCCTCTTTATCCACATCCAGGCACCTTTCCGCCGACACCTGGAATACGGCATTGTACCAATCCCTGACATTTTCGATGATGCCATAAGGTCCCCCATTCAAAAGTTCCGTCATGGTTAGTATCCCTGTTCCTGATAAGCCAGTTTACATACTTTGAACCCGCCGCATAAGCATTCCTGGAGAAATTGTCTGTCTTTTGAGACTTTGTAAACTTCCCAGTTGATCCAGCTGAAAAACGGGGCGGAAGTTGTAGGCATATTTTTATGCGGATAATCCTGTCTCCCCCTTGGACCGTGGCGATAGGCAATTAATCCGCTGGTATCCTGCTGTTCCATGTAAACTCTTTGTGACCCTTCGGCAGACAATGGATCGAGATAAGCATACGATAACATGCTTAAGGATTCATGCAGCACCTGGTGCCCGTGTCCCCATCCCCATATGGGATTTCTTGAAAAAGAATAAAAATTATATCTTGTCTGTCCTGACGCAGGGTACATGCATCCGCGGGCAAGATTGAAAGCCCCGGTATAAACCATTTTTTCTGTTGCTGTATTACAAGAGATCCTTGGTATCCTGGCGAACAACATCAGGTTATCTTCAAAGAAAGTCTTCAGGAACATGGTTTTTAGACGTATTGCCTCTGTGAATAGTGAATCAGACACTTCAACCTGTGATTGAACACCTCTTAAATAACGAAAATCAGTTGTTTCTCCGGGACGTAATCGTTTCTTTAATTGCAGTGCAATGAGATTTACAAATCCTTCCTTTTTCATATTTAAGGAATCGGCACGTCTGTTGGAATAAAAATCTGTTTTTATCTGGTTGTAGAATTCCGACATGTCCCCTGGATATCCTCCAAAGGAACTAACCCTTTGATTTGTTGTAAAGAAATCGCGTGTACGGGTTGGATAAGGATATTCTGTTTTTAAACTGCTGATCAGGCGGTAGGGACTTTCATACCGGTGAGTGATATACCCATCGGCTATTTCATTGTAATTCATGATTTCAAGTGAATCATTTCCCGATTCCAGCACCGGGTACACCGTGATTTCATGAGGGATATTATCGGTATTTTTAATTTCCATATCCACAACCGCCAGGGTAGAACTGTAAACAAGGAAGGTCTCTTTCACGTGAATTCCGCGGAATGGCTCATATTCCATGATCATCATGTCCGGGAAAGAATATTCGACTACGGGCTTTTTAATGAATTCACCGGTATTCATAATTACGACCCCGTCCACTTTCCATATTGCAAACATGCTTCCTGCATGATCGCTTGAATATGTTACCGGTTTGCAATCGGAATAATAATCCATTTTATAAGCCTTATCTCCATAAAGGTGCGAACGTGCCATAGCTGCCGCATAAGTGGTATAAAGCGGATCATTGGCTTTTGCATTGATCCTGAGGTAATCAGCCATGATCTCAAGTGTCTGCCCGCCAAGCAGCCCCGGCAGTAAAATAATTTGAATAAGGACTAAAAATTTTTTCATTGAAAACTTTCAACTTTATAAACTTTACAAACTTCTTAACGCTTTTTAGCGTCTTTGCGTCTTAGCGGTAAAAAAAACTTCCGACTTCCGACTGCCGACTACTAACTGCTCGTCTGCTTTTTTTGCCATCTTGATATCTTGCCATTTTTTTACTCACCACATCACTAGTTCACCAGTTCACCACGTATTCACGTCACCATATCACCACTTCTCCCCTCCCTCTTGTGGGGTACTTACTTCCTTTTTACAAACTTCTTAGCGCTTTTTAGCGTCTTTGCGTCTTAGCGGTAAAAAAAACTTCCGACTGCTGACTGAGGACTGCCGACTGCCGACTAATCTCACTTCCCCAAATCTAACAGGAATCTTGCCGCCAACCCTGCCCAGATGTAACTCTTATTCCATCCTGCCTCATGATCGTCGGGACTGTAAAATTCCCAGAAAACATGATCCTGCTTTAAATGCCAAATCATGTTATTTAACACCTTCATGGCCAACTCTTCCGCTTCTTTTTTATAACCATGATCCAGCAATCCCCTGAAAAGCAGATAATCCCATTGAACCCATACCGGCCCGTTCCAATAACCCATAGGATTGTAATAATTATCTTTAGCCGAAAGTGTCGGAACTCCAAATGGCCTCCAGAATTCCTCAGGATTGGTCATTGAATAAACAAGCCTGACTGTTTTTGCTGAATCGCATACGCCGGCCCATAAAGGAAGGAATCCAATGATCTCTTTTATCTTCAGATCATCCGGATGACGGTAACTGAACGATTGATCATTTCTATTGACATTATAATAGAATCCGGTCACTTCATCCCACATGTATTTATTGATCAACCTGGTACGGTTTTCTGCATCCGCCGACCACTTTCGGGCTTCCTCATAGAAGCCCAGCAACTCGGCCATTTCTGAAAGCGACTTTGCCTCTTTGACCAGCATTGAATTGAGATCGGGACCTTCAAAATTTGATGGCCGGCCGACTTTATCCCATACGGCAACCCGTGCATCCCGCACTGATTCAAGAGAGGCTTCACCACCCCATTCACAAAGCCCATTACTGTTTGAATCCCTGTTCGCTACATAGAAACGATAAAACCTGGCTCCCGATTTGTAAGCTTCTTCAAGAAATTTCTTATCATGCGTTATTTTATAGATCTCCAGGTTCTCATAGTTGAAGAAAGGTGCAGAACTCGTTGATTTTCCCTTAAATTCGATGGTCTCATCAAGGTATGGCCCTGTCCTGTAATTTATGTATCCATCCGGATGCTGACGGTCAAAATAAACCCGCTGGGAGTTCATCGCTCCTGAAGGGTCCATAAAAGCATAGGCAAGCATGGAAAGGCTTTCGTGAAAGACCTGTCCGCCATAGCCCCAGCCCCATTTCGGCTCACGTGAGAAGACATAATAATTATTCCGGCATTCCCCTTCCGGCGGCATCATGCATTGTCGTAATAACGAAAAACAACTCCAGTACAAGTAAGTGAGATCCCTTTTACTTGCCTCAGGAGGTATTTTTTCATATGCCTTTTCATCGTCCCTTATCAATTCTCTGAGGTCGGCATTGAATAATGGTTGGATCCTGCGGGCTAGATCGGGAATACGGATATTCTTATCTTCCAGACCGAAGACCATCCTGAAATGAACCTGGTCATTCGGATAGATCCTGAATCCCCTTGAAAGGATCAATCCTTTTATCGCTGTTTCAGACCTTTTATTTTTAAACAACTGATCTTTTAGCTTTTGGAATGGATCATGACTATGTTGTACTGAAAGCCGGTCTTTAGTAGTCACAAAAGATAAGGTGCTGTCAAAACGCATATCGCTTTCCATGCTTCCTTGCAGTTCCTCAACTAGGGGGATCGAATGCTCTTTCATCCAGGAATCCCGTACTTTCTTCAAAGGAAACGAATAAAGATCAAACGGGCTCTGATGAACTATATCATTGACGGTATCTCCTGACGTGAAATAAAGATAGGGGGCAACATTTAATTCGGCAGGAAAAGCTCCTTCATTCCGGATCCTGACATCGGCAATTGCTTCTCCTGACGAATAAACATCAAACAATACCTCGACACGGATATCCTGAAAGGGATAATAATAGTATGAAACCAGGTCACTGTATGAAACCGTCACAACCGGTTCATGGTACATTTCATTCAGCCTGAACCTGAATTGTTTACCCTGAAGGAATGCCAGCCCGAAGTTCAGCCCGTTCTGCGAAATAAATTCCGGTCCGTTATCTTCATCATTCCATAAAAACTGGTAGCCATGGTCGTTGGTATAGGATGAACGGCTCATTGGGGCAGCATAGGTTGTAAACAATGCATCGTTTTTTGTTGCATCCAGGTTTGATAAAAACTGCCCGTACAACAGCCCGGGTATAAGAAATAACGCACCAACAACCGGAATAAACATCATATTTTTCAGTGAACCCATAAATCCAGTTTTAATAACTAATTCATTTTTTTTACTCACCACGTCACCAGTTCACCTGTTCACTATGTCACCAGTTCACTACGTCTCCACATCACCAGTTCACCAGTTCACCACATCACCAGTTCACTACGTCTCCACGTCACCAGTTCACTACGTCACCAGTTCACAACGTCACCACGTCACTACATCACCAGTTCACTATGTCACTACATCACCAGTTCACCACGTATTCGCTTCACGATTCTCAAAGACTGCGAACTGCCGACTGCCGATTGCTGATGTTCAATTTGATTATTCCTTTCCCATTTTTCACTTTTCACCTCTCACTTCTCACTTCTCACGATTTCCGCGTCACGCGTCACGATTTTCAAAGACGCTGACTGCGGACTGCCGACTGCCGATTGCTGATGTTCAATTTGATTATTCCTTTCCCATTTTTCACTTTTCACCTCTCACTTCTCACTTCTCACGATTTCCGCGTCACGCGTCACGATTTTCAAAGACGCTGACTGCGGACTGCCGACTGCCGACTGCCGATTGCTGATGTTCAATTTGATTATTCCTTTCCCATTTTTCACTTTTCACCTCTCACTTCTCACTTCTCACGATTTCCGCGTCACGCGTCACGATTTTCAAAGACGCTGACTGCGGACTGCCGACTGCCGACTGCCGATTGCTGATGTTCAATTTGATTATTCCTTTCCCATTTTTCACTTTTCACCTCTCACTTCTCACTTCTCACGATTTCCGCGTCACGCGTCACGATTTTCAAAGACGCTGACTGCGAACTGCCGACTGCCGACTGCCGATTGCTGATGTTCAATTTGATTATTCCTTTCCCATTTTTCACTTTTCACCTCTCACCTCTCACCTCTCACTTCTCACTTCTCACGATTTCCGCGTCACGCGTCACGATTTTCAAAGACGCTGACTGCGAACTGCCGACTCCTAACTGTTGACTGCCAAATCCGTTTTAATACCATCTTGGACATTTTATCGGGTTTTCCTTCTTTTCTTTATTTCCTTTCTTATAATCCGGAACAATTTTACCGGTTGCAGGTTCCTGCCTGAGATAGATAATGACAATCTTATTCTGATACTTTGACTGACCCGGATCGAATGGAACAGCTATGTGACGGATTCCCCGTCTGATCCTGTAAGAGTTCCATTTTCTATTTTTTCAATTTCTTGATTATGAATATATAAATCTATATAACCTAAAGTTTTTCTTTCACCTTCGACACCAATATAATATTTGTATCCGAACAACCTTTCCGAGAGGATTCGAAGACCTTCCGGCTTGGATCCTGGGTTCGGATCGGTCAGCGCAGGTAATACCTCGATCCCATTGTCATAATCGAACTGCAGCAAACTGGTCTCTGTCAATTTAAGGTCAAGCAGCAATGAAACATTTTTCTGGTCGTTGAACGAGGTAAAAGGGGTATCATTACCGTCTTTTGTGATCTTGCTGAACTTTGTTCCCGGAGGGAAAGTAGGAGAGAACTCCAGATTGATTTTCTCGTTTCCATGAGGAGTAAATGTGTAATAATAACTTTTATCCGTTCGCTTCATGCAAAGATCAAAAGTGCAATTTCCTGCCCGGATATTTTTGACTGATGCAGAGTCCCACCCGGCCGGGAAATGAGGAGATATCACGACCTTATTTTCTCCGTCATTGACTATAAGTCCAAGCATTCCTTCGATAGCAGGTTGCAGTACCATTGTTTCCGACCAGCATTGATGCGGACAAACACCCGAAGGCTCATAGGAGGCTCCGTTCATGACTTCCTCGACAAATCCCTTGCCCCAGTTCTTGTATATATTAAGGTTGTTCATAAGATGGAAAAAACCTTGTTGGTAATTCTCGTAAGCATATTCGGCTAAAGCCGTCCAGCCGGTAAACAAGGGCCAAACGCTGCCGTAATGGTACCCTGTGGGTTTAAAGAAAGGACTGTCTTCGCGTATGATCCGTGTTCCCCAGTTGGTTGAGAAGGCATTGGAAGCCAGTTGGTCAAGAACAAATTTTGCCTTTTCTTTATCCCCTGTTTTAAAATAAAGAGGAACTGCCGGAAGAACTGTCGCTTCAGACCGGAATGTACGATCCTTATTCATCCCATAAGAATAATATCTTTTCTGCGGGTTCCAGAAAATGGTATTTATCAGGTTTTTTACAGTTATTGACTCGAGCCTGTAACTTTCGGCTTCGGCAATCTTTAATGCGGAAGCCATATTTGCTGTCTCCTGCAGTGCCGCTGCCCAGCAACCCTGCAGATATAAGGTTGCGTGCGATCCGTAAAGTTCACCTCCTTCAACCCATCCATGGCCGACATTGGTGTTCTCTATAAGGTGGTCATGGTCCCTGTCCGTCGAGAAACAAAAATCGACGGCTTTTTTTACTGATGGCCAGATTGTTTGCAGGAACGCCGTATCCTGTGTATGCCGGAAATATTTACCGGCAAGGACAATATAGAGCGGCGTGGCATCTGCAGCATCATAATGTACTACTCCTGAAGTGGTGGCTTCATGGAATATCTTACCCGAAAGATCCTGGAATCTACTATAGAATTCAAGTTCAGACTTTACTTTCTGGAAATCACCATAATCCAGCAAGGCAAACCCGCTCCATTCGCCATCACGGCCGAAATACCAGCCGTACCCTGGTCTTCCATTTACTTTATGTTCGCCATTCCATCCTTTCCGGGTAGTAGAATAGCCGGCCACCAGTGATTTCCCCATTCCGGGCGTATTTACAAAAAAACGGTCGGTAGCGATCAGCGCCCAACGGTAACCCATATTAAAGTCCGGATCAGGACTTGTGATCAGAAGACTATTTGAAAGAAGGCTGTCTGTATGATTTCTTGCACACTCAGCTACGATTACTGGTTTCCTGATTGCAGTATCGAAGTACTGTATAGTGGTTCTTCTTCCTTCATCGGTTGCAGTATAAACCACATCCAGCCTGTCATCTGTCTTCAGGGGATAGGTAAGCAAACCGGCTGCTATGATCTCCCGGGTAGGAATTCCTGTGAAAAGATTCTTTCTTCTATCAAATTTAAAATCAGAAAACTGACCCGTGACAACTGACCCGGGATTACTGTTTGACCCGATCATAGCTGTAAAGGTACCGGATTGATCCTGAACTATAAAAGCATTGTGATCAGCATCAAAAGCCTGACCTATAGATCCTGAAACCTTTTCAGAATAGGGCCACATCAACCTCAGGTTACTTTTAACTTTTAAAACAAGTTCTGCAGGATTTATCCCATGATATTCATAATGGATCACGCCATATGGATGCTCAGGATCGTTGACCAGAATTTCATGTAGATAGGCCCGTGGAAATCTATAGTTCCGGATAAAACACCAGGGGAGGGTTTCAACTTCAGGTCGCTCATCATTAAGCCAAAAGATAGTATCCTGGTTTTCAAAGCGTAAACCCACTTCATAATCCCTGAATGCCATGAAAGGATGCGCCCATATCTCTTCAATTCCACCGTTTTCGGTTCCCATGGTCAGCATGCGCTCACCGGCTATATCCCAGTAACTTCCTGATGCATAACGATTCTGAATAGTCAGGGGATCATCGGGTATTTCCCACTTTTCGCTGCTTGGGATGGGAGACAATAACGGATTCTTTTGTGAGACATTTAAGGGTAATGTATAAACTGAAGCTGGAAGATAATTCCAATAGTGAACATCTGCAGTCGAATCAGTTCTGGAAAAGTATCTGAATATATTCGTTGTAAACAATTCCAGGTGTTTGCGGTTCATATTCGGGACTGAATAACAGGCATATCCTCCGACTGCAATGACCTTGCCTTTGCCGACATCGTATTCCAGCATGAGCTTTGAGTCTTCCCTGAGAAAAATATAATCCCAGTCAACGCCGATTACTTTTCCATTTTCAGGTATCATATCGCCAAAATAACCGGTAACCCTGAAGGCAGTATCTTTTACCGGCATCATGATATAGGAACCGCCAAACATTCCATTAAAAACAGGGTGGTTAAGAAATGAATGAAATCCCAGTTTCCGTCCATTACCCTCATCCACGCTTTTTTTTATACTATCTGTCGGCTTAACTGATTCAATCCCAAGCGTGTTGATATAGTGAAAAGCATTTAAAGTCAATAGGATGTCCCCTCCTTTAGTAAGAAAATCCCTGATTTCCTTAACTGCTTTCAGGTCGGTTTCGGTTGCAGAAAAATCGGAAGTATCCTGTCTGTGAAACCAGACTGCCTTGAAGGAATCAAGTAGCTTGGGATTCTTATGTAATTCATCGAAAGTTACATAAACAGGATAGAATCCTTTCATTGTCTTAAGGAAATCAAAAGCAGCCTTTGATTCTTTATCTGTATTCTGGAAAGTTTCTTTCCCAAGGAATGCAATTTTGGCCGCTGAATCAGGAACAGGCTCCGTGCGTTTTATATTAGTCAACGTAAATGTATGAGTGCGAAAGGTTTGTCCTTTCGTTGCCTGGGCATCTGTCTGGCCTGGCTGCAGAAACATCATCAATGAGAGAAATAGTATTATTTTTAGTGGACTGGATTGCATAAAAGTGTACTTAATTCATTTAATGATCTGACTATTGGAAACCCGGTTTCAAGCAATCTTGCTTCTGAATGATGCCCGTTGGGTATCAGTATGCAATCGATGGCCAATTCTTTAGCCACTTCAGCATCGTGACAGGTATCGCCGATGAACAGAGCTTTTCTTTTCTCAATATTTAGCTTTCTTAGCAGATTGATCCCGATATCCGTTTTCCCATGGGCATAGTGATCATCCAGTCCATCAACATGTTCAAAGAAAGCTGAAACTCCAAGGTCAATGGTTTCCTGCCGTAATTCCTGCTGTTCACGGGCCGAAAGGATACTCTGGTGGTAACCGTTTTCCGCAATGCACTTAAGGCTTTTGATCGCATCTTCATGCAATCTGCATTCCTTTTGCCGGTGGTTGTACCTGATCATGAAATCCATTCCGACAATTTCGAAGGATTCTTTCTGAAAATCAAATCCCAGCTTCAGGTAATAATCCTTCACCGGAAAGTCAAAGATATCACGGTAGTGCTCAAGGGTCAGTAACGGCAGGTCTCTTTCGCCCAGCATTGTGTTCATGACTTCAACGCACAGCCGGTTGTCATTAAGCAATGTCCCATTCCAATCCCATATAATGTGTGTATATTTAATGGTATCTGTCTTCACGAATTGAGTGTTAATTCATAAGCCGTCTTGATTTCAATCATAAATCGTCAATCAAAAAATTCAATCGGAAATCGAAAATCGTCCAATCGTAAATTATCTTCTCGCTCCATCACCTCAATGATATCGGATTGAATACCTTTGTGGCGATTTAAAGAGGTTCAAAAATACGGAAAAACTGCATTCAACCATGGATTTTACATCCTTTCTTCCATCCCTCGGCATATTGCATGATTGCAACCTTTGTCCCCGCGAATGTCACGCCGACAGGTTCACTGAAAAATTGGGTTATTGTAAAAGCGGCGCAACGTTCAATATTGCCTCCATCTGTATCCATAAAGGAGAAGAACCTGCCATAAGCGGTAAGGAAGGCATCTGTAATATATTCTTTTCGCATTGCAACCTTCAGTGCATCTATTGCCAGAATTACCAGATAAGCGACAACCGGATTCCGGGGAGTTCAACTGTCATGGATTTGGATGAAGTTATCGGGCAGGTGACTGCAATCCTCGGTTCAGGCATCAACAGGGTGGGATTTGTATCGCCCTCACATTTTATTCCCCAGGTTAAGATCATCATTCAATGCATCCGTTCATTGGGATATAAGCCTGTCTGGGTATTCAATACCAATGGCTATGATAAAGTGGAAACCTTAAAATCTCTCGAAGGACTGATTGACGTTTACCTGCCTGATTTAAAATATATGGAACGGGAGCTGGCAGACGAATATTCTGATGCGCCTGATTACCCTGAAGTGGCTGCCGCTGCATTGAAAGAAATGTTCCGTCAGAAAGGATCCGCTCTTCATGTAAATAATGATGGTACTGCAGAATCGGGAATGATCATCCGCCATCTGGTCCTTCCCTGCCATAAAGAAAACAGCCTGAAGGCATTGAACTTCATTGCAGGAGAGCTCTCTCCAAAGTTTCACATTTCCCTGATGTCCCAGTATTATCCAACGCCCCGGGTAAGCTGCCATCCCAAATTAAATACGACTGTTTTAAATGAAGAATATTCTCTTATAGTCGCAGAGCTTGACCGCCTGGAAATTTACAATGGCTGGGTTCAGGAATTGAGCAGTGCGACGTGTTGCCAACCGGATTTTAAAAAGAAATTGCCGTTTGATGGCTAAATCTTATTTTGATGTGCTGAGACGAAAATAAATTACCCTGCGCTTTAGAGCCTGGGGCAATTTATAAGTCTTCTTGATTTCAATCGAAAATCGTCAATCAAAAAATTCAATCGGAAATCGAAAATCGTCCAATCGTAAATTATCTTTTTGGCTGGGGTCTGGCACATCAAAATAAGATTTAGCCTGATCGTGATGCTTAATAATAATAATTTCTATACTTTTACCGGATAGAATTTGCCGTAATATAATTCTTTACATCGATCACACTTTTTTAATTAAACATGATGAAAAAGAATCTGTTAATCAGTATGCTGCTCGTTATAGGGATAATAATATCCGGTTGCAGTAAAAAAAACAGTACCACAACAACACCCCCGAAATTGATAGCTGGAGAATATGCTGCTACAGGTACAATTACACTGTCATCCGGTGGTGTTAACTATTCAATGCCTATGTCCAGCATCCAGATTGTTACTTCAGGATCAAATAGTATCCTTCTTAAAGCATTGGATTCAACAACTGTAGGTGGTTATGGGTCCATATCCATGCAAATCAACTCATCAACCTCAAGCTTGAACATAGGGACTTATAAAATACCTGGTACTACAAACGTTTGTTTGATTAAATTTACTGACAAGACTCATACTCCTTATACGGCCTCCCCGGCAATATCTGGTACAAGTGCAACAATTAACATTACCTCACTGACATCAACATCTATTAAAGGCACATTTACTGCAACACTGGTTTCTTCCTCAAATAATAGTGGAACAAGTATTAGTATAACAACCGGTGTTATTGATTGCACCTATTGATTGCATAATATTATTATGGATCGGGTGATGCCTTATTATTTACTTAAATAATTCAACCTATGAGGACAATTCTATCTATTTTGATGCTGACGCTTTTCATGGCTGCAAACACAGGATATGGCCAGGAAACAGCAAAAAAAGCAGATACAGGCTACGTTTTCGCTATTGAAAAGCAGGTTCCTGCAACACCGATAAAAAACCAATATCATTCAGGTACATGCTGGAGTTTTTCAACTGTCGGATTCCTGGAAGCCGAACTCCTGCGTACAAAACACGATACTTTCAATTTATCCGATATGTACTGTGTGAGACAGGCATACTCCGATAAAGCAGAAATGTATGTCAGGTTCAATGGCAAACACAATTTCGGTGGGGGAGGAGAGGCTCATGATGTTATGAACGTCCTGAGGAATTATGGAATGATCCCTACAGAAGCTTATTCAGGGAATGTGATCGGGGAAGATAAACCTGTTCATGGCGAAATGGACGATGTACTGGATGCCATGATCAATGCCATAGTCAAGAATCCGAATAAGAAACTAACCCCCGTATGGCACCAGGCATTCGATGGCGTTCTTGATGCCTATCTGGGTAAAGTTCCGGAAAAGTTTACATATAAGGGAAAAGAGTACACTCCAAAGTCGTTTGCAGATATGATGGGACTGAACCCCGATGATTACATCGAACTTACCTCATTCACCCATCATCCGTTTTATTCCAGGTTCATCCTCGAAATTCCGGATAACTGGGTCATGGATCAAGCATACAACCTGCCACTGGATGAATTGATGAAGGTGATCCATAATTCAATAGAAAATGGATATACAGTTGCCTGGGGCGCCGATGTGAGCGAAAAGGGATTTTCATGGAAGAATGGAGTTGCAGTTGTTCCGGAGAAAAATGCACCGGAATTGGCTGGAATGGAACCGGCGAAATGGGAGAAGCTGTCGGATGCTGATAAAGACAAATTGCTATATAAGTTTGATAAGCCACTTCCTGAGAAAAAGATCACCCAGGAGGAACGACAGCTTGAATTTGATAATTATCAGACCACCGACGATCATGGCATGCTCATAACCGGTACTGCCAAAGATCAGGATGGCAAGCCTTATTTTCTGGTAAAAAACTCATGGGGACTCGAAGGAAGCCCATATAAAGGATATTTCTACGCTTCCGAACCCTACGTTCAGTTGAAAACCATAGATATTATGGTAAATATAAAAGCAATACCAAAGGATATCCGAAAAAAGCTTGGCCTGTAATCAATTACGAATTACTAATTACGAATTACGAAGGCAAATTCATTTTTTAGGTGCTTAAACGAATATGAATTACCTCGCACTTAAACAAAAGTTTTAAACAATAATTAGGGTCTGCTGATTTAGTTGGTTAATTTTAATTCAATACTTTCACTAAAATCCCGGACGAAAAAAATCTTCCTAAAGGACTCCACAAAATCTTTTGCTGAATATGTAATGGTCGAAAAAATTTGGCAAAAGATACTCACCCCGGTTAATTTAACCAGGTTGAGTACTAATATTATTGTGGCTATCCACGATTCACTTGTTTGTGAAAGCCTTGCCTTTATCCGGTTTAACCCGTACCCTGTTTTAGCTTGTCCAAACTTGCCCTCGATTGGATTTCTTTCGCCCAGTCTTACGTGTTCCACATCCACTGCCTTTGGCCTTCCAAGAGGTTTAGCCCTAAGCGCTATTCCAAGTAACTTGAGTGCGGCCCTGTTGGATCGGTTACAGTATATTTTATCTGCCAAGACTTCTTCAGGATAATAGCCGAACCGTTCCTTATACTTCTCTACGGTGGCCATTAACCGTGTGCCTTCATTAAATGCCTCCCACGAAAGATCATCCAGAAAAGCAAAACCATTCATGATGGAGACATTTATCTTTGCCCCAAATTCAACATTAGCATTTGTTTTTCCTCGTACTATTGGTCTTACATGCGGCTGATGTATGCTCACAATCCGGTGTTCAATACTGTGGCTCCCTTCTTTAAACATCTTTAGTTGTTGCTCATAAAGTGTATGAATCACAAGAAGGTATTTGAAGTACTTTTTGTTTAGCGGATTAGAAGGATACTGATCCAACAACAAATCGATGCTTTTCAGGTTTCTCCTCACATAGCCCAGTTGCTTTTTTACTGCGTTGTGTATTTCTCTTTTTGATTTTATCTTTTTCTGCGCTGTTTTGAGATAGTATTTTCGAGCCACCTTCCTGTAAGTTCTCGGTTTCTTTTTATGACGATTTGGATCAAAAAGTATATCGATGATCTCTTCCGATTTTTCCCTGGCATCATTGAGCAAATTCAAATCTGTTGGGTAGGCAATATCTTGAGGACATGCTGTGGCATCTGTAATGAGTTTCCCTTTATGGGTTATAGCGCTTCCTGTCTCAGTAAATTTGTCTATTTCTGAATCATCAGCTTCTGGATTACTATCATGGTCCGGCTTTTCATCACTAACATTTGAGTCGTTGTTGCTATCAGAAAGTTTGCTGGAAGAAGCGTTTGACAACCCAAGTATTTGCTCATTGATCTTATTAATTTGATCAATCCCAACCTCTTTCTAAATTCAACGAACAACGATGGATCAAAAGGAATTTCCGGGCTAAAACTGCTGTAGCCGATGAAGTACTGCATATACATGTTCTCCTGTATCTGCAATACTGTTTCTCTGTCGCTCATATTGCAAATGTGTTTCAAAATCATGGCCCCGATTGCTACACGAGGGTTGATTGCGTCTGCCCCTGTCTCACTATTGTTCAATTGTAACAAATAGGTATCCACCAAAATATCCCACGGAATTTTGTGGGCAAGTCTAACCCATCGGTTATTTGGATCCAAAGATTGAGAATAAGGACTTTCAAATCCGCCTAATATTAATTGACTCGGACTGACATATGCAGTTTTAGATGCACGGAATTTCTGAGCTTTTGCCATATTTCTTTGCAGTAAACAACAAGCAAATATGTGAAAAATAATTGAATTCTAATGCATTGAGATAAAATCAGCAGACCCTAATTAGCTGTTTGAAAACCGATAGGTTTGACTCTGTTTTTACGATCAAAAGTCTGTCCGGTAACTCATTACCGGAATTTTTATTTCTATAATCTAAAACGAACAAACAATGAAAAATATAAATATAGTACCCGTTGAAAGTAAGACTTTAAATCCAGTCCTTAATGAAGCTCCCCGCCGCAGAGCAGCGAGGTATCTCAAAACAACGCTAACTGTTTACTTTTGTTCAAAACTGTATAATCTTTTTCCAAACCTTGATCTCGGACGTATTCCGTTATACTCGTTTCATTGCCAACCACCTCACCGTATTGATATTTAAAAAATTAAGGTGGTCGACAAAAGCTGGCAAAAGGTGGTCACTAAGACCGGCTTTTTTACACAAAATTCTTCACACTATCCAATAACTTAGTATAATTTTCCATTACTTGTCACGCGATTTCACAATAACCATAAATTTGCATTAAGCTGAAAATGTCAACTTTATTACTTCTTGAAGTTGATCAGATATATTTAAATAAAACAGACTATGATTATAAGTAAGTTTTATTGGATAGGGACTTTACTCTTTTTTTTGCTTTTAAATTCTTGTACCCATATCAAAACCGGTGATGAAAATATGAGGTTGAAAAGGGAGACAATCCTGATGGATTCCATTAAGAAACTTGATTCTCTCTCAGATCTATATTGGATAAATGACGACAGTTTATCAATAATATACGCCAGAATATCTCTTAAACTTACAAAATCACTTTCATCTTCAAAGCCACTCATTAAAGCCTATCATACAATTGGAAAGGCATATTACTTACGAAATAAGGATTCAAGTTTTTATTACTATTCACTTGCCTTATCATTAGCTGACAGACTGGAATCAAAAACAGAGAAGCCTTCATTGTTTTATAACATTGCATCACTAGCGTTGCGTTATAGTTATAACAATATCAACTGATTACAATTTCGTTCTTTGACATCTTGTATATTTTCGTCTGAAAAGAGATTTTTTATTGGCGTACGATCAAATGCTGAAAGGCTTACCATTTGCAGGATTTCGTAAAGTGAGTTACTTATTTTAAGTTGTTTTTTAGCAATAACGACCAGGACATAAGTTGCGATTGCTATCCAAACCTGCGTCCTTACTGCGTTTTCACTCTGACCCCAAAATGTTAATATTTTCAAGTGTTGCTTAATCCATTTAAAAAACAGCTCAATTCCCCAGCGATTCCTGTATAAAGCTGCAACTGTGAGTGCTGTTATTTTAAAATTATTCGTTATAAAAACAAATGTGTTGCCGGTTTCAGCATCAAAATACCGGATTCTTCTTAATTTATCTGGATATTTGGTTGATGTTAAAGGCCCAGTAAGTACAATGGTTTGATCACATATTACTCCATTTATTTTATCGGTTTTTTCTCTTTTTATCACTTTGAACTGCATGTTGTCTTTGGCTCTCAACACAAAGTTTATTCTTTCTTGCGAAAGCCGCCACAGTCGCTCAAAATCAATATAGGCTTTATCCATAACCAGGTAGCTTCCGGCAGGTAATAAAAAATAATCAAGCAATCTCACTTCATGTACTGATCCATCTGTGATAAAAATGTATTCGGGAATGGATGTTTTCAGATCTAAAAGAGTATGGAGTTTAATGGCTGCTTTGGCTCTTCGGAACTCCGCCCACCAGAATACATCCAGGCAAAGATCGATAACGGTGGCATCAAGAGCATAGATCCTTCCTTTCAGCTTCACATCAATAAGGTTATCACCCTCGCACAATACTCTCGCCTGATCGATAAGCTTAAGGGCAAAATCCCGGAAGATGCGCCAGTCCCTGCTTTCATTTGCTCTGGACAAGGTTGATTTACTGAAAGGCTGACCAATCCCCAAATGATAAAGTTTATCCTTGTGCAGCCTATGACAAAGAGTAGTATCAGAAAGACTTTCTCTATGGGTCAATTGTCCAAAAGCCATACAAAGGAACTGTTTCCAACAGGTGAGGCCTCTATTTTTATAATCCCCATCGTATCGTTTAACACAATACTTAAAAATTCCCCATGGTGCAAACTCTATCAACTGTGAGAAAACCATTTTCCTTTGATTCATTGTGCTTTTTTGAAACAAAGAAAAGCAAAACTGAATTCAAATCTCGGATCAATTAAAATCTCAGCAAACGAAGATATATCAAGCTTTTCAAAGAACTTAATTTAAAAACAACGCAACGCTAGTGACATTGCATTAATAAATATTGATGCAGGAAATTTAACAAATGCCTTAATATTACTGGATTCTTGTACATCTTATGCAAAAAGAACGTTGAACTTTCCTGTTTTATCCGATGCGTACAACTCAATGGGTAATATTTATATGGAGATTCATGATACAACAAGTGCAATTATACTGAATCTTGCTAAAAATGCAACGCATTTTTCTGTTAGATTCAGTTATGCCGGTAGGAACAGATGATTCAATGTTGCAAATCTGTTCCGTTTCGGTATAGTTGGTTTAAAAGGGCACTTCAGATTGGCCTTGTGCATTCTCAATCGGAACAAATTGCTGATGCAATGGGGAATCTTGCTGTATTTGAAAATGATAAAAATAAATCAATCTTTTTGCAAAAACAAGCCATTTCTTATTTACAAAAGAAATCTGGAACCGAAGAGGAAATCGCAAGTACTAATATTTGTATTGGAGTGGAACAATCAATTCCGGATTCTGCAATTATATACTTCTACAAAGCATTAAATGAATCAAAAAGCGGGAAGTTACCTTTAGTCGAATTAGCGGCCTATAATAATCTTGCATATTGTTATCTTGAGCAAGGTAATATTAAGAAGGCAAGTGAATGTCTTGTGGATAAAGCTATCCCACTTGCAGAAAAAATGAATAATCAGGATTGGCTGGCTACACTATTTGATTCATATGCAGATGTCTTATCAGCTAAAGGAGACCATAAAAATGCATTTTTATATTTACGAAAAAGCATAAATTATCAAGGTCAGGTCAATGTAAAAAATAATGAAAAGCAAATCAGATTATTAGCGGCAATTTTGGATTTAAACAATAAAGAAGATTTAATAAAGGAAAAGGAAACAGAAATCAAAACAAAAAACTTGCAGAACCAGTTCCTGAAACTGGTCCTTGCCATTGCCGTATTAGTAATCATTATGATTATTTTTATCTATGTTGGATTCCGCCAACAAATGAAGATTAAGTTCAAACAACAACAAATTACAGCAGCGAGACGAATAATTGAACTTGAAGAGACAGAAAAAAGCCGTATTGGATTTGAGTTACATGATAATCTTGGTTATTTGGTTAGAGTCACTGATGGCTTTATCAATTCGCTTACGATTGAAGATATAAAGGTAAAAGAACAACTAACCGATAAAATGAAAGAATTAAGTGATTGCATAAGGAGAATCTCTCATCGTATTAGTTTACTAAAAGATAACAAATCCAGACTCGAGGAAATCATTCCTGATATCATCAATGACATAAAAATATTTACCGGAATCAATGTAAGCTATTTTATTCCGGATCATTTGCCTGATATTTCCAAAGAAATCCTTTTGCACATCTGCCGGATTGTTCAGGAACTTTTGACCAACGCCGGTAAATATGCGGGTGGTTCAAAAATCAATATTGATCTGGCTTTTACAGATGAGAATTTGCTTCTATTGTAAATTTCAGTTGAAAAGGATACCAGTATTTCAGTTAGGAAAGAACACCACTTGACAAAAATAATAAAAAAAATAACAGTTGATTAATGGATTTGAGACGGGAGATAACTCGAAGAGTTATCCTCGGCTCAAATCCATTCTTTTTTTGGTTCTTTTTTTCTTTGTTCATAAGTGCTAACTTTGTTAATAACTCTGGTGGTTCGATGCCTTGCCTGGTTGTTTTCATTTTTCCATAATTTACACTGGTTCCTTCTACTCTAAAAAAATCTTCATTCATATTCTGGCGGTTCGACATCTTTACTTGCTGTTTTAATCTCTCAGGTAAATTTCTCAATTCTCTTGGGAGAGGATCCGGATTCAGGACTTTCCCTTGGGTTAATGCCAGTTTATTTTCCATTCATTTGTCTGATTTTTTTACCCTAAAAAGATTTTCCATTCATGTTCTGGCGGTTCGACGTCTTTACTTGCTGTTTTAATCTCTCGGGTAAATTTCTCATTTCTCTTGGGAGAGGATCCGGATTCATGATTTTACCTTGGGTTAATACCAGTTTATTTCCCATTCATTTGTCTGATTTTTTTTACCCTAAAAAGATTTTTCATTCATACCCTGGTGTTTCGATAACTTTATTGGCTGTTTTCATTTTCTATCATTTGTCTGGTTTCTTTTACCCTGAAAGATTTTCCATTCATGTTTACGATATAAGCTTTGTGGGTAAGCCGGTCAACCATAGCAGCGGTAAGCACCGGGTCGCCAAAAATTTCTTTCCAGCGGTCAAACGACAGGTTGGTAGTAATGATTGTCGACTTTCTCCCACATCGCAACGATAGGTGACTAAAAAGAAGTTCAGCTCCTTCTTTGTCAAAAGAGATGTATCCGAACTCATCGCAGATGACCAGGTCGAACTTCTCGAACCGGTTTTCCACGGTACGCAGATATCTCTGCGAACGGCTTTCGCGCAATTGGGTAAGAAGACGTGGCACAGTGGTAAATAATACATGATATCCCATCTGGCACGCTAAAATGCCTAAGGCGGTAGCAGATGTGTTTTTCCGGTTCCTGGGTTTCCTGAGAAGATTACGTTTTGGCCAGACTTAATAAAATCCAACCGTTCCAGAACGGGTAACTTTGAAGCGGCATCTTCCGGTAGGTCTTCCCGGTTAATATCGTGCAGATATTTGTACTGGATAAAACCTGCTTGACGCATCTGGGCTTTTCTCCGGTTTTCAATACGAACAGCCAACTCCCGTTCCATAAGCCGCAGTAAAAAGTCTTCATAAGAAAGCTTCTCACGGGCAGCCTCTTCGGCCACAGACTCAAATTCACGGCGAAAGGTAGGAAGCCGTAGCTCCCGGGTGAACTGATCAATTTGTTGTTTGTTTTCCCGTGTTATCATGCTACCTCCCCTATATTAATGGTCATCAACCTTGTAATCTCCTCCAACTGGAGGTTAGAGAAAGTTTCAATCTCACCATTGGCCTCCTCCTTTTTTGGGTCATTGTTGAGCAATGGCTGATTGCCCAACAGGGCCATGATTTTTTCCGCTGAGACATTAGCAGGGCAAATCCCACTGACATAAATAGCAGTTTCAAGCAGCTTTTGATGATCCACCTGCAACTGCTGACAAAACTGAAGCAAGAGAATAAAATCACGGGGTTGATTGGTGAACCACCGCGAATATACTTCCCTGACAGCCTTTGGCGCTTGTTCCAGTGCAAGCGATCCATGCAGTGCCCCAGGTTTGCGAGAAAGGGTTTTAAGGTAATGGTCCAGGGTGATAAACCATTTGTTTTTTTCATAGCTGCGGTCATGACTGCAGATCAACCCATGGGCGTAATACATTTTTAAAATGTTAGAGTATCTCTTCACTTCCACCATCCTGCCGCACAGATCGTCCGGCACCGAATAATGATTGGTACCAAAGCAGACCGTAACATATTATCCACTTTCATCTGATCGGTTAAAAAGCAATCCATTGGCCCCGGATAGTTCCACAAGAATGAGCGTTCCTGACTAAGACCGTCCAGGGGAACCTTGCTTGTGGAACCCGGAAGTTCATTCAGGTGATTGCAAGTGGCTACTAAATGGTTTTGAGCGGCATCCGATGTGTCAAACGAATCGGTATGGCAAAACGCTTTACGCCGTACAAATTCAACACTCCTTTCCACATGTCCTTTTTCGTTGCCACGCCTTGCATTACAAAATCGCCACCTGAACTGAAACCAACCGGAAAGATTTATCAATGCATCGGTCGGGGTCTTCTCACTACGACCCACAAACTCTTTAATTGCCACCCTCATATTATCATAAACCATCTCCTGATAAACCCCTCCAAGGTGAGCAAAAAACTCATTATGGGCTTCCATAAATGCCAGGGTGTCCTGTCGATGGTATAATCTACAGTAGCGATAATTACTGTAGGCCGAGGTGAACACAGCAAGATACAACCGCCTCTTAACACCTCCTATTATCAGCTGAGCTCGGCCCAGTCAAACTCACATTCTTCTCCCCGGTATGTAAGCCTGTTTGATAAAGGCTTCTTGTTTCCGTAGTTCTTTGTCACGAATATCGTTGCACAGGGTCGTGTACCCAATCTGGCCTCCCTGACTTAAAACGTAGTCATGAATGTCGATTTGCGTTTTATCTGTTTACGTAATCCTTCCTGTCGCTTGCGCTGTTATCGTCCAACTGGCTATTATCATATCCTCAATCTTCGTTTAAGCTTGCGCTTAAACCGGTTTTTGATATCATAAACAGGCGGACTGCTCAGGTAATCTTGTAAGGCTTTTTGGTCAATCCCT
>CAWAVC010000038.1:0-39678 GCA_963785325.1 uncultured Bacteroidales bacterium | reverse complement strand
ACTCAGTGAAAATGGATTTACGAAAAAATCAAGCCTGAATCAGTTGAAAATTATCGGTCATTAAACTCTGTAATTCCAGTTTATAATTTTCAATATTTTTAAAGAAATTCAAACAAGCACTTTTAAAGACAGCAAATTTTTCATAATACTTGTTATAGGTGATATTTTTCTTGAAAAATCTCCACAAACGCTCAATAATGTTAAGATTAGGGCTATATGCAGGCAAAAACAAAAGTTGAATTCTCGGATGCTTTCTTTGAAAATCTTGTACAATTTTTGAACGATAGTATTTTGCATTGTCCAAAATCAAATATAGAACCCCCAAGGGTTGCTCCTTTAGCATTTTTTTAAATAAAGAAACAGTTGACTGGGCATTTATACTCTCTGCTTCTTCAATGATGACGTTATGTTCTTCAATATTATAAGCACCATTAATATTGACTCGTTGACGACCTGTGTTCGATGGAATAGTATAGTCGAAACCTTTTTTCATCCAACCATATGCGGGTTGTGAATTATGCAACTGATGGACAGCATCAAGAAACCAAATTCTATCATGTTTAGACTTCGTTTCTTTCAATTCAGTGTATTGCTTAATAAATTCTTCTTGGGCTTTTTGATCAGCCTTTCCAGGTACATGCTTGGGCTTACGGTAAGAAAAACCAAGCCTGTGAAGCAGGTTGGTCATTCCTTTTGTTGTGTATTTTATCCCGAATTCATTTTGTACGTATGCGCAGATTTCTTTGCTTGTCTTATAGACCTTTTCATCCAACTGATTGTTCAAAATCTTAATCTGTTTCGTTGTCAGTTTGCCATCGCTTCCAACATAGTTATATCTCAACAGAGAATTTATGCCCTCTGAATCAAATAGTGCATACCAGCGTCTTATGGTCGAGTCATCAAGTAAAAGTATCTCAGCTACTTCTTCAGGTGTAAATCCTCTGTTCAATAATAGGATGGCTTTGATTTTGTCGGCTTTTTTGCGGTCAGATGTCTTATGCATACTTTTCAAAGCTCTAATTTGTTTCGATGATAAAAAGTTCGACATGGTGATGCAAAGAAAAAGCATCTATTGTTGTTGGAATCTGATGTCGAAGAGTTTTTCTCAACATCCCATTGTTAATTTGTTCGCATTTTCATTCAGCATGAGTATATTAAATAAAATCAGTCGTTACGCCAGGCGAAGAGGCCAGATTGACGAATTTGAAAATAAAATAGAATACCTTAGTTTAAATCTGTAAAAGATGATCTTAAAGGATCATAGTAATGAAAGCAGTTTTGAATGAACAAGTGGATAAGCCTCAATTGGATTATAATTAATATCCGGTCGCAATATTCCATTTGTATCGCCAGTAAAATCAGGATCAGATAGTTTATTTTCTACGTTCCTGATGAATTCCTTCCCAGTCACAGAATGTCCTTCCTGGTCCATGTAGAAATTCCAGGATTGAATGATTTCTCCACAATCCGGGGTTTGGTTTTTCAGAGCGAACCAAAGATCAAAAAGATCACGACCTTTTTTTCTTTGATATAATGCTCTGAGTTTTGTCCCAAGGAGTTCTTCCAACTTGTAAGTTCTGATATTTGCTTCTCCTGTAAACCAGGCGTTATTGACATTGATCTTAATGTCTATGTACCCAAATAGCGTATAATGCTCCCTACAATTGATCTCTACCTTTAATTTTAAAGGCAATCCGGATTCGGAAGTGTACCTGAAAATGAGGGTATTATTATTTGCTTTCTGCTTTGTTTCTGCTTTTTCAAAAAAGGGTAACCGTTGCTGAATATGTTTGATGGTTTCCTTGATTGGTTCGGGTCTAATCTGCACCAGGTCTATATCTTCTGAATATCTTGGTTGGGGTTTAATGAAGAATTTGTGCATTGCTGTTCCCCCGCGGAATGCAAGATGATCCCTTAAAAACGGATCGTTAAAAATTTCAACCAAGGATCTTTCAATGATCAGATCTTGTTCAATCTGAGAGTTTTCAATCCATGGGGCATATTTTCTCCATGCAGTGATGAATGCAGTTGGGATCATATATCAGGTTCAACAATTACATTAACAAGAATATTCCAATCGTTATCAATTTGAAGATCTTTTACTTTTAGACCCTTTGTGCTCAATAACAATGGAAAGGATTTTGTATCATGAAGAAATTTTTTCATTGGTTTAACCAAATCAGATTGCTCCAATACGTTTTCCAATAAGAAGCCCAGGCGCTGAACAACTGAAACAATATTGTACGATTTTGAACAATCCCGGAGTGCATTTGGTTTAATCTGTTCAGATAATTCCTGTAAAACAGTTGAGATTCTATTAAAACCTCCAACACGATCCTGGTAGAATACCAAATCTAAAGCCGTTAATTCTGGAGAAGAAATTTTTAGATATCCTGCTTCCGTTTTCTGATCAATGACAAAACGTTTGTCCCAGCTTTGTTTCTTACAAAAGTTAATTTTTATCGAATGACTGGCAATAGGTAGAATAGTCGGAGGGACCGTGATTATAAAATGTTCCTGCGGCTGCTGGTGCCCTGCTCCATAATAAGATGCTGCATTGAGAAGACCTACATAATAATCCCTGTCCATGAAGTTCATCAGGTCCGGGATAAAGAATGACGGGGGAATAATCCCTGTGGCACTGTATTCCGGTGGAACAATTACATAAAACTCTTTCCGTACCTGAACTATTTTATTTTTTTTTCTGAGTCGATGAAGAGATTGTCTTATTGCTTCAGGTGAGAACCGGAATCGATTTTTTACATCACTCAATGTAAAGGAATACTTTCCATTGGAACGAAGTTCATCGATAAAGTCTTCCAAATAATTATAATTCTGCATTTTTCTTTTAAATTCTTATAAGTGATCAGGAGCGAAACGTATTACAATGTGATACGTTTCGCGCTTACAAACTTAATAAATATTTTAATAAAATCGATTCATACACAAAAATTTTTTAACTATTTCACTGACGCATCCATTATAATGAAAGAATTGGTTTCTCGTTTGTCGTTCATAAATTTTTACTGTTCACGTTCCGTGAACATGAGAAAAAAGTGAACAAATATATTTCCCAATTAGTCTTTTTTATTTTTAGACTGCCTGGATTTTTTCTTCTGGATTGGGATACTATCCCAGGTCCTCTCCATTTCCAGCTTCTTAAACTCATCGGAGATCTTCACATACTTGTTAAATACGCTGTCTTTTTTGCGATCGGTGATCTCCTTGATGGTCTTGGTATTCATCCCCAGCATAATGCTGTTGGTGATGAATGTTTTCCGGGCAGTGTGGTTAGTGATCAGTTTATTTTCTGTGCCGAGAGTTTTGGCAGGGGAAAATTTTATCAATCTTGCTTTGATCGCCTGGAAGAATGCAACATCATCTTTAATGGTCAGTGCTTTTTCATTGGGGATGTATAAAGCATATGTTTGTCCCAGTAATCCTTGTTTACCAAATTATGTCCAACTATTTAAGGGGCTAAGACACGATATGCCCACAAATCAATCTATTCCGGTCAATTAATATTTCCAGTACCTTTACTAACAATTTTTAAGAAAGTTCAAAGGATAATCACAAAATTTCAGCATTCCAGGGAAAATATCGCCATAAGGCAGATAGTGAAATTGTTGGCGACAATTCTAAAAACACTTTGATGAAATATTAGATACTATGAAAAAAACATCTAATTATTTTATAATAATAGAGTCTATTGAGCCAAAAGGACAGATCAATATTGATTTGCCGCCATTGGGAAATTTATTAAGAATTAATACTATCAACAAAATGAAAAAAACACTTATTACATTAGTCTGTCTGGCAACTTGCATTTCATTTATCAATGCACAGGTAAAATCAATTGATTTGAATTTTAACGTCAAAAAATTCGAATCTCAGACACTCACTTTTGAAGGCAAAACTTTCAAAGTCAGGGCTTATGAAAACATTTTGTATGTGAAGAACCCTGTGGATACAGCCTGTCAGAAAATGAATATTTATATTCCGGAAGAATATTTTACAGGTAGAACTATTAATGGATATTCGGCTGCAACTGCTCCCATCTTTTTCCCGAATAAAGTTGGAGGTTATATGCCTTCTCAACCTGCTTCAACCAAAAACAACTCAATGGGGGGAAGGCCACCTATGAAAGGCGAAATGATGCCTCCCATGGGTGATAAAAAGCCTAATGGTTTCCCACCAACGAACGGTGGAATGCCTCCTATGGGATTTGGTGGGCCAAATCAAAACACCGTTTTAGCTGCTCTTTCAAGAGGGTATATTGTTGCTTCGGCCGGAGCAAGAGGCCGGACGTCAATAGATGGAAGTGGCCTTTACACGGGCAAAGCACCAGCGGGAATTGTAGACTTGAAAGCAGCGGTTCGTTACTTAAAATTTAACGATAATAATATGCCGGGCGATGCCAATAAAATAATCTCCAACGGCACAAGTGCAGGAGGAGCAATGTCAACTTTGTTAGGAGCAACGGGTAACAATCCTGATTTTGAACCTTACCTTAAAACATTGGGAGCAGCCAGCGCAACAGACGATATTTTTGCGGTTTCGGCATATTGCCCGATTACTAACTTGGACAATGCCGACATGGCGTATGAATGGCAGTTTTTCGGCATTAATACTTACAGAAGAGGCGGCCCCATGCAGAGTAACTCGCAAGGAGCTTCAGAATTGAGTGCCGAACAGATTGCTGTTTCTGAACAATTGAAGAAGCTGTTTCCCACCTATGTTAACAGCCTGAATCTTAAAGATAACAATGGAATAACTCTATCTTTAGACAATAATGGAAACGGTTCTTTTAAAGACTTGGTTAAAGCATATGTCGTGGCTTAGGCTCAAAAAGCATTGAATGAAGGCACTGACTTGTCTTCATTTGCATTCTTAACAATTAATAATGGTAAAGTTACTCAAATGGATTTCGATGCATATGTAAAATATATGCAAAGGCAAAAAACACCGCCTGCGTTTGATGCATTGGATTTATCAAGCCCTGAAACGAATTTATTCGGGACGGCAACGATAAATAATCAACACTTTACAGAATATGGGGCAGGTCATTCAACAGCCAAAGCAACAAGAGCAGATGCCTTAATAGTGAAAATGATGAACCCAATGAATTACATAGGGCAACCAAACACTAAAACTTCAAAGTATTGGCGCATCCGGCACGGAACAAAAGATAAGGACACCGGACTTGCTATTCCCGTCCTTTTAGCAACATTGCTTGAAAACAAAGGTTATAATGTGAATCTTGAATTGCCCTGGGATAAACCGCATAGCGGGGATTATGACCTTGATGAATTATTCACCTGGATAGACGGGATTTGCAAATAATTTCAACTGAATTCCGACAATGCATCTTATTGAAATATGAAAAAAACCTGCAGTTATTTTTACATGGTAGTAATGCTCATTTTTTTTGTTAGCATTTCCAATTGCATTACCGCTCAAAAAGCAAATATGCTAATTGTTAACAAAATAAAGAGCAATGGCAATCTTCCGGGAAGTCTGGCTTTTATGAACCTTGAATCCGGCAAAGTGCTCAAAACCGTTCCGGTGGGCAATGAACCGCACGAAGTTGCTGTATCAACCGATTTAAAGTATGCACTGGTGAGTAATACAGGGAGTTATCAGGAACCGGGGAATACTCTGTCATTGATCGATATAGCAGCGCAAAAGGAAGTATGTCGGGTGAATCTGGGGGTATTCAAGAGATGGAAAAACACTGGTAGCTACAAATAGAGGTTCAGGAACTATTTCCATCTTTAAGTTGAGAGGCGACAACCCTCTGTTTGCAGGTGCATGGAAAGAAACTTTTGTCAATGTTGGGCGAGGGCCTGAAGGCATTGACATAACAGATGATGGAACAAAAGTATATGTTGGGTGTGGTGGAGAAATCGCTATTGTTGATTTAAACAGCCAAACAAAAGTTGACAGCATTGTAACAGGAAAAGCCAGGGCTGCCCGTGTTAAATTAACCCCTGACGGAAAATATATTTTAGGCACTGATGGAAGGCTGGGTAACTTGTTTTTCATAGATGTGGTAACCCATAAAATTGAAAAAACCTTACACTTGGGCGCTGGAACCGAACCGATTTTTATTGCCCCCGATGGGAAACACGCCCTTATTGGGGTTACCAACGAAAATAAAGTGGTAGATGTTGATTTAACCAATAAGGAAATTATTCGTGAGCTTAATGATTTTAAAGGCCCAGATGCAATGATTTGGATTGGCGAATAAATTAATAAAAACGTTAATCTCATTTTCCCCATTATGATGGATTGATTGTACAGAAAGTTTTGATCTTCAGTCGGTCAGGGGCGACAAAAAACTGAATAAAACAATATGAAGGTTGAATTGGAAAGAAATGATACCAGAGTTGTCATCCTGAATGAAGGAAGGTCGTCGAGATGTCGCAGTCACAAATCACGGCTCAAAGCACCAATCAGGAAAAAGTCAATTCCAAATACTTCAGAAAATTTTTCTTTCAGGATTTGTTTCACGTTATCCATTTCCTGTTTCTGTCCGGTTTCTTTTTCTAAGGATGTGACGGTTTTATCTGTAAATCCGCAGGGGTTGATCAAATTAAAATAGGAGAGGTCAGTATTAACGTTCAAAGCAAGACCATGCATTGTAACCCATCGACTTGCCCTGACTCCAATTGCACATATTTTTCTTGATCTGCCTTTTATCAAAGGCTCAATCCACACTCCGGTGGCACCTTTTAACCTTTCCCCTTTTATTCCAAATTCTGCAACTGTTAAGATAACTGTTTCTTCCAAGTGATGGATATAATCATGGATTCCTAAACCTAACCGTTCGAGGTCAAAGATGGGATAGCTTACAATCTGTCCCGGACCATGGTAGGTAATGTCACCACCACGATTGGTTCTAAAGAATGACACCTGCTTCTCTTCAAGTTGTTGTCTATTAATCAATAAATTTTCCTCTTTTCCACTTTTACCAAGAGTTAAAACATGAGGATGTTCGCAGAAGAGGAGGTAATTCAAACACTCTTTTCGTTCCAGTTCAGAAAGTTCTTCGTTCCCAAGCTTCCGTGCAATGACCTCCTGGAACAGTTTTTCTTGATATTCCCATGCATCCTTGTAAGAGATCTGACCTAAATCGTGAAAGATGAATCTACACGTGTTTTTCTGCATGATAACTGCTTCTTACTAATGGTTGACTTTCCACATTTTTAAACCCTTTGTTAAGCCCCTTATCTTTATAAATCAGGAACTGATCAGGATGAATATATTCCTGAACAGGGAAATGGTTTTTGGTCGGTTGAAGGTACTGTCCGATAGTGAGGATTGAACAACCGACGCTTCTCAGATTATCCATCAAAGCTAGTACTTCTTCTTCTGTTTCTCCAAGACCAACCATGATACCAGATTTAGTTATAATCCCACTTGCCGAAATTTGTTTTAATACATCCAGGCTCATAGAATAACTTGATTTGCTTCTGATTTGTGGTGTTATCCGTTCTACCGTTTCCAAATTATGGGATATAATTTCAGGTCTTTCTGCAATCACTAATTGTAAATTCTCACGGTCCCCCATAAAATCCGGGATCAAAGCTTCAATGGTTGTTCCTGAATTGGCTTTTCGAATTTCTCTTATCGTCGCGGCCCAGATAACTGCCCCTCCATCCGGTAGATCATCCCGATCAACTGAGGTGACTACAACATGTTTCAACTGCATCAGTTTCACAGACTCAGCCACCCTGGCAGGTTCATCTGTATCCACTGGCATTGGCTTTCCGGTTTTCGTTGCACAGAACCTACAGGAACGAGTACAGATATCTCCGAGAATCATAAAAGTCGCAGTCCCCCTTCCCCAGCATTCACCAAGGTTAGGACATTTACCACTTGAACAGATGGTGTGAAGTCTGTTTTCTTCTACTATCCTTTTCACCTTCAGATATGATTCACCTTCAGGTAAGCGGCTTTTTAGCCATCGAGGTTTATTAATAGGTAAGATTGGAGTCATTATAGTTTTATTGTAGACTACAAAGTTCCGGGATTTTTATCATTATTTAGCTTCCATGACCGGAAAATTATCATGACCTTCAAGTATCGCATTCTTACTGATGTGTTATAAATCCTCAAAATCCTTGAATTATAATATTAAAAATAGCTGACAGACAAATATTGGACAAACCGGTTAGATTGACCACCCAAAGCCATTTTTTGAGCAATCGAATGAGGGGGAAATTGTGACGCGTGACGCGAAAAAATGTGGTGAACTGGTGATGTGGTGACGTGGTGAAGGATTTTGAATATCGAATATTGATCAACGAAGTTTGAATTTCGATCGTGCTTTACTAAAACATGGCGGCCAGAGGATCCGGTTTTTCCACCTGACTCTGCGTATTTTCTCGGGAATGCCATTTTCCTGAATATTGTCATCGGGATTTTGTTTTCTGTTATTACTATACCAGTCAATAAAACCTGGAAATTGAACTATAATCTGCTTGACGTTCTTTCAAAAGTTCCTATTTGTCTATGTGTTTTCAGGATTCTCCTATTATTTACTATAGTCAATTTTGCACGGATTATTTTTGTAATGAAAAACCAAGCACAATTTTCTCATAGTGGTTGATGCTTGTTGAACCCGGGTAAATCGGCAGGACTACCACATAAAAAGATGCCTTTCCCGGGTTTTTTCAAATCGGAGGGCAACGATGGAGTTAAGATGAGCTGCTTTTCTTGCAGGATATGATTCAAAGATAAAACAAATGGGAGCTGTCACTGGCCGCAATCTAAAATACTTTTGCGTCAACTTTGCAGTACAAAATCCTGAAGGGCTACTCTACAAGATCCCCATCGACTTTGATCCCAGTATTGTAAGATGAAGGATATTTGTTCTTCCCTTTCTCAGAATCTGCCTTATCACCGCAATGACCCGGGCGAAATGATACCATATGACCAAAGAGCAAAATGATAATAATTGCCCGCTGCTTCATATAATTTTTCTTTGAGGGTTCATTTGATGTACGATTTAGGCACGAATTTATCATGCAAAGGAACCATCCCCGGAACAAATAGGTGAATACAAAATATTTATCAAAAAACCGCAAAATATCAGTGACACGCCAACCAGTCCTGAACAATCCTGATATATGTATCACCTACAGGGATATTCACATCACCCAAGGAAACATAGCGATTATGAACACTGCGAATGAGCCGGATCGGCACGATGAAACTTCGGTGTATCCGCATGAATTGATCTCCGGGCAGTTTCTCCATAATACTTTTACGGCTCATCAGTGAAAGGACCGGTTTGGGATTATTTCTAAGGTGGATCTTGATGTAATCGTCAAGGCCTTCAATGTACAGGATGTCTTCAAAAGCGATTCTAACCGACTGGTATTCGGATTTTACAAAGATAAAATCTCCGGCAGGGGATTGCATGGGTATAACTTGTTCTAGCATTTTTTTTGCCCTACTCACGGATTGAATGAATCGGTCGAACTTGATCGGCTTTACCAGATAATCCACAGCTTCAAGCTCGAATCCCTGCACAGCGAATTCCGAAAAAGCGGTTGTAAAAATTATAAGCGGTTTTACATCTAGCGATTCGAAAAATTGTAATCCACTGATATCCGGCATTTGTATGTCAAGAAAGATAAGATCCACCGGGTGGACTTTCAGGTATTCCCTGGCATTGATGGCATCCGTGAATGTTTCCAGAAGCTGTACTATTGGGGTCAGGGCAGCATATTTCTGAATTACTTTCAGTGCCAAAGGCTCATCGTCGATTGCAATGCACCGAATCATGTCAGTTGGATCTTTAAATTGACCATAAATAACCTATGGGTTTCGAAAATTTTCAGGGTATAACGACCGGGATAGATCTGATCCAGGCGCTTGCGTGTATTGCTAATGCCCAGGCCGGTAGTGTCTGGTTGGTTTCGCTCTTTGAAAATAAGATTTGAAACATTGAAAACGAGAACATGGTTTTCAACCTTGAGCGTAATACTAATCCCGGTGGGTTCATGGCTTCTGACCCCGTATTTGAACGCATTTTCAACGAATGGCATCAGGATCAAAGGGGGAATTCCATATCCTGAAAATTCACCGGATATATCCAATGTGACATGTGTAGTATCACTCAGGCGGATTTTCTGAAGTTCAACGTAGTGACTGATGTAGTTCACCTCTTTGACCAGAGGTACCTTATCGGAATTTGAATCTTCTGTCATATACCGCATAATATCCGACAATTTCATCACCGCATCCGCTGTCATATCGCTTTTCATCAGTGCCAGGCTGTAAATGCTGTTCAGTGTATTGAAAAGGAAATGTGGATTGATTTGCGATCTAAGGAATGAAAGCTCCATTGTCATTCTTTCAGCTGCAATCTGCTTGGCTTTTTCCTCTACACGCATCCATTCCTGAACGACCCAGATCCCTCCGCTGATCACGATGATCACAACGAATAGGAACATAGAATCTATCCGTTCGGGCTGGAACAATTCAAATTTCCGGTTGGGCGAATATTCCATTGGCTTCAACCTTACAAACAACATTTGACGCAGGCCCATGAATACAAAGAAAAGTATTAATAGTAAACCGGAATAAATAAGCCATCGTTTCTTCAGTAGCAAATGTGGCAGCATCCAGTAACCATGTAAATAGAAAATGGCGATCAGGTAAATATTGAATACCAGAAAGTGGAGAAACATGGTGCCCTGGCTTGGTAATTCCATGCCCGCCCCCATAATGGGTCTCGGCCTGAAAATATACGGGAGGCTTAGGAATATTACCCAGGCAGTGACATGCACAAGTATAGTAACAATTTTTGTTTTCATTGTAATAAAAGTAGAGATTTTCTACCTTATGAAAGAGAAAAATAGGTTAACCTGCAATTTTACCAGGAGAATCAGGCCGATTCGGCAGAATATTAGAATTCGAATGTTCTAGAATCTAAGAACCCCAAAAAAATCAGGATTTAGTGTTTTAAAAACCGGGATTAAACTTATTATTCCCCCGCATTTGATATCTTTCCCTTATCTCCTTTTCTTTACTTAAGTCCGAAATAAAGATTATAGTTTTGCCATCATCAAGGATTATGGGATATTTATTTTTTGTTGAGCCCATTGATAGTTTGTCATCCGGGATTTTTCTTCGATGATTTTCAAGACTCATCTTATTTTCCAGAATATCTTCTTTCTTTTTTCGTTTGTATGACATTAGAACACTAAATCAATGGCATTCATTAAAGGTACGATTTATTTTTCTGCCTATGAAGATTTTTTTGAATAAGTGATGGTCTTTGATATTTTTAATTTTTCACTTATCAAATTCGTCGGCAATGCTCCCGAAAAAATTTGTGCGCAAATCTTCGGTTTGATATTATGTATTTTATAAAGAGTCACAAAGAAAAAAGAATCCACCTGCTTTCCCGTCGAGTAGGCCGGGGGAGTTACACCCCCAGCTTCTCACAGAACCGTACTTGATAGTCTCCCATCATACGGCTCTTCATAACAGTCATTAAGGTGACCAACCATATTCCCAATGTACAAACATTGTCGGGAAAGACTTATAAATCCTCCTTATCCATGCAAAGCATTTCTTCCAACTACGGATTTTGTACTTGAACCTTACCCATTTGGCTAACCTCTCATTAATTCGTTCGAATAGACGAGTCAAGCCCGATTTATAGGAGTGTCCATAGTACCTGATCCATCCCCTGATCTTAGGAGCAATGGCGTTTGCAACCTCTGTGATAGACATCCTGACCCATTTGTGCATCATTGATAATTCCGCATTCATGCGTTTCAGATTCTTAATACTCACAGCTGGACGAAAGCCCCAAAACAGTTGCCCGTCGTTGCGTTTGCACCGACGGGGTTTAAAGGTAAACCCCAGAAAGTCAAAGCTGACCGGGATTTCTTTGGGCGCTTTGTAGAAACGTGCTGTCCGATAGCAGTAAACAATCCGCGTCTTTTCTTCATTTAGCGTCAGACCGTATTGTCTCAGCCGAACCCGTAACTTGTCCAAAATGAACTCCGATTGCTCGACGCTGCGAGTATGTATCACAATGTCATCTGCATATCGTTCAAATACCATGATTGAATGGATTTCTTGCATCCAGCTGTCAAATACTTCATGAAAGTAAAGGTTCGCTAACAGAGGACTAATTACTCCCCCTTGTGGTGTGCCTTTCTTTCTTTCCGTATCCAACTCCCCATTTATTCTGAGTACTGGAGCTTTCAACCATCTATCACAGTAAAGTAAAATGTGCTTCTTTGTTGTGTACTTCCTCAGCATCTCCATCATCTTTGCATGGTCAATGTTGTCAAAGAACCCTTTGATGTCTACGTCCACTACATACCAGCGTTCCCAGCAGTTCTTAGCACAGTCGTCCAAGGCCTGATGCGCACTCTTGCCGGGTCTGTATGCATATGAACTTGGGTGAAAGTGCGGTTCCAGTTCTTGTTCCAGTTCTACCCTAATCACCTCTTGGGCTACCCGGTCGCACATTGTGGGTATTCCAAGCAAACGTTCTTTTCCATTGGCCTTCGGTATGGATACTTCTCGTACTGCCGGAGGAAAATAACTCCCACTGGCCATGCGATTCCATACCGGGTATAAGTACTTCCGTGGATTCTTCTCAATCATTTCGATTGTGATGTTGTCTACGCCAACACCTTTACCGCCCTGCCTGATCCGTTTCCACGCAGCCCATACCTGATCTTTGGTTATTCCTATTGACTTTGGTCTTAGATCGAACATCATCCTGTTTCTTAGTTGTGATACATTCTAAAACCTGTTATGTGAAGCCCTTCGCTCATTCCATGTTTCCATGGTTATCTTTACTACTACGGCTTCATCCGCCACAGTCTTGTTCCTCTCTACTTTTGATCTTACGAGTTCGTCGCTTGTATCGTTTCGATTTACATTACAAGGCTGCTTCCCATGTTCCGTTGCAACGCCTGTACACAGTTCCTGCCGTCTTTTTGCCGAACGACTGCATAAATAGCTCTTCAGGTCTCTCCTATGCTCTTCCTTTGCCACTAAGATGCGCAGTTATAGTCGTTTCCACTTTTCATTTTCGACAGTTTCTACACGGTTCATTTGCATTCAGCTCCTGTGTACTCACCTGAGAGGCTCAAGGCCTCCCTTACTCCCTGTCCGCTCAATACCTCACCTGTTAAGATGAAGCACCGCAGGGTGGTTTGGTACCTGCTCCTGATAGCCGATACCGATAGGCCTTTGTGTTTGTCATAAATTTCACATTTCTATCATCATTGCAACAGTTACGCGCTCTGCTTTGAAGGGTGTGCGCCCTTCGCTGCTTCGCGCTCATGGCGCACTTTAATCATGCAAACATCTCACAGAGAAAGCATTTCCCCTGCTTGATGGATAGATCGACACGCTCGGATCGATATCGTTCATCCCATGTGACCATGCCTGTGTGCTGCTTCTTGGTGTCGACGACCAGAAAAAAGTTGCAAAACCCTGGAAATCCCAACTCTTGTCTATATGTCTCGCTCCTGAAAGAAGTGCAATGAACCCTGAGTATCCGGAGTATTTCAAAGGACTTCCCGCAAAGCCATTATTTGTCCAATTTGCAAATAAAGTGTTCCAGTCATTTTCTGTGGGAATATGCCAGCCAGGCGGGCAAAAGCCCTGATCCCCTGGAGTATCGTCATATTGCATAAGTTCATCCCACTGATAAAGACCACCTTGATTCGTGCAGTTTATAGGGTTATCGTTATAACAATATTTTTCTGATATGCAGTTATCCCTTTGATCTTGTGTTGATGCGATGACTGTCCCATAGTTAAGATTCAAGGCCATCCAGCATTGGGATCCTATCTGAACCGTAGGATAAACCTTGCCGTCACGTATGTCGGTCAGATTATTTCCACAAGTAAACACCGGTACTGCCTGAACTACTATATGAATGCTCTTATTTGCAGTACATAAATTAACATTGGTATAAGAATAAGTGATCGTTTTTGTCCCTGTTCCTGCTGCCGATGGCGTGAAGATACCGGTTAATGAATTGACTCCCGGCCCGGAATAAGTCCCTCCTAATGGAATTCCTCCCTTGAGTTTTATGGGTTGAGCATTGACTGTGGTGATGGTATCAAAGCAGGAAGTGAAGGTTACAACCGGAGTCAGAGTCCCGCTCATGATGATCGTGTTTGATGTCGCAGGGTTACCGGTAACACAATTCAGGTCAGAGGTCATGATACATCTTACACTGTCGCCATTTGCAGGATTATAAGTATAGCTCGAACTATTGGTCCCGACATTTACACCATTGACCTTCCATTGAAATGATGGCGTAGGGCCACCGTTCACAGGTGTCCCTGTAAATGTTACTGAATTTCCCTGGCAGAAAGGATTTGTTGATGCTACGATGGAGATACTGACAGCCAGGTTTGGATTTACAGTCATCGTAACAACATTACTGGTTGCAGGATTCCCTGTTGCACAAACCGCATTCGAGGTCAGAACACAGGTGACAATATCCCCATTATTCGGTATATAAGAATAAGTAAGGCTGTTTGTTCCAACGCTAGCGCCATTTACCTTCCATTGATAAGATGGTGATAAACCACCATTTGTTGACATTGCGGTAAATGTAATTGAATTTCCTGCACAAACCGGGTTCTGAGATGGCGTCACCGAAACACTCACCGGAAGATTTGGGTTTACAACCATTGTGATCGCATTGGAAGTAGCAGGGTTGTTTGAGATACAGGCCGTGATTGAAGAAGTGAGTACACAGGTTACAATGTCATTATTCAGTGGCGTGTATGTAAAAGTCGGAGAATTTGTCCCTGAATTTGTCCCATTGACTTTCCACTGGTAAATCGGGGTTGTGCCTGGATTGGTTGGTATGGCTGTAAAGGTGACTGCAGTCCCCGAACATATATTGTTTGTTGATGCCGTAATACTTACTTTTATTGAATCTCCGGGAGTGACGGTAACAGCATAATTTACCGGATTCCCTGCACAGCTTCCCACTTTTGGAGTAATATGATACGTGACAATTCCAGGTGTCGAAAGCGAATTAACCAATATCTGATTAATCACAAGTCCGGAGTCAGCACTAAAGCCGGTTATATTCCCTGACGTAAGACCGGCTGTCCAATAAAATGTTGTACCGGTAACATTCGATGTCAAAGCAATATCAGCAGAATCTCCTGAGCAAATAGATTTGGAAAGCGGATTGTTTGTAATCGAAGGAACCGGGGTAGTCATCAACTGTACGGTATCTGAACCCATGCAATTATTGGAATTTGTAACTATAACTGCATATGTCCCTGCCTGGCCGGTTTTGAATGTCTGAGAAGTTCCGACTGTCAGCCCTGTTCCGATGTTTTTCCATAAGTATGTGCATCTATTACAGGCTCCTGCATCAAATGTAGTGGAATCTCCTATGCATATTGTCCTGTCACCACCCAGGGCAACTTGTGGACTTGCTACAATGGTAATAATTTGCCTGGATGTATCCGTTCGGTTGTCATTATGCCTTACATAGAGCTTAACGTTAAAATTACCTGTAGCTGAAAACAGATGTGAGGGATTTGGCAGGTTTGAGATATTATTTAGTCCTGAACCGGCATTCCCAAAATTCCATCGAATGGTATCAGGAGGTGGCCAGATATCCGAGATAAAATGAACCGAATCCATCTGACAATGACCGGTATAATGAATGTAGGCTTTGTATTTTTGGAGAAATTGGGGCAACGCCCAACCACAATTCTCTTGAAGACTGATTGCATTGCGTTGAAAGTTACAAGCAGTTCCCTGCAAATTCGGGTTCTGTATCACACCTAAAGAATCCATAATAACTTTAGCACAATAAATTTTGCCATCGGGGCCCATTTTAAGGCCACCACAATTTTCATCGAAGATCGAATCTATTATGATTTCGCTTTGCATGAAACTAGTTGAATCTTTCAATGTTGCATCATATTGAAATAAAATGCTATAAGGAAAACCATGAATCAATTTGTAACATCCCGCAAAAAGATATACGAACCGTGAATTGAGAGAAAATTCGTAGTCAGAGGATATAAATAATGTATCTCTGTATTTTGTCTGAAATGTGAACAGGGGTGTAATTACTCCTGTCTCATTATTGAAATCACAGATCTCATTTATAGAGTTATTATTGTAACTGGTTATTAATTTCTTACCATCCTGTGTTAAATTTATACTCCCGCCATAAGTTTCCGGAGGAATTGCCATAGGATGAACAAGACTTGAGCTACTAACCGGAGCAGGGTTTATTCCGGAAGATGTCACACTATAGGCAAGGTACACGTTAGGATTGATTGCCCTTACGATAACCCAGGCATCCTTATTGTTCCTATGGCGTGTTCCCGACATCCAGTTAGCCACACTGTCACCTCCGGGTACACGAATATTTTTCTTCCCGCTTACAACATCACCTAACCCTTCATTCAGGCTCATGTCTATAACAGAGTAAAACAATCCCTGCATGGAAGGGGAACCATATACCCCATTGGTAAAAAGAAAATAGGTACTATCTTCATTCAGACTCTTTACCGCGTAAACGGCTTGTGTATTAATAGTGCCATTTAACCCATTCCCGTTTGGCATGAGTTGATTGTTTTTATTCCAAATGGATTCTCCGTTTGAGTAAAATAATAAGTTCCCAAGCGAATCTGAAATACTAGCTGAAGAAAAATATGAATACATTGAACTTCCTGAAACAGAAACGGGCGGGGTGAAATTAAAATCCAGGCCGGCGTACCATCCAAAACGCCATTGATTAAATTCACCCTGGGAGAACAGGAAAAATGGCGATAACAGAAAAAGAAACAATAAAAATGTATTTTTCATTTGTTGTTTTTATGTTATCGCCAAATTAGGTTCTTTATAATTTCGAGTGGGTAACATAAACAGGTTAAACTATACTGATCATCAAAAGAGGAGTTCAAGTCTATGGTTATTTACTTTATTATCAATGTCTTTAGTGAGTTTTTTCATATAAGTCAACAACAAAGTGACAATAATTTCGATATTAATTGAGGATAACGCCTCACACACAGGCTTTTAAGAGGTTATCTCCCAATTAACATCGACACAATACAATTACAAATTCTTTGTTTTTCAATAACATAGAAATAGAATACGTTTCTTCAAACCTAAATGTTTAAGTCAAATTTACCCACTTACTTTTATAAAGAACCCCAAATTACAATTTTCGAGTTGTCAAATTAAGGTATATTGGCAATCACGTTTATGGGGTTACTGCTAGCGTAATAAGCTCCACTAAACGATTGTGAATAATAAATTCCAGCATAACCGCCATTTTTTATTATTGTTACATATAACATATAACTATCAATTTGATTCAGTCCTGATTGCCATGGCAGATAAATAACGTTCATGAGAGTTGGAGACAAGGGATTTTGGTCATAAAAAGTTCCATTCACCTGAGAAGGAGGAGTAGTAGACACGTCATATAGGGCTATATTAGCAGTATAACTCCATCCCGGATTATTATCATTAATTTTCAGGTCACATATTTGCCCAAATCCTAATGAGGAGATAAGAAGGAGTACAAATAAAATAGATGTGATTTTCAAGAGTTTCATAGACTTCAAATTTAAATTATTTAATTGATTATTTCATTGAAAAATGATCTTTTTTTTCTCATTTATGGCAGATCTTTCATAAATGAACCTCCATAACTTACTTCTTTATAGCCGGAGGAATCAGGCAGCTATAGGGCAAACGCCTCATGGTTGTTTTTTCCCAATTTCTGGATTGTCATTTCGACCGTAGAGCTTCTCACGGATTGTAATAAAATAACAGGGTCTGGAAACAAAAATGGCAGATTATTGTTGACCATCAAAGTCGAATGGGGTGAGAATCTCGTTATAAAGAGAAGAAGTGAGAATAGAAAAATAATAATTGTCAAAGTAACTTTACGGTTCATTTGTAAAAAATGAAAAGGTGAATGTGAAAAGAAATACAGAATATAAGACTAAAAGTAAGTCATGTAAATACTAATGTAACAGATCATAAAATTATAGAATATATATGTTAAAATTACATTTATATAAAAATATTTTATATACATAAAGTTGATCAATGTATTATAATGAGTTTTAATAACATAAAATTTATTCTAAGTTATTGTTAGGGTATTCTATTCATTTTGCTCAGGTTTGAAATGTTTTTCAGGAAAGAATCATAATCCTACTTTATCCACCAAAAAGGCTTTATCAGCCATTACTTATCGATGAAAATCCCATTGAAGCGTTGAAATTGTAAGCGGTAACTACAAATGCAGGAAATCGGTAAATAAGGATGTAAGGTTTTTAGCATCGTTAATTTCCGATTATAAAGATACAACATTTTAAAGAACGGTATTTTCAAAGATCGTTTTTCTGTTTTCCAGCCGGAACGATTTACCGGATAATTTGACGATTTCACACTTAAAAAGCAACCTATCAAGTATCGCGGCAGCCAGTACTTCATCATCGAGTACTTTGACCCATTCATCAGGGCTTTTATTGGTGGTGACGATGATGGAAGCGTTTTGATGCAAATGGTCGATAAGATTGAACAGAGAGACAGCTTGTTTGCGTTCAATGGGGAACATCATAATATCATCAATCACCAGTAGATCCGCATGAAGGAGCACATCAAATTCCCGGGCCATGGATTTAACGATGTCTTTCATTTTAAGCAGATGAGTGAGTTGTTCCATGGTTCTAAAGCAAGCCCGGTATCCTTTCTGCAATGCGTTAAAACAAAGGCCAGCTCCTAAAAACGTTTTTCCTACCCCGCTGGGTCCCATCAGGATGATATTAAAATGTTGTTCCAGCCAGATGCATTGTCTGAGGTGAGAGAGCTGAGTTCGGGATATCCCGCTGACATGATTCTCCTGCCATAGGTCCAGATCATGCTGTGCGGGAAGTTTTGCGTGCCGTAAGCGTTTGACCAGGTTTTGTTGGTTACGGTGATCGATTTCGGCTGATAGCAGGTCCATTGTAAAGTCGACATAGCTTATCTGCTTTTGGCCTGCGGTTAATAGCAGGTCACCGATCACGGATCCCAGGCCGGTAAGCTTTAGTTGTCGGGCCAGGTTACTAAGGGTTTCTGTGGTTGTTTCCATACTTAATCAAGGATTTGTTTATACTCTGATATACTGCTGGTATGAGGTTGGATTTTGTACTTGGGGTTTTGTAAACGGGGTTCATCCTTAAGGATCGTTTCTGTGCTATTTTGCTGCTGTTCTCTTAGTGCCAGTAATATCGGCTCAAAGTCAGCTGGTTTCTCAAGATGGTTCTCAAGACAATATTCCAGGGCAAGATCCATGTCCTGTTTTGGATATTTCTTTGCTGCCTGTTCGATGATCTGCATTTGATCTCTGGCATAACGGGGGAACTGAAGATGAACCTTATCGAGGTAGCTATGTGCTTTTTCCTGATCGGTAAAGCGTGAAGCCACCAGATCCATGAGCTTACTCACGCTAAGACTATTATCCCGATAATGAGTTTTATGGCGGACCTGGGTGCCTTTGATATATGATACCGGATGCCGAATAATTTCCTTTCCGGTGGTATCACTTAGGATCAGGATGTCACCGGTTTGTTCAAGCTTTACTTCTGTTTTTGCCCCCTGGTAAGTTCCGATGGGAACGGAATAAGTACTACCCTTATAATGGATCACATTGTCTTTACTTACAGCGTATACCCTTTGAGGGGAGGTATTAAACAAAGCTGTTTGCAAAGCGATCAGGTGGTCCTTTTCAATCATCCATTCCAGTGCCGGGATTTTATGGGTGGTCGAATGTTCTTTGGCATTGGCTGTTCGGCTGAGCCAATCCAGGGCCTGATCGTTCAGGACAAACACTCCATAATACAACCGGCCCCTGAGAAAATTGTACTTGATGTATTTGATCACGTTTTCTATTTTTCCTTTACTCTGGGGATCACTTTTGCGACAGAACCTGACCTTAAATGGCCGGCTCTGGCAGTAAGCCAGGAATGCTTCGGTTAACACGACATCGCCTTTGTTTTCGTTAGCCAACAAGACTTTATCCTGATCATAGACCAGTTCCCGGGGATACCCATCGATGAAGTTAAAGGCTACTTCATGGGCTTCGATGGCTGACTGGGCAGTAAAGGGATGATCCGAGAAAAAGACCATCTTGTACCGGGAGCGGGATAAGACCAGGGCCAGGAAATACACTTTCTTGCGGTGACCATCGACATCGGTCATATTAAACTCTCCAAAATCAACCTGGGCCTGCTCTCCATAAGGAAGTTCTTCGACCTGTTGGTATTGCCGGGAAGTAAAGACTTTCACCAGGTTATGCTTCTGCCGGACAAATAAAACGAAGCTGTATACGGTTTTGATGCTTGTCTTGGGGAACAACGGATAGTGTTCCTTAAGCCAGTCATGGACCTGGGCCGAGGAAGCCTCGGGGCATAGTTCCAGTCGTCCCTTGACAAAGTCTTCGTAGAATGCCAACTTTTTTGTTCGGGTCGATAAACCCACCAAAGAATCCTCATACTCCTTTGCGTTCATGGCTAAATACTTTTTTACAGTCCGGATATCCATCCCCAGATAATCGGCAATCTGTGATGGCGTCTTTCCGTTCCATTGTTGTTTTTGTATCTCATAATACATAATCCATCGGTGTTCAATTTTATTATTCATGTCTGACAGGTTTGGTTAAGAGACCAAAAGTCAGACTAAATGTTAGGTTTTTTGCAGCTCAACTTGCCCATGGGCAAGTTGAGCTGCAACCCTTGCTTTTTTTTCTTTTTTCTTTAAAAGGAGAAGTTAACGAAGGAAGGACCTTGCATTCTTATTTACCGATTTCTGACATTCTTATTTACCGAAATCGTGCATTCTTATTTACCGAAATCGTGCATTGTTATTTACCGTTTACAGAAATATGAATGAATTAAAAAAAGACCTGAGGAAGGTACCATAAAACTTAAGCCCATTTATGTTGATACCCAAAAATGACCTCAGATCTTTAAGACAAACAAGTATAAAAGTTATGATTTAGTATTATTAGTAAATATAAAAATAATACAAGAACCTGACTGAAATGAAATAAATCGATAAAGGGGTAAAATTTATCGGAAAACCATATTACAACATTCCTAATTCTATGCGGTATTGAAAGTTTGAGCTTCGGTTTGATCAGGTGAGTTTTAATTAGGTCAGATTTCATATTATTCTTAAGAGATTATATATCAACATGTTAACCTTACAAGAAGTGGTTAACGTTGATCCATTTTGAACCCGGAATTCACATTATGAGTATCGTATTTACTTTATATCATTGATAAATAAATGAGGGGGAAATTGTGACGCGTGTCGCGAAAAAATGTGGTGAACTGGTGATGTGGTGAACTGGTGATGTGGTGACGTGGTGAACTGGTGACGTGGTGAGCTGGTGACGTGGTGAAGGGTTTTGAATATCGAATATTGATCAACAAAAAAATTTACGATTGGACGATTTTAGATTTCAGGTTGAATTGTCAAATTGACGATTGACGATTAAAATGATAAGTCTGTGGCCGATTTATGAGGGAGGTATATGAGCAATCGAACTTATCAACGAAGTATGAATTTCGATCATGTTTTACTAAAACATGGCGGGCAGAGGGCTGGTTTTTCCAGTTAAAAAGGAAAAGAATCGATTGCATATAATGGAACATTGACCACCCAGCTTTCTTTCCGGTAATCGGACGTTGAGGTTCTGACAGAAATTGCCGGATTGAACTTTTCAAAAAAAGACTTCAGACTTTTTGCTTTCAGGTTTTCCTCTGCTTTTACTTCAATCGGAATGACACGATCGTTATTTTGGATTACAAAATCCAGTTCTCCCCTAGAGGTATCGGATGACCAGTAGAAAACCTGAATGAATGGCCGGGTTTTAAGATGTTGCAGGACAAACTGCTCAGCGAGGGCTCCTTTGAATTCACTGAATATCGAATTTCCCATGAGAATGGTCTGTTTGGTCAGGCCTCCCATGGCAGATAGCAACCCGACATCGAGGATATACAGTTTGAAAGCCGAAGTATCCTGGTACGCAACCAATGGAACGGCAGCTTTGGAAATGCGCTGAATTTTATGCACCAGTCCGCAATCTGTCATCCAGGCCAGTGCAAGCTCAAACTCTTTTGCTCTACCTCCATGTTTAACGACACCGTAGATGAACTTTTTGTTCTCTTTTGATAACTGGGAAGGAATTGATTGCCATAACATTTTTATCCGGGGAACAATTTCCGCAGGTGCATGTTTTGAAAAATCATGCTCATAGGCTGATAAAATGCTATTCTGGATGGTCCTAACCTGGTCAAAATCATTTTCACTGATGAAAGAGCTTACGGCTTCGGGCATGCCCCCGATAAAATAATAATGACGGAGATGATTGGTCAGTTTTGCTTTGAAGTTCGTGATCATCGGCCAGTCATTGCTTTTCAGCAGTTCATAGAGCTGTTCCTGGCCCAAGGCCAATAAAAATTCATTGAAAGACATGGGGTAGAGGGTCAGAAAATCAACCTTCCCGACAGGAAAGAATGTTTTCTGATGCAACGTGATCCCGAGCAGGGAGCCTGCAGCTATGATATGGTACTGCGGAGCATTCTCGCAAAAATACTTAAGGGAGGTGATCCCTCTATCAGCTTCCTGGATCTCATCAAGAATGATCAATGTATTTTCAGGATGAATCCTGATCCCGGTTTCGATTTGAAACGCTGTGATCATCCTGTTTATATCAAAATCTTCCCTGAAAATTGATTTCAGGGAATCTGAAGATTCGAAATTGATATAAGCAACCTGTTCATATTCCCTTCTGCCGAATTCCTTCATGAGCCAGGTTTTACCTACCTGTCTGGCTCCCTGGATGATCAATGGCTTTCTGTTTTTTGATTTTTTCCACTTCGATAACGATGCTAATGCAAACCGTTCCATACGACAATTTTGTGCAAATATACAAAATAACGCACGAATAAATGCGATATATTACATTTTATTGCACGAATATATGTTCGAATGAAGATCAATTAGCAAGATGGCAAAATGGTAAAAGAAGGTCAATTAGCAAGATGGCAAAATGGTAAAAGAAGGTCAGAGGTTACGGTTATTCCATCGTTTTGAATCCACGGCGTGAATCTGTGGTTCGGGGAAATAGGCATTGCGCTTCTACAGCCGGAGAAGGAAATCAAGATTATCAGGGACAAGCCGTGGATTCTTTTCACCGGGAAACAAGAGATACTTCTTCAATCCGTAATGATCGAGTGCGAAATGGACAAAGCCGCAACTGCAATCATTGGCGATCACCAGGTGCATGGCTAATGCCGGATCAATCTTTCCGTTATAGAGTGTGTTGTTTTCGTCCGGTATCAGTTGGCACATGCTGGTTAAAAATTCGAGTCCTGCTTCCTTGTTGAAAAACACGACGCAGTTATCTTTATAATGGTCCCTGATTGCCGGAGGGATTTCTTCCGGAAGATATGGGTGAATATTCTCTTCGCCCGGCCGGTTCAGTTTCTTCCTCATGAGGAAGTTCCATTGCAGCATGTATTCACGCATATAACTGTTGGTATCGAAGAAAGTACTGAAAAAGGCGATGGGAGTGCCATGGTTGAATTTCAAAAAGAGATCGTATTGTTCCTGGATGGTATTTTTCCATTCATCATTTTCATCGGTGAACAGGGATCCGGAAGACAGACTTCTATCCTCTTTAAAGAAATCCTTTCCTTTTCCCCAGACAGCCATCACGCCCGAAAACCACCATTCGTCCATCCATTTCACGAACCCGATGGTGACCACCGTTCCCGGTAGAATGTGTTCGTCCATATCATCCATGGATTTTCGGGTGATCGCGATCTTTCTCCCGGTAGGCGGATGCTCAAAGTTGATATGCCCGCTGCTCTTGCCGATATAAACCAAATTGTCTGACCGTTTTCTCCCGATGGCTTTCAGAGGTTTGTACAGAGCATGCTTCGACCCAAGGACCTCCGCATACCATTCATGTCCCTTATAGGCCAGCAAGTAGGACTTTTCAGCCAGTGTAATATCATCCTTGATCTCGTTAAAAAGTGTATTCCTATGTTTGGAGGTCCAATCTCTGAATTCTTCATTGAGCTTTTTAATACGGAATATCATCAGGTCAGACATGAAGTGGAATAAATAAGAGCTGGTAAAGAGCCATTGGATCCGATAACGTACGTCATAAAAATCTGTCACATCTTCCGGTATCCTGATGAATTCCCTGAGTGACCTGTTTTCGGGTGCCAGTTCGTACTGTTCCTCAAAAATTGCAAGGACATTTTCCGCCATCAGGATGATTTCCGGTGCAAGGGGATTCATCAGACTCCCGTTCTCCTCCGGGGCTTCCGTATCTTGTTTACAGGTAATGTAGTACCAGATCAGGAAAGCAACATCGGCGAAATTTATTTCCTCTTCGAAATAGTCATTCGTAATGTCATAAAAGGGAACCTGCTTCCCGTATAACCGCTGGTGCTCATTCCTGAAAGCCCGCCACAATCCCAAATCCGAGATGATATCTTCGAAGTAGGAGACCAGGTAAGCCGCCAATTCAGGCATGCTGATATGATCGAAGTGTTCAAAGAGTAGGGCGAATCGCTTATCCTTCAGGATTTCATTCACCCGGATGCAAATGCTGATGTAATAATGATCAACAACGGTCCTGTTCCTATCCGGATGATAATCCATCCATGCTTCTGACACGCTTATTTTTGATGTTTTCATATAAGGCAGATGAGGGTGCTAAAAATACGATAAATCCTGAAATGTAGTCAGAGGTTCCGGTTTATACACATAAGACAGTAAGTGTAGTAATGTAATTCGTCCTTATCATCAAAGGGTGAAGGATTCTTTTGTCAAGATAAAATAAAAGTTCTTAGTGGAATTATTTCACTCCAATTTGCCTTTTAATGGAAATTATTCCCCTTTTTGCCTTTGGAATTCAATTCTAGTGGAAAAAATCTACAACCTTGCCAAAAAGCTTTAATGGAAAAAAATAACACATTTTTGTCAGGTAGTGGAAAATATTTGACTATTTTTGTAAAAACAGCTTAGTTAATGGAAAATATTTCACCAATACATCTTCAGGAGGTTATTTTCTCTTCAAGTAATCGAGCCCAGAGCAAAGTTATATCCAGGCTACTTGAAAAGAATCTGATCAGGAAAATTGCTCCTCGTATCTATTCCGGGAACTTCATTGATGCGCCAGAGACAATTATCAGAAGAAACATTTTCAATATTCTTGGAAATTTGTATCCGGGGGCTATGCTAAGTCACCGGTCTGCTTTAGAATTTCAGCCAACAGCTACGGGAAATATATTTTTAACTTATACCTATACCAAGAAAATCCAATTACCCGGAGTGATAATTCATTTTCTAGAGGGGCCTGGTCCTATTAAAGGAGATGTACTGTTTATAGGTGACCTTTATTATTCGCAACTGGAAAGAGCCCTTCTTGAAAATCTGCAGCCGGCCAGGAAACCAGGTCCGGAAGCGAAAACACTAACCTTGCCGGAAATTGAAAACAGACTTGAACATGTTTTAGCTGTTAAAGGTGAGGCAGGATTAAATGAATTGCGTGACAAAGCAAGATCGATTGCAAAAGAACTTGGTTTGAACACCGAATTTGAGAAGCTAAATAAGCTGGTAGGTGCTATGCTGAATACCCGTCCACTTAATATCTTATCCTCCCCCCTGGCAATTGCAAGGGTTCTGGGCTCTCCATATGATCCTAAGCGTATTGAATTATTTGAGAAATTATTTGTTCAATTAAAACAAGAAGAGTTTGCCGATCGTCCGGAAAGCAATATCAAGAATCCGGAATTTAAAAACTTTGCATTCTTTGAAGCTTATTTTTCGAATTACATTGAGGGCACCATGTTTGAACTTGAAGATGCAAGGAAAATCATTGAAACGGGAACTCCGATTCCCACACGGGATGAAGATTCGCATGATATCCTTGGAACTTACAGACTTGTCAGCAACCAAAGGGAAATGAAAACAATTCCAAGAAGTGCAGATGAATTATTGAATATTTTACACTATCGCCACAAGATACTGTTGGAGGCAAGAACTTCTAAAGCCCCCGGAGAATTTAAAGATAAAAACAATAGGGCGGGAGAAACACATTTTGTTGATTATACGCTTGTAAAAGGTACCCTAATAAAAGGCTTTGATTTTTATCAGGGATTGTCGCATCCCTTTGCCAAGGCTGTATTTATGATGTTTATGATCAGTGAAATACATCCATTTTTAGATGGGAATGGACGAATATCAAGAATAATGATGAATGCTGAACTTGTGAAGCGGGCCCAAACAAGGATAATAATCCCGACCGTTTTCAGGGACGATTATATCTTAACCTTAAGGAGACTGACGAGGGATAATGATCCAAAGCCCTACATTAAAATGCTTGACAAAGCACAAAGGTTTTCCCAGACCATTGTTGGAAGTATGGATTTCATGCAGGATCATTTGGAAAAGTGTAATGCATTAAAGGAACCCACGGAAGGCAAACTTATATTTAATGATAAGGGATAATCAAGTGCGATGTGCGAGATCAAGTGTGAAGTGCGAGGTGTTATATAGCTGAACTAAATGGTATTTCAATACTACTTCCACCCACCACCAAGTGCACGGTAGAGCGATACAATGGCATTCAGTTTTTGCAGGTGATCATCAACGTCACTTAATTGTGCTGATAGTAGACTTGTTTGTGCATTTAAAACTTCTGTATAGTTAGCCGAACCGTATGTTAGCAATTCTTTTGTATAATCAACGGACTTTATCAACGCATCAAGTTGCATTTCGCGAAGCTTTGTTTTCCGAACTGATAATTGATAGGATCCCAACGCATTTTGCACTTCATTACCTGCATTGATAAGGTTGTTTTTGAAGTTTAGCAAGGCTTCTTCCTGTTGCGCTTTTGCTAATTTCAGCCGGGTAATATTGGCTTTTTTATTAAATAGCGGTTGCGTTAATCCACCAAGTATGTTTATAGCAAACGAAGTTGGATTGAATAATTCATTGAAATTAACTGCTGAAAATCCTGCTGATGCTGTGATTGAAAGAGTTGGATAGAAATAAGTACGAGCGATCTTAGTGGTTTCAAAAGCTTTCATTACTAAATATTTAGATTCCAAAAGATCAGGACGGTTATCCAGTAATATTGCCGGGACACCGATTTGCATGAGCGGAGCAGGGGGTTGTTGGTCAATCTTTCCACGTTCGATAATGCTTCCGCTGCGACCTAACAGGAGACAAAGGGCATTTTGCTGCTCCAGGATTTGTTGTTTTAAATCAGGGATGGTCACTTCGGCAGCATATCGAGTGGCTTCACTCTGCACAATAGCAGCGCCCGTTACCCTGCCGCTTTCCTTTAGCACTTTCATGGCTTCTACCAAATCCATATTATTCCTAACGGTTTGCTCGGTGATAGCCAGTTTTGCATCAAGAGCCATCAGGTTGTAATAAACTGTGGCAATATCGGCAACCAAGCGGGTTTGCACGGCTTTTTTCCCTGCATTGCTAGCCAATAGGTTGGCATAAAAAGCGTGTTTGGAATTGCGTAATTTCCCCCAAATATCAATTTCCCAACTGGCTTCGGCGCCTAATTGGATATAGTTTAATTTAGAAGGGCCTTCGGGATAAACTGATTCGGAATTTGTAGTGCTGATTCCCTGGGCAAGTGCAGAAATGTCGGGGAAAAATGCGGCTTTGCTTTGTCCAAAATATGCTTCGGCTTCGTGCTCTTTTTGAACTGCAATTTCAAGATCGAAGTTGTTATCAAGGCCTTCTTTGATGAGTTGTTGTAACCTGGTATCGGTAAACAATTCCTTCCATGGTTTATTTGCTATAGATGTAGTGTCGGTTATTAGTGTATCTCCGAAAAGTTTGTCTGTCTTTATCGATACAAGGGGTAAATATTGCGAAGTATTGCAGGCAATCAACATTCCGGCTATTCCGAGAATAAGAATACTGTTTTTATATAAGGTTTTCATATTTATTTTAGTCAGTTTATTCGATTAACATTAATCCTCCATGTTTTTTAATGCAGGAATATCTTGAAACACTGGTTTTTTGACCTTTTCCTGAAGGGTTTGGAAAATCACGTACATGGCAGGAATGACCAGAATACCGATTACAGTGCCTACAAGCATACCGCCAACAGCGCCAACTCCTATGGAGCGGTTACCGTTTGCCCCGACACCAGTGCTGACAACTAAAGGTAACAAGCCGAAAATAAATGCAAAAGAAGTCATCAAAATCGGACGTAAACGAGCAGTTGCTCCTTCAATTGCCGACTGAACAATGCTCATGCCACGATGACGGCGCTGTAGAGCGAATTCCACAATCAAGATGGCATTTTTGGCCAGTAATCCAATCAACATAATCAGTGATATTTGCAGGTAAATGTTGTTTTCGACACCCATGAAGCGAGCGAAAATAAACGAACCTGCAATTCCGATAGGCAGTGTGATAATAATTGAAAGAGGTAAAATAAAGCTTTCGTACTGAGCGCACAAGATAAAGTAAACAAAAATAAAACACAGTATAAAAATCAGAAGTGATTGATTCCCTGAAGCCATTTCTTCCCGAGTCATTCCTGAGAATTCATATCCATAACCTTGAGGCAATTTTTGTGATGACACTTCCTGAACAGCTTTAATTGCATCTCCGGTACTGTATCCTGGGTTTGCAGCTCCATTTACGGAAATAGAAGTGTACATGTTGAACCGGGTAAGGTTTTCCGCTCCATATACTCTTTTCGTATTGACGAATTCGGTAAGCGGCGCCATTTCACCCGTTGAGGTTCGAACAAAAATATTATTCAGATCCTCCGGATTTCCCCTGTCTTTGGCTTCCGCCTGTATCATAACGCGGTATTGTTTTCCGAAGCGGTTAAAGTCGGATGCGTAATAACCGCCGATATATCCCTGCAATGCATCTAAAACCGTACTGACCGAAATTCCCGATTGCTCACACCTCTCGGAATTTACATCTACCTGAAATTGTGGAAAATTGGTATTAAAAGAGGTAGTGGCATATTGAATTTCTTTACGTTGGCTGAGTGCTCCTAAAAGCTGACGGGCATTTTGTTCAAACACCTTTATGTCACCACCCGTTTTATCCTCCAGATTCAATTCAAAACCTCCTGAGATACCAAATCCGGGAATCATCCCCGGGGTGAAAAATATGATTTTTGCATCTCTAATATGAGCAGTAGCCATGAAGAGCTTGCCTATTATACTATTCACATCCTGCCCCTTCCCTTTTCGTTCTTTAAAAGGCTTCAGATTACAAAAATACATAGCATACGAACTTCCGCTTCCACCCAATAACGAACTGCCAATTATCTGGGAATAACTATCCATTTCGGGAACACTTGCAATAATCGCACCTACCTGTTGAGCCACTTCTTTAGTTTTTTCCAAAGAGGTTGCAGGGGGTAAACTAATATCCACCATAATAGACCCTTTATCTTCTGCCGGGACAAAACCGGTTCGTGTGGTTTTCAGCATAAATCCCAAGGTTAAGACGAAAACAACAATGATTCCGACAGCAATTCCTTTATGTTTAATAAACCTATTAACCATACGCTGATAGCGAATAGTAAGGACGCTGAATGCCACGTCGAAAGAAGCATGAAACCGTTTCAGTAACCCTTTATTGTGCAATGAACTTTCACTTGATGGTTTCAAAAATATCGCGCAAAGGGCAGGGCTAAGGGTCAGTGCATTGATTGCTGAAATAACAATGGCTATTGCCAATGTAATTCCGAATTGTTTATAAAACACACCCGTAGTACCTGATATAAATGTTACCGGAATAAATACCGCCGACATGACCAGTGTAATTGAAATAATAGCGGTGGAAATTTCATCCATGGCTGAAACTGCAGCTTCTTTTGCATTTTTTGCTCCTTGATTGAGCTTGGCATGCACCGCTTCAACCACCACAATGGCATCATCCACTACTATCCCGATGGAGAGTAACAATGCAAATAAGGTAAGCATGTTGATGGTAAATCCGAATAAATTCAGGAAGAAAAAGGTACCCACAATAGCTACCGGTACCGAAATGGCGGGGATTAAGGTAGTACGGAAATCCTGCAGAAATACAAATACTACAATAAAAACAAGGATAAATGCTTCAAGTAATGTCCGGAAAATTTTACTAATCGAACTGTCGAGATAATCATTAGCATCCTGCAATATTTTTATTTCCACATTAGGAGGGAAAGATTTGGAGGCTTCATTAAGAACTTTTTTTGCGTTTATAATGACATCACGGGCATTTGAACCGGGAGTTTGGAATACGGCCATTGCTATACCCGGCTTGTTCATGGCGGATGTTGAGATTGAATAACTCAGTGCCCCTAATTCGATACGCGCTACATCTTTTAATCGTAATACATTTCCATTTGCATTGGCTTTGATAATAATATTCTCAAATTCGGAAGGTTGGGTCAACTTTCCTTTATATTTAATAACATATTCAAACGACTGATTATTTTGTTCGCCGAACCTACCGGGTGCTGCTTCCAGATTCTGGCCGCTCAGGGCGGTGGTTATATCGGAAGGCATCAATCCGTAGGTAGCCATAGCACCTGGTTTTAACCAGATACGCATCGAATAATCTGTAGAACCAAAGACCATTGCATCGCCCACTCCGGTCACCCGCTGAATCTTGGGTGTTAAATTTATCTTACAGTAATTCTGAAGAAATGTTTCATCGTACTTACCATCTTTACTATAAACGGAGAATACCAGTAACATACTGGTTTGGCGTTTGTTTGTGGTTATCCCAACTTTGGTTACTTCCGAAGGTAACAGACTGGTGGCACGTGCTACACGGTTTTGTACGTTTACAGAGGCCATATCTGCATTTGTTCCCTGTTTAAAATAAACATCAATAGATGCTGAACCGTCATTGCTGGACGTGGAATTCATATAGGTCATGTTTTCCACACCATTGATTTGCTCTTCGAGTGGGGTCACAACACTTTTAAGAACAGTTTCGGCATTGGCCCCAGTGTATGAAGCCGACACGCGGATAGTAGGAGGTGAAATGTCAGGATATTGTTCAATAGGCAGGCTAATCAGCCCAAGTATCCCAAGAATAACGATAATAATTGAAATGACTGATGATAGAATCGGATGTTCTATAAATTTTCTAAACATAATTTCTTTTTATTTAATTATGAACCTGATTTGCTGATGAAGCATTTTCTGAAAGACTCCCGGCATCTACCAACTTGGGTTTTATTTTGGAATCGTTATGCAACGAAGCACTTCCTTCAAGCACAATTCTATCCCCTTCTTTTAATCCGCTGGTCACCACATAGGACTCTTTCAGGTTACCAACCAGCACTTCAATTTCGGTATTGTGAACTATGTTGTCTGATCCAACCACGTAGACAAAATATTTGCCCTGCAGTTCAAAGGTCGCTTTCTGGGGGATAATAATAGCTGAATTTACATATTGTGGGATGCATACTGAACCGCTGCCACCATTACGCAAAAGGCCTTCAGGGTTTGAGAATGTTGCACGCATCATGACCGACCCTGATTGTTGATCCACTAATCCACTTGCTGTTTCGATCCGTCCGTTTTGTTCATATACTGAATTATCGGCAAGGACTAAGGATACTTCGGGTAGCATGGCTAATTTTTCCTGAAGGTTTTTCCCTTTCAATCCTTTAATTAAAGTCAGAAATTCTTTTTCGTTGAGTGAAAAATAGGCGTACATTTTTTCTGTATTAGAAACGGTGGTTAATGCATCTGTAGTTGTACTACTTACCAGACTTCCGACGCGAAACGGGAAAGTTCCTATAGATCCTTCCGCCGGACTGGTGATTAATGTGTATTGCAAATTTGCCATTGCATTTTCGAGATTTGCTTTGGCTTGTGACAGTTGTGCTTCTTTTGCTGTCAGTTCTGATTCAACTGACTTCAGATCAAACGTGCTGATAATATTCTTATCTACCAACGGTTTGGTTTTTTCAAGGTTGATTTTTGCTGTGTTCAAGTCGGCTTCTACAACTTTTACCTGGGCATCTGCCGAGCGCATAGTAGCAAGAAGGTCGTTATCATTCAATCGGAAAAGCAACTGGCCTTTTTTAACATAAGCTCCTTCATCAACAAGGATTTTCTCGATGTATCCGGTAATTTTCGACCGGATTTCAACAGTTTGCTGACCTTTAAGCGTAGCCGGATAATCTTTAAATAATTTAGTTGATTGCAATTTTACAGTCATTACCGTGAATTCTGTTATTTGTTTATTCATTTCAGGTTGCCCTCCTTTATGATTACTGGAGCATGAAATATAAAGAAGCAAAATCATCACAAGCCCAAAAATTTTAAAATTCAAAGTAGTCTTCATAGTATTCTTTTCTAAGTGTGTTATCATTATAATTGATCAAGTAAAGTAAATATAGTTTATATTTTCAATTGTTGATTTTTTCAACCATTAGTATAAAAAAAAGGCATTTTTAATTTTCTTCCGAATTAGCATTACTCTGAATCTGAGCAATAACTTTAAAAAATGTATTCATCTCATTATCAGTCAGACCTTTTTGTAAATATTCCTGTAATTCATTTTCGATTTTATAAAAAATTGCGATTAATGCCGAGCCCTTTTCAGTAACGATCAAATTGTTTTTACGTCTATCCTCCTCATTTACTATACGTTGTATCAACTTGTCATCCTCCAAAGAATCAACAAGGTGAAGAATTACAGATTTATCTTTCCCCATCCTTTCTGCTATGTCTTGCTGTACAATGCTTTCCTCGTTTCTTAGAACGGCATGTAATAAAACAAGCTGGTCAAGACTGTATTTAATTCCTTCTCTTTCCAGACGCTTTTTTATAATGCGAACTACAGATTTCATCATTTTACCGATCACCATACCCAATGGTAAATACTGCTTTTCCATTTTTTAAAATTGAATGACGGCACAAAGGTAAACAATTAGTTGGTAATATCAACTAATCAGTAAAGAAGTTGTCCATTCCTTTTCAATTCAATAAGATGCATTTCCAGTAATTCTTTTAAGTCTTTATTTATTTCTTGTGCATCTTCTGTTTCCTTGATTTTAGGTTCATCAAATGTATTAAACTCGAATGCTTGTGGTACTAAGTTATCCCAATTTTTTTGCAATGTTTTATTTGAATGCATTCCTTCTTTTAATTGAAAAATGTCTGAATTATGGGCTCTATCCAGGTCTAAAGATGTTTGAAGGAACATTTTATTTTCCACTTTGTTTAAAATTTGATAAATCCCAACCCTGAATTTAATCGATTTAAATTCTTCTTTTAATTCCTTTTTCGTCTTCATACTATTTTGTTTAATCCTTAAATTATTGTAATTCCTGACCGCTAATTTAGGTATAATAATATGAATTGTGAATTGTGAAGACTTTGCACTTTTCAAAGTTAAATAAGCTGTTATCCTATACAGATTTTGGTTATTACAAGAAAACAGCATATTCGATGACAGGTTTAACATACCGGGCCATTCCTTTAGGGCCAGTTCCTGTTCAATATGATATTCTGTTTAATAAACTATGTGAAGATAATCTTATCAATATCAGTCAGGAATTAATTGACGATACAGGGAATTACGGAGATTTGATAAAAAGTTGCATCTCTTTTGATGTATCACTATTTGACCCTGAGGAACAAAAAATTTTGGAAGAGGTTGCAACAAAATTTAAAGACTATTATGCAAAACAAATGGTTGATTTAAGTCACCAGGAGAAGGCATGGGAACAATATAAGGAAAGTAAAAGCAAGATTATCAGTTATCAAAAATATGCGTTCGACTTAGTAAATATGTAATAAACCGATAAAAGGAGGACTGTAGATAAAGAAAAAACCAATTTGTAGGTAAGCCTACGGCGAACTACTAATCAGGCTGGCAAGATGCTCCTGGCAGGAGGCTTACAAATAAATTACGAATTACGAATTACGGATTAACGATACATTTTACGATTAACAGAAAAAGGCGGGAAGAGGATCTGGTTTTTCCATTTTAGGATTGGCAGAACGTGGAAAAACGCGTCATAATTACCATAAGGGCTTGAAAACCGGGGTATTTTGAATTATCCGGAAAGTTATTATATTACATTTGCCTAATGCCAGGTAAAAATCAGATCCTAATCCAGGTCTTAAGAGTAAAATAAAAGACCGGTTATAAATGCAATTTAAACACCAAAATCATAAAACTGAGCATTAAGGGGTGGCAAAATGTGACATAAAGCGGCAAAAACGACCACAAACCTGACAATCTGAATAATCAGGAAATTATTATATTACATTTGCTTCAAGTCGGATAAAAATTAAATATCCATTTAAAGTTTTTGAGTAATCGAATATTTATCAACGATTTTTGAAGTACGAATCATTAAAAAATAAATTATGGCAATTATAGAACATGCTTTAACAGCAAAGGAGCGCAAGAATATGGGAAATATCGAATATTATGTCAGATACGGGAAACATACCATCCGGTCGAAACCGTTACCAGGCGAGACCTGTAAGACGCCGGGACAGAAGATGACAATTGAACGGACTAAACTGTTCGCATCTTTATACAGTCAGGTAAAGGACAGTGTCAAACTTGCTTATGCAGGATTGGAGAGGGGCATTTCTGCTTACCGTCATGTCCTCATGTTAAACAACAATAAATGTTTTATCGGAGATACCGCTTCAATTGATCCGCGTTTATTTGTATTGTGCGATAATGAAGGTTCTTTTGTGGACAATGTTGTTCTTAGTTCCACTTCTGCAGATACAATAACGGGCACTTTTGACAGCAATGCTCAAGATGCCGGGGAGGAAGGTGATCCTGTCAGGGCCTATGGTTTTTATGCTGAAGGTTATAAAATCTGGCAGTTTGAGCAGATTGCGATCCGTAAGACGGGCAGGATTGAACTTTTGCATCCTGATATGTCAACACATGACATTGCTGTTTACTTTGAATGTCTTGACAGGGGAAACCTTATTAACGGCGAGCCTAAGCACGTTATCAAATACGTGGGGACAGTCAAGGTAATTTGAATAATCGAATAACGATCAACGAAAAAATTTACGATTGGACGATTTTAGATTTCAGATTGAATTGTCAAATTGACGATTGACGATTAAAATAATATTTCTGTGGCCGATTTATGAGGGAGGTACATGAACAATCGAATAACGATCAACGAAATATGAAGTATGAACAATTAAAAACATAAGATTATGGCTATTGTAGAGAATCCTAAAATCGGGAGAACCAAGGGTAGTGTTGGTAACGTTGTTTTCTTTACGCGTTACGGGAAGAATATGATCAGAACAAAACCTCTGGAAATAAAAAACCCCAAGACACCCGGGCAAGAATTTTCGAGGGATAGATTTAATAAACTCCTGTTGATTTTACACCAGGTGCTCAGGTACATCAATGTTGTATATGCCGGTTCGGTGGAGGGTATGTCTACATACAACCGGGTTATGTCGATCAACAAGAAGAAGTGTTTTTTTGAAGGAACAACCTCTATTGATCCAAGCTTATTTGTGTTTTGCGAAAATGATGGTTCTTTTGTGGGAAACGTCGTTCTGCACTCCATTGAAGCAAATACGATAACCGGGACATTTGACAGTAATGCTCAGAATGCCGAAGAAGAGGAGGATCCAGTGAGGGCATATGGTTTTCATGCCGAGGGAGATAAAATCTGGCAATTTGAGCAGTCGGCAATCCGTAAAACAGGTACTATAATACTTACCAAGCCTGAGATTTCAGGTTTGAATATTGCTGTTTATTTTGAATGTCTTGACAGGGTCAACCTGCTCACGGGAAAGCCGAAGCACGTGATCAAGTTTGTTGGGACGATTGGAGTTCTATAAACCTATGTGTAAAGGGCAAAAAAAATTACGATTGGACGATTTTAGATTTACGATTTAATTGTCAAATTGACGATTGACGATTAAAATGATAAGTCAGGGGCCGGTTTACGAGGGACGTACATGAACAATCGAATAATCGAACAACGAAGTTTGAAGTAAGATCGGAATTTTGAATTAAGATTTGAATAATCGAATAATCGAACAACGAAATATGAAGTATGAACAAGTAATCACATAAGACTGTGGCGATTGTAGAAAATCCTTTAATTGGTAAAACCAGAGGAAGTCTGGGAAACACCGTTTTTTCAGTGCAATTCGGGAAGAACACACTGAGAACAAAATCCCTGAACCCAAAAGTCGGCAGAACACCCGGCCAGGAATTGTCAAGGGAAAGGGTCAGGATCCTTATACCGTTATTGAAACAGGTACTCAGGTTCATCAACGCTGCGTATGACGGCTCAGTACAGGGAAAGTCCACTCACAATCATGTCATGTCGATCAACTCGAAGAATTGTTTTGTTTTCAATACTTCTTCTATTAATCCCAGCTTGTTTATGTTGTGTGATAACGATGGTTCTTTTGTCGAAAACGTTGTTCTGAGCTCCACTGCTGTAAATACCATAACCGGGATATTCGACAGCAATGCCCAGAATGCTGATGAAGACGATGATTCTGTTATGGCGTATGGCTTTTATGCTGAAGGCAACAAGATCTTGAGGTTCGATCAGACAGCAGTCCGCAGTACAGGAGTTGTAACGCTTACCAAGTCTGATATGTCGGGGAAAGAGATTGCTGTTTACCTGGAATGTCTTGACCGGGTGAATTTGCTTAATGGAAAGCCTAAGCAGGTGATCAAGTATGTGGGGACAGTCGTAGTAATATAAACCTAAGGGTAAAGGGAAAATAAATTACGAATTACGAATTACGAATTACGAAATGAAAAGTCAAAGCTTAAATATAGTTAATTACGATTAGACGATTTTAGTGTATACAAATAAAAATTTGCAATAACTTGGAAAATCCGGTGATATTGACCACCTAAATCCGGAGGAATGTGACCACCCTCTTTCCGTTCTAAATTGACCACCCCGATTTTTATCCATTAACTCTGATTTTCTCGATTAAAAGACGACCGTACAAAAATACGTTTTTTTATTTCTATTATATTATTGATTTAGTTCATTAGGGTTTGTCTTTTTCTTAAAGATTCACCGATCATCTCGATTCTATGTGCATTATGAACGATACGATCCAAGATTGCATCAGCAATGGTTTTTTCACCTATCACATCATGCCATTGTTGCACCGGCAACTGTGCTGTAATGATTGTTGAACGTCTTCCATGCCGGTCTTCAATGATTTCGATTAACGTTGAACGGTTGTGACTATCCAGAGGTTGCATTCCGAAGTCATCAAGGATCAACAGATCCATTTTTTCTATTCGGGCTATCTCACGGACATAAGATCCGTCTGCCTTTGCCATTTTTAACATGGAAAAGAGTTTGGATGAGTTGGCGTAATACACTTTGTAACCCAACATGCAAGCTTGGTTCCCAAGTGCTGAAGCAATATAACTCTTACCAATACCTGTGCTCCCGGTGATCAGGATATTTTCGTTTTTGTCGATATAAGTACATTCAGCAAAACGGTTCAACATGTTCCTGTCCAGGTTACGATCGATCTTAAAATCAATCTGTTCTACATTGGCTTTGTAACGGAAGCGGGCAGTACGAATGCGGCGTTCAATGCGCCGGTTATTCCGGTCATCCCATTCTGCTTCTATTAAAAAAGAGACCATCTCATCGGTGGTCATTTGAACCTGACCACCATTTTCTAAGCTTGTTCTGAAGGCAGCAGCCATGCCGTGCAACTTCATTTGTTTCATTTTCTGAAGGATTATTTCATTCATAATTATTGGGTTTATGGTTCATGATCATCAAAAGAACTCACCCTGTCAGATCGGTAACAGTTTGACCTGACAAGGTGAGAGTTTAATTAAATTTATGCGTAATAGGTGTTACCACGGATATTTCCATGTTTTGGCATGATTGTGTTGTCGTGGTCCGGATCTAACGGAACACTGTCAAGACGTTTATCAAGTATGGCCAGGATCGTCTTATAACTGAAGTCACCATAAAAGTTTGCCCTGTGACAGGCAGCGTTGAGACGCTCGTTACCGACTTTGTTTGCATAGTTTAAAATTCCCTGGCAGGTTTTATAAGTTTGCTCGGGATGCTGCCTGAGTGAGAGTATCTGGGTAATGTACTTTTCCGTGTGTTCCCCGATTGCCTTTGCCCTTTCAATGAACTTTTCCGGAGTCCAGTCCGCCTGGAACTTGTGTTTGGTTGCCAGATGATCATCAACTGTGGTGTACATAAATGGCCTGCGATTCCGCTTGTGTGAAGCAATGTGTTCGTACCTGTAATAGATGTCAACCTGATTCTGGCTGTATAATATCGTTACCTTCTTGCCAATGTAATGATACGGAACACTGTAATAATGCTTGTCTTCACCAAGGCACACATGATTATTCTTTGATACCGTTGCAACCCGTTTGTTTTTCAATTCATATCGATACGATGATAATGGCTGAAGTGTTGACCGTTCGATTTCTTCAAACATCTGGCGACGACTGTAGGGACGTCCCTTAAGAGGATTATTGTTGTATATAACCAGCAACTCCCGTAGGGCATTGTTCAATGCCTCAATCGACGTAAATTCTTTCTCCCGGATGACAGTATAGATAACCTGATAAATGATCTTAACGGCCCCTTCAACAAGAGCCTTATGCCGTGGCTTATAAGGCCCAGCCGGAAGTGCCGACATTTTATAATGCTCTACAAAATCCCGGAACGATTCATTTAGGGTGGGTTCATATCTGCTGCTTTTTATTACTGCAGATTTAAGGTTATCCGGAACAATGGCCTGAGGGGCACCCCCGAAGTAATGCAATGCATTTTCACAGGCACCAATAAAGTCCTCCTTGCGTTGAGTCATCGTGGCTTCTACATACGTCAATTGGCTCGCTCCGAGAATGGCTACAAAGACTCTACCCTGCATACCTCACCGGTATCCGGGTAAACGATCTGTAGCTTTTCTCCGGCATAATCCACATACATCTTGTCTCCTGCCTTGTGTTCTACATGCATTGTGGCATTAGTACGTTTTGACCACTGTCTGTAATGTGCATGGAACTGTGTGTGCTTAAGGCCATCAGGATGCTTTTTTAAGTATTCTTTCCAAAGTAGATATAACGTATTGCCCTTCTTTTTAAGAGCTTTATCGACTTCGGGAAAATAGGATAACAGAGCTTTAAGCCTGGCATCCGGCTCTTTGACCTGTTTGGCCAAAAAAAGTTTTTCCAGGTCTGAATCCTTCATCATCAGGATCTCCTCCATGGACTTGTTCATGGCAATAAATTGCCGGATGTAGCTCTTTACTGAATTCCGTGAAACGTTTGTTCTACGGCTGATTGTTTGTTTTGGCACACCTTCGGTGTACAATTGCAAAATCTGTTTAACTTTGTTCATAGCGATTAAGTTGTTAGCCATAATGATAAATGTTGAGAAAATTAGTCGATCGCAACATTACCAATTATGTTGTCCTTAATCAATAAAATCTTTGAAAATGGATGGTCAATTTACTCCGGAAAACAGGTGGTCAGTTTGCTCCGGAAAGTGGGCCGGAAACAGCCCTTTCCAAAGTGGTCAATTTGCTCCGGAATCAGGTGGTCAATTTGACCGGATTCTCC
>CAWAVC010000037.1:0-10074 GCA_963785325.1 uncultured Bacteroidales bacterium | reverse complement strand
AGTTTATCAAACAGAGCATTGTCTTTAATAACATCAATTGCTTTCTGCACCTCATTATCTTCCTTGTTAATGACTTGAAAATAGTCATTGACATCCCAGAGCTTTTCTGCAATAGCGGCCTTTATCTGTGCTTTGATCAGGGATTCAGAAAGTCCATATTGTTTTTCATTCATCTTCACACCCTGCTTCTCTGCCAATGATATAAAATCTTTCATAAATGCATCATCGATAGTGAACTTTTTCTCGAACAGGTCAAAATCCGGGTAGTCTTTCTGGAGATTCTTTTCTGTTTTTATCAACATAATCCCCTACAAACAGGTTGAGTACATTCTTTCTCCGTATGTCAAGATAATAGTCGGTAACCGCCGTAGTGTCAAGCGGGATAAAGACATCCGGCATAATTCCACCACCACCATACACCGTGCGTCCTTTGGAAGTATGAAACTTTAATGAATCGGGAAATTTTATACTGTCCGAATTTTCCATCTCTCCATGTTTGTAACGGGTCGCAAAATCCTGGTAATATTTATCCACGCCTTCCGAATAGGATTTTTGGATGCAACGGCCTGATGGAGTATAATACCGGGCAGTAGTCAATCTCACTTCCGAACTGTCGGGTAACTGGAAAGGCCTTTGAACAAGCCCTTTTCCGAAGGACCTGCGGCCAATGATTATTCCACGGTCCAGATCCTGAACGGCGCCTGAAACAATTTCGCTTGCAGATGCTGAATTCTCATTGATCATGATCACAAGTTTCCCTTTTTCTAACATTCCATTCCCCGAAGAATAATAATCTTCCCTTGGACTCATTCGTCCCTGTGTATAAACAATAAGCTTCCTGGCCTCCAGGAATTCATCTGCCAGATCGATTGCAGTATTCATCAAACCTCCTCCATTATTACGCAGGTCGAGGATCAGGCTCTTCATCCCCTGCCTATTCAACTTCAACATAGCATCTGTGAGTTCTTTCATGGATGTAGAAGAAAATCTTGTCAGGTTGATATACCCGATTCCAGGCTCAATGAGGTATGACGCATCAATGCTGTTTATTGGGATCTTGTCGCGGACAATGGTAAAATCCAAGAGATCTTTTCTACCAGTCCTGTAAATGGAGATATGACTTTTGTGCCTTTTTTGCCACGTAACCTGTCAAATACAAACTGGTTAGTGATCTTCTTGCCAGTGACATTCTCTGACTCGATCTTTATAATTTTATCACCTGACATGATCCCCAGTCGTGCTGAGGGACCTCCGGGAATGGGATGCACGACATTGATAGTATCCCTGAAAATCTCAAACTGAACCCCGATCCTTTCAAAAATGCCAACCAAATCCTCGTTTGCCCTTTGAAAATCTTTCTTGGAAATATACATAGAATGTGGATCAAGTTCTTTCAGGGTCTCCACAATTGCCTTCTCCACCAACTTTGATTCACTCACCGTATCTACGTATGCAAATTTTATACCGCATCAGGGCAATGTACTTTTTTAAGCCGCTCTGATCCTGTTTAATATTGTTCTGCCCTGAACCGGTAAACGATAAAAGGATAAAAATTACAAATGGAAGGGCATACCGCCCAGTACTGATAAACATTTTTTTCTGCATCATCAAAGACTTAAATAAGTTATTGTTTTAGAGAGTCAAAAGTAAGAGAATTTTCCGACTGTGTTATCATGAATCCTTTTTAACTAATTTTAGCTTACTTTTATACCGGATTGAAACAGGCACGCAAAGGCCATCGACTTGTTTCTCCCGGTATTACAGCAACATAAAGATTAATACTTTGCATTCTTCTTGATCACAGAATAGAAACGAAGATCCGGTTAATTAATTATATCGACTATGCAGGATGAACAAAAGAGAATGATTCGCAGTCTCGTCGTTCCCGGGATCTTTGTTCTGTTTATGTGGCTGATCAAGATCTTCGAAGAACTTATGAGCATTGATCTTGAAGAATTTGGCATTGCGCCTCTGACTTGGAGGGGTTTGTCCGGTATCCTTTTTGCTCCATTGCTTCATGAAAATTTTTCACACCTTTCCGCCAATACCCTTCCCTTCTTTTTTCTTGGTGGATTGTTGTTCTATTTTTACCGTCCCATTGCGTGGAAGATCTTCTGGCTGATCTGGTTGGTCACAGGGTTATGGGTGTGGGTATTTGCCCGTGGGGACTCGGTACATATCGGTGCCAGCGGAGTTGTATACGGACTGGTATCTTTTCTTTTTTTAAGCGGAATTTTGCGGAGAGATAACCGTTTGATGGCAATCACACTTTTGATAGCTTTTCTATACGGTGGGTTGGTATGGGGTATTTTCCCCCAATTATTTCCTCATCAACCGATCTCCTGGGAATCGCATCTTATGGGACTGCTGGCAGGGGCCGTGCTTGCAATCTATTACCGTAATTCAGAACCGCGCAGGAAAGTCTACGATTGGGAAGATGATGAGGAAGAAGATGAAAATGAAGATGATGATGATGAAAACCAGGAAGGAAATAACGATCCGGATAACACAGGTCAACCAGGGGGATCAACTTATAATTATGAGTATAAAGAAAAGGACTCACAGAGTAAAAGAGTAACAGAGTAACAGAAGAAATATTCTCATTATGAACATTACATCTTCTATAAGAAAGTACATCCTATTTTTATCTCTCTTTTCATTCTCCATGATTGCGAACGGGCAGTTTCAGTTAGGGGTGAAAGGAGGATATTTTTTTAATAACGTTGCAGGTTCCGGCCAAGATAGTCCTCAATCAGCGAGTTATAATTTTTCCCGCGATTCATACCTGGTTTCAGTAATAGCAAACCAGCGCTCTCAAAAAGTATTCAATGTGGGACTCGAACTTGAATACATGACCCGATCATATAACGTCAATTCTATAAATGCATCGCCTGGCAGTTTAGTCAACGGTTACTTTCATGTCAAATTTGATCAATTCAACTTGTTGTTCAAGCCTCAGTTTGTATTTGGCAATACAGTCAAATTCTTTATCTATCCAGGATTGTTTGTAAATTTCTTTGCGATAGTTAAAGACCATGGAATCAATTATACGTGGTCCATACAGGGGAAACAAGACTCAACAATTTCAAAGCCGACATTATCAGCTTCCCTTGCATTTGCTTTCGGTTTGATGGCAGGTTTTGGATTCGAAATCCCTCTTCCTAAAGGGTTTAGTGTTATCTGTGAAAATAATTATAGTTTCACTATTGGGTCAGCCCCTCCCGATGGTGCAAGCAGCAGCCGGTTTATTGATACTAAACCACTCTGGATTGAAAATCCAGAGGTTTGATTAAAAGGTAAAAAATGAAATTTTTTAACATCATTCCATTATCCAATTCCCGCCCTGAGTATTCGGCTTATCCTTATGATGTTCCAAGTACTCTTGTACCATTTCATCTGTTATATTACCTGTACTCCATGCTCCGAATCCAATTGCCCAGAAATGCCTTCCCCAATATCGCTTCCCCAATTCCGGAAATTCTTGCTGTAGCATTATCGATGTCCTACCCTTTAATCGCTTTACTAAATTACTTATACTCAGTGATGGCGGATATTCGATATGAATGTGAACATGATCCTTACTCACCACCCCTTTTAGTATTTTCACATTCTCACTATTACAGATTTGCACCAGTAAATCGCGACATCGTATCTGAACATCCCCTTTTAACACATGATAACGATACTTGGTCACAAACACTATATGAACACTTAGCCAACTTACAGTATGAGAACTCTTTCGAAAATCTTCCATACCGTAAATTTAAAACTTTTATAGAAACTGAAGTAGCCGCAATAAAATTGCGGGGATTTAACCTTTTACTGAAACATTAAAATGAACTACCCCGCCGCAAGCAGCGGGGTATCTTAGAACAACTCTAACTGTTTACTGCTATGCAAAATAGTATACTCTTTCTCACGTCCCTGATCACGAACAGAATTCGTGATGGTCGTTTCGTCACCAAATTTGCTGACCGTGTTAACAAAATATCCATCTGTCCAAAATTCTCCTCCCCAAAGTTGTTTCTTCACTTCTGGGTGCTTCTTAAAAATCTCTTTAGCCGTGATACTTTTCAAAATCGTGATGATCTGAGTTACACTCATCTTCGGAACAGATTGAACCAGAAAATGAACATGATCCTTGTCAGTACCTATCTCCAGAAAATGAACCTCATATCTCTTCTCGATCTCCAAACAACTCTCTTTCAACGTTTGATCAACTTTCTTGCTAAAAACAACTCTCCGATATTTTGCTGGACACACAAAGTGATACAACAATACACTGACATTATGCGATTTATGTATGTACTCGCTTTCGCTCATACATACAAAGATATTAATTACGCCGCAAGCGGCGGGGAACTAACCCCTAAAAGAGATTAGAGGCAGGGGTTGCCTATACATTCAAAAAAGCAACAAAGTGACAGAGTGACAAAATAAGCGGTGAACTGGTGAAGTGGTGAGATAAAAAAATTGTGACTTTGTGACTTTAGAAACTTCTAATTTCCTACCTTAACGTAAACTCTGATTTTCCGGTAGACAGAATCTGAAATAACTTTAATTTTCTTTAGTTCTTCCACACTTATAAACTTTTTATGGTCCTTACGATAAATCATAAGTGCTTTAGTGATCTCAAAAGGGAAATAAGGATGAGCAAGCAATTGCTTGAATGTAACCGTATTCAGATTAATCGGGTGGATTGAATCCGGGTTTGTGATAAGATGTTCTTTGATGCCATTGTATCTTGAAGAATCCATTCCCCAGATCTCCAACAATTGAGATTTATCTATGTAGCCTCCAAGTCTCTCCCGGTATTTTACTATTCTTCGTGCAAAAGACGGGCCAATCCCCCTGAGCTGTTGCAATGCAAAGGTATCTGCAGAATTAAGTTCGATCACAAAGCCCTCTTTAGGATAAGGTCTGTACCATCCAGAAGAATCATTGACTGAATTGGCAGCAGAGGAACGAAATTTTTTATACCTGGAATTCCTGGCCATACCCTCCAGTGAATCTGCCAATCTTACCGATTTTTCAAATGCATTGATATCCTTTTCAAATCCAGACATATTCACAGTTTTCGGCTTGACAACAACCGGCACGACTTCATTGGCAACCACCAGGATGAACATAATCGTCAACAAAACAAAAACACCACGCTGTTCTTTCCTTGTAAAAGTGAAATAATCTTTGATGACCGAATTGAATTTCATAATAAAAGAGTCATAAAGTATTTTATCTTCTTATTTTGTACTTTTTATTTCTCACTCCTCCCATCTTTCTTGGAAGTGGGGTTCTTTAGAAAGGCCGGGAGTGGGATTCTAAACACAACTTCTTAACAACTGATTCCCGACTCTGCATTCCAGGCATCTTTTTTTATCACAAAAATGACTTTTAAGGTGAAGAAGTGCCTGCGTAGATAATGCATTGGGTGAATGTATCCCAATCTCCATCCAATTACGGATTACAGCATTGCTTTCCGGTGGAAGTCGTTCAAGAAACGCAAGTCCCTTTTCTTTATAGGACGGAAGCGATTTTGTTTCTCCGTAAAAAAAGAGAAAAGGAACAACCAGGTTAACAATAAGTAAATAGATGGAATCGGTACCCAGCAACTTAGGTTTGGGTATTGACAATTTCCCGAATAAAAAATGAGTATCCCAGTAGGCAGAAGCATGTATTGCAAAATGATCAGCAATCTCCCGGATATCAGTACTTTCAAGTACAAGGCGAAAAAGATCATTTGCTTTGTTGAGGAGACATGCAAATTGGGCAATACGGATCGCCGGGAAGTTCGACGGGCGTAATCTAAGGAATTTCCACAATGAAGAGGGAATCCCCCGGAGACTATATTTTTCTTTAAGAAACCGGTATTCCTGTTGTAATAAGGAGGGATATTCTTCAGTGAAATCCATGTCAAGCATTCCGGATTGCCCGAACAATAATGCCTCTAACTGAAATAAATTAGTTCGATGTTTCTGAATAAGTTTCCAGGGCAGCGACCGGGCAAGTAACTCAAACGGCTGGGTATTGATCCTGAAACCAAATGAACCAGCCAGATTTCGATAAAAGGTCTCTTCCCAATCGAATTTATTTGCCTCGAGGCTTCTTTTCATTACAAGGATCTTTTCCTCAAGCCTTTCGATCGCCAATGCAGGAGTCCACTGTTCAAATATAAATGGATCTATACTGCTTATGGCTGCCTGGCAAGGGATCCAGTTCAAATTTTCCTGGAAATCACTGTACCGTTCATAGATATAGTCAGGGAAATGTCCTTTCATGACGAGGGTAGGAATTCTTTCATTCGAACGCCGGGTAACCACTGCATCGTTCTCATAAACAGAATGCAGGATTACATTATCATAGGCAGGATCGTTCTGATGCCTGTGCTTATACCACCCTGAAGCCTTCTCATGGATCTCGACATTACCTGCCCAGGTCGTGCCATTGATCTTCAGACGGGCATTAAAAAAGTCAGGTCCCCCATCTTTATTATGTTCACCGGGATGGAGAACGACCAGGGGCTCACCTGAAACGGTATAAAGTTCCGGGTCCAGTAACCGGTACTTCCAGAGGTAATGTAAAAATTCTTCATTCATGATAAAGTCATTATAATTGATCATGCATTAATCGGCTTACCTCTCAATAGGTAATATTTATTTCATCATTATTTTATAAAAGAATACAAAAACACCTTTGAATAGCTTTTACTTTCTGTGAATTGCTAATGAGATCATTTTTTTGCTTGACAAATGGTTAATCATTATCTTTGCAAATACTAATCTCTTTTTTGCTAAATGACAAGTGCATTAAATTTTGTAACAAGCATTGAAGACAAACTGCTTAGACTGATTGAAGAGCAGAAACAACTCAGAAAGAAAACAGATGAATATCATCAAGAGATTCAGGAATTAAGAAAAATCAACGAAGAACATAAAAAATTAATTCGACAACTTGAAGACAAAATAAACACAATAAGGATAACCAAAACACTAGAAACCAAAGAAGGAGCAGTTGAAGCAAAAGAAAGGATTGCTAAATTAGTGCGGGAAATCGATCATTGCATCGGGCTGCTGAATACATAAAAGAAAAGTTCATAGCAAATGAGTGAGTTTTCAATATCAATAACTGTTGCCGACCGTCCTTATAAACTGGTCGTAGAAAAAGAGCAGGAAGAACTGTTTAGAAATTCGGCAAAGCTGATTGATAAAAGAATAAAGGAATATTCCATCAGTTACGCATTTAAAGACAAACAAGACCTGTTGGCGATGGTAGCACTCGAAACAACGGTTAGTTTTCTTCAGAATGAACAGATAACAAAGGAGTCGGAACTCCTGCTAAATAACAAGCTGACAGGAATAGACAATGCCTTGAACGAACTTTTAAAAGCCCGTTAGCATATACGTTCTTTGACACTGCCTACAAAAGGTAACCCGCATTCATCCCAAACAGTTTGTAAACCTAACATTACAAACATTAGGGCGTAAGCTCAAGACTTATAGGACAGGCCTCATCCCGTTTCGGCGGGAATCGCAGTTGATCGCGGCACTGGAAGTCCGAAATGCCTGGCAGCCCTATACATATCAATTGAGGTTTATCAATACCTCTGGGATAGTGCGGGTTTTTTTTATTTAACTAAACACAATTAAAGATGAACATTCTAATCGTATTGAGCAATGTTTTGCCTATAGATCCATTGACTATACTTATTATAGGGGTGTCGGGGATCGTTATAGGAGGATTGATCACAGCAAGAATCTTGCGTAAGGCCATGGACCGTAAACGGGACCTGATCCTGAAAGAAGCAATGGAAAAAGCTGAAATGATTAAGAGGGATAAGATTCTACAAGCAAAGGAAAAATTCATGCAACTGAAATCCGAACATGAAAAGTTTATTCATGAAAAGAACGACGAAGTACAGAAAAATGAAAACCGGTTAAAACAAAAAGAGACTATTCTCAATCAAAAATTAGAAGAATTTCAGAAAAAACAAAAAGAGACGGTCATTATCCGGCAGAACCTTCAAGCCCAGATGGATCTTGTGAACAAAAAGCAACAGGATCTCGAGAAAAATCAGAAAGTGCAGATTGAAAAACTGGAAGCCATTTCCAACCTTTCTGCGGCAGAAGCCAAAACACAGCTAATCGAGACGCTGAGAGAAGGTGCCAAATCGGAAGCTTTGGTCCAGATGAAAGATATCATAGACGAAGCACGTATTACGGCAAACACAGAAGCCAAGAAAATCGTCATCGAAACTATTCAACGCACAGCGACAGAACATGCCATTGAAAATACGGTTTCCGTATTCAACATTGAGAATGAAGAGATAAAGGGAAGGATAATCGGCCGGGAAGGAAGAAATATACGAACATTGGAAGCGTTGACCGGCATCGAAATCATTATTGATGATTCACCTGATGCTATCATTCTTTCCGGATTTGACCCGGTAAGAAGGGAAATTGCCCGTTTATCCTTACATAAACTGGTGACGGATGGACGTATCCATCCGGCCCGTATCGAAGAAGTTGTTGCAAAGACGAAAAAACAGTTAGAACAGGAAATTATTGAGACAGGTAAAAGGATTACTGTCGATCTGGGGATCCATAACCTGCACCATGAACTGATCAGGATGATCGGAAAAATGAAATACCGTTCTTCGTATGGACAGAATTTATTGCAGCACTCCATTGAAGTAGCAAGATTGTCTGCAACCATGGCTGCCGAGCTCGGATTGAATCCGAAAATAGCAAAGCGGGCAGGGTTACTTCATGATATAGGGAAAGTTCCTGATACTGAACCCGAACTGCCGCATGCCATCCTGGGGATGAAGACGGCAGAGAAGTTCAAGGAAAAACCGGATATCTGCAATGCAATTGGTGCACATCACGATGAAATCGAAATGGATAACCTCATCTCTCCTATTGTTCAGGTTTGTGACTCTATCTCAGGAGCACGGCCCGGAGCCCGGAGGGAGGTTGTGGACGCCTATATTGAACGTCTAAAACACCTTGAGGAGTTGGCATTAACATACCCGGGCGTCGTAAAGACCTATGCTATCCAAGCCGGCCGTGAGCTGCGCGTGATTGTCGGTGCCGATAAAATCACCGATACCGAAGCAAACCAGGTCGCATTCGACCTTTCCCGGAAAATCCAAAGCGAAATGACCTATCCCGGTCAGATCAAGATCACGGTGATAAGGGAAACAAGAGCAATCAGTTATGCAAAGTAAAGAGCCATTGCAAAAGGGAGCACAAAAGAAGTATCCACCTAAGAAAAGTTCTCAACCGATAAAACAGGTTAAAAAAAACAGATATTCTGACGTAGTGGCATTGGCCATCATAATCTTGTTGGGAATTATAATTTATTCCAATTCTTTCAACTGTTCATTCCATTTTGACGATTTGAACCGTATCGTTGATAATACCGGCATCCGCAATTTAGTAGATGTAAAAGCCTGGTGGAACACCTATCCGTCACGTCCTGTTGGAATGTTCACCTTTGCCCTTAATTATCATTTTAACCAACTCAACGTCCGATACTACCATCTTGTTAACCTGATCATCCATCTTATCAATGCATCTCTGGTCTGGTGGCTTACCTTACTGATTTTTTCTTCGCCGGCTATGAAAGATCAACCAATTGCAAAGAATAAAAAAGTTTTAGCTTTTTTGACGGCATTACTTTTTGTTTCTCACCCTCTTGCAACTCAATCTGTCACCTATATTGTCCAACGGATTACATCAATGATTGCCTTGTTCTATCTTCTTTCTCTGATACTTTATGTGAAAGCCCGGCTATCAGACAAAGGAAATATATCTAAAACCCTGTTGTTTACTGGTTCACTGATCTCTGCTGTGTTGGCTATGCTGACGAAAGAAAATGCATTTACGCTTCCTTTCGCTATCGGGCTAATCGAATTCTTCTTTTTAAGAACAAAAAAGTTCTCAATAAATTTTAGGGATTATCGTGTCATCCTGTTAATTGCAGCATTTCTAGGAATAATCATTATCATACCGTTACAATTCTCATTTAGCGTTTTTAAGCTGATCCCTCCAGTGAATGGACATGCTTATACAATAA
>CAWAVC010000036.1:0-52574 GCA_963785325.1 uncultured Bacteroidales bacterium | reverse complement strand
AATACTTTGTAACATTTTTCATAAGGTTTGTTTTAGATAATATTTGTATCAAAGTTAAAAATAATATAACAGTTACAAAAATAATTATAAAAATATTTTATTCTTTTCTTCATTCCTTAAAATTATTCAGACCCCATATAAACAAAATTATATCCAACTATTTAAGTGGCTATCATATTCCCAAAAAAATGTTATCAAACTGGTTTCTCAGCAGGTGAAGCTGATTGGACAAGTCTTGCCTTCAACCCTACTGACAGTCTACTTTATGTGGCTTATGAGGATTTTACAACTAATCCTATGGAAAAGCAACGGTAATGAAGTATGATTTTGTTTATGTTGGAATCAATGGTCACCAGCAATCAATGTTTTCCATTTATCCCAACCCAGTAAAGGAAAGAATGACAATTGAAACATCAGTTGCATCACAAGAAAGCCAATTGTCCATATTGAACCTGAACAGTCAGGAGGTACTAACACGCCAAATAACAGAACCCAAAATAGAAATTGACATCAGCAATTTACCCAGCGGTGTTTATTTTCTGCGATTAACCAATGATAAGACATTGGATGTGGGAATGATCATTAAGCAATAGTTATCCACCCTCACCTTTCACTACTCACCACTCACAAAAAAACTCATTTCTTTTTCAGAAATGAGTTTTTTTCTGTAGCCCCGGCAGGAATCGAACCTGCATTTAAAGTTTAGGAAACTTCCGTTCTATCCATTGAACTACGAGGCCATCTTTATTTACGATTAGACGATTTCCGATTTAAGTGTGCAAAGATAGAGAAATTCTAAAATCCCCCCTCACCACTTCACTCTGTCACCAGTTCACCATCTCACTCTGTCACCAGTTCACCACCTCACTCTGTCACCACTTCACCACTTCACTCTGTCACCAGTTCACCACCTCACTCTGTCACCAGTTCAGCACCTCACTCTGTCACCACTTCACCACTTCACTCTGTCACCAGTTCACCACCTCACTCTGTCACCAGTTCACCACCTCACTCTGTCACCAGTTCACCACGTCACTCTGTCACCAGTTAACCACGTCACTCTGTCACCACCTCACCACGTCACTCTGTCACCAGTTCACCACATCACTCTGTCACCACTTCACCACGTCACTCTGTCACCAGTTCACCACGTCACCCTGTCACCACTTCACCACGTCACTCTGTCACCAGTTCACCACATCACTCTGTCACCACCTCACCACGTCACTCTGTCACCAGTTCACCACATCACTCTGTCACCACCTCACCACGTCACTCTGTCACCAGTTCACCACATCACTCTGTCACCACCTCACCACGTCACTCTGTCACCAGTTCACCACATCACTCTGTCACCAGTTCACCACGTAAAAGCCTATTTGATGGTACCACCGTTACTGGCTTCCACGTCCGGCTCCACAAAGAACAACCTTCCATCCGGATCCTCCGCCATCAATATCATTCCTCTTGATTCAATCCCCTTCAACTTCCGCGGTGCAAGATTTGCCAGAATGCAGATCTTCTTTCCGATGACTTGCTCCGGCTCATAGTATTCGGCAATACCCGCCACCAGCGTCCGCTGGTCAAGCCCGGTATCCACCTTCAGCTTCATCAGCTTCGTGGTCTTCGCGATCTTCTCTGCTTCCAGTATGGTCGCCACGCGGATATCCATCTTCGAGAAATCTTCATAACTAACCTCTTCCTTCCCGGGCTTCACCGTCTGTTCTGCCGCAGCCTCTGCAACAGCGGCATCATTGCTCTTTTTCGTTTCCAGCAAACGCTTTACCTGGGCTTCGATCGGAGCATCGTCAATTTTTTCGAACACATAATCCGGCTGGTTTAGTTTATCCCCCGCAGCAAGCCAGTCAAGACGGGTCGCATCTTCCCAGGTGAAGGCAGGGAGATTAAGCATCTTTCTGATCTTTTCAGATGAAGAAGGAAGAAAAGGCTCACCCACGATGGAAAGTTGTGCACAGATCTGCAGTGAAATATTCAGAATAGTCCCGGTACGTTCAGCATCTGCCGGAAATGTCTTCCAGGGCTCATTGTCGGTAAGGTACTTATTGCCGAGCCGTGCCAGGTTCATGAACTCGCTCAGCGCCTCCCTGAACCTGAAATTCCGCAAGGCTGCCTGCAATCATATCTGGAAAATTTGACATAGCATCCATGGCTTCCAGATCGCTTTCAGTCAATATTCCTTGTTTCGGGAACGATCCCGTTGAAGTATTTATGGGTCAGCACCAGGGTGCGGTTTACAAAATTGCCCAGTATGGCAACAAGCTCGTTGTTGTTCTTGGCCTGGAAGTCCTTCCACGTAAAATCATTGTCCTTGGTCTCGGGGGCATTAGTGGTAAGCACATACCGCAGCACATCCTGCTTTCCCGGGAAATCAATAAGGTATTCGTGAAGCCACACGGCCCAGTTACGTGAAGTGGAGATCTTTTCTCCTTCCAGGTTCAGGAACTCGAACGCGGGAACATTGTCGGGCAGGATAAAGGTGCCTTCTGCCTTAAGCATTACCGGGAAGATGATGCAATGAAATACGATGTTGTCCTTCCCGATGAAATGGATCAACCGGGTCTGCAGGATCCTTCCAGTATTTCTCCCAGTCGGGCGTCAGTTCCCTGGTGGCCGAAATATAGCCGATGGGCGCGTCAAACCAAACATACAGCACTTTGCCCTCGGCGCCTTTTATCGGCACTTTTACACCCCAGTTCAGGTCACGGGTCACGGCACGCGGCTGCAGTCCCTGGTCGAGCCACGACTTGCATTGCCCGTAAACATTGGTCTTCCAGTCATCCTTATGCCCTTCCAGGATCCATTTTTTTAGCCACGGCTCATACTCGTCGAGCGGCAGAAACCAGTGCTTTGTATCTTTCAGTATCGGCTTATTTCCGCTCAGAACCGATACGGGATTGATCAGGTCAGTTGCATTCAGCGAGGTGCCGCATTTCTCGCACTGGTCGCCATAGGCCTTCTCATACCCGCAGTGCGGACAGGTTCCGGTGATATATCGGTCGGCCAGGAATTGCCCGGTTTCCTCATCGTAATATTGCTGACTTACCTTTTCAATGAACTGACCGGCATCATACAGCTTGCGGAAAAATTCAGATGCGGTTTCGTGATGTATCTTATTCGATGTTCTGGAATAAATATCGAAAGAGATACCGAATTCTTCAAATGATTTCTTGATGATTGCATGATAACGGTCGACGATTTCCTGGGGAGTAACGCCTTCCTGCAATGCCTTGATGGTGATTGGAACACCATGCTCGTCCGACCCGCCGATAAAGATCACATCCTCCTTGTTCATCCTGCAGAAAACGAACATAAATATCCGCAGGAATATAAACCCCTGCCATATGCCCGATATGCAGTGGCCCATTGGCATAAGGAAGTGCAGAAGTAACAAGCGTACGTTTAAATTTCTTTTCAGTATTATCAGTCGTATCGTTCATTTCAATATAATCTCAGTGTGAAAGTGTTGTAATCCCATTAATTACCACAAAGGTAAAAATATTGAGTGATTTTGGCTGTATCATTTTTTTCGGAACCGGCATAATCAACCGCTCTTTCCTTTCTCCGCTATTCCTTTTCTCACCTCTCACTATTCACCATTCACCATTTTTCCGCGTCACGCCTCACGATTCTCAAAAGCTGCGACTGACTGCTGACTGCCGACTGCCGACTGCCGACTGCCAACTGCCAACTGCCGACTAAGTGGCTGTGGTTGGAGCTGTCATCTGAATGCTGAAAATCACTTGGAATTACTATTTTGTTGAAAGATTTTAAGATTATCAATCTTCAGATTGTCAGCCACATATAAATTCCATTTATAGAGTGCACGACTATTTATTCCCAGGTTTACTTCCTTAAGATAACGCTTTGTTATAATATCAATATTATTTACAGCTTTCTTATAGATGGAATCAACCTGGATAACTGTCAAATGTGAGCAATTGAGATCTTTCTCCATTTTTCTCCTTTCGATTTCACAAATGTCAAAGAAAATATTCAGGAAAGTATTTGTATAGGGCTGTTCCGGGAGATGATAGAAAGATATATTATCATCAAAAACAGTATATGATTTGCAATTTAATGAGTCGCCTGATCGTGTGATATCAAGTAATATTTGAACTTTTAAACCATAAAGGTTTGATAAAATACTTTGATTAATTCTTTCTTGAGAATATGTTTGGTTTTGCGGCAATTGTTTCCTTAATGCAATACGCTTAACCGGCGACCAAAAACTATAATAATGCTCATAAAAGGGCATTTTTGTATCCCTGATACTCAATGCAAATTTTGGTGACTTTAAAAAGTCCTTCCCGTAATTTCCTGCATCAAAGTTGATAAGAGATCCTTTATTAGAAAAAAAACCAAGATCTTCTTTTTGCTTTTCTGTAAGAAGCAATGTATTATTATTGTTCCAGAAGACCTCGTTATAAGGAATTATTGATATTTTTCTATAGTCATCACAATCAGTATTATATTCAAAATAAGGAAGGATAAAAGGGTATTCATAATCATAAAAGTAAATAACGCCATTGGAACTTATCTCTCTGACGAGTGTGTTCGATACTAATGACATCAATGAGTCCCTGTAGCTTTTGTACGTCATATTATAATTGAAATTAATGTGATCTAATCTAACGCCTTCATTATCAATTTTATAGGTACGGCTGATGGCTAAATTAATGTGATATATAGAATCACTTGGAACTATTGGTAAAAATGGATGCTTTGTGGTGTTTTCAATGTTAAGGTCTATTTTCATTAGTGAAAAAGTTCCTGTTTCTATCCATATCTCTCCTGAAAAGCTTGCATTTTTTTCATTACGGGGATGAAATTTTATTTTATCTTCTTTGCCGTTGGAATATTCCAGTTCAAGGTCAAAATGTTTTTTCATCTCTCTCTTGTTAAATTGAAATGGATTTGAAGGGGAATACTCACTTTTGCTGGTCAAATCTAAGATTAGAATAGCTTTGGAAGAATTAAATGTCAGAAAGTACCTGTTATCCAGATCGGCCAGTCCGATCCTTCCATTTTTAAAACTTAGTTTTTCAATAAAAGTACCATTCAGATATCCATTATAGTAACATTCCAGAAGTTCTATCGGCTTTTCTTTTGATTGCGTCTCTAAACCATAATAAACCTTTGTAATGTGATTTTGTTGATCCTTCAGAAGTTTTTTCCTGCATTGATCTAATATATCATAAAGAAAATCATTCGTCGCATAAACCACAAACTCCTGGAGGACAACATCTTTTCTTTTTAGCAACACATTTTTAGATCTGTACAATATAATGGCCGGAATACTTTGTGTTTCATATCCGATATAGGAAAAGAGCAATGTGTCTCTGTCTGAATTTACCGCAATACTGAAAGTCCCTTCCTGGTTGGATATTGCACATTTTTTCGTCCCTTTTATTGCAATGCTGCAATAAGGTAATATTTCATTGGTCCTTGAATCTTTTATTGTGCCGACAATGGTTGTTTGTGAAAAGTCGAAAACCGAATAAACCAGGAAAAGTAATATTAAAATAGTACGCATATCATACGGTATTGATTATACATGCATTTCGACGGTTTCTTTTATGAATGATCACTACAGGAGTAAATCCTCAATCGGTACAAATATATAGGTTTTCATTTTTTAATCATTCGGGCCATATCATTTTTTAAAGTATCAGCATAGTTAACCGCACTTCCCCTTCTCCGCTCTTCCTTTTCTCACCTCTCACCATTTTCATCGTTGATCGATATTCGATATTCAAAACCCCTCACTATTCACCACTCACCATTCACCATTTTTCCACGTCACGCGTCACGATTTTCCCCGCTCCATCAGAGCGATATGTTCATAGCACAATAGGCCCAACCAAAAACAACCCGCTCCATCGGAGCGGTATGTTCGTAGAATTAACCGTCCATCTGATTTTCCCCGCTCCATCGGAGCGATATGTTCGTACATCATGATCCCAACCAGAAACGAGCCGCTCCATCGGAGCGGTATATCCGTGACGATAAACGATCATTTAATTTTTTCCACTCCATAAGAGCGGTATGTTCATAGAATTAACCGTCCATCTGATTTTCCCCCGCTCCATCGGAGCGGTATGTTCGTAGAATTAACCGTCCATCTGATTTTTCCCCGCTCCATCGGAGCGGTATGTTCGTAGAATTAACCGTCCATCTGATTTTTCCCCGCTCCATCGGAGCGGTATGTTCGTGACATCATGATCCAAACCAAAAACAACCCGCTCCATCGGAGCGGTATGTTCGTAGAATTAACCGTCCATCTGATTTTCCCCCGCTCCATCGGAGCGATATGTTCGTAACATCATGATCCCAACCAAAAACAACCCGCTCCATCGGAGCGGTATGTTCGTAGCATCATGATCCCAACCAAAAACAACCCGCTCCATCGGAGCGGTATATCCGTAACGATAAACGATCATTTAATTTTTTCCGCTCCATCGGAGCGGTATGTTCGTAGAATTAACCGTCCATCTGATTTTTCCCCGCTCCATCGGAGCGGTATGTTCGTAGCATCATGATCCCAACCAAAAACAACCCGCTCCATCGGAGCGGTATATCCGTGACGATAAACGAGCATTTGGTTTTTTTCCGCTCCATCGGAGCGATATATCCGTAGCGATAAACGAGCATTTAATTTTTTCCACTCCATAAGAGCGGTATGTTCATAGAATTAACCGTCCATCTGATTTTCCCCCGCTCCATCGGAGCGGTATATCCGTAGCGATAAACGAGCATTTAATTTTTTCCGCTCCATCGGAGCGGTATGTTCGTAGCATCATGATCCAAACCATAAACAACCCGCTCCATCGGAGCGGTATGTTCGTAGCATCATGATCCCAACCAAAAACAACCCGCTCCATCGGAGCGGTATATCCGTGACGATAAACGAGCATTTGGTTTTTTTCCGCTCCATCGGAGCGGTATATCCGTAGCGATAAACGAGCATTTAATTTTTTCCACTCCATAAGAGCGGTATGTTCATAGAATTAACCGTCCATCTGATTTTCCCCCGCTCCATCGGAGCGGTATATCCGTAGCGATAAACGAGCATTTAATTTTTTCCGCTCCATCGGAGCGGTATGTTGGTAGCATCATGATCCAAACCATAAACAACCCGCTCCATCGGAGCGGTATGTTCGTAGAATTAACCGTCCATCTGATTTTTCCCCGCTCCATCGGAGCGGTATATCCGTAGCGATAAACGAGCATTTAATTTTTTCCGCTCCATCGGAGCGGTATGTTCGTAGCATCATGATCCAAACCATAAACAACCCGCTCCATCGGAGCGGTATGTTCGTAGAATTAACCGTCCATCTGATTTTTCCCCGCTCCATCGGAGCGGTATGTTCGTGAGCATCATGATCCAAACCAAAAACAACCCGCTCCATCGGAGCGGTATATCCGTAGCGATAAACGAGCATTTAATTTTTTCCGCTCCATCGGAGCGATATATCCGTAGCGATAAACGAGCATTTAATTTTTTCCACTCCATAAGAGCGGTATGTTCATAGAATTAACCGTCCATCTGATTTTCCCCCGCTCCATCGGAGCGGTATGTTCGTAGCATCATGATCCCAACCAAAAACAACCCGCTCCATCGGAGCGGTATGTTCGTAGCATCATGATCCCAACCAGAAACAACCCGCTCCATCGGAGCGATATATCCGTAGCGATAAACGAGCATTTAATTTTTTCCGCTCCATCGGAGCGGTATGTTCGTAGCATCATGATCCCAACCAGAAAAAACCCGCTCCATCGGAGCGATATATCCGTAGCGATAAACGAGCATTTAATTTTTTCCGCTCCATCGGAGCGGTATATCCGTAGCGATAAACGAGCATTTAATTTTTTCCGCTCCATCGGAGCGGTATATCCGTAGCGATAAACGAGCATTTAATTTTTTCCGCTCCATCGGAGCGGTATGATCGTAGCATCATGATCCCAACCAGAAACAACCCGCTCCATCGGAGCGGTATATTCGTAGCATCATGATCCCAACCAGAAAAAACCCGCTCCATAGGAGCGGTATGTTCGTCGCATCATGATCCCAACCAAAAACAACCCACTCCATCGGAGCGGTATGTTCGTAGAATTAACTGTCCATCTGATTTTTCCCCGCTCCATCGGAGCGGTATGTTCATAGCACAATAGACCCAACCAAAAAAACCAGCTCCATAAGAGCGGTATGTTCATAGAATTAACCGTCCATCTGATTTTCCCCCGCTCCATCGGAGCGGTATGTTCGTAGCATCATGATCCCAACCAAAAACAACCCGCTCCATCGGAGCGGTATGTTCGTAGCATCATGATCCCAACCAGAAACGAGCCGCTCCATCGGAGCGGTATGTTCGTAGAATTAACCGTCCATCTGATTTTCCCCCGCTCCATCGGAGCGGTATTACATTCTTTTGCAATCTTGCCATTAGGCCTTCGTTCTATGATTCAAAAAAACATTCGAACTTCAGAATTCCTGGATGAATATTCTATTGTTCAAAAAATTATTACGACCTTTATATCATATTTCTGCAAACTTCATTGAAAATCAATACGTAAAAAAAGAATTTAATGATTACCCCGCTCTACCTCTCGAAAGACGACAAAGTCGGAATCATTGCTCCTGCCCGCTGCATCAACTTTGATGACGTGCATCCCAGCATCCGTCTCTTCCAGAAATGGGGACTGGAGGTCGAGCTGGGCACGAACATCTTCAGGAAATGTAACCAGTTTGCAGGTAAAGATGAAAACCGTCTTGCCGATCTCCAGCAAATGCTTGATGACGATTCTATCCGCGCTGTGATCTGTGCCAGGGGAGGATATGGAACGGTACGGATCATAGATAAGATCGATTTTACGGCATTCATGAAAAACCCGAAATGGATCGTGGGCTACAGCGATATAACCGTACTGCATTCACACATCCACATGCACTTTGGCATTGAGACCCTCCATGCCGTCATGCCCATCAACATCACCTCCGATGATAAACCCGGCGATACCCAGGAAACATTAAAAAATGCCCTTTTCGGGAAGATCAGGAGCTATTCCTATTCTGCCACCCCGCTTGCCAGGAATGGTGAAGCGGAAGGATTGCTTACCGGCGGAAATCTTTCTATCCTCTATTCGCTGATGGGCTCAGCATCGGAAGTCGATACCACCGGTAAGATCCTCTTCCTGGAAGACGTCGATGAATATTTATATCATATCGACCGCATGATGATGGCCCTGAAACGAGCCGGCAAACTAAGCAACCTCAAAGGCCTCATAGTTGGCAGCATGGAGCGCATGAACGACAACACGATCCCTTACGGCCTCACCGCCAATGAGATCATCGCCGAATCGGTAGCAGAATATAACTATCCCGTTTGTTTCGATTTCCCGGCAGGTCACGGAGAAACAAACCTGGCATTAATACTTGGAAGAAAAGTCAAACTAAATGTAGGAACAGATATAGAATTAATATTTTAGCGAATCACCTCGTCCGCTCGTCCGCTTGTCCGCTGGTTCGCCACTTCACCACATCACTACTCACTTCTCACCCCTCACTACTCACTATTCACCATTCACCCCTTTATTATGGCAGAGCACAATGAATTCGGACAAAAAGGCGAGGACATCGCCATTGAGTACCTGAAGAAGAAAGGATACAAGATCCTTGAACGCAACTGGGTCTCAGGAAAACACGAAATCGATATCATAGCCAAAGAAGGCAAATATATCATCGTAGTAGAAGTAAAAGCCCGCCATTCAAACTTCGCCGGCGAACCCGAAACCGCCGTCACCCATGAAAAACAGAAATCCCTCATCCAGGCCGCCAATACTTATGTCAGAAAAATGAACTTCAACGAAGAAGTCCGCTTTGACATCATCTCCATTCTCATAGTGAAAGGCAAAGAGCACATCAACCACATCGAAGACGCATTCTATCCAACCCTCTTTTAAATTGGTGAACTGGTGACAGAGTGAAGTGGTGACAGAGTGAACTGGTGAACTTAAATAATATTAACATTTGTATTACCTTTTTAAAAATCCCTGATTAAGTGGAATTATCAGATCATCTAAATCATTACACTAATTCAATATTTTTTGCAAAATTATAATCAGGAATTCAGGGAAAGAACAAAGAGGTTTGCCATCAATCTCTGTAAAGGGGTTGATGATTTACCCAATAAAGAATCTTCCTGGGTAATCAGAAAACAAATTCTTAGAAGTGGGACATCTGTCGCTGCAAATTTCAGATCTGCCTGTCGGGCAAGATCTCCTGCAGAATATTATTCAAAGATATGTATAGTCGTAGAAGAATGTGATGAAACCGTTTTCTGGCTTGAATTGTTAGAAGAAATCATGACAAATAAAAAAGAACAATTTTTACCACTTTACAAAGAAGCAAGTGAACTTTTGAACATATTTTCAGCCACAAAAAAGAAACTCAAGGAAAAAAATTATAAAAATAAATAATTCACCAGTTCACCAGTTCACCACATCACTCTTTCACCAGTTCACCAGTTCACTCTGTCACCAGTTCACCACTTCACTCTGTCACCAGTTCACCACTTCACTCTGTCACCAGCTCACCAGCTCACCAGTTCACCACTTCACTCTGTCACCACGTCACCACTTCACTCTGTCACCAGTTCACCGCATCACTCTGTCACCAGTTCACCAGTTCACTCTGTCACCAGTTCACCACTTCACTCTGTCACCACGTCACCACTTCACTCTGTCACCAGTTCACCAGTTCACTCTGTCACCAGTTCACCACTTCACTCTGTCACCAGTTCACCACTTCACTCTGTCACCAGCTCACCAGTTCACTCTGTCACCAGTTCACCAAATCACTCTGTCACCAGTTCACCAGTTCACTCTTTCACCACGTCACCACATCACTCTGTCACCACGTCACCACTTCACTCTGTCACCACGTCACCACCTCACTCTGTCACCAGTTCACCAGTTCACTCTGTCACCAGTTCACCACTTCACTCTGTCACCAGCTCACCAGTTCACTCTGTCACCAGTTCACCACTTCACTCTGTCACCACGTCACCACTTCACTCTGTCACCAGTTCACCGCATCACTCTGTCACCAGTTCACCAGTTCACTCTGTCACCAGTTCACCACTTCACTCTGTCACCAGCTCACCAGTTCACTCTGTCACCAGTTCACCACTTCACTCTGTCACCACTTCACTAGTTCACTCTGTCACCAGTTCACCGCATCACTCTGTCACCAGTTCACCAAATCACTCTGTCACCAGTTCACCACTTCACCAGTTCACTAGTTCACTCTGTCACCAGTTCACCACATCACTCTGTCACTCCGTTCCTTTGTCACTTTGTGACTTTGTCACTCTTTCTCACTTCCTCCCAAAATCCGCCGGTATCTCCCCCCAATACGCCGTCTCCCACTTCAGGATTTTATTCTTATACGTATTTGTCTTTAACCAACTCAAAGCCCTTTCCACCAGCTCAAAAAGCTGTTTATTTTCATCAGTCTGAACAAGTTTCGTCTTGATCCGTTTCGCCTTTATCCATACGATCGCCGTCCTCGAATCAGAATAAACAGGCCAGTCCGAATCAATCTTTTTAAGCATGGCCAATGCATGAACAATAGCAAGAAATTCCCCAATGTTAACGGTGCCTTCAGGAAATGGCCCCTGCCTGAAATACTCAGCGCCCGATTTAGTATCAACCCCCCGGTACTCAAGAATCCCGGGATTCCCTTTGCAGGCTGCATCAACGGAAATGCTGTCGAGCACCGGCGTCCCTATCAGCGGATTAGAACAAACAATTTTCTTTTCCGCATTCAGATCTTTCTTCAGGTATTTCTCAAAATCATCATGCCATGCCATCTCCGCCAGCTCCAGCGTAGGGAACCCCTTATATTTAGCCCCCTCAACCCCATCAACCTGCTCCTTGCAATCCTCCCACCGGCTATAGATCCCCGGCTTCCGCCCACACCAGACAACGTAAAATTTATTTTTCGGCATTCTCCTGATGATTTGAATTTTCTCCCCGGCGAAATTACGGATTAATCATAATAATGCTCCTACAGAGAGGCTTTTTGATTGTTGGAATCAACTGGCTACCGAAATACCGTACCTCCGGAGCGGCTTATTGACGGATGGACTCTTTCTTCTACCAGAATAACGCTCACACATAAATGTTCTCGCCTTTAAAATCAATTTTGTTACTTTGTGTTTGCATAAGTCTGGTTTTATTTAGTTTGTGAAATGGGTTTCTAAAACTAATAAATTCCCAGACTTATGCTTCATTTTGCAAACATAGGGCCTACAGAGCGATTAAAAACAAACCTATAATATGGATTTGCTCCTTAGGAGCAATATTTTCGTAGATGTATTGGAGTATACACTACTCACCATTCACGATTTTCGCCAGTTCACCACCTCACTCTGTCACCAGTTCTCCAGTTCACCACCTCACTCTGTCACCAGTTCACCAGTTCTCCAGTTCACCACCTCACTCTGTCACCACGTCACCAGTTCACCAGTTCACCACCTCACTCTGTCACCAGTTCACTCTGTCACCACTTCACCAGTTCACTCTGTCACCACTTCACCAGTTCACTCTGTCACCACTTCACCAGTTCACTCTGTCACCACTTCACCAGTTCACTCTGTCACCACTTCACCAGTTCACCACCTCACTCTGTCACCAGTTCACCAGTTCACCAGTTCACTCTGTCACCACTTCACCAGTTCACCACATTTTTTTATCTTTGCCCCGATGAATCCCCTCAAACGTCTTGCCGGCCAAACTGCCATCTATGGGATCCCAACCATCTTGGGACGATTTCTCCAGTATCTGCTGGTCATCCTGCTCACACGCGTCTTCACCAGGGGTGAATATGGCATCATCAGCGTATTCTATTCCTATGCCTCCTTCCTCATGGTCATCCTCACCTATGGAATGGAGACTACCTTTTTCCGCTTCAGCGAAACGGAAGTAAGAAAAGACCGTGTGTTCAGCACCGCAATGCTATCTGTCGGCCTGACATCTGTCGCTTTTCTGTTTCTTTCCAATGTATTTGCAGGTAGGGTCGCAACCTGGATAGAATATCCTCTTCATCCTGAATATGTGATCTGGTTTGCATGGATTCTTGGGTTGGATGCACTTTGCTCAATTCCTTTTGCCCGGCTCAGGGCTCAAAACAAAGCAAAGAGGTTTGCCGCCATCAAGCTCATCAACATACTCACCAACATAGGTCTTACTTTATTTTTCCTCCTTCTATGCCCCTGGCTCCTCAAACATTATAACAATGCACTGCGCGATAATTGGTTATTCGGACTTATTTACAGAAGCGACTGGACCATCGAATATGTATTTATTGCAAACCTGCTGGCGAGTATCCTCACTTTTATCCTGCTGTTGCCCCAGGTCGTGGGAATGAAGTTTGAATTACACAAAGCGCTGTGGAAGAAAATGTTGCTCTATACATGGCCCTTGCTCTTTGCAGGAATGGCAGGCATCGTGAATGAAACCTTCGACCGCCTCCTGCTGAGGTACCTCCTGCCAAAGAATATCTCGGAAGCGCAGGTCGGTATTTACAGTGCCTGTTACAAGATATCCATTCTGATGACCTTATTTGTCCAGGCCTATCGTTTTGCCGCCGAACCTTTCTTTTTTGCCCAGGCCAAAGAAAAAGATGCCAAACTGGTCTATGCCCGGATCATGGACTTTTTCATCCTCACGGTCTCTTTTATTTTTCTCTTGACGATGCTCTACCTGGATGATGTTTTCATTCACTTCATTGGCCCACGGTTCAGGGTCGGAAAGAATGTCATCCCGATCCTCCTGCTGGCTAACCTTTTCCTGGGAGTCTATTATAATCTGTCGATCTGGTACAAACTTACGGCCCAGACTATCTGGGGTGCCTGGCTTTCGGTTATTGGCGCCGTCATCACCCTGATCCTGAATTTCTGGTGGATTCCGCTGAGCCCTGACCACCTAATTCACGGCTACCTCGGCTCGGCCTGGGCAACATTTATCTGCTACGGAAGCATGATGATCATTTCTTACCTCATCGGCCAGAAATATTTCCCGGTGAATTATAACCTCACGAAGTTTTTCGGATATCTTGGATTCTCTGTCCTCCTCTATGCCGTCAGCGCCCTCGTCCCCATCGAAACCCCAATCCTCCGCATCGCATTCCACACCCTTCTCCTGGTAATTTTTATCGCCGTCGCCTGGCGCATCGAAAAGCTAAAACTAACCAAAATCTTTGCTTGAAGTCCTAAGCCAAATATTTGCCATTTCCCCATTCTGAATTTCGCTCTAACTTCAAAAATCGTTGATCGATATTCCTTAGTAAATAAAAAATAAAATTCCTTTTCGTGACGGGACACAAACCTTTGTTCTATAGTTCGATTTTAACTTGACGCAATGTTTTTTGTTTTTATTTTCATGCACCTTTTTGTGCAGAACTCATATAAGTTCGAGTATTCAAAACCCTTCACCCCTCACCATTCACTATTTCCGCTTCCCACGTCACGATCTTCGCCAGTTCGCCAATTCACCAGTTCGCCAGTTCACCAGTTCGTCAGTTCTTTTTTACCCAGTACCCAGTACCTAGTGCCTAGTACCCAGTGCCCAGTACCCATTCACGATTTTCGCCAGTTCACCACCTCACTCTGTCACCAGTTCACCAGTTCGCCAATTCGCCAGTTCTTTTTTACCCAGTACCCAGTGCCCAGTACCCAGTGCCTAGTACCCAGTGCCCAGTACCCAGTACCCATTCACGATGTTCGCCAGTTCACCACCTCACTCTGTCACCAGTTCACCAGTTCACCAGTTCACCAGTTCACCAGTTCACCAGTTCGCCAGTTCTTTTTTACCCAGTACCCAGTGCCCAGTACCCAGTACCTAGTGCCCAGTACCCAGTGCCCAGTACCCAGTACCTAGTGCCCAGTGCCCAGTACCTAGTACCCAGTGCCCAGTACCTAGTGCCTAGTACCCAGTACCCATTCACGATTTTCGCCAGTTCACCACCTCACTCTGTCACCAGTTCACCAGTTCGCCAATTCGCCAGTTCTTTTTTACCCAGTACCCAGTGCCCAGTACCTAGTGCCTAGTGTCAAGACAAGTTAATTATGAAACGTAATAATTTGATAGTTTTTTGTCAGCTTTATATCGTGTAAAACTCCAATTGATTTTTCTTTGATCGGAATTGTTCGCATTACACCAAAAGAGGATTTGTCTTTCAAGTTCATTTCGATTCCCGATATTTCTATCAAGACATTCGTGGTCCAGTAAATTTATTTCGATCTCTGCCATGTTTAGCCAACTCGCATGTTTGGGAGTGTAAACAAATTTGATTTTTTTCAGTAACCGACTACATTCCTGAGGTGAAAAGGTTTCATAAATGGATTTCTTGAAATGAGTGTTCAAATTGTCTAAAACTATTATGACTTTCTTTGCCTGCTTATATTTATTGTCAATCAACCATTTCATGAATACGGCAAAGTCTTTACGGGTGCGCTGGTCGGTGACTTTTATAAAATGCTTTCCTGCCTTTGGTTCAACCGCGACAAAAATGTTGCATGTCCCCTTTCGCCGGTATTCATAATCATATTTCTTAACCTGACCAGGTTTCAAAGGGATAGGGGTTCGGGAATCTTCCAATAACTGTTTACTCTTTTCGTCAAAACACACCACCGGTATTGCAGGATTATATGGTTTATTATACAAGTTTAGCAATCGGTACATGCGCTTTCTGTATTCCTTTGTGATTTCCGTTATACACCACATTTTTTTCAACCAAGGCTTACATTCGTTTTTTTTAGGAGTAACCGGATTGTTTCACGATTGATTGATACCATCCCCTTCTGCTCTTTCAAGGTCTTTTCGAGAAGCCGTATTGTCCATCGGGCTCTTCCATCTGGCGCTTTTGAACAAGCCATGGCAATAATCTCAGCGTTGTCAGTTTCATCGTATTTTATTGGTTGTCCTGGCCGTGGTTCATCTTTAATGGCTTCTTCAACACCTGATTCTAAATACTTGTTTTTCACTCGCCATATTGTAATTCTGCTAACGTTGTAAAACTCTGATATCTCCTCATGTTTCTTACCTTTGTCCAGAGCCAACAGTATATAAGCTCTTTCAAATTCCCGGGAATTACGGGTGCCCGTTTTTGTCAAGTTATTAAGAAACTCACGTTCTTTTGATTTTAGTTTTAATGTTAACTTTGCCATGGCTTTGTGGTTTTTACCCCACAAAGATAATGTTAATTCATTAATTTGTCAATACACTAGTACCCAGTGCCCAGTACCTAGTGCCCAGTACCCAGAACCTAGTGCCCAGTACCTAGTGCCCAGTGCCCAGTACCTAGTACCCAGTGCCCAGTACCCAGTGCCCAGTACCTAGTGCCCAGTACCCAGTACCTAGTACCCAGTGCCTAGTCCCCAGATCAAATATTTTTATTAATTTTGCGTTTCTTTTCCCGGTTATGAAGATCAGGATCGTAAACCATTCCAGGCATGCTTTGCCATCATATGAAACCAATGCATCTGCAGGGATGGATCTCCTTGCCAACCTGACAGAAGATGTCCTGTTAAAGCCCCTCGGAAGAGCACTCGTTCCCACTGGTTTATTCATCGAATTACCAATTGGATATGAAGCCCAGGTGCGGCCGGGAAGTGACCTGGCAATCAAAAAAGGGATCACCATGCTGAATACTCCCGGAACCATAGACGCTGATTATCGCGGGGAAGTCATGGTGATCCTTGTTAATCTTTCCGCGGAAGATTACACTGTTGAGAACGGCGACCGTATCGACCAGATGATCATCTCAAAACATGAAAAAGCCGATTGGGAAGAAGTCCCCGATCTTAATGAAACAACAAAAGGCACTGGCGGCTTCGGCCACACCGGACTTAGTTAATTACGAATGACGAATTACGAATTAAAAACATATGTTTCACAACCCCACAGGGGCGATATTTTGGTAGCCCCTTGGCCCTTAACACTGAAGAATGAGGATTACCAACTGCCGACTGCTGACTGCCGACTGCTGACTGCTGACTGCTAACTGCTGACTGCCGACTGAAAAATGAGGACTGCCGACTGAAAAATGAGGACTGAAAAATGAAGAATTTACTAATCATATTAATTGCGCTGGTCTGTTTTTTGCCTGAATCTTATGCGTCACCCAGCCATAAAGGGAAAAAGCATAAAACCGAACTGGCAGACCAGAAAGTCGCATCAAACATTTCAATGCTGATCGAAGCAAAGAAAGACGAAATTACCGGCAATAATGATAAAGCCGAAGAACTATACAGGCAATACATCAGTAAATACCCGGATGATGCAACGGCTTATTTTGAACTCGCACGTATCGTAGCGAACAAAAAACAGACGCATGAAGCAATTGATCTTGCCGGTAAGGCCGCAAAACTTGACCCTTCAAATATCTGGTACCAGCTTTTTTATGCAGAAGTGCTCCAGATTGATGGCAAGTACAAAGATGCCATAGCTATCTATGAATGGATCACATCTAAGAATCCCGATAATCTTGATTATTATTACCAGTTGGCTGCCCTTTACCTTACAACCGAAAAATACCTTGATGCGGTGAGGATATACAACGAGATCGAGAGTAGAGCCGGCGTTTCGGAAGAGATCAGTATTCAGAAAGAAAAGATCTATCTTCTTCTGAATGATTTGCCGAAAGCAGAGCACGAAACTGCAGGTACTGGTTGCCGCCTATCCCGACGAAATCCATTATTTGTCGATCCTGGCGGAATTTTATATGAACAACAAGATGCAGGATAAGGGACTCGAAACCTATCGCAAGATTCAGCAGGCCGATCCGGGAAATCCATACGTACATATGTCTATGGCAGATTATTACAGGAAAAACGGCGAAAAAGAAAAAGCCTACGAAGAACTGAAACAGGGCTTTCAGAATCCGAATCTTGATATCGACACGAAAATAACTATTCTGATTTCCTTTTTCAATATCAACCAATTGCCCGATGATGCCAAACCTGTTGTATATGAACTGAGTCGGATCCTTACCACTACTCATCCCAACGATCCCAAAGCTCATTCGATATATGGGGATTTTCTGGTTCAGGATAAAAAAAATGCAGAGGCACGGGATGAGTACCTGAGGGTCATAGCGCTCGATAGCAGTAAATTTGTGGTTTGGGAAGAAGTCCTGCGTCTTGACCTGGTGCTTGAGAAATACGACCATTTGGTTGAATACGGCAACCGCGCTATCGAATTGTTTCCCGATCAGCCGGTTCCATTCATGTTTACAGGTATCGCACGATTTGAACTGAAGCAATATGAAGATGCAGTCAAAAAATTTAACGAGGGGCTTAAACTGGTTGCAAATAACGATGAATTACTTTCGGAGTTCTATATGTATTTGGGTGATACCTATCACTCTTTAAAAGACACCGTTGAATCAGATATGGCTTATGAGAAATCACTCTCCATCAAGAAGGACAATGCCTATGTTCTGAATAATTATGCCTATTATCTTTCGCTTCGTAACCAGGATCTTGACAAGGCGGAAACCATGTCGAAAAAAGCTGTTACCCTCGATCCGAAAAATTCATCTTTCCAGGATACCTATGGATGGGTGCTTTATAAACTTCAGCGGTACGATGATGCCAGGACCTGGGTGGGCAAAGCCCTTGAAGATAGCGACTCGGTGAGTGCCGAAGTCATGGAACACTATGGAGACATTCTTTACAAACTGGGCGATATCGACCATGCACTCGAATACTGGCAAAAAGCGAAGGCAAAAGGTTCCGGGATCGGCACTTCTCGATAAAAAAATCGCCGAGAAGAAACTTTTTGAATAAGATGATATTTTCTGATCTTTATACTGCAGTAATCTGTCTTAATGATGAGTAAAACCAAACACGCCTTTTTCATTCTTCCATTTTTCTTTCTTTTATTGCTCATCTTTTTAGATTCGTGCAGTACCCAGCGTAAGATCATCAAAGCTCCGATCAAAGAAGAAGGAGCGGATTATCTTTTTAAAAAGCTTAAGGAACACGAACTTAAGTATGCCTGGTTCACGGCAAAATTCTCGGCGGACTATGAAAATAAAGGACAAAAGAATTCTTTTAACGGTCAGATCCGGATCAGGAAAGATAGTGTGATCTGGCTTTCTTGTTCACCCGCCTTGGGAATTGAGGCCTTCCGGATGATGCTGACCCAGGATTCGGTTAAATTCATCAACCGGATGAACAATACATTTTTTGCAGGTGATTACAATTATGTAAACAAATATCTGAATACAAATATTGACTTCGATATCCTTCAGTCATTCCTGACGGGAAATGATCTTTCGTTTTATGAGAACGGGAAATTCAGGGCAGGAATTGATAATGGGATCTATAAACTGGTGACGGCAGATCGTATGAAACTGAAAAAATTTGTCAGGAACTGCCAGGAAAATCTAAGGGTGCTGATTCAAACTATCTGGATTGATCCTGAGAGTTTTAAGATTACGCGGGCAGTCGTGAAGGAGATCCGTGAACCGAATATCCAGTTGGAAGTAAATTATTCTGCATTTGAAAAGATTGAAGACCAGCTCTTCCCAAAGGATATATCCTTTGATATTTCTGCAGATAATAGCCTCTCTGCTTCAGTTAAGTTCAATAAGATTAACGTTAATACAGTCCAGTCGTTTCCATTTAAGATCCCGCAGAGCTATCACCCTGTGAGGTGAACCTGCGGAGTATAACCGATATACCATGATTGAGTTTTGTCATCCTTTCCGGCAGATTTTTTCAGTCCTCATCATGGTGCTTATCCTTGTCATTTCTTTTCCTGTCTTATCTTTTTCTCAGGAATCAAAAGACAAACTCCAGAAAACAAAAAACCAGCTGGAAGAAGAAATACGTTACACCTCCAGATTACTGGAAGAAACCCGTCAATCAAAACAAAATTCACTCAACAAAGTCGTCCTTCTGAACAAGCAGATTGAGAAACGGCAGTCGCTGATCACCACCATTTCCGGGGAAGCCGACCAGATCCAGGCCCAGATAGAACTTCAGCGCATGCATATTTCATCTTTATCGGAGGAGTTGAAGAAGATGAAAAACGAATATGCCCGGATGATTTATTATGCCTATAAAAACCTGAATGCGTATAACCGTTTGCTTTTTATTTTCTCTGCCGAGGATTTTAACCAGGCCTATCGGCGGCTGCTGTACTACCAGCAATACAGTGCCTATCGCCGCACGCAGGCGGAACTGATAAGGGCTGCCCAGATGAACATCGACCGGAAACAGAAAGAACTCGAGGAAACGAGACAAAAAAAATTAACCCTGGCATGGTCGAAGGAGTCGGAAAAGGAGCAATTGACAGAGGAAATGAAAGAAAAAGATAAAAGTGTACAACAGTTGAGTCTTAAGGAAAAAGGGCTTGAATCGTCATTAAAGGAAAAACAGGTAGCTGCCGAAAAACTCAAAGAGGAGATTGAAAAGCTCATAACAGCCGATATAAAAGCTGCTGCCGAAAGGGCAAGGAAAACCGGTAACAGTAATGTGAAAACAAAAATGAAAACGGTTAGCACAGAGATTATGCTCACCGATGATGAACAGGTATTATCAAATTCTTTTGCTTCCAACAAAGGGAAATTGCCCTGGCCTTCAGAACATGGAGTGATCACGGGAACATTTGGCGAACATCCGCATCCTGTCCTGAAGTACGTGAAAGTGAAAAATAACGGGATTGATATTTCTACCGAAAAAGGAGCCTCAGTCAGAACTGTTTTCAACGGAACAGTTAGCCGGGTGATGTCGTTTCCCAACCTCAACAAGGTGGTGATCATCAGGCATGGCGAGTACCTTACGGTATATTCCAACCTGGAAGAGGTCAGTGTGAAAGACGGGCAGACAGTGAATACAAAACAAATAATTGGCAAGGTCCATACCAATCCTGATGATTCGAGGACCGACCTTCATTTTGAAATATGGCTTGGAAAAACCACTCAGGATCCGCAGGAGTGGCTTTCAGGTGTTAATTAAGACTGCATGTTGAGACATTCCGGAGAACTTGCTGCATTACTTACTGCTGTGTTCTGGACAATCACGGCATTGGCATTTGAAGCCGCAAGTAAGAAGGTAGGATCGATGATTGTCAACTTGTTACGACTGATCGTTGGTTTTATTTTCCTCAGTATCTTCACTTGGATCTGCCGTGGATACCTGCTTCCTGTAGATGCATCCGGTCGTACCTGGCTGATTCTCATCCTCTCGGGACTTGTTGGCTTCACTTTCGGCGATCTCTGCCTGTTTCAATCCTTCGTTGTCATCGGTGCCCGTATTTCCATGCTGCTGATGGCCCTGTCGCCTCCCATGGCCGCTTTGATCAGTTGGATCGTCCTTGGCGAAGAAATGAACGGCAAAAGCTGGCTCGGAATGATCGTCACCATTACCGGCATTGCGCTGGTGGTGCTCAAAAGGGAAGAGTCGCCAAAGAAACCCGAAGGCCGGAAGAAATTTAGGTTTAATTATCCTTTCTGGGGCATCCTCCTAGGTCTGGGCGGTGCCTTCGGACAGGCATTGGGACTCGTCCTGAGCCAGCTCGGAATGCGGGATTCCCTTTCAATCGCTGCAGGCGGCATTAACGGCATACAAAGTTATAATCCCTTTGCATCTGCACAGATCCGGGTGATGGCAGGGATCGCAGGATTCGCCATCCTGTTTACCATCCTCGGCAAGTGGAAAGCCACTTACCATGCATTCTCGAACCGCAGGGCAATGATGCAGCTTTCACTCGGCGGGTTCTTCGGGCCTTTTCTCGGCGTATCCTTTTCACTCCTGGCAGTACAGCTCACCAACACAGGCATCGCCTCCACGATCATGGCCATGGTCCCTGTATTCATCATTCCCCCTTCCATAATCTTGTTCAAAGAAAAAGTAACCCTGAAAGAAATTACCGGCGCCATACTTGCAGTCTGTGGTGTAGCGTTGTTCTTTTTATAAGAATGTTATATTTACTCTGTATTTTTGCATTTTGCATATTACACTTTGCACTTAAATTGTCACTCTGTCACTTTACTTTGTGACTTAAATAGACTTTTCTGAGCAAACTAAATAATTATTTTCAAAATCATCATGAAAGAGAATCAAACGATAAGCATTTTAAACCCGCCAAATCCGGGTGCCCGTTTGTATCTTGGACTTGGCATCTTTGTCCTTTCCTTCTTTATGCTTCCGACAGGCATTTTCTTACAAAAATTTGTCGTCCATCATGCCCTGAAGCATATCGTTATCGGAATATTCTGGCTGACAGCCCCCATCTTGAAGATCATAAGTGTTGCCATACTTGGAAAACCCTCCTACCTCTATATCAAATCGATATTCCGGCATAGGATTGTCCGGGTCATCAAACCCTACCATGAAAGCCGCCTCCGCTATAATATCGGCCTTATCTTATTTTGCCTGCCGTTAATTCCAACGTACGTTATGGCCTATGCCCCCCAGATCTTCACCAGAAATTTTTACCCGCGGGTGATCCTGAACATTTGTTTCGATGCTATTTTTATCATCAGCCTCTTCGTCTTGGGCGGCGATTTCTGGGATAAACTCAAAGCCCTCTTCAGCTTCACCGCCAAAGCAAGTTTCCCGGCTGAAGAGCAGGTCTAAGAAAAATAAAAAATCTTAACCAAAAAGACGAACAAAGGACATCACAAGGTATTTCAAAGAAAATTTTGCCATTTTACCTTCTTGCCATTTGGTCTTAGAAAATGATCTTGATAATACCATATAAATCCTGTAGAGACGAGATATTCATAGATAATAACCACCCCCCTTAGAATATACGAGGGATTAGGGACATGGTATACAGCTAATGTGTTTAAGTTATTCTAAATCAGAATCCTTTATTACTAATGTATAATAAACCGTACCACCTTTACAGTTCCATGAGCCTCTTAAATCAGTCGAATCTTTCCAAATTGACCTATTGTATAGGTTTATATTTAACTTTTGGTCAACTCCTTGTACTTTTAATTCCTTGAAAAAAGACTGAATTAGAGTATCATGGTAATTTTTAAAACAACCTAAATCAGGGATATCTCTCACAAATTCTTGTTCGGGTTTTAGTATGTCTCTACCAACGTCCTTATATTTAACTGTATTATAATCAATCAATAATAAAACTTTAGATTTATTAATAATTTTAAACAAATAAAAAGTTGTAGGTGGTTCCATTACACAACTTATTGTCAATAATAACAGTAAAGTCAACAAAGCTACTATTTTTCTCATAAGTTTTTTATTATGGTATCTGTTTGTAACTAAAGAATCTACCCACAGCGCCCCCCTGTTACGCTTCAAATTCATCCCGCAAATTTAATGGAAATATAACTGGAACTTCAAGAGCTTCTGACCACCTTGTCCAATTGAATACTCAAACATTCTATTAACGAATTTTGAAGTAAGATCAAAAATCGTTGATCGATATTCAATTGCTCAAAAAACATCAATCGAATACACGAACGCCCTCTCCCCCGCCCCGAATGGGGGGGGCTAGGGGAGGGGCTGTTAGCGTCAGGGGGAGGGGCTGAGTTCTTTAGAACCTCACCTTAAGACTTAAGAAAAATTGTCTTCCGGGAGCAGGTTGATAACTGTTATATTCCGGCCCATTATTGGGTTCGGTGAATCCAAAATAATGTTCGTCAAACAGGTTCTTTGCAAAAAGACTGAGTTCACTCTTTACACCACCTAAATTGAAGGCATAGCTCAGGTCTGCTCCAAATGTCGTGAAGCCATTGACCCAGGAGCTCCGTATGTATTTTTTACCATTAACAATATCGGTATAATGGTTGTAAATGGAATCGTCAACCTGGATACACCATTTCGACTGGTATTCAACATTCAATCCGACCGTAAAATGTTTCAGGAATTTCACTGCTCCTTCGGCATAAAGAACGTGCTGCGGGCACTGTGGGATCCAATGGCCTGATACACTATCCGGGGAAGTATACTGGCAATGGGAATAAGTATAGGCAACATTGAATTTCAGGAAATCAACAGGGATATAAGATGCAGATACTTCTAACCCATATCTCGTACTTTTACCCATGTTCCCGTAAAATGCGGTATTGTTTCCCCTTCCGACGACACTGTAACGATAGAAATCGTTTTTCGTGTTAACATAAAACCCGTCGACATCATAATACAACCTTTTTCCAACATTGCCTCTTACACCTAATTCACCACCCAGGAATGTGGAAGGTTTGATCGATTCATTAAATCCTCCCCACGCTGCCGGATTATTGTATAACTCATCTTCCGTTGGAACAAGGAATCCGGAACCATAACTTGCATAGAGATTAAGGTATTTTGCGATATCATAAGCAAGTCCGAAACGAGCGGATGTGTTCTGAAATGACCTGTTTCCGGATTGCAGCAAACTGTCAGGAACAGGGATGTTGTTAATAAGTTGATTATAAACATAATCGTAACGTACATTAAGAGTGGCATAAAGCTTTTTCACGATATCCAATTTGTCGATAAAGAAAACGCCAACACTTCTTTGTTTAATTACCTGGTTGATCAGTTCGTTGGTTGAGTCAAAGGCAGCTTCACTGAAATAATCATTGGAAGCAGGATGAGGTTTTGAATTAATCGTGGCTTCACTGAATACCCCGTACTCAGTCTCCGTCATCATTTTTGATTCATAATCTACTCCCAGGCTCATATGATTCCGGAGGTTTTCTTTCCCGAAATTAAGATCGTATTGAGCTGACAAACCGCTGTTGACAAAAGGTTTATGATCGTCACCATTATTAGAAGTTTCCCTGTAATCGTTCAGCCTCATAAATGCTTTTACGAGCAGATCCTGGTTATTGGAAATATCAAATTTCCCAATGAGTGCGCCTGTCAATCTTTTTGTTTTATGAAACTCATTGTATGGAACCGCGTCTGTGTTTGCAGCCTGCGAACCAAATTCTTCATAACGACCCCAGCTGATTCCTTCTGAATTCTGGTTAAAATAATCAGTATAAGAAAGTAGTTGGGTGATCTTTATCTTACTTGAAGCGGTCCAGGTGGCTTTTTCACTGAAAATATCCCCGTAATAAGCCTGATGTGTACGATAACCGGTGCTTTGGTCATGAGAGTATGAAACTCTGTAGTTCAAATTGCCCTGTGTTCCGTCTACCTGTCCTAAAACCTTCCAGAAGTTATAGGAACCACCGGTGGCAGAGAATGTAGTGTTAACAGGTTTCGGACCTCCATCAGCAGTAAGTATGTTCAAAACGCCGCCTGTTGAGCCGGCTCCGTACAAGGAAGCAGCAAGTCCTTTTACTACTTCGAGATTGGAGACAGTAGCCCAGTCAACATCATAAAGATCGGGAGCAAATCCACCCGGGTCATTTACCGGAATTCCATCTATCATAACGCCTATTCCCCTGAAACCGCTCTCGGTTAATACTCCTTGTCCACGGATATACACGTGAACCCGTGAGCCGTCAGAGGCACCGTTATCGATCCGTACCCCCGGTACCAACCGTAAGGCTTCATCAGCATCATTGCCCTTTGAAAATGTTGTTAACTGATCGGATGAAACAACAGAAATAGATGCCGGAATTTCATTTAGCGGCGTCTTTGTCCTGGTTGCAGTCACATTGATTTCACCAAGATTTCTTATCAGAAGGGTATCTCGCTTCTGTACGGGTTGTGTTTTTTTCTCCTGGGCAGAAGCCGATAAAAATGCAAAGGAAAAAATAAAAATGAGAATACTGTATTTTGATTTCATAGGTTGAATTAGTTAAAATGATAAATAAATAATAGTGCAGAATACCTGATAATGTCTTCAGAATCTTATTGAAATAAAAAAGTTGATAAATAATCAGGCGAACTTGGGAGGAGGATAAGATGGCTGGATAGAAATTGAACGAATATTGGTATCTGGTTCAAAAAATAAAATAACAGAAGAAGTCGTGGGAAGTTGGATAGAATATTTATTCACCAGGGCCTGTTTGATGATATGATACAGCATGGCTTGGCTGTTCCTGCTTCTTTCCGGTAGATTCATGCCGGAGATCCAGGTGGAATATTTTTCGTAACTGGCAAGTAATTGTTCTTCTTTGGTATCATTGATACACCTGAAAATAAAAGAATATCCCGAGATTTTGGTAGAAATGACATCATACATCTTTCCCCGGTACCAGATTTCGTCCTTGTCGAGTATTTTAAAATCGCGATCGGTAGCGGGATTGATAAGAAAGACATCCACATTATGGTCCCGGAAAGAACCATTGCTGATCATTCCTTTCATCTCACACTTTATGCAGATCTGATCACATTTAAATACAAAATAATATCCGGAAAGGTTAAAAAGGATCAACCCGGCAAAAAGGATGGAAAGAATTTTCCGTATCATCTGATTTATCTGGAGTGTCATCCAAGTTTGTGCAAATGTACAAAATTGTAATTGCAGCGGAACAAACTCTGATGTTTTATCTCACATTTAAAAAGATAACCTAGTGTCAAGACAAGTTAATTATGAAACGTAATAATTTGATAGTTTTTTGTCAGCTTTATATCGTGTAAAACTCCAATTGATTTTTCTTTGATCGGAATTGTTCGCATTACACCAAAAGAGGATTTGTCTTTCAAGTTCATTTCGATTCCCGATATTTCTATCAAGACATTCGTGGTCCAGTAAATTTATTTCGATCTCTGCCATGTTTAGCCAACTCGCATGTTTGGGAGTGTAAACAAATTTGATTTTTTTCAGTAACCGACTACATTCCTGAGGTGAAAAGGTTTCATAAATGGATTTCTTGAAATGAGTGTTCAAATTGTCTAAAACTATTATGACTTTCTTTGCCTGCTTATATTTATTGTCAATCAACCATTTCATGAATACGGCAAAGTCTTTACGGGTGCGCTGGTCGGTGACTTTTATAAAATGCTTTCCTGCCTTTGGTTCAACCGCGACAAAAATGTTGCATGTCCCCTTTCGCCGGTATTCATAATCATATTTCTTAACCTGACCAGGTTTCAAAGGGATAGGGGTTCGGGAATCTTCCAATAACTGTTTACTCTTTTCGTCAAAACACACCACCGGTATTGCAGGATTATATGGTTTATTATACAAGTTTAGCAATCGGTACATGCGCTTTCTGTATTCCTTTGTGATTTCCGTTATACACCACATTTTTTTCAACCAAGGCTTACATTCGTTTTTTTTAGGAGTAACCGGATTGTTTCACGATTGATTGATACCATCCCCTTCTGCTCTTTCAAGGTCTTTTCGAGAAGCCGTATTGTCCATCGGGCTCTTCCATCTGGCGCTTTTGAACAAGCCATGGCAATAATCTCAGCGTTGTCAGTTTCATCGTATTTTATTGGTTGTCCTGGCCGTGGTTCATCTTTAATGGCTTCTTCAACACCTGATTCTAAATACTTGTTTTTCACTCGCCATATTGTAATTCTGCTAACGTTGTAAAACTCTGATATCTCCTCATGTTTCTTACCTTTGTCCAGAGCCAACAGTATATAAGCTCTTTCAAATTCCCGGGAATTACGGGTGCCCGTCTTTGTCAAGTTATTAAGAAACTCACGTTCTTTTGATTTTAGTTTTAATGTTAACTTTGCCATGGCTTTGTGGTTTTTACCCCACAAAGATAATGTTAATTCATTAATTTGTCAATACACTAGTGTAACACAACAAGCTTTTTAGTTTGGGTAGTCTTGTTTGTTACCATTTTGCAATAATAAACACCCGAGGAAAGATTGTTAAGTTGAACGGAAAACTGATGGTTTCCACTGTTTTCTTCTTTCCGGGAATAATCTTTCCCTACTGCCTGACCGGTAGTATTGAGAATTTCAAAGGTCACATCTGAAACTTCGGGCAGTGAGTAACTAACATGCAGTACGCCATAGGCAGGATTGGGGTAAATTGAGAAATAAATGGAATTGTTTTTAACTGGAACACCGAGTGCCTGACCTGATGTACTAATCGATAAGACCGGATCACCCAGCAACGTACAATCGTATTGAACCCACCGTTGTGCTCCGGGTTCAAATTCACCGGGTAAGCCTATCCATGGCGCCGTCTGGATCTTGGATATCATCTGGTCATTGCCGATGTGATGTTCAACCAACGTATCATTATAGAGTGCATTTACAAATTCCCGTTCCAGGTGTTCTGATGGTCCATCTGTCGTACCCTGATCGAACCAACCAAACCGTGTATTGAAGATCCCTGATACAACAAAATTATTGATGGCAAGACTTTGCGAAGCAATACAGCCGGAATTGTCATAACCTCCGTCATCACAGCCTTGTGTATAAACAAGAGCGTAATTATGATCAATGCCATTGACCTGGGAAAAATTAGCATCAGTGATCTGGTCGAGGTTGAGTCTTATCATATAAGAAGTATTTGCATGTCCGAGGTGATGGATGAATGAAGTCCCCTGGTTGATAAAGGTCAGTAAAGTATCTGTATTCCATTCCCAGAAATTACTTGAGTCCGGAGGTATTATTGTGTCGTAAAGCTTTTCAATTTGATTTAAAGGCGAAGGGATCCCGTAGGAGAAATACCCGTTGTCGTTGTGGTTATCAATTAGCAGGTTCATAAAGGGACCTCCCAGGGTAAGGGGATCAGCGTATAAATATTCACCGAGCAACAGAGGACGATTATCTTCTCCGGGAACATGATTTGCCTGGTAAGAAATTGATTTATGGATCATGGATGCCTGGTCGGCAGTAGTGGTAAAGGGAAGCCGGCCAACAGCCAGATCGGGCAACAGGTCTGTGGAATCTGCAACCTCTCCATAGATATGATTGCCATTCGCATCGTCAGAACCATCCAGTGCACAATAATAAAGTTCAGTGGGAATATCATAGCTTTCCTCTTCAACCCCACCGGTTCCATAATAAACAATACAATAAAAATCCCGGGATGGAACCCACTCTTCAGTACCTCCTAAAATGACATATTCAATAACGTTGTTCTGGTATTCCTGCCTGATATAGTTTCGGATTTTTTCCTGGAGGTCATAACCAGATGTGCCGGAGTTAATATCTTCGATACTGGCAAATTGGGTGGTCAGCCCTATTGAAGTGTAATAATTCACCAGATCGTTAAACCCGGCTTCAAATGAATAAGGGGTAATGATCAGGATCTGGTATCCTGTCTTTTTCTTCGATGCAACAGGATATTGATTCATCATTTCCGGGTTTTGGGCAAATGTACGGACACGGTTAAGCGCATCTTTTGAGGAGGTAAGATTTTTCAATGCGGCAATTGATGTATTATCCGGCCGGGTTTTGATCCTTACCGTTACATCACTAAAATAAGAAACTTTTCCGGTTGCCGGATTATAGTTTACTGGCGTAAAGGTCGACAATGCAAATGCAAAGCCATTGAGATACTGGGTAAGAAGATGACCTGAAGCCGAGGCGGGATAATTTCCATTCATCCTGTAGACGGCTTCATTTTTAAGGAAAATTCCGGAAGGCTTTTTGGAAAGAGGAATAACATCCTGTTTTGGGAACAGCATGTATGTTTCCGGCATTGTAATTTCATTTTCACGGATTATCTCAATGGATTCGGCTGATTCCCCTGGTGGAAGCATCAGCGAAACGGCAAGGTAGGGAAGGGTGGGTTCGCCTGGTATGCCTGATTGCACGGCTTTATCAACCGTTATCGTTTGGTATTGACCTATGTTCCGGATCGAGCAACTGACATGAAATGTTTTTTCGACATTTCCTGAAAAAACTGACAAGGAAAAAAAGAGATAAGAAGGGTTACAGAGATCTTTTTCATTTATAAATATTTTGATCAATAATCAGACAAAGATAACTTCTTATTCGTTGCCCGAATTACAAAAAAATGGGTAGTACTTCATATACTACCCATTCTTTAATAAATAAAAAAAGAATATATTAATTCACGAGGAATTTTTGTACAACACTCTTTCCTGCATTCAGGATAGATATGAAATAAACACCTGATGGAACGTTATTCAGGTCGATGGTTTTCAGAAGTTTCCCATTGAATGTAATATCATTCTCTGAATAAACTTGTATCCCCAAAGAATTAGTAATAACGATACTGATGTTCTGCGGGATCAAAGAATTCAATTCAATTTTAAAATTCCCCTGGTTTGGATTCGGGTAAATGATAGTGCTCAGGTCAGTGTTATTCTGCGCAATACCGGTACAGGCCTCATAAAAGATAGTCTTAGTCTGTGTATTTGTGCATTGAGTATCACTGACTGCGACAGAATAAGTATGAAGGCCAAGGCCTATAGTCGGTTCATCTACAGTTATGCTTGGTGTTGTGAAGCCACCGGGTGTCCAAAGGTAAGATGTTGCACCAGGTGTTGTAGCATCCAGGGTGATATGTACATAATAACATGCTGTATCCTGTGGTGTCACAACGATATTAACTAAGGGACCAACCGTGATGTAAAGTGATCTTGTAAGGGTATCGATTTGGCCCCCCTTGTTAACAATCAGGGTAACATCATGGGAACCACAGTCTGTATACGCAACAGTAGGGTTTTCAAGATCAGATGTATCAGGAGAAGCTCCGGGGAAAATCCAATGGAAAGTCTCCGGCGTACCAACATAACCCCCGGTTGTGTTATTTGTGAAAGTAACACTATCGTTTAATGCAACATGATTTGTATCTGCAATAAAACCAGGAGTCAGATCAATAGCTCCTCTTTTAACGGTTTGATAGACTTTGTATTCTTTTAATGAATAAGGTGCGGTTCCCGGAATGTTTCCCTGCCCGGCATCCTTATCCTGTAAGGCTGCAATGAATTCGCAATTCGAAAGAACCCATGTACTGTCCATGGCAAAAGAAAGCGTTACATTTATAGTATCTCCACCGGAAAAATCAACGCTTGTTCCGTTCTGATCAGGAACCATCAAACGGTTAACATGCTGAACCTTGGACTGTCCTTCCCAGTAGTAAGAAATATTAGATTCGGTTACGAAGAAATAAAGAATATTACTTGACGATGAAATGGTTCCGGTTTTTATCAATGTAACCACTGCAGTGTAGTTCAGACCAGTATCGGTAACAGTCATCGACATAGTCAAAGGAGAACTGATTGCCATACAATCATTGTACAACGGTAAATAATACGGATACATTGAACCATTATATGTACCCACGAAACCATGAATAGCATCAAAGGCTACAATAGGATATGCACTCACACCATACATGCTATTTCGTCCATTAGAATAATTGTTTGCAAAAGGGTCATAACCCATGCCACTGCTATGGCTGGCAACCACAGCGACAGATTGTCCTGCGGCAAGGAGAGAGTCCATTCCCAGGGCTGCTCCCGGGCAATGCGGGCATAATGTACTAGTGAAATCTTCAGAAAGCACCATCTGGCGCTGTGACTGTGACATCACAGTCATCGCCGATGCTATGAATGTAAGAAAGAATATAAACTTTTTCATGTTTTCTTGTTTATTGGTTAAGAATAATTTGAATGTTACAAATTTATAAAATTTCAATGCACACAAGCAAAAAAATAAATTTATATTTGGGTCATTAGATTGAACCTGTCAAATTTGACGATAAAAAATTAGAGAAGGCCTTCTTCTAGAAAATTATTTTGCATCCAATTTTTGCAAAGCATAAGCATAAGCTCCAATCGAAACAGCATTGGAAGTACCCAACCGTGAAATTCCGATTCCGGTTTTTTTGATGGGGTCATACAATGCTTTTTTTATACTGAAGGGAACAGGGATTTCCATAGCAGAAGGTTCAAGGAATTTTTCCAGGTCGGCTTCGTCTTCAAGGTTGAATGCCGTGATTTCCAACCGCTCAAGGAGCTGTCCTGCTGTTGTCTCGAATGGATGATTCATTTCACTAACCAATTTAGGTAAAAACAAAGGATGAGCTCCGGATAACCCACCACCTATCACGATCAGCCCATCAACCAGTGTAATGGCATTGCAAAGGGCATCTGCCGCGGCTATGGCAAATGATTCGAACGATTTTAATGCTGCTTCACGGTTGCCTGGTTTTTTCCCCGACCCAATCTCGCAAATCTCCCTGGGTTCAGGGCAACTTGCAAGGTTGATTCCGGTATAATTGGCATATTCCCGTTTTATTCCCCGGATACTGACACTTTCTTCGGCATCAAATTGCTTGAAAACGCCATTTCTTATCCGGTTTATCTCTCCCTGGGCCGAGTTATCTCCCTGGAAAAGAGCACCTCTTGTTACAATACCACCCCCAAATCCCGTTCCGAAAGTTACGCCAAGAAGATTCCTATAACGTTTGGGATTTCCTGCTTTTTCCAATTTTCTGTTGATATCCGGCAATAAGCCTGACATTGCTTCCCCATAGGCAAATAAATCGCCGTCATTATTAATGAACACAGGAATGCCAAAAGATTCTTCGAGCATCGGACCCAGTGCGACTCCTCCTTTGAAGGATGGTAGGTTCTGCAGATCGCCAATAATACCGTTCTCATAATCCGCTGGTCCGGGAAAGGAAAAACTGATGGCAACAGGTTTTTTATTGATCTTTAATTTTACCCGGTTAAATCCTTCAATGATATTTGTCAGGATTGCTTCAAGGTTTTCACCTTTGGCAGACTGGATTATCGGCTCAATGATTTCTTTTTCAGCCTGCACAGCAGAAAATACGAAATTCGTGCCCCCTCCATCCAGGGTCATTACCATTCGTTTGTCATTGCTATAACTCATAGAAAAATAATTTACGATTGGACGATTTTCGATTTACGAATGAATTTTTATAATTTACGATATACGATTGTTTGTGGGCAAAGATCGTAAAGAAAAGATACAATCTGAGTCCCCTCCAAAAAATCACCTTAAAATTTTACCGCTCAAATGCCAAGATGCAAAAAGTTCAATTTCAACCATATACTTCTTAGCGAACTTAGCGTTTTAGTGCCTTTGCGGATAAAGAGCCTTTTCTGAGCAGACTCAATCATAAATCCTAAATATAATCGTATATCTAAAATCGTCCAATCGTTATTCATTAATGTGCTTCCAGCCAGTTTTCTCCCGTGCTGATTTCAACTACCACAGGAACATCCAGAGGGATAGCATTTTTCATTTTATCATCGACTAATGCCCTTACTTGTTCGATCTCATTTCTATATACATCGAAAACCAATTCGTCATGAACCTGAAGGATCATCCTGCTTTTCAGGTTCAGCTGTGAAAACTCCCTGAAGATATTGATCATCGCGATTTTGATCAGATCGGCTGCTGTTCCCTGGATGGGTGCGTTAATGGCGTTTCGCTCTGAAAAACCACGAACAGTTGCATTTCCACTGTTTATATCGCGCAGATATCTTCTTCTTTTCATCATGGTTTCTACATAGCCATTCTTTTTTGCAGAGATGATAGTCTGATCGATATATGATCTGATCCCAGTGTACCTGCTGAAATATTGCTGAATGATATCCGCGGCTTCCTTCCGTGGAATGTTCAGTCGTTCTGACAAACCAAAAGATGACATTCCATAGATGATCCCGAAATTAACAGCCTTGGCATTTCTTCGCATTTCACGGGATACATCTTCAAGTTTTACACCATATACTTTTGCAGCCGTGGCCGCATGAATATCAAGCCCTGCGCGGAAATCAGAAATCATTTCGCGGTCCTTGCTCAGGTGGGCAATGATCCGCAATTCCACTTGTGAATAATCCGCGGAAAGCAAAACGTAGTTTTCGTTTCGCGGAACAAATGCTTTACGGATCTCCCTGCCTTTTTCAGAACGGATTGGGATATTCTGCAGATTGGGATTGTTTGAACTTAATCTTCCTGTAGCCGCTACGGCTTGGTTGTATGATGTATGGATCCGACCGTCCCTTGCGCTGACCAATGTTGGTAGAACGTCAACATAAGTGGATTTAAGTTTTGTCAGTGAACGGTAATCCAATATTTTCTGAACAATGCGATGTTTGTTGATAAGTTTAACCAGGATATCTTCACCGGTGGAATATTGTTTTGTCGCAGTTTGCTTTGGATTGTCGATTATTTTAAGCCTGTCAAAAAGGATTTCCCCGAGTTGTTTCGGAGATGCGATGTTGAAAGTGGTACCGGCATCTTCAAATATCCCGGCTTCGAGTTGTTTAATTTCCTCTAAAAGTTCTGCGGAATAATCATGAAGAGCTTGTGAATCAAGTTTGATGCCTTCTGCCTCCATAGAAGCAAGCACCGGGACCAGCGGCATTTCAATTTTTTCGAAAAGCTCAAGAGTATCAGTAAAAGTAAGCATTGGTTCGAAAAGCTGTCTCAGTTGCAAGGTAACATCGGCATCTTCAGCTGCATATTCCTTGATTGTCTCCACCTCTACAGACCTCATGTTTAATTGTTTCTGTCCTTTTTTCCCGATCAATGCTTCAATAGGAACAGGCTTATAACTAAAGTATACTTCCGAAAGAAAATCCATATTATGGCGCTGGTCCGGTTGAAGAAGATAATGAGCAAGCATGGTATCGAACAGCTTTCCCTTTACCTCAACATCGTACCATCTTAGCATGGACAGATCAAATTTTATATTCTGACCGGTCTTTTCAATAGCCGGATCTTCAAATACCGGTTTGAATTCCTGAGCAATCTGAAGGGAATCATGATAATTTTCAGGTAATGGTATATACCAGGCTTCATGCGGCTGAAATGCAAAAGATATACCTACAAGCTCGGCCTCCTGCGTATCAAGGCCGGTGGTTTCAGTATCAAAACAAATGGATCTCTGGTTCTTCAGGAGGCTGACAAGTTGTTTTCGTTTTTCAGGTGTATCAGCCAGGTGATAGGTGTGAGGCGTGGTTTCAATGGTGTTGAATGTTGAGTTTGGATCAATGCTTTCCAAAGGTATAAAAGCAGGGTTTTGTGCATTGCTGAATATTGAGAGTTGCTGGCTGGCAAGGTCTGAATATTTTTTGTCGTTTTCCGGCAGGGATGTTATTTTGTTCCCTTCATCACGAGGTTCAGGTGAACCAGCATATGGATTTACAGAGAGCCAGGTGATTACCCTTTGTGCAAAGGTTCTGAATTCAAGTTCATCGAAAAGCTTTTTCAGACGATCTTTATCAGGAGGTTCAAGGATCAGCTTTTCTTCTTCAAATTCCAGGGGTACATCGAGAATGATGCTGGCCAGCTGTTTCGATAGAAGGGCAATCTCCTTATTAGCTTCGACCTTCTCACGAAGTTTTTCATTTTTGATCTCCTGAACATGCGCTATCATGTTTTCCACGCTGCCGAATTCAGCGATCAGTTTTTTAGCGCCGACTTCACCTATTCCCTTAATACCGGGAATATTATCCGAAGCATCTCCCCAGATACCAAGAATATCTTTAACCTGTTCAGGCCTTTCAATGCTAAACTTTTCGCATACTTCTCTGGGTCCCCATATCTCGGCAGGATTGCCGAATTTTGAAGGTCTGTAGATCAGGGTCTTTTCACTCACCAGTTGTCCGAAATCCTTGTCAGAAGTCATCATATAGGTGAGAAATCCTTTCGCTTCAGCCTTCTTGGCAAGCGTTCCAATTATATCGTCGGCTTCATATCCGGGAAGTATCAGTGTGGGGATATTGAATGCTTCGATCAATTCATGAATATAAGGGAGTGAAGCAATCAGGTCCTCCGGGGCTTCTTCCCGTTGTGCTTTATAGGCTGTGAAATCAATATGCCGTTGCGTTGGCGCAGCAGTGTCAAAAGCAACGCCAATATGAGTGGGTTTTTCATTGTTCAATACCTCGAAAAGCGTATTAGCAAAACCCATGATGGCAGAGGTGTTCAGTCCTTTGGAATTGATACGGGGGTTCTTATTCAAGGCATAAAATGCCCGGTAAATAAGGGCCATCGCATCGAGAAGAAAAAGTTTTTTTTCCGGCATAAGCGTTAGGCTCAACTCGTCTGTTAAAAAGGCAAGTTTGTTACAAAGATAAAACGAATTGTCTAATGCTTCCGAATATTTCAAGAGAGAAACCTTTATCAGGTTGTTCCGGGCAGTGAACATCCGTCTGTTTATATCTTGATAAAATATCTTATTCCCGACACCCGTTCTTCAATTACATTTGAATAAACCAAAATACAGACTATGGCAAAATCTAAGTCCGCCGAGAAAAAAATATTCGTCCTGGACACCTCTGTTATTCTTTATAACCACAATGCTCTCAATAGTTTTGAGGATAATAATGTGGCAATCCCTATCACTGTTCTTGAAGAACTTGATAACTTCAAAAAAGGGAACGATACCATCAACTTTGAAGCACGCGAGTTCATCCGCATTATGGATAAACTTTCGGATAAATGCACTCTAACCGATTGGATTCCGCTGAACCATCCCAAGGCAGGCAAATTCAAAGTGGTGATGAACGAACAAAGTGAGTTGGATGCTGTAAAGGTATTTGGCGAAAACAAACCCGATCACCGTATCCTGAATGCCGCACTTATTATGATCGCTGAAAATCCCGGCAAACGGGTCATCCTGGTAACCAAGGATATCAATCTTCGTCTGAAAGCTAAATCCTTAAATATCCCGGCCGAGGATTTTGAAACCGGGAAGATCAAAGATGTCGATTCGCTTTATTCCGGAAAAACCCTGATCGAAGGAATAGAGAAAGCTGTTATAGACATGATCTATACCGATGGTTCTGTACCTCCTGAATATGTTGGTATCACCAACCCTATTCCCAATCATTATTTTATCATTAAAAACGGGAAAACATCTGCGCTTACATTCTATAATCCGGAATCGGAAAGAATTGAAAAAATTGAAAAACATTCTTGTTACAGGATCACTCCGCGAAATGCAGAACAGGTGTTTGCTTTTCATGCTATTCTTAACCCAAACGTGAAACTGGTGACCCTTCAGGGAATTGCCGGAACCGGAAAAACCTTACTGGCGCTTGCCGGAGCGCTGGAACAGAGACGGGACTTTAAACAAATATACCTGGCACGCCCTGTCGTACCGTTGAGCAATAAAGACATTGGATACCTTCCCGGAGACATCAAATCAAAGCTCAATCCTTACATGGAACCACTTTGGGACAACCTCAAATTCATCCAGAACCAGTATAATGAAAAAGACAAAGAATACAAAGTAATCGCCGATTCTATCGAAAATGAAAAATTAACGATTACTCCTCTGGCATACATCCGCGGTCGGAGCATCTCCAATGTATGTTTTATCGTCGATGAAGCCCAGAACCTGACTCCCCATGAAGTAAAGACCATCATAACCCGTGCGGGAGAAAATACCAAGATCATCTTTACCGGCGATATTTTCCAGATTGATACACCTTATCTTGATTCTCAGAGTAACGGTCTTTCCACACTGATCGACCGGATCAAGAAACATCCGCTTTATGCGCATGTACGGTTGGAAAAAGGGGAACGGTCAGAACTTGCTAATCTGGCAAACGAATTACTATGATTACTTTTCGTTTGCAATCACTGCCATCAGCGTTTTCCCCACGACCTCGAGGGTAGTTTTATCGATGGAATTCATATTATCCTTTGTCGTGTGCCAGAAAGGATAAAACCCTTTAGTGTTCTTGTCAAGATGAATGATGTCGATAGTAGGTATGTTCAGGCTTTTGTTGATATAAAGATGATCATCAATTATTTCAGGACGACTTTCATTCGTCATATCGCTTTCATCTATTGGGAAATATTCGGAATATCCAAGTTTTTCGGCGATATCCCATACGTTTCTGACCACTGTTGGGGCATATTGCAAAGAATATGCCTCTTGCAGGAAGGTGGCATGAGGCGCTCCTACCATATCGAGAAGTATCCCGTATTTTGCAAAATAATTGGCCTTGTGAGGGTGTTTTGCCCAGTATTGGGAGCCCAGTGCCCACCACTCTTCTGAATGCTCATCCCGTGGCTGATCATCAGGGGCTCCATAATCTTCTGCATCCAGGAAAATGATATCTACTCCAATAGGAGGGTTGGAAATACTTAACTGGCGGGCAATTTCAAGCAGAACGCCTACACCGCTGGCGCCATCATTAGCGCCATCGATCGGGGTTTTGTGTTTCTTAACATCGGGATCATGATCGGCAAATGGACGGGAATCCCAATGAGAACAAAGGAAAATCCTGTCATTGGTTGCCGGATTATAGGAGGCAATGATGTTTTTGAAATTCAGCATCGTGCCGTTAAAAGCTTTTACCTGTCCCTTCTGAACAATCACGTCAGTGCAATATTGTTTTAGTTTTCTGATAAGAAAATCCGCACATTTTTCATGAGCCGCAGTATTATTTACACGCGAACCAAAATCCACCTGGTCCTTCACATAAGCGTAAGCTGAATCAGCGTTAAACAGCGGGACTTTAATTATTTCTTCCTTCTTTTCATTTCCTGCTTTTTGATTGCGGTTTGAATTGTTGCACGATCCGGAAACCAGGATGGCCAGGATCAGAATTATTTGTAATCTTGGAATCTTCATGGTATTTTGGAGTAAGAAAGCCAAATCTACGGAAATACTATTTGTAAAAAATTCTTTTCTTATGGATAAAATGCATTATTAAACTGAGCAGGAACATAATTCCACCACAAATTGTCGCAATCCTGGCGAGGTAATCCCCATGCCTCACATAAAAGGTCAGTTGGTCATTGGCATTGAGAACGCCTTTGATCGCTGCCGGTTCCCAATATTCTGTAACCTGATGCGGATCCCCGCGCTGGTCGATAAAGGCAGAAATTCCGGTATTAGCTGAACGTGCAATGCTACGTCGTGTTTCTATCGCTCTCAGGGCAGCAAAAGAAAAATGCTGTCGGTGTCCGGCCGTATTTCCCCACCAGCCATCATTGGTAATGATCATCATTACTTCTGCCCCATTTTTGACGAATTCCGAGAAAAATTCACCAAAGATAGATTCATAGCAGATTATAGGAGATACCCGGGCTGTATTGACTGTTGTGAATACCCTGCGGATCTTGTCAGTGCCCAGACTTCCAACCGTTCCTCCCAAATTGATAGCCAGTTTCTCCAGGAGTTTAAAATGCTTATAAGTAGGAAGAATTTCCACGCCAGGTGTGAGCTTCGATTTATGATACAACTGGATGCTGTCTCTTGAATTGAGGAAAATGGCGGAATTGTATTCATCATAATAAATATCAGCATCGGTATATTTCCTTGCCGTATTACTAACTTCTTCTCCGGGGCCGTATTCACGCCGTGTAGATCCTCCAACAAGCAGGTTCAAGTTGGGATATTGTCTTATGATATCTTTCAGCAAGGCGATGCTTTTAAAAGTATTGATGTCATTCTCCCACATATATTCCTGTATGGCCGATTCAGGTGCAACTAGGATGTTGGTACTACTGTCAAGATAAGGATCAGCAAGTTTCATGATTCTTCCCACGACTTCAACCGGCGGAACGGTATATTGCTCCTTGTATGGATCGAGATTGGGCTGGACAATGACAATCGTTACCGGGTTGTTTATTTCATTATAGGAATGATAAATTGAATTCGAGATTTTCAATGGTACGATAATCCATGCCAGGAATACAAGGATCAGGATGAAATCCTTTATTTTTAACTTTACTGAAGACAGTTTGAATCTTAAAAAACCCGGGTAAATGATAAAGAACAACAAGATGTTCGCTGCCAGAACCCATAAAGTTCCACCAAAAGTTCCTGTATATTCATACCATTCCACCCACCTGTAATACGATGAAAACCCATTTCCAAGGTTCAGCCAGGGCCAGTTGAGTGTCCCAGTTGAGATGAAGGTATTCGAAGGCCATCCAGTAAAAGATCAGGGCAGCATAGGCAGAAATGTTGTTCTTCAGTTTTCTCCTGGTAAAATGAAAAAACTGGAAGATAATCATCATGAAAAGGGCATTTACCAAGATGGCGACAAGCGCCCCAACCCCAGTTGAGTTGTAAATCCACCATGTAGTCAACCCGTTCCAGATGAGGAAAGCAGGGTAGGAATAAAAGAATAAACTGAATTTGATAAATTTTTCGGGATGCCTGTAAATAAAATCTTCTACGATCAACAATGGCACGAACCCGGCAAATAATAAACCCGCGAATCCTCTCATTGGCCAGGCTGCCGCTATAAGCAATCCCGAAAGGACCGATAACAGAAGCAGGTGATATTTTTTCATCTGGGAATAATAATGATTTCAGAGCTGATGAAGCAAAGGTAATAAATAAATCATGATTGATCCTGCACTTTAATCATGCCCTGACGATCTTTTAAAAGCTCAGGTCAAGGCAGGATATCTTTGTTTCCTTATCTTCAACACTTCCTCATAGATCATGTTTTTCAAGAGGTCGATATTTGTCCTTTCAGTTGCAGAGATGAAAATTGATGGTAAATGACTTTTTGCCATCCAGGTGTTTTCAAGATCTTTGAGCGTGAGATTTTCTTTTTGAAGAGGAGTGAGATCGTCTTCGTCTTTTATTATATGAGAATACTGATCGATCTTGTTGAAAAGCATAATCATGGGTTTGTCAGATGCACCGATATCCGTCAGAGTCTGATTCACCACCGCAATCTGTTCTTCAAAGGCCGGATGTGAGATATCCACTACATGAATCAGAATATCGGCTTCACGCACTTCATCCAGGGTGGATTTAAAAGATTCAACCAGGGTATGGGGCAGTTTTCGGATGAATCCAACGGTATCTGACAACAAAAATGGCAAACCATTAATAACCACTTTGCGGACAGTAGTATCGAGTGTCGCAAACAGCTTATTTTCTGCAAAAACATCCGATTTACTAAGAAGGTTCATCACCGTTGATTTACCGACGTTTGTGTAGCCTACGAGCGCCATGCGAACCAATTCACGACGGTTCTTACGCTGTGTGGCCTTCTGTTTATCAATCTCCTCAAGTTTTTTCTTTAGCAACGAAATCCGATAACGAAGAATACGACGGTCAGTTTCGATTTCTTGCTCACCTGGGCCCCTGAGTCCAATACCTCCACGCTGTTTTTCAAGATGAGTCCACATACGGGTAAGGCGTGGAAGCAGGTATTCGCATTGAGCCAACTCGACCTGGGTGCGCGAATGAGCCGTCCGGGCACGCTTTGCAAAGATATCAAGGATCAAATTGTTGCGATCGAGGATCCTGCAATGGAGCCCCTTTTCAATATTCCGGATCTGGCTGGGTGAAAGTTCATCATCAAATACTGCAATATCCACTTTATGGATGAAGATATAGGATCGTATCTCTTCCAGTTTCCCTTTGCCCACATAGGTTTTCGGATCGGGATATTCAAGTTTCTGAATAAATGTTTTAACGGTCACTCCTCCGGCAGTGTCTACTAAAAATGTGAGTTCTTCCAGGTATTCTTCCTCACTAAACCGATCCTGCTGATGATGGGCAACGCCAACAAGGATGACGGTTTCTTGGATTGGAGAGGTATCGGGCATTTGAATATTAGCAGAATTCCTGGTTAAAAGGTTTTAAAGCCAATGATCTCCCTGACTTCTCGGATGGTTTTCTGTGCACTGAAATGAGCTTTTTCAGCACCCAGTCCGACTACCTTTTTCAGGTATGCTTCGTTGGCATTCAGTTCTTTTATCCTATTCCGGACAGGTTCAGTGAAAAGGATTATATCTTCTGCCAGTTGTTTTTTCATATCACCATAACGGATCTGGCAGGTATTATAAAGTTCGCTGAAATGAGCATAAGTTTCAAGAGCCGAAAGTGTTTTCATCAGGCTGAAGAGGTTTTCTATAGCCTGGGGTTTGGGCTGGTTCATTTCTGTGGGACCGGCATCGGTAACGGCGCGCATCACTTTTTTCCGGATCACCTCAGGCGGATCGGCCAGGAAAATTGCGCTGTTCTCATTTTCCGATTTTGACATTTTGAGACCTCCATCCAGACCGGGGATCTTTATAAGGGTTTCTTCAAATGTATAAGCAACCGGTTCGGGGAAATAGTCGACATGATACAAACGGTTAAACCGATTGGCAAAGGTGCGCGTCATTTCAAGGTGTTGTTCCTGGTCTTTACCCACCGGTACCTTGTCAGCCTTATGGATTATGATATCGGCGGCCATTAGCGTTGGGTAGGTGAGGAGTCCGGCATTGATATTTTGGGGTTGCTGGCGTATCTTTTCCTTGAAAGAAGTACAACGTTCCAATTCACCCACATAGGCATTCATGTTAAGCAGCAGGTAAAGTTCTGCCGTTTCCGGAAGATCACTCTGTATATAAAGGGTCACTTTCTCAGGATCGAGGCCAGAGGCAAGAAATTCAACAAGCACATTCCTGACGTTCCCATGAAGATCTGCAGGTGTAGGATGTGTGGTAAGGGAATGATAATCGGCTATAAAGAAAAAACATTGGTTTTCTTCCTGCATCCGGACAAAACTTTTCAGCGCCCCGAAATAGTTTCCGAGATGAAGATTGCCCGTTGGCCTGATTCCACTTACTACAATAGCCATTGTAATTACGAATTATGAATTATAAGTTTTTTGCCATTAACTATTCACCTCTTACTTCTCACATCTTTATCTCGTCTCCTGCTTTATTAAAAAAATGATATTCCAGAAAATGATACGATGGCATAGGGTGAAGCCTTATCCTTCGCTTAAATCTGAAGTACCATCTCCATTTCCTGTTAAAAAGTCCTTTTGTAAAGTAGGCGTAAATGTATGGATGCACACAAAGCAACAGGCGTCTCTCATTCTGTTCGCGGATAAGGTAGCTAAGGTTGTTCTCAATATCATCCGTTATAAGAATACTGGGACGGATCTCACCGGTACCTTCGCAAGTTGGGCATTTTTCAAGAATATGGACATTCATCTCGGGGCGGACCCGTTGGCGTGTGATTTGTACCAGGCCAAATTTACTCGGAGGAAGAATGGAGTGCTTTGCCCGGTCCTTCTTCATCTCGTCTTTTAGCCGGTCAAAGAGTTTACGACGGTTGACTCCCTGGTTCATGTCTATGAAATCAATCACAATGATCCCACCCATATCGCGGAGCCTGAGTTGTCTCGCTACTTCCGTAGCTGCTTCAAGGTTTACTTCTAAGGCATTGGCTTCCTGATTTTGTTCAGAATTAACCCTGTGCCCGCTGTTGATATCAATTACATGAAGGGCTTCAGTATGCTCAATGATCAGGTATGTACCGCTTTTTATGGTGATCGTTTTCCCGAATGAAGCTTTGATCTGTTTATCAATGCCATAGTATTCAAAAATGGGTGTTTTCCCGGTATGAAGTTTTACAATATTGACTTTCTCAGGAGCGATCTTCTGAATGTAGCTTCTTATCTCCTCGTGCAAAGCAGCATCATTGACAATGATGTTATTAAAATCCTCATTCAGAACATCCCTCAGGATGGCTGATGTACGGTCAATCTCACCAATGATCTTCTGGGGAGCCTTAGCCGTGGATAGCTTTTGTGATGTAATTTCCCATTTTTTATAGAGGTTCCTTAGATCGCTGTCAAGATCGGCAACCAGTTTGCCCTCAGCGACAGTGCGGATGATCACTCCGCAGTTTTTTGGTTTTATGCTTGCAATAAGGCGTTTGAGCCGGTTCCGTTCATCGGAGCTCTTGATTTTCTGTGATATTGAAATCTTATCGGAGAAAGGAATTAGAACAATGAATCTTCCGGCAAATGAAAGCTCGGATGTCACACGCGGCCCCTTAGTAGAGATAGGTTCTTTTGCAACCTGAACCAGAATCTGCTGGTTGGGTTTCAGTACATTATTAATACGTCCCGATTTCTGAATGTCTTCTTCCATCTTGTACTCTCCGATGGAAAGTCCTGGGGTGCTGGAAAAGCCTGCTTTAATGTATTTTATGAGGGAATTGATTTGTGGACCCAGGTCAAGATAATGTAAAAATGCGTCTTTACCGTACCCTACATCCACAAAAGCAGCATTCAACCCAGGCATGATTTTCTTAACTCTTCCAAGGTAAATGTCACCGACAGCAAACTCACTATTCGATTTTTCCTTGTTTAATTCAACAAGTAGCTTTTCTTCCAGAAGCGCGATTTCAACCTCATTGGAAGTCGAATTGATGATTAATTCCTTATTCACTCTTAATATTTTTAAATTCCTGTTCACCGGTGGGGTTCCAGTGATGTCAATGACCTAAGGAATTGTAACAGGCAGTGGGAGAGGAAATAACGTTTAACCACTGTCTCCTGTTATTTTTTAAAGCAGAAGACAGTGGAGTAATGTTTACTTTTTCTTATGTCTGTTTTTACGCAAGCGTTTTTTTCGCTTGTGGGTAGACATCTTGTGTTTCTTTCTTTTTTTACCGCTTGGCATGATCAAATTGTTTAAGAATTACTCTGCTTTAACCGTTGATTTCACCTTGTTAACAAAGGTCTTCGCTGGCTTAAATGCCGGAATGTTGTGAGCGGGGATGATGATTGTGGTATTCTTGGAAATGTTCCTTCCTGTTTTCTCTGCCCTTTTTTTAATGATAAAGCTTCCAAATCCTCTTAAATAAACGTTTTGTCCGTGGATCATTGAGCTCTTCAAAGTTTCCATAAAAGCTTCAACAGTTGCCTGAACAGCAACTTTTTCGATTCCTGTTTTATTAGCAATGTCTGCTACAATTTCTGCTTTTGTCATGTTGATATGAGTTAGTTATTCTATTAATTATTATGTTTTTATTGGTCAAAACAGGGGTGCAAATATAGAATAATTTTGATTGACAAGGAAATAAATTCACATTTTCATCAAAGGTAATTTTTTCATCAAGAGGAAAACATAATGAATCCATGAATTTTTGTCGTTGAAATTATTTTATTTGTACATTCGGATGTAAAATCCGGATTAGTAATTAATCATTCATTTTTTCTGCTAACATGAATTTCACTAAGGTACTGAATTATTGGTATAAACAGAATAAAAGGGATCTTCCCTGGAGGAGAACCAACGATCCTTACTTTATCTGGGTTTCGGAAATTATCTTGCAGCAAACACGAATTGAACAGGGCTTGGATTATTACCTGAGATTCCTTGAAAAGTTCCCCGACATCCACTCATTGGCAGAAGCTGACGAAAAAGATGTACTGAAAATCTGGCAGGGATTGGGTTATTATTCCCGTGCCCGCAATCTGCATTCTGCAGCCTGTGAGATCATGGCCCTTCATCAGGGAGTATTTCCTAAAACTTATGACGAAATCAGGAAACTTAAAGGAATTGGTGATTATACAGCAGCAGCCATCGCTTCCATCGCATTCGGAATCCCAACGCCAGTTGTGGATGGGAACGTACTCCGTCTTTTTTCACGTTTTTTTGGCATCGATGAACCTATCGACAAGGCAAAAGGAAAAACCGCGATACAGGGGAAAGCAAACCTGCTTATCAATCTTGAACACCCTGGCGATTTTAACCAGGCCATCATGGAGTTCGGTGCTTTGCAATGCAAACCGGCGCCGGATTGCAAAATATGTCCTCTGAAATCAGGCTGTGTGGCTTTTCAGCAAAAAAGAGTTGCTGATTTGCCGGTCAGATCAGGTAAGCAAAAACAGCGCACCCGATATTTTTATTATTTCTTCATTCTAAGTGGAAGAGGAAAGAGCCGTTCAGTGTATCTAAAGAAAAGAATCGGAACAGATATCTGGAAAAATCTTTTTGACTTTCCTCTCGTCGAAAAAGAAAAAGCAATAAGCTACAATAAACTGATCCGGTCAAAAGAATGGAACGATCTCTTTTTGGGAAAGAAGATGAAATTATTAAAAGAATCGAAGCCCTACCGGCATATCCTCTCCCACCAGATCATCGTGGCAAAGTTCTATCAATTGGAAACAGCTTTTCAATCAGATATGTCCTATCTTAAAGTGGCTATAAGTGATATCGAAAAGTATCCCGTTCCAAGATTAGTAGAGAAATACCTTGAAGATCAAAGTAAATATCGAAAAACGAAATAGTGAAATAATTATCAAATATCCGCCCTCCGTCCTCCATTCTCAACCCTTTGACCTCCATCCTCAAAAATTTACTTTTCCATTTTCAATTAAAAAAAGTATTTTTGCCGCGCAATCAAAGTTGAATTACAAAATGGACGACGGACCGGCGAAACGGAAAAAAAACAACAACCTGCTCCCCGCAGGGATGTCCAGCCTGCTTTAACCGCAAGTTGCCACCTTCCGGGAGCACAATTAAGGAAGAAGGCACCCATGACATTACAGACCACTTTCTACTTAAGCCAGATTCTTGGGAAACGGTTCATTTCTCCCGAAGGCAAGATTCTTGGAGTGATCAGGGATTTTTTGATTGATACCACGACACAACCAGCACCTGAACCCATACGCCCACGGGTAATTGCAGTAAAAGTGAGGGTGGGCAATGATACCAGGATCTATGATTTTGCAACTTTCGAAGTCAAAAAATTTAAAAGAAAACTTAAGGTAACCTGTTACGAAATACATGAGGCCACAGATGAAATCAGACCCAATTGTCTCTGGCTTGCCGAAAACATACTGGATAAACAGATTGTGGATATTAATGGGCGAAAGCTGGTACGTGTAAATGATGTCAGGATGGTGATGATTCCTTCAGGCACTTATGCGATTGCCGTAGATGTCGGCGTTGAAGGCCTTTTACGGCGCATCGGTATAGGAGGATTCATAGAAACCGCCCTGGATCCGGTTAACGTCAGCATCCCCGGAAAGATGATCCTCTGGGATGACATTGAAACGGTGGATTTTTCCAATTCCAACATTAAGCTTTCAAAATCATCCTCCAAACTGCATACATTACATCCTTCCGATTTGGCCGATATCATTGAAGATCTGGACAGGACCACCCGGACTTCCGTCTTTGCTTCGCTGGATGAAGAACAGGCCGCCGATGTACTCGAGGAACTTGAACCAAAGGCTCAGATAGAAATTGCTGAAAGTCTGCCTGTCGAAAAAATGGCTGACCTCCTCGAGAAGATGCCTGCAGATGAAGCAGCCGACCTTCTCGATGTTCTGGAAGAAGAAAAAGCCATTAAGATCCTGGATGAAATGGAAAAAGAATCGTCTGAAGAGGTCAGGGAATTGCTTGAATACCCGGATAAAGTTGTAGGTTCAATCATGACGACCGACTTTCTCACCTTCAATGAAAATATGACGGTTGAAGAAACCATAAGCGAGATTCGTAAGGTTCAGCCGGAACCTTCCAATATCTATTCAATTTTTGTTACAGATAAAAACAATAAGCTGGTTGTCGCTATATCCCTCATGGAACTGATCATAGCAAATCCATCTTTAAAACTTAAGGAGATCACAAAGCAGAAACCCCTGACGGTTTTTGACCAGGATAAAGTAGATTCGCTGGCAGAACTGGTATCAAAGTACAACCTGCTTGCCGTTCCTGTTATCAACCACGATATGGAAATGGAAGGAGTAGTGGTTGTTGAAGACATCGTGGAAGATTTATTAAACCGGAGAAAAACCCGATAATTTCAGGAGGATTTGAGATGGCCTTTGCGATGAGGAGAAGATCGATATGGCGTAATATAGCTTTGTTCGCTGCAATTCTTGGCCCGGGTATCATTACAGGCAGCGTGGATAATGATGCAGGCGGGATCACTACCTATTCCGTGGCCGGCGCCTTGTATGGCTATAACCTGATCTGGACCCTGATTCCCTCATTCCTTGTACTCGTCATTATCCAGGAAATGAATGCCCGGATGGGAATTGTTACAGGCAAAGGGCTGGCCGACCTGATCAGGGAAAATGCAGGAGTAAAGATCACTTTCTTTATTTTCATCGGGTTGCTGATTGCAGATATCGGGAATACAACGACTGAATTTGCAGGGGTGGCAGGAAGTCTTGAGATCTTCAGTGTGAGCAAGTATATTTCTGTTCCGATTGTCGGATTCATTGTCTGGATCATGGTAGTCAAGGGAAATTACAAGATTGCTGAACGGATCTTCCTGGTCTTCAGTATGGCACTGCTTATGTATGTTGTTTCGGCACTGATGGGTAAGCCTCATTGGCAGGAAATAGGCGGGGCGATTATCCATCCGAAGGTGAGAATGGATGAACAAAGCATCGAAATGATCATCGGGCTTATCGGTACTACCATTGCCCCCTGGATGCAATTCTATATGCAGTCGAGTGTGATTGAAAAAGGATTAAAAATACGGCAATATAAATTCATTCTTCTTGATATCATCGTAGGCTGTCTGGCAACAGTAGTCGTCGCTTTCTTCATTATCGTAGCCTGTGCGTCAACTCTTCACATAAATAATATCGTGATCAATGAAGCAAAAGATGCAGCTATGGCTCTCAAGCCTTTGGCTGGTGTGGTTTCGTCACAGGTGTTTGCTTTTGGATTATTCATAGCGTCGATTTTCTCTGCCACTATTTTACCGATTGCTACTGCTTTTTATGTTTGCGAGGCATTTGGTTTCGAGGCCGGTATCGACAAGAAATGGAATGAAGCTCCACAATTTTATTGGCTTTATACCGGTATTATCGTACTTGGCGTGATCATAATACTTATTCCCAACGCTCCGCTTATCGCTATTACATTATGGACGCAGATTCTAAACGGGATGCTTCTTCCAGTCGTTTTGTTCTGCATGATCCTGCTTGTAAATAATAAAAAGATCATGGGGAAATACATCAATAAACCTGCGCAGAATATTATCGGTTGGAGCTCAATTATAATCCTTGTCGGGTTATCAATTACGCTCATTCTGATGCCACTTATTAAATAACGACGATAAAATATCCGGAATAAGTAAAAAATAATTCCCAAAATCATGTTACCTTTTCACTTTTGACCGATTAATAGAAAAATAATGGAACCGGCCGGACATTATTTGTACTTTTGTTCACGTTGTATTTATTAAAAAATAGAAAATCATGGCAACAGGAATTAACAAAGTAATCTTGATTGGAAATCTCGGGAGAGACCCGGATATTATGCGTCTGGAAAACGGGGCTAAAAAAGCATCATTTTCACTTGCAACGACGGAAGTCTACAAGAACAAAGATGGTGTAAAAACAGAACATACCGAATGGCATAACATCGTTTTATGGAGAGCACTTGCAGATGTTGCTGAAAATTACATGAAAAAAGGAAGTACAATTTACGTCGAGGGAAGAATCCGCAAACGTGAGTATGAGGATAAGGACGGCCAGAAACGCTTTATTTTTGAAATTATGGGTGATGTAGTACATTTGCTGGGCGGCGGGCCGAGACGTGAAAGTGTCCCCGAAGGAAGTACTCCCGGTGCGGTTGAAAAAGAGAATGGCAGCATCGAAACAACCATGCCTGAAGATGATCTGCCCTTTTAACAAGTGGCGAATTAATGAACTGGCGAATTGGTGAGTTGGAAAAAATCTTTACGCGTAACGCGTGACACATGACGCGAAAAAAGAAGGAAATTGTTACAACTAATAACTAATAGCCTTTAGATTTCCAGTTCGCCTGTTTGTAAGGTTTCATAGGAATGAGAATAAAATGTCTTATTTTAGTAACAATAATACCGCTGGCTATTTTTTCCTGCCAGAATAGCTATGTTCCTAAGCCACGTGGCTATTACAGGATCGATTTCCCCCCAAAAAAGTATCGGATATTTGATACCACTTTCCCATATACATTTGAATACCCGGTTTATTCAAAGATCGTTCGTGACAGTTCAAAAATGGCCGAGCCTTATTGGATTAATATTGTTTACTATCCTTATAATGCTCAGCTTCATATCAGTTATAAAACCATCAAACATAACCTGGCTACCTATCTCAATGATTCACATACCCTGGTGAACAAGCACATTCCGAAGGCCAATGCCATAAGCCAACGGGAATATGTTGATACGGCTCGAGAATGTTTATGGCCTGGTTTATGAAATCAGCGGTTCTGATGCTGCTTCAACTTACCAGTTTTATCTGACCGACAGTACACAAAATTTTGTCAGGGCCGCCCTTTACTTTGATCTTGTTCCAAACAATGATTCCCTGGCACCGGTCATCGATTTTCTTAAAAAAGATATCGAGCACATGATCATGACTTTCCGGTGGAAGAAGAAGACAAAGTGAAAGAATAAATTTAAGTCTGTCAAAAAATTTGCAACTTTGCAATCATAAGAAGTGTAAGAATCATGGATCATATTTGACGTTGATCATCATTCATAAAATCAGCACCCCATGATTGAAACGGTTAAACTCGGAACCCTTCGCTGGTCTCATCTTTTCCGGCCTACCGAAGAGGAATTACAGGGACTACAGGATTATTATCATTTTCATCCTCTCGATATCGAAGACTGCAAAAGCCTTGTAAACCTTAGACCCAAGATCGACATATACCACGATTATCTTTTTCTGATCCTCCATTTTCCATCTATGGATATACAGGGAGAATTTGTGGAAGCAAAAGAGATCAAGGTTTTCTGGGGAAAAGATTTCCTGATCACCATGGGCAAGTCTCACTGGCTGATCAAGGAGTTGTTCAAACAGGAGCAGAATAAAACCCTTGCGGAACAAAAAATGGAAATCGGATCGAGCGATGCACTGTTGTACAAGATCCTTGAATACGTTATAGAAGATACACGAAAGCTGGTAGACCTGGTCGACAAATCAGTCGATGTTTGTGGCAAGGAACTCTTCAGCAGGAAACCTGAAAAAACAATTGAAAAAATTTCGATTACGAGAAAAAATGTCATCCTTCTCAATACGATCTTAAAACCCCAGATGAATCTTTTTAATAAACTTCAAAGTGGCGCTATCAAGGGGTTCGCCGATAACATGGAAGATTACTGGGGAAATATCATGGACTCTTATCAGCGTGCATGGGATATCATCGAGGACGACCGGGAACTGATCATCGGGTATTCAAAAACCTTTGATTCCCTGCAGGTCAACAAGACCTATGAGATCATGAAGACCCTGACCCTGATAGCATCCATCTTTCTTCCCTTGATCTTTATCGTTATTGTTTTCGGGTTTGTCATCCGGCTGCCGCTCAGAGAATACGTGCAATCTTCTGTTATTGTTTCAGGAGGTATGATCGGGATTGCCCTTTTCGTGGTGATCTATTTCAAGATCAGGAAATGGATGTAGATCACTGATCCTTCCTGTTCATGACCTCTGTCTGGCGCTGAATGGCTTCTTCGTGGAGCGCTTCCAGCAGTTTTAAGCAGAAATTCCCTTGTCAGACCCAGTCGAACGCCTGTATCCACGCGGTCGGATCATCCGGCTCCAGCGTTTCAATTGAAGGATGGTGATGTTGTTTTCTTTTTTGTATTTTCCCGATCTCTTCCACTATTTTCATCCGCCGGCCGAGAATATCGATCAGTTCTTCATCCAGCTTGTCGATTTCCGAACGAAGTTCTTCCAATTTATTTTCAAATTCGGTAGTCCCGTGTTCCTTACGGATGACCAAACCGGAAAGCACAGAGTGACGTTGACGAGATCGAGCCAGGCCGGCTTTGACGTCGGCGATCGTCGCTGAGTGGTTCGATCAGGGCGGCTTCGGATCGCGCGGTCGCGCTTCATGCCGTCGGCGATCAGGCTGGCGCAGGCGACGAAGCAGACGCGCTCGACGCGCCTTCCTCGAGATCCTGCCCCTTTAACGCCCCGCAGCCTTCCAGCAAGGCGCAACCCAGGTTTTGCATTGTTCGAGATTCGAGCCCGGTCTCGCGGGACACGATGGCCGCACTCGACGTCGGGCTTCGATAAGCGAAGGCGATGCGCGACGAAGCGCTGCCGGGTCGAAGGCTTCAGCGTCTTCAGCACCGACGGTAGCCGGGATTGTAGGAGATCACGAGCATGAAGTCGTCGGGCGCGTGGAGCGTCTCGCCGGTGCGATCCAGCGGCAGAATGCGGCGGTCGTCGGTGAGCGGATGCAGCACCACGGTCACGTCCTTGCGAGCCTCGACGACTTCGTCGAGATAGCAGATCCCGCCCCGGCGCACGGCGCGGGTCAGCGGGCCGTCGGTCCAGATCGTCTCGTTGTTCTTGATGAGATAGCGGCCGGTGAGGTCGTCACCGGCGCAATCACCACGGCGAACAGCAGCGCCCCCAACAGCGCAAAAGTCACCGTCCATGCCATCGGCTTGAACAGCCGCCCCTCCACCGCCTGCAGCGTGAAGATGGGCAGGTAGGAGGCGATGATGATGGCGCGCGCATAGAACACCGGGCGAAGAACCTCGTGCGAGGCGTCGCGAATCTTTTGCCCCGGCGTGCGCGTATCGTCCTTCAGCGCCAGGTGGCGCACGATATTCTCGATCATCACCACCGACCCATCCACCACCATGCCGAAGTCCAGCGCGCCCAGCGAGTTGGAGGCAGTCAGGGGGCTGGTGATGACGATGTGGAACTGTTCCTTGCCCTTGTCCTTGTAGTGCGCGGAGACCTTGGTGCCATTGACGTTGATGTCTTTGACCTTGCCGGCGTCCACGTCGTTCTGGAAGTTCGTGAAGCTGACGTCTTCATTTTTGCCCTGGCCGCTGGTCTTGGCGACGTAGTTCCAGAGGATGAAGAGGCCGGCGAGAAGCGAGACCCAGAGCAGAAGTTGTTTAACCGTCGAATTCAAGCGGGTTTCCTCAATGTACTGCGAAGCGAAAGCTTGTGGTGCGAATGCTTTGGCCTGATGGCTTAGACGTTTCGGGCGCCACTTTGG
>CAWAVC010000035.1:0-26579 GCA_963785325.1 uncultured Bacteroidales bacterium | reverse complement strand
TTTATTAAATCTCTGGATAAAGCATTGGAAAAAGAGAAAAGCAGTACAGCCGATTTCGTCGACTTGTTTGCACAGGCCTTCAAAGAAACGGATCCCAACGCAAAACTTGCCTCCATCTTTAATACAGTCGAATTAAAAGACAGGATCAATTACAATTCAACGAATGAAGAGGTAATCAAGATCATCCGTGACGAAACCAACGCAGCCATCGATCGTACATTTAATATACTCCGTACCCGACCGACCGTTTCGGAGTAACACAGCCCAATATTCAGAAGCTGCAAACAGCCGGACGTATTCTTATCGAACTTCCAGGGATCAAAGAACCGGAAGCCTGTTCGTCAACTATTGCAGGGTACTGCCCAGCTGGAATTCTGGGAAACCTACCAGTTTCCTGATCTTGCTTCTTCTTTCAATGAAGCCGATAAAAGACTTGTTTCTATCCTTAGTACCGGAGGAGATACCCTTAAAGCCGACAGCTTAAAAAGGACACCTCCATCCTGAACAAAGTTATTGGAAAACAACCGCTGTTGGCCGAAAAGAAAGAACCGGGAAAAAGAAAAAGAAATAAGAAGCAGATCACTTCAAAAAATGAACTTATCAAGAAAGATACTTCTAAGAAAGAAAATGCATTATTGAAACAAATTGGTAAAGACACCTCATCTAAATCTCTTGAGAACAAGCGTACCAAATCTATTGAAGAATCGGCAAAAAAAAACCCTCTGTTTACTTACCTGAATCCTCCCATTTACCAGAATAAAGAAGGAAAATATGAACAGGGGCAGACTGCTATGGTAGGACGTTCGCTGATAAAAGATACCGCACGTGTGAATTATATGATAAAGCTTGTGAAAAATGTTTTCCCAAGAAATGTAAAATTTGCATGGATTGTTAAACCAAGCGGAAGAATCGAAAGATGTATTAGAGCTGGTAGCACTGAAAGTGACGAGCCGTGACGGCTCACCCTCATTGGGCGGAGATGTTATCACAGATGCCCGCCAGGATTATGGCACAACCGAAAACGTGGAAATATCCATGACAATGAACGCTGAAGGAGCAAAGATTTGGAAACGTCTGACTGCAGACAATATCGGAAAACATATTGCCATTGTCCTTGATATTATGTTTATTCATTTCCTAACGTCAAAGCGAAATACCTAATGGATCATCTTCAATAAGCGGGGGAACATTACTGTAGAAGAAGCACAGGACCTTGCAAACATTCTGAAAGCCGGTAAGCTTCCGGCACCTGCAAAGATTGTTGCAGAAGAAGAAGTCGGTCCTTCGCTTGGAAGGGAATCTATCAATGCCGGCTTATCTCCTTCATCATTGCATTCATTGGCGTGCTGCTGTATATGTCTTTATATTATAATGGCGCAGGACATGTTGCAGATATTGCACTGTTTGCCAATGTATTTTTCCTCTTCGGAGTTCTGGCTTCTATCGGTGCAGTTCTGACTTTACCCGGTATTGCCGGTATCGTTCTGACTCTTGCTATGGCGGTTGACGGTAACGTGATCATATATGAACGAATGCGGGAAGAAATTGAGCGGGTAAAGGCTGCGGCTAGTGGTCAAGGATGGTTTCCACCATGCGTTGTCTGCCATCATCGACGGTCACGTTACCACGATCCTTACCGGTATTGTTCTTTATATCTTTGGATCAGGTCCAGTTCAGGGTTTTGCAACCACCCTTGTCATTGGTTTGTTCTTTCATTATTCTCCTCCATTTTCATTGCAAGGCTTTGTCTTTGAATTCATGCTTGACAGGAATATGAATATTACGGTTGGTAACAAATATACAATCAATGCATTCCAGCACATCCATATTGATTTTATTGGCTTGAGAAATCAAGATGTACATCCTTTCACTTTGCATCATTGTTCCTGGTATCATTAGCATCTTTATCCGTGGATTGGAACCCGGTTTGGATTTCACAGGTGGAAGAAGCTATATCGTTCGTTTTGACCAGTCTGTTTCCACCAACAAATTGCGTGAATCTCTTAGGCAAGGTACTTGGTGAAGCGCCGGAAGTAAAAACATTCGGCCCAAGAAACCAGGTTAAAATCACAACCAAATTCATGATCAATGAAAATACTCAGAAAACAGATTCTATAGTGGATGCAAGGCTTTTTCAAGGTGTCAAGGGATCTTATTTGAAAAACCGATAACGCTCGCTGATTATAAGTCTAATGATTCAAAGAAGATCATCGGTGAACTTAGTCACCAGCGGGTTGACCCCACCATTTCCTATGAACTTATCCGGCAGGCATTATTGGCAGTATTCTTCGGTTTGATCATCATTTTCATATACATTGCTATCCGGTTCAAGAACTGGCAGTTTGGAGTGGGAGGTGTGGTCTCACTTTTCCATGATACACTTGTCATAATCACTGCATTTACACTGCTCCATGGTATTATGCCTTTCGGTATGGAAGTCGACCAGTCATTTATCGCTGCCCTTTTAACCATAATTGGTTATTCTATCATGGATACGGTTATCATCTTCGACAGAATTCGTGAATATACACATTCTATCCCAAAAGAGACCTTGCAAACAATATCAATGCCGCTATCAATAGTACTTTGGGACGAACTATCAATACTTCCGGTATCACTCTGGTAGTATTGATGGTAATCTTTATTTTCGGTGGTGAAGTATTGAGAGGGTTTATGTTTGCCTTGTTGATAGGTGTTATCTCAGGAACATATTCTTCCGTATTTAACGCTACACCAATTGCATATGATTTGATCATGTGGAAAAAAAGAAAGAAGGAAAGAAAAGAACTGACTTCGAAAGGGAGGTAATTATTCTCCAAAGTTCCAATGATAATGTTGAAGAGCTGTCTCAGGGTTGAGGCAGCTCTTTTCTTTTCCGCCCTCTTATTATCTTTATACAGGGATCTATTCAAATAACAATGGAAAATCACACAGGGAAAGTTATATCGTTTTCTTAGAATAATTATTGTTTTTATTCACAGGATAGACTATTTTTGGTGACACAATGTGAAGTATTTTAACAAGTGGCACAATGTATCCTTCTAAAAAATGTTTATAGTAAAAAAGTGCAAACCTAAGGAAGGGCTACAATCTTCTTGTTTTTAGGAGGTAATATTAGCAATTTGTGTTATTTTATTAACAATGTGAATTATTTAACAATATTTTTTTGTTTATATAGTTTAACTCCTGTAATTTTGCATCTGAATTCAAATTCACATTAACTTAAAGTGAATACGAATTAATCAAATTGTTGAGAAATTTATGCATCATGACCAGAATAACCTCATTAACAGATCTTAAAACTCTCCGTGACGAATTAAAAGCAAAATCATCTGTACGTTCGGAGAAATCGAACCCGGATAGTATCATCCAGGTTAAGGTTGCAATGGCAACATGTGGTATAGCATCAGGAGCCAAGCCAGTGATGGATTACCTGAAGGAAGAACTGGGAAAAAGAAATATTCCTGCTCTTGTCACTCAGACTGGTTGTATGTCATACTGCTATGCAGAGCCTACCGTAGAAGTGACAATACCGGGGAAAGAACCTGTTATATTCGGCTTTGTGAATACCAGGAAGGCTGATGAGATCATTGAAAGATATATCCGGAAAGGGGAAATGATTGAAGGCATTATCCCTGCCAATTATGAAACCATCGACAGCAACTAGCGGAGGAAGAAACAGATGGCAAAGAAACAATTAAGAATAGCACTCAGGAATTGCGGGGTCATTGACCCTGAGAAAATAGAGGAATATGTTGAACGCGACGGTTACGCGGCGCTCGGGAAAGTCCTGACCGAATTTTCACCGGAAGCTACTATTGAGATCATCAAAAAGTCGGGATTACGCGGTCGTGGCGGCGGTGGATTTCCTACAGGTCTTAAATGGGAGATTACGCGTAAAGCCCAGGGAGATCAGAAATATGTTATTTGTAATGCCGACGAGGGTGACCCTGGAGCTTTCATGGACCGCTCCATTCTTGAAGGGGATCCACATTCTGTACTTGAAGCTATGGCAATCAACGGTTATTGTACCGGAGCCAATAAAGGGCTTGTTTATATACGTGCCGAATACCCACTTGCCGTCGAACGTCTTAAAATAGCGATGAAACAGGCAAGGGAATATGGTTTGCTCGGAAATAACATCCTGGGAACCGGATTCAATTTTGATATCGAGATTCGTTATGGGGCTGGAGCTTTTGTTTGTGGAGAGGAAACTGCACTGATTCATTCGATGGAAGGATTACGTGGGGAGCCCACAGTAAAACCTCCCTTCCCCTCTGAAGCAGGATATCTGAAAAAGCCTTCTAACGTGAATAACGTTGAGACCTTTGCCAACGTGCCGGTTATTATTAACAAAGGTTCTGAATGGTTTGCCGCAATCGGTTCAGAAAAATCCAAAGGCACCAAGGTTTTCGCCCTGGCAGGAAAGATCAATAATGTTGGCCTGATCGAAGTCCCTATGGGAATCACACTTCGTGAAGTCATTTTCGAAATCGGTGGTGGCATAAAAGACAATAAAAAATTCAAAGCTGTGCAGACAGGTGGACCCTCAGGTGGCTGCCTTACTGAGAAGCATCTTGATACTCCAATCGATTATGATAACCTGATTGCTGCCGGTTCAATGATGGGTCCGGCGGGATGATCGTGATGGATGAAGACAACTGTATGGTCTCAATTGCAAAATTTTATCTCGACTTTACCGTTGAAGAATCCTGCGGGAAATGCTCACCCTGTCGTATCGGGAATAAAAGGCTTTCTGAACTGCTTGAAAAGATCACAATGGGAAATGGAACCCTTGAAGACCTTGACAAGTTAAGGAACCTCGGCACAGTTATAAAAGACACCTCACTCTGTGGATTAGGTCAGTCCTCACCGAATCCGGTGCTTTCAACCATTGATAATTTTTACGACGAATATTATGAGCACGTAACCGCAAAAAAGTGTCGTTCACGTGTTTGCAAGTCATTGATGAATTACATCATTGACCCAGAAAAATGCATCGGGTGTACCCTCTGTGCACGGAATTGTCCTGTTAACGCCATTACGGGTGAACGCAAACAGGCACATTATATTGATCCAGAAAAATGCATCAAATGCGGTGCTTGTATGGAAAAATGCAAATTCGGTGCAATTTTCATTAATTAATGAGGACGGACAAAATGGAAATGATAAAACTGACAATAGACGGAAAAACGGTTGAAGCCGAAAAAGATACTACAATTCTGAAAGCAGCAAGAACCGTTGGTATTGATATACCCACTTTATGCTATTTTGAACTCAGGGACCTGAACATCGAGAATAAGCCGGGAGGATGCCGCATTTGTGTGGTTGAAGTGAAAGGAAGAAGGAACCTGGCCCCTGCATGTACTACAAAAGTGGATAACGGAATGGTGGTAAGTACCCATAACATAAGGGTTTTGAATGCCAGAAGAACAGTTCTGGAGCTGATCCTTTCTGATCACCCTGCTGAATGTCTTACCTGCGCTAAAAATGGAAACTGTGAGCTTCAGAGCATGGCACAGCAACTCGGTGTTCGTGAATTACCTTATACCGGCGAACAATCCACTTATCGTAAGGACACATCCCCTGCGATCATCCGCGACGTTGATAAATGCATCATGTGTCGCAGGTGTGAAATGATGTGTAATGAAGTTCAGACGGTAGGCGCGCTATCTGCCGTCAACAGAGGGTTTATGGCAGTAGTGGCTCCAGCATTCGAAATGAATCTTGAGAAATCCAGCTGTACTTATTGTGGACAATGTGTATCTGTTTGCCCCACTGGTGCTTTGACCGAAGTTGACCACTCACGTAATGTCATCAACGCCCTTGCTGACCCTGCTAAAACTGTTGTTGTTCAAACAGCACCTGCCGTCCGCGCTGCATTAGGTGAAGAATTTGGCCTTGCGCCAGGCACCCTTGTGACGGGAAAGATGACCGCAGCACTCAAACGACTTGGATTTGACTACGTGTTCGACACAGATTTTGCTGCCGACCTGACTATTATGGAAGAAGGAAGCGAACTACTCGATCGTCTTTCCCGTTACCTCAAGGGTGACAAGACCACAAAACTCCCCATATTGACCTCCTGTTGCCCCGGCTGGGTCAATTTCTTTGAACATTATTTCCCGGAATTAAGGGATATTCCATCAACGGCCAAATCACCGCAACAGATGTTCGGACCGATTGCCAAGGAATATTTCGCAAAGAAACTGGGAATCGACCGTAAAAACATGATCGTAGTATCGATCATGCCCTGTCTGGCAAAGAAATATGAATGCCAGCGTGACGAATTTAAAGTTAACGGGGATCCTGATGTAAATTATTCACTCTCAACCCGTGAATTAGCACAATTGATTAAATCAGCGAACATTGATTTTGATGCATTGCCGGAAGAGGATTTCGATAATCCGTTGGGCGAATCGACAGGAGCAGGTGTTATATTTGGAACTACGGGAGGAGTGATCGAAGCTGCCTGCCGGACTGCCTATGAACTTTACACAGGAAAGAAACTGGAAAAAGTCGATTTCAAAGAGCTTAGAGGATTTGAAAATATCCGTCACGCTACTATCGATTTCGATGGATTGCCCATCAATATAGGTATCGCCCATGGACTTGGAAATGCACGAAAACTTTTAGAAGACATTAAGGAAGGACGGAGTCATTTTTCATGCCATAGAAATTATGGCTTGTCCCGGAGGATGCATTGGGGGAGGTGGACAACCTTATCATCACGGAGATTCTGAAATCCTGAAAAAACGTGCTGCAGCCATTTATCGTGAAGATGCCGGTAAAGCCATCCGGAAATCCCACGAAAATCCTTTCATTATTGAACTGTATAAGGAATTTCTTGGGAAGCCCCTCAGTGAAAAAGCACATCATCTGTTGCACACAAAGTATTTTGACAAAAGTGCTAGTGTTTTCGTAGAAGAATAAATAGCGAAATGAAAAAAAATTAAATCATTACAACTTTGTGACTCTGTGACTTTGTCACTTTGTCACTTAATAAAGTAACTAATTTAGTAAAAAGACTAAATAATGGCAAAGATCAAATTACCGGAGAAAAAACTGCAGGAGCTTAAGGATGTCTGCAAATCATTTAATAATGAAAAAGGAGAGCTGATCAATGTACTGCACAGAGCCCAGGGTATATTTGGATACTTACCGGCCGAAGTTCAGGAAGTTATTGCAAAAGAACTAAATGTATCAGTAGCACACGTGTATGGAGTCGTTACGTTTTATTCATTTTTTACCATGACTCCCAAAGGCGAACATCCTGTTTCAGTTTGCCTTGGAACTGCATGTTATGTGAGGGGCGCAAATAAAGTTCTCGAAGAATTTAAGCGCAATTTGAACATTCAGGTTGGTGAGACAAGTGCCGATGGTAAATTTTCCCTGAGTTGCCTACGTTGTGTAGGTGCTTGCGGCCTTGCACCTGTTGTGTTGGTCGGTGATAAAGTCTACGGACGTGTATCTCCTGACGGAGTCAAAGATATTGTTGCTGAGTACAGTAATTAATTTGTATTTTTAGTTAATACTTAATGAGATCACCCGTGTAGTCGTTGATTGCACGGGTGATCGTTTTTTTTATTATAAAAAATTATTATTTTTACATGCATGATAATATAACTTCGAGACTATAACAAATTTCGTATGATGATAACAGGGCCACATACAATAAACCGATGATCAAAGAGCACAAATCAAATTGGACATATGACTGAACGAGAAAAAAGGTTATTGAAAGAAAACAAAGAAATGAAACTGCGTCTTTCTGAAGCGGAAGATGCATTGAATAACCTCCGAAATGCATATAGTTCAGCCTCTGTTAAAGCTGGGGATGAATCAATTAATGTGGTCGGGGCTACTCAGGATATTACCAAACAAGAGAAACTTGAAGAAATGACCCTCGAGAAAGTAAAAGTGGATGCCATGTTTTCAATGCTCTTGAATCTTTCATCCCAACCCTTTGGAATAGAAATGCTCGAGCGAAGAATTGCACTTGTCAACAAGGGATTTGAAACGCTAACAGGATATACCAGGGAAGAATTGAGTGACATAGATTGGAACAATCAACTAACTCCACCCGAGTATCTCGATCTGGAACGACATAAAATCGCTGAATTGGTGAAGACCGGGAAACCTGTACGTTATGAAAAAGAGTACATACGAAAAGATGGAATCCGCGTACCTGTCGAACTCATGGTGAACATTTTGAAAGATTCAAAAGGGAAACCTGAATATTTCTTTTCTTTTGTTACGGACATTACCCAAAGGAAAAAATATGAATATGAGCAGAAACAATTAATCCGCACACTCAGAGCTATGCATAACAGCAGCTTACTGATGGTTCGTGCTACGGATGAACACAAGTTTTTACGGGATGTATGTAAGATAATAGTAGAAGATTGCGGATATATGATGGCGTGGATCGGCTATAAACAACTGGATGCGAAGAAAAGTATAAAACCAGTAGCCTATGCCGGATTTGAAAATAATTATCTTAAAAGTATACAAGTTTCCTGGGCCGATAACGAATTCGGACGGGGACCGGCAGGGACAGCCATACGGACAGGTAAAATCACTCTTGGCAGGAACATTCCGACGAACCCAGCCCTTAAGCCATGGAGAAAAGAAGCAATGAAACGGGGATACTCATCCTCAATCTCATTACCCTTGTTTATGAATGAAGAGATATTCGGTGCATTAATGATATTGACTGACGAACCGGATCCATTTTCAGACGATGAACAACAATTGCTTTTAAAAATGGCCCATGACCTTTCCTATGGAATTAAAGCAATCCGTTTGAACCTTGCGTTAAAACAGTCCAAAGAAAACCTGGAGTTCAAAGTCAAACAACGCACTTCTTTGCTTAAAAAGACCCTTGATAATCTTGCAATTGAAAAGCAACGGTTTCAGGCTGTGCTTAATATGATCCCTGCATATGTTGCTCTAATAACCCCTGATCATGAGATCACTTTCATAAATAAAAACTTTACGAAATATTTCGGTGAAATCAATGACCAAAAATGCTATGAAATCTTTTTTGGAAGAAATGAAATTTGCGATGACTGCAAGATGTTAAAAGTAATTTCAAAAGGTGAACCTTATGAATGGGAAGCAATCTGCAAGAATGACCGCATCTATCAAATATCGGATTTCATCTTTAATGACAACGATGAAACCTCGCTGATCCTCGAAATCGGAGTAGATATCACAGAGAAAAGGAATATTGAGAAACTGATGATAAGCAAGATACTGGAAACCGAAGAAAGGGAACGGAGACGATTTGCCAGTGATCTTCACGATGACCTGGGGCCTACTCTCTCAGCAATTAAACTTCAACTCAGTTTGCTCACCAATGTTAAAGACGGTACTGAAAGAAATAAATTACTGGACATTTGTTATCAATTATTAATAGAATGTATAGACAAAATGAGAACTATCGCAAACAATATCATGCCAAACCTTGTTGAGAGTTATGGGCTGGAAACAGCATTAAAATCATTTTTTTATAAGATGGAAGGGCCAACGAAGCTTTCTTTTAAATTTCAAAACAATATCGAAGGGTGTCGCTTTGAGAAAGAAACAGAACTGCACCTATACCGGATCGTCACTGAACTTGTGAATAATACGATCAAACATTCTGGAGCTACAGAAGTTTTATTGGATATTATTTTGACAGATCAGGAACTAATGATTGAATATTCTGATAATGGCATAGGATACGACGTCAATGAATATAATTTCGGTTCTGGAGGAAGCGGCATTCAAACCATAATGAACCGGATAAACATTCTGCATGGTACGATTGATTTTGAAAAAAAAGGAGAAAAAACCTTCGTTAAGATCAGCAAACCATTGTCAAAAAGAATTTCCCTGAACCCGATTACAGAAGAATTACAAATGCAGAATAAAGAAAAGTGAGAAAAAATGACTTATGAAATATCCATAAATCAAGCCATACCAACCGAGGATGAATATTTATTTTTGCTGTTCCAGCAAATAAGATATTATGGAACAGCAAGTAAAATTCAACCAAATCATCAAATGTGGGTGTGGTTTAGATGTTCATCAAAAGACAGTAATGGCAACGGTTCGCCGAAGCGATACTGACTTTGAGACCAAAGAATTTAATACATATACACGTTCTTTGAAATCGTTAAGAGAGTGGTGCAAAACAGAAGGAGTTACGCACATCGCCATGGAGAGTACAGGCATTTATTGGCGACCTGTGTTCAACATCCTGGAGGAGGACTTCGAGATCATCTTGGTCAATGCCCGACACATTAAAAACGTTCCGGGACATAAAACCGACAAGAAAGACAGCCGGTGGATCAGCAAATTATTACTGAGCGGTTTGTTAAAGGGAAGTTTCATCCCTCCGAGGGAAATCCGTGAGTTACGTGATCTGGTTCGCTATAAAAAGAAGATCGTTAACCAAATCGCATCGGAAAAAAACCGGGTGATAAAAACACTGGAGGATGCCAATATCAAGCTTAGTAGCGTGTTTAGTGATGTGAGTGGAGCCAGCGCTTCAAAAATGATCCAGGACATTATTGAAGGGAAAGAAGAAGTCGAAGGATTAATGCAGCATATTCATGGCAAAGTGCAGGCTCCACGAACAGAAATACGTCAGGCATTGGAAGGAACGCTCACCGATCATCATCGATTTATGTTAAATCTGATCAAGGAAAGCATCGAGGAGAAAGAGAAGATCATAGAAAAACTCGATTGTCAGATTGATAAAGCGGTACAACAATATACGGTGGAGATTGATTTACTGCAGACCATCCCAGGGGTCGGAAAAGAAAGTGCCGTACGAATTGTTAGCGAAATTGGCGTTGACATGAGCAAATTCCCCAACGAACACCATCTGAGCAGTTGGGCGGGAATGAGTCCGGGTAATAATGAAAGCGCAGGTAAAAAAAAAGCTCACGAGTAATCCACGGAAATAAGTATGTTCAATCTACCCTGGTAGAGTGTGCATGGGGCGCTACACGGAAGAAAGATTGTTTCCTGAAAAGAAAATACGAGAGTCTGGTTGCCCGCAGAGGTAAGAAGAAATCGCTTGTTGCCATCGGCCACAAAATTATTGAATCAGCATTTTTGATCATTCAGAATAAGGAGGCCTATAAAGAGCCATTGCTGAAAACGAATCCGAAAGGTAAAAACAGAAAGATCAAGAATTACCTGGCCAAGCTCAAGGAATTGGGTATCGATGTAGAAGTTAAAGTAGCGTAAAATCAAAAGGTCGGTTAGTTTACTGGAAAGTCAAATCTGACATCCGAGTATGAAATTGACATCAAAAACTGGTTAAGCACAAACCGCTGTCGCAAAGAAACCACAATCTGTTTCGGAAGCACGAACATGAAACTTTACTCTCTTAACCATTTTTAGATTTTACGAATTAACCCTTTAATAAATATACACATGAAAGCTAATAAAACTTCATTGATACTTCTTTCAGGAACTTTTCTTCAAGTACCCGTGTGATTCGGTGAACTACGGTCCTGCGAAGTTCAAGGTCGACCGGTAAGTTGGGATCCTGATGAGTTATATTGATTTTTGTTCCGGTGATAAACTGGACCTCATCCGAGTCAAGGATCATTTTTACGATCTCATCTGCTGGACCCTTATCCAGCTTTGTAGATTGATTATACCCTTTCAGAATTTCATTGACTTTACTTAGTGTCAGGATTCCTTCAGTGATAAGTTCCACTCCATCCATATGGGAAATCGGTGGTAATTCAGGATCTGTAATAATATTCGAATCAGTAATCTCTTTTCCCCATTCCCTTGCAATGATATCTGATGTAGTAGCGCCACAGATAATTTTTTTTCCAGTAAATGCCTCAAGGATTCCTGCAAATTCACTGTCGCTTTGCTCTTCCTGGGGTGGTCCGGTGCAGATCATCAACTTTCTTGGTTCGCGGAAATAAACCACAGCACAACTCATATCATCCTTAGGAAAGAACTGGTCATTGGCGTTGGCTTTATTGATTATCCTCCCGGCAAGTTTCACCGCCGAAATCTCATGCTCTTCCTTGATGGATTCGAAAACAAACTTTTCAAAATTTGCCTGTCCCCAACCGGTCGGGAATAGTTCACTTCCCAGTCCTGACTGCACCACACCATCGGTGCAGAATACGATCCGATCTTCTTTTTGCGGACTGAAACTGGTTGCCAGTACTTCTCTTTCCTTCTTTTTCCCCGATTCGATAACGATTCCGTTCCAGACCGGTTCAAATATCCTTCCTCCGCGAAAAATAAGGGTTTTGGGGTTCTCAAATTCAAAAATCTTTACCTCCCCTTCCTCATCTATCTCGAGAATGGTAAACGTGGAATAGTTCAGTTGTTTGACTTCATCAACGGGAAGAGTGTTAATGATTATATCCGAGATTCTGTTTATACTCTGTTTTTCTTCAGTGAAATTGGAAGCCAATGTAGAAGTGAGGATGGCCAAAAGATTCGCTTTGATTCCATGACCTAATCCATCTGAAAGAATGATGATGAATCTTCCTTCTTCTTTTATCCTTTTCGAAAGAAAAACGTCACCGCAAACCCTTTCCTCGCTATGGTTTTTCTGCTGGCAGTTAATCTCTATGTAAAATCTATCATCCAACGGGAACAGGATTATGTTTTTGGCGGTGTTTGATGTGATTCAATCACAGTTCTCAGAATCTTTTCAGTTTTGGCTGCACCTTCGCCTAACAGATAGGTTATCTTCTGAACCATTTCGAAATTCTCGTCGATGGCCTCAGTAAGCCTTTGGAGAATTTGTTCTTTTCTGACTTCCGGTGTATACATGTCGCGAAGGATTCCCCCTGCATATTTGTTTTTCCTGATTGGAAAGATGGAAACACTCAAGGTAGTCTCCCCGTATTGAATATCCTTGTTCACAATCTCATCATCCGAATTCAGGACATAGGAGAACATTTTATAGAAATTCACAGGAAGCAACGACTTCAAGTCGGCACCGATAAGGCCAGGTATGACATCATCAACCAGGAATGCATCTTCTCCAAGGATGCGAATAAAAGCTTTATTGGATTGAACGATCTTAAGATTTTCATCGATGATAACGACTCCGGAGACCAGTTTCTGAAGTGTGGCTGACATTGTTTCGCTGGCTTCTTTTTCGGTCTCCTGCTCATGCTTTGTTCTTTCTTCTGATTCTTTCAATGCAGCCTGGGTTCTGGCCAGTTTTTCATTGGCCGCCCTTAACGATTTAATGTACTCCTGACGATTTTGAGTGCTGTAGATATGACACATGTCGGTAGTTGCCAAACCCTGTGAAATGGCTATTGCAAACTCACGGCAAGAAGAATAACCACAAGATTCACAACCTATCTCATTCTCCATTTGGCTTTCCTTACCGATGATATGCAGTATCTCTTTAACTGTTTCTTCGGAAGGATCAGGCAGTCGTTGGTCATCTGCAATAAATTGGCGGGAAAGATCAAGTGTACTAAATTTTTTTATCTCATCTTCCCAGGAAGTAAGATCAAAATTTTTCAGGCGCTTGCTGGCATAATCGGTGACCAGTGTCCGTCTCAGGAATTTTTCTCCACCCGCGGAAGTACCCGGTCCCATCAGGCAACCTTCATTATAAAAAATGTTGAAATGACGCTGGATCATGTCGATGCGGGAATCGAATTCTTTCACTGCATCCAGCATATTATTCCGACCTTCAGTAGTAATAATCCTTCCTGTCAGAAGATCCTGGCTCAAACTGGCAGCTTGTATTATTCCTTCGCTGAGAGGATAGAGTGAACCTTTATTTCCGAAAGGAGGATCAAATTCTGAAAATTCGAGTTGGCTTTCGCGTATGTTAAATTCATCGAATAACTGTCTCAGTTCAGTAAAAGTTAGAACAGAATCTATTTTTGAATCCCCATCAAATCGCAGTGCTTCATCCTTGGTGGCAATGCAAGGACCAATAAACACCACTCTCATATTGTTCCCGTATTTTTTTCTCACCGCTCTCGCTGTTGCAATCATAGGGCTGACAATGGGAGAAAGGTTATTAATCAGTTCGGGGTAAAATTTTTCTATAAAGGAAACTACGGCCGGACAGTTAGCCATAATATAGTATTTCCCATGGGAATCCTCCAACAACTTTTTATACTGGTCAGCCACAAGATCCACGCCAAACGAGACTTCATAAACATAAGTGAAGCCCAATTGCCTGATCATCTCCACAAACTTCCTGTAATCAGTAATATCGTTAAATTCACCTGATATAGTTGGATCGCAGATTGCAGCTACCTTTTCACCTGAATTCAGCAGTGTTTTACATTCCTCTATTGAACTGCGGTAAATAATTGCAGCCGGGGAACAGGTTCTGAAACAGCCTCCGCAACCGATACAACGTTCCGGGATAATAGATGGAAATTCTGTTTTCGCATCCACTTTTATGGCCTTTACCGGGCAAATACGCACACATGCATAGCAACGTATACAATCATTTTGATGTATTTGAAAAAGAGGTTCAGTCATTTTTATTGCTGAATAGCGTAAAATAATAAATCCATTACAAGCAAAAATAACTAAATTAATCCTTCCTATTCATGGCTAATTTCCAAAGTTATATAAATTGGCATCTGTTTATTCATTAACAATGCTAAATTATTCACAAATAAAATATTCATTACAAGAATAATTTCATTATTTTTGTGGAGATAAACAGACTCACATCAATTTAGCCATGGAAGAATCTATTAAAAATATCTTACGAAAATACACGGCAGGAAAGAAAGACAGTCTGATTCCTTTATTACAGGAAATCCAGCGTAAAGAAGGTCATCTGTCAGATGTTTCCATACATGAAGTTAGCCGGCATATGAACATCCCGCTGAACAAAATTTATGGTGTTGCTACTTTCTATGACCAATTCCGGTTTGGGGAAAAAGGGCAATATCATGTGCAGATCTGTCATGGAACAACATGTCATTTTTCCCGTTCTTCTGCATTCCAAGCAGAGATCGAAAAGATTTTACAGGTCAAGGCAGGCCAAACGACGAAAGATGGAAGATTCAGCCTGGAAATCGTGAATTGTTTGGGTGCATGCAGTAATGCCCCGGTGATAATCCTTAATGGAACAGCCTATGGAAATCTCACCATTGAGCGCCTTCAGAAGTTATTATCCAAAATTAAAAGTACTAATGAATCATAAAATGGAAATCCAATCAGAAGATAAAGTCTTTCTTTTGGAAAAGGTCTTGAAAAACCTTACGGGAGAATTCATAAAGAAAGACCTTGAACAGATCAGGTCGATAAGAAGGGATAAAATAATTACACCAGTGATTTATATAGGAACTGGTTCATGCGGATTGGTAGCTGGTGCTACACAGACACTGGATATAATCAGGAAATATTTGGAAGATAACAGTATCCAGGCCAGGATCGTGGAATGCGGATGCATCGGGCTATGTTCCGAAGAACCCATCGTGGATATTCATCTTCCCGGTAAGGCCAGGATCTCATTCAGGAAAGTTACGGAAGATAAAGTTGAGGCCATCTTATCAGCGATTTTCAACCGGAACGTAAATGAAGATCATGTTCTTGGTCAATATAAATCCATTTCTGCCGAGACTTGGGCTAACGTGCCTTTTATCGATCAGCTTCCTTTTTTTTCTCTGCAACAAAAATTGGTTCTAAAAAATTCAGGGTTTGTTTCTCCTCTATCAATTGATGATGCAATAGCGAGAGGAGGATATAAATCCTTTTACAAAACACTTCTTAATTATACACCCGGAAAGGTTTGCGATATTGTTGAACTTAGTGAATTGAGAGGCCGGGGTGGTGGTGGCTATTCAACCGGGAAGAAATGGAAAGTAGCACTGACAACGGCTGGCGACCAGAAGTACCTGATCTGCAATGCTGAAGAAAGCGATCCGGGAGCCTTCATGGACCGTGTAATTATTGAAGGTGATCCTCATCGTCTGCTCGAAGGTATCGCGATTGCCTCCTATGCCATCGGCGCCAGTTATGCCTATATTTATATCCGTTCAGATTATCCACGTGCTGTGAATATTCTGGAAGAAGCCATCCGGCAGGCAAAAGAATATGAGTTCCTGGGGCAGAATATCTTCGGAAGTGGTTACAACCTTACCATAACAATCCGCCAGAGTGCAGGTGCATTCGTTTGCGGAGAAGAGACTGCACTCATCCGGAGCCTGGAAGGAAAAAGAGGAATGCCATGGGCAAAACCTCCTTTTCCTGCGGAATCAGGATTGTTCAACCAGCCAACCATAGTGAATAACGTGGAGACACTTGCCAATATCCCGGGTATTCTTGAGAATGGCCCCTCATGGTTTAAAAAAATAGGGACTAAAACAAGTAAAGGAACCAAGCTGTTTTCCATCACAGGAAATATTCAGAATTCCGGCTGTGTTGAGGTTCCAATGGGAACCAAATTATCTGATATTATATATCATATTGGTGGAGGAGTAAAAGAAGGAAAGAAATTGAAAGCTGTTCAGATTGGCGGACCCTCCGGTGTATGCATCCCAGCCCCCAACCTGGATGTGGAGATCGGTTTTGAGTCGTTGGAGGAAGTCGGAGCAGTTATAGGTTCGGGAGGCTTATCGATCCTTGATGAAACTATATGCATGGTAGACCTTTCCCGGTACTTCATGGAATTTCTTCAGAAAGAAAGCTGCGGGAAGTGTATCCCTTGCAGGGAAGGCACGAAAAGAATGCTTGAAATACTTGAAGGGATTACAAAGAGACCAAGGGAAGAATCTACTCATGAGACTCTCGAAAGATTTAAAGGTGTAGTACAGTTGGAAAACCTAGCAGAAGTGCTCCGTGACACTTCCCTTTGCGGACTAGGACAAAATTCAGCTAACCCTTTGCTGAGTTCCCTGAAATGGTTCCGGGATGAATTTGAGGAACACATTTTCGATCGTCGTTGTTCAGCTTCAGTTTGCAAGGATATGCGAACATTCTATATCGACGTGGATACCTGTAACGGCTGCAACGTTTGTCAGAAAAAATGCCCCGAACACGCCATAATTGGCGTTATCAAAGTACCTCATTTCATTGTTGAGAATAAATGTAATGGATGCGGGATCTGCTTTGAAGTGTGCAAGTTTAATGCCATCATCATAAAATAATTCAGTACATGATGTTTACCATCGAAATAAACGGTCAGACCGTTACTGCCCGGAGAGGCGAAACCATTCTTTCTATTCTGAACCGGACTGGAATCAAGATCCCTACGTTATGCCATCTTGCCGGCTTTACTCCTACAGGAGCATGCCGGATGTGCGTTGTTGAAGTTGAAGGTATGCCAGGCCTGGTCACTTCCTGTTCTCACCAAGCAGAAGAATGGATGAAAATCCATACACATTCTCAACGTGTCATGAAAGCCAGGAAAACGGTGGTCGAACTGCTCCTTGCGAACCACCCGGATGACTGCCTTTACTGCGATCGTTCAGGTAGTTGTGAACTTCATGATCTTGCTTCCGGGCTTAATATAAAAGAACGTCACTACCATGCGAGAAAGCCTTCTATAAGAATCGACCGAAACTGTGCTTCCATCGAAAGGGATCCTGCAAAATGCATCCTGTGTGGACGGTGTATTCGGGTCTGTGATGAGATTATAGGCGTGAGTGCAATTGAAATAGTGGGAAGAGGAAGTAACAGCTCAATCGGCACTAGTTATAATAAAGGATTAAATATTAACGCTTGCGTCAAATGCGGACAATGCATTATGGTTTGTCCCACTGCAGCCCTTAAAGAGAAGAATAGTTTTCCTGCTGTTATCGACGCTCTGAATAACAAGGACTATTTTCCTGTTGTGCAGATCTCTCCCGGAGTGCAGGGGTCAATAGCAGAGGACCTTGGTATCAAAGGAGGAAGAGATCTCCAGAACCTTTTGGGCACTGCCTTGCGGATGATGGGATTCCGCCAGATTTTTGATACTTCAGCAAGCGCTGATCTGATGATTCTTGAAATCTCTCAGCAACTGACCCAGCGGATTAAAGGCAAAGAAAAAATGCCGCTGTTTACAAGTTGTTGTCCATCCTGGGTTAAATTCGTAGAAGAATACAGACCGGGCCTAAAAGAACATATGGTCACAAGTAAAAGTCCAATGCTGATCATGGGATCATGGATCAAGTCCGAATATGCGCAACAAATGAACATTCCAAAAGGTAAGGTCTTTTCTGTTGCAGTGATGCCATGTACATCTAAAAAACATGAAGCCATAAGCAATGAAAAGGATAAATCATTGGTTGATGCCGTTCTGACTACACGCGAACTGATCCGTATGATCCGGATGTATGGAATAGATTTCAATTCGCTTGAACCTGAAACAACAGAACCAGGGCTTGGCGTCAGAGGAACTGCAGGAAGATTATCCGGAATATCAGGTGGTGAAACTGAGGCGGTGATCCGGACTTTTTACTACCAGATGACTGGACAGGAATATTCACAATTCAAAATCAATGAATTGAGAGGGTTAAGAAACAGGAAAGAAGTCAAGATCAAGATCGGGAGGTCAACTTTCAGTTTTGCAGCAGTTAGCGGACTGGCCGCAGCGCGCCAGCTATTGGAAGAAATCGAAACCGGAAAGAATGAATTCCAAATGGTGGAAGTAATGGCATGTCCATTCGGTTGTATCAATGGTGGAGGTCAACGTTTGGGTACCGATGAAAAAGACTTGAAATCAAGGATGAAGGCATTGTACGATGCAGATGAAGAAGAGATGATAAAGGCAGTCCACCGCAACCCCTCTATAAATGAATTCATCAAAACACCTCCGGAATGATTCACGTCGCCGAAGCTGCAGGGTTAAAAATCGTACATCGTAAATCGTAAATTCAATCGTAAATCTAAAATCGTCCAATCGTAAATTAAAATGAGTCAATCATTCAGAACCCAACTCGTATTCACCATTAAGGACCGTTGCAGGGTGTGCTATACTTGTGTGCGGGAATGTCCGGTCAAGGCGATCAGAATTAATAATGGGCAGGCGGAAGTAATAAACGATCGTTGTATCGGTTGCGGAAATTGCGTGAAGGTATGCAGCCAGGGAGCAAAGGTCTCCCTTCGTTCAGTGGATGAAGTTTATAAATTGTTGAGTTCCGGTAACAAAGTGGCTGCCTGTATAGCTCCCAGTTTTCCGGCAGAATTTAATGAAATCAAAGATTACCGCCTTCTGGTTGGAATGATTCGTAAGTTGGGGTTTGACTATGTCACAGAAGTTTCGTTTGGTGCAGATGTGGTAGCAAAAGAATATGAAAAACGAATTAAGTCGGAAGATTATACGGGTGATATTTCTTCAGATTGCCCTGCTGTTACTTACTTTATCCGTCAATACCACCCCGACCTTGTAGGTTCCCTGGCACCGATTGTTTCACCTATGATGGCAATGACGCGTATCGTCCGTAAAAAGTACGGTTCTGATCTCAAGATCGTTTTCATCGGGCCCTGTTTCGCCAAGAAAGCAGAAACTCCGGAAACTGATGAAGTAATAACTTTCCTGGAATTGCGTGAGATGTTACTTCAATCCGGAATACATGTCGAAAATACGGAACCCTCTGATTTTGATCCTCCGATAGGCGGAAAAGGCGCTATTTTCCCAGTCTCACGGGGACTATTCATAACGACAAATAGTAAGGAGGATATCCCTGAAGAACATACTGTCATTGCCGATGGCCGGGTGAATTTTATAGAGGCAATAAAGGAATTTGAAGAAGGATTTATCCACAACAAACATCTTGAATTACTCTGTTGTGAAGGTTGTATTATGGGCCCAGGCACTTCTCCCGGTGGCAAGAAGTACTCAAGAACTGCCGCTGTCGGAGAATATGTCAGAAAGAAACTCGATTTGTTGGATTATGAAAAATGGGGAAAAAACATTGAAGAATTTTCGACAATTCCCTTAGTACGGCATTTTGAACCGGAAGACCGTAGATTTGAGATCCCATCGGGAGATGAAATCCAGGATGTACTTGAAACCATGGGGAAATTCACTGCCAAAGATCACTTGAATTGCGGAGCATGCGGATATGATACCTGCGTGGAGCATGCCATTGCTATCGTTAAGGGGCTGGCAGAGACTGAGATGTGCCTCCCTTATTCTATTGAGAAACTGCACGAATCCATAAAAAACCTGAATATCTCGAATGAGAAGCTTGCTACCGCAAAGGCTGCTTTGAAACAGTCGGAGAAACTGGCTCATATGGGACAACTATCGGCCGGGATCGCCCATGAACTTAATAACCCATTGGGTGTTATCACAATGTATTCAAATATTCTCATGGATGAAGCCCCGGAAGGTGAGTCCATCAGGGAAGACCTCCGTCTGATCGTTGAACAGGCAGAAAGGTGCAAAAAGATCGTTAGCGGGCTGCTGAATTTTGCACGAAAAAACCAGGTAAATCTTTCGGAAACTGATGTTGTGCAGTTCACACAGCACAGTCTTAATTCTATCCTTAAGCCGGATAATGTCACAGCAACATTCGAGCATCACATTGATGACCCTATCGCAAAACTTGATATTGACCAGATGATGCAAGTGCTCACAAACCTGGAAAAGAATGCTATTGAGGCTATGCCGAATGGCGGAGAATTGCATGTGGGGCTGGAAGACAATAAAAATGAGATAATATTCATCGTTTCTGATACCGGAACCGGAATATCAAAAGAAAATCTGAATAAAATATTTACCCCGTTTTTCACCACAAAGGAAATCGGAAAAGGAACCGGCCTTGGGTTACCGCTGATTTATGGTATTGTCAAGATGCACAAAGGGAAGATTGATATAACGACAAATTCTGAACCATTAAAAGGAGCAACAGGAACTACTTTCAGAATTGTCATCCCAAGAAATATGGGCTGAATTAGGTATTAGGTATTGGGGTTTAGGTATTGGGGTTTAGGTATTGGGGTTTAGGTATTGGGGTTTAGGTATTGGGGTTTAGGTGTTGGGTGTTGGGTGTTGGGCGCTAAGACGCTAAAAAGCGCAAAGAAGTATATCGTTAAAATTGGGCTTATTGCGTTTTTGTATCTTGGAAGTAAAATGATAAACAACGTACGAATTAATTTTCAAATGATATGAAACCAATGAATACAACCATTCTGATCGTTGATGACGATATGGATTATCTGTTTCAAACAAAGATAAAGCTGGAACAGCTGGGTTTCAAGACAATCACTGCCGATAGCCAAAGGGAAGCCGAATTGATCCTGGAAAAAACAAGACCCGATCTTGCTATTCTTGATCTTATGATGGAAAATGAGGATAGTGGATTCATTCTTAGTTACAAACTCAAGAAGAAATACCCGGATGTACCAGTTATCATTTTGACTGCAGTTGCATCTGAAACAGGTATCACTTTTGACATTCAGGATGAGAATAACCGCAAATGGATAAGGGCAGATCTTTTCCTGGACAAGGGCATCCGTTCTGATGTACTGAATGATGAAATAACCGGGTTATTACAGAAAAATCAAGCAAATCCTAATAAAATTTAATTTTCTCTTATTTTTGAACTTAGAATCGGTCTATGTCAACACTCAAAATACTTGTCATTGATGATGAACCCGGCATCCGCAGTGGGATCAGCCGTATCTTGCGAAACTTCCGTGTAGATTATCCTTTCATGGAAGAAGCTTTTAATTTCACAGTTTTTGAAGCCCAGACCGGAGAAGCAGGAATTGAAATCATCGAAAAGAACTTGCCTGATATCCTTTTATTGGACAACAAGCTACCCGGAATCCAGGGAATAGAAGTACTTGAATATATCAGGAAAAAGCAATACGACATCATTGTGGTGATGATTACGTCTTATGCATCGCTGGAGCTGGCTGTAAAAGCTACAAGTGATGGGGCTTTCGATTTTATTCCGAAACCATTCACCCCACAGGAATTAAGATCATCCATCGAGAATATTTCAAAAAAGATCTTTTTGAAAAGGATGACGGCAACTCTTAAAGATACGGGTAAACAAATACGATTTCAATTCCTATCTGTATTGTCACATGAACTGAAAGCACCGCTGAATGCCATCGAGGGTTACCTGAAAATGGCGAGGGAACATCAACTGGGGGATAAAATAGAAGATTATAACACGATCTTTGATCGTTCAATCGAACGCATTCATGGAATGCGGACACTAATCCTCGACCTGCTTGATTTCACAAAGGTAGAAAGCGGCAAAGCTCAGAGAAACATCGTCGCTGTTGATCTTATAAAAACAATCCGGGAAGCCATTGATGCTATTCAGCCCTATTCAATCCAGCGCGATATCAGGATCAACTTTCATGGGCCTGACCAACTGATATTGAATGCCGATGCCAACGAAATGGACATTATTTTCAACAACCTGATCTCTAATGCTATCAAATATAATAAAGAAGGTGGATCGCTTGATATCTTTATTGAAGAGAATAAGGGAACCATCCAGATCAGGTTCATAGATACCGGAATCGGTATGACTGATGCGGAAATGGCAAAACTTTTCCAGGATTTTGTAAGAATAAAAAATGAAAAAACTAAAAATATAACGGGTAGCGGACTGGGATTATCGATTGTCAAAAAACTTACGGAGAGCTATGGAGGAACCATTGAAGTCAGCAGTATTCCCGACAAGGGTAGTACCTTTATTGTTTCACTTCCAAATAAAAAAATATGTTTGTAAAACATCTACCTCATAAGACCGTTGAACGGTTGAGTCAATACAGAAGAGCGTTATTATTAATCCTGTCAAAAGAAAAGACGCATGTATTCTCTCATGAGATCGCTCAGATGCAGCACATTACCCCGGTGCAGGTTAGGCGCGATTTAATGCTGATCGGTTATTCAGGTAACCTCAGGAAGGGATATGATATAAAAGAGCTGATCGATATGATCGGGAATATCATAGATACTGAAAAAGGACAAAAAGTCGTGATGATCGGTCTTGGGAACCTGGGAAAAGCTATTATCAGCTATTTTAAAGGGAAACGAACCAAATTGACCATTGTAGCGGCATTTGATATCAATCCGGATAAAATTGACCGGATATATGACGGTGTGCCATGTTATAATATCGATCGAATTTCGGAAATCATAAAAAAAGAATCAGTCACGATAGGGATCATCACCGTTCCTGCCGAACAGGCGCCAGCTGTTGCTGAAACCCTGGTCCATGCAGGGATAAAAGGAATCCTGAATTATTCCCCAAAACCCTTGAATGTCTCTCCATATGTCTATCTTGAAGAATATGATATGATCACTTCTCTTGAAAAGGTGGCCTTTTTTGCCAAGAAAAACGACGAACGAATTAAATAGAAGAACAAATTGAAAATTTTTACAAATTTTGACGATGCCGGTTCCATTCACAATGCAGTAGTCACCACGGGATCTTTTGATGGAGTCCATATCGGGCATAAAATAATTCTTCAACGTTTGAAAAAACTTGCAGAAGAAACCGGAGGAGAAACAGTCCTGATCACATTTCACCCACACCCAAAGAAGGTTCTGTATCCCGATACGGCCGGGAAAGATCTTTACCTGATCAACTCCCAGAGGGAAAAGATCGAATTGTTGCGAAACGCCGGCCTTGACAATCTGATAATCGTAGATTTTACTGTTGAATTTTCTAAAATTACTTCTTTTGACTTTGTGAAGAATATCCTGCTGAATAAGGTTCATGCCCGCAAGATTGTTATTGGCTTCAATCACCATTTTGGCCATAACAGGGAAGGCGATTATGAAGCGCTACGATCACTAGGATTGGAATATGGATTTGATGTGGAAGAAATACCGGAACAGGATATCCATAATGAATTTGTTAGTTCAACCAAGATCAGAAAAGCTTTGCTGGATGGAAATATTCAGAAAGCCAATGCCTACCTTGACCATCATTATATCATCATGGGGCTGATCAGTGAAGTCAACCCCAAGTTACAGGCAATCGGTTTCCCAAGTTTCTGCATCAGGATAGAAGAAGAAAGCAAACTGATCCCTCCAAACGGGGTCTATGCAGTGAGTGTGAGTGATGAAGTCAGAACTTACCGCGGGATGTGTTTTATCAAGAAACGGGGAGAATCGTCACTCGATGCAGTTGTGGTCTTTTATTTATTCGATACACCGGAAACACTGTCCGGATCAAGTGCAACAGTTTATTTCCATAAATTCATCCGGGAAGAAAAGCCTTTCAACTCACCTGAAGAATTACAGAAGCAGTTGCAAATCGATCGTGAACAAGTGGATGAACTGATCTTTTGAATTTGATAATTGATAACAAGGAGTGTTGTGAAAGAACTCAGGAAAGGTGAGATTAAGGTGACATTCTTAGGAACAGGTACTTCTATCGGAGTACCGGTTATCACCTGTGATTGCCCGGTATGTTTATCTGAAGATCAGCATGATAAAAGGCTACGTACCTCGATCATGATGGAAGTTGACAAGCATACCTTTGTTATCGATTGTGGCCCCGATTTCCGGATGCAGATGTTACGCGAGCAGGTGATGAACCTCGACGCCGTGATCTTTACACATGAGCACCGGGATCATATTGCAGGCCTTGATGACGTTCGTGCATTTAATTATGTGCTGAACAAAAAAATTGATATTTACGGGACCAAACAGGTGATGGACGCCATCCGGACTGAGTTTCCATATATTTTTTCCGACGTACGTTATTTCGGAGCGCCACAGTTAAACGTTCATTGCATCGACAAGAATCCTTTCAGTGTCTATGATATTGAGTTTATCCCTATCCAGGGTCCTGCGTGAAAAAGTTACCTGTATTTGGTTACAGGATCGGCGATTTTACCTATATTACGGATGCAGGTTCTATCACTGATAAGGAGAAAGAAAAGATCCGGGGTTCTAAAGTGATCGTATTGAATGCCCTGAGAAATTCCAGGCATATTTCCCATTTTTCTGTTGCCGAAGCTGTTGAACTCCTGCAGGATCTCAAACCGGATTCTGGTTATTTAACTCATCTCAGCCATTTTGTAGGGCTCCACGAAAAAGTCAATAGCCGCCTGCCGGAAAATATCCGTCTTGCCTATGATGGTCTTACTGTAACAGTCTGAAAAATGCATATCGATATCCTGACATTGTTCCCTGAAATGTTTGAAGGTCCTTTCAGCCAGTCGATACTGAAACGGGCTAAAGAGAAGGGTATAATCACTATTGACCTGCACGACATCAGGGACTATTCCACGAACAAGCATAAGACGGTTGACGATTATCCTTTCGGCGGCGGAGCAGGAATGGTTATGATGATCGAACCCGTTGCCAGATGTATTGAACACCTGAAAGAGAAAACAAATTACGATGAAGTAATCTATCTGAGTCCAGATGGTGAACTGCTCACCCAGAAACTTGTAAACCGGCTATCCTGCCTGAAAAACGTCATCCTTCTTTGCGGTCATTATAAAGGCATCGATGAACGGATCAGGGAACATTTAATAACACGGGAGATCTCTATCGGAAATTATGTCCTCTCAGGTGGCGAACTGGCAGCCGCGGTGCTTACCGATGCAGTAGTAAGGGTAATGCCCGGCGTTTTGAATGATGAGACCTCTGCATTATCTGACTCCTTCCAGGATGATCTTATTTCACCTCCTGTTTATACGCGACCTTCCGATTTCCGGGGATGGAAAGTCCCCGATATTTTGCTTTCCGGCAATGACAAGGAGATTGCAAAATGGAAATACGAACAGTCCATTGAACGTACGCGACAACGGAGGCCAGATATGCTGGATGACCCAACCCTTTGAGCCGGCAGTCGGCAGTTGGCAGTCAGCAGTCGGCAGTTGGCAGTCAGTCGGTAATCTAGGAGGCAATTAGCGGGCGGGAGTTTATGAATTATTATCAGAATAAAACTGTGGTCACGCTTAACCGGCGCAAGATGGTCAGAGTTTCAAGTTATACCACTTTGCCATTAATCTTTCTTTGTTTCTAATTCATAAATCTTATACCAATAGAAGAAAGCTTCCGGGTTTGATTTTTTAAACCGGTTGAGTTTTGGATTAAGTGGTTCTCCTATTGTCCAGTCTTTTATTTGCAATGGGTTATCATATTTTTCCATTCCCTTGGAATTATGTTTTATCAGAGTCGCGACATATGCTACTTTTGTAGCATGCGTGATGGCCTTTTCCAAATGATAGCTTTCAGAAAAAATAAATCTTGTAACACGTTGTATCCCTGACAGCAATTGGTTAAAATCACCCTTCCCCTCATCTCCTTTTGTTACAATACTCAATGCAGTTTGATAAGTATCTTCCAAAACATTTTGCCCGGTAAGTGTTTCTTTTTCTCTATACACCAGTTCAGTAATTGCGAACTTGTTAAAAGTTGATTTAATTATTTCAATATCTGTTACTAAATCGAACAATTTGCCAATGTCATATAGCTGTTTGATAATTTCCATACTCATACTATCGTCGCCCTTGAAGTATGGGATTCCCGTTGTATTAGGAGCAAAGGCGGTCAATTTATCACTTAAAATATCCTCTAAGCTTGGTACATCAACAATGAATGGTGCAGATTCATTTGGAACAAATGAAGATTGAATATTTATTTGAACAATTTTTTCATAATTTATACCTTCGAAAAGAATGTT
>CAWAVC010000034.1:0-17358 GCA_963785325.1 uncultured Bacteroidales bacterium | reverse complement strand
TAACTCAAGTTTCGCAGTTAGTTAAACTGCATATGATTAGGATAAAATATGTTAATATCTTCATGATAACTTCAGGCTAAAAAGTATGGGGCCTTCCCCATAAGTGGTTATATTTGAGATTACTAGATAACAAATAGCCACAAGGATGACCCCACAGACCAAAGCTACAAAGAATCTTCATGAGATCAAAACGATTGTTGACGATTCCGATAAAAAAGTTCATTCGATTCATGCTTTATATGCAAGATTTACAACGGCCAGACTTAAAAAAGTCCTGGGTTCTTTCAAAGAGAAAGGCTTCAGCGTTCCAGCCACCTTATTTGATTTATTGATCATGACCATTACCAATCAAAGTGTGAGGATGTTCGTTTCCGGTGATTCTGCAGATGCTCAAAAGACACCTTTTATCGTATGAAGAATGATCCCAGGATAGGTTGGCGCATGGTGATGTTTTTGTTTGTTAATCGCTTTCTTTCCTTGGTTAACAATGCTACCAGTGAGCCTTCTGATGAACTCCGGTACCTTATTTATTGATGATACCAGCTGTTTTAAAAGAGGCAAATTTATAGAAGGAATATCCAAAGTATTTGATCATGTATACCATCGATATTGCCTTGGATTTAAGGGTCTGATCATGGGTTATTGTGATTCCAGAAGTTTTATCCCAGTTGATTTTTCGCTGCATAGCGAAAAAGGAAAACGTCCCGATAAACCCTTTGGTTTGAAGCCTGAAGAATTGAAAAGACAATACACAAAGGAGCGACAGCCAGATTTTCCGGGATTTACCAGGGAAAACGAAAGAAGAGTTTCCAAGAGTGAGAACACTATCGCAATGATCAAGCGTGCATTGAGACATAGATTGACGGTTGATTATATCCTCGTTGATAGCTGGTTCATGAATCTGGGACTTATCGCATATGTGTATGCACTAAAATCGGTATACCTGCTTGGTATGTGTAAATTTGATGACCGTAAGTATATTTTCAATGGCAAGGAAAAAACGGTAAAACAACTTCTGGACTGGTGTAAAAGAAATAAGAAGATAAAACGTTCCCGTACCATTAAAGCCCGGTATGCTGAAATGATCGTTGAATATAAAGGGTATACCATGAAATTGTTCTTTTCCCAGTTTAACGATCGCAATTGGAATGTTCTGATTACCGATGATCGGAACATGAACTTTGCCGAAGCGATTAAGATATATACCAAACGTTGGACCATCGAGGTTTTCTTTTAAGGAAACAAAGCAGCATCTGGGTCTTGGTAAAGATCAATCCAGGGATTTTGATGGTCAGATTGCTTCATTCACTTGTGTATTTCTGGTTTACATTATGGTCAGTCTTAGGCGAAGGTTCAATGCCTATGAAAGCATGGGTGATTTATTCAGGGAAATTGAATCAGAAATAATTGAAATTACCCTGACAGAAAGACTCTGGGGTCTGTTCATTGAAATGCAGCATTCCATTCTACAAGTCATGGGTATTAGTTTTGACGACCTCATCAAGATGGTGCTCTGCAATGACCAGGTTGAAGAAAAAATGATACAGATTCTCGACAATATGAAAATCTGGTCTCAACACCAATCTCTCGAGGATACTATGCATGTGTCTGTATATCAGTATTTAAATTAGTGCGAAACTTGAGTATCTTATTGGCTTGAAAGAGGTTATAGACTTCTTAATTTTTTGTTCTTACGTCGTTAACATTTTTTTATTGATTCTTTAATATTTTGTTATTGCTTCCTTAACATTTGAAAAACCTTTTACAGGCAACTTTACTTCATGAAAATTTTATCGGCTCTTCTTCTGCTTGCACTTTTTCAATTTTCTCTTTTTGGAGCGAATATCCATGGAGTTGTTTATGAAAGTGAATCAAAAGATCCTTTGGTTGGAGCCTATGTTATTCTTGAAAAAACATCATTAATGGGAATAACGAGATCTCAGGGGTGCTTTCGAGATACAAGATGTCAAACCAGGGGAATTTACAATGGTTGTATCCTATATAGGGTATGTAACTTTCAGAAAAAAGATTATCATAACAATTGACAATGAAAACATTCATCAAAATTTTTTCTTGTCTCAGAACACAACAGTACTTAAGGAGGTCAATATTTTAGGCGCATATAATAAAGAAACTGATCAGAATGCCCGGGCTACTGAGAAAAATGCCTCTAATGTAATTAATGTAGTATCAGCCCGTACGATTGATCTTTCACCCGATATAACGGTTGCCCAGATTGCACAGAGAGTTTCAGGGGTCACTCTTGACCGGAGTAGTGATGGTCAAAATCAGTATGCAATTATAAGGGGTATTGAACAGCGCTACAATAACACCTTAATTAACGGGGTTAAAATTCCAAGTCCTGATTCGAAAAATCGATTTATTTCACTTGACATTATCCCGGCAGAACTACTTAAGGAAATGCTGGTTACAAAGGCTTTGACGCCCGAAATGGAAGGCGATGGAATAGGAGGGAGTGTAAATGCCATCATGAAAGATGCCCCTGAATCTTTGATAGTACAAGCTCAGATTGGGACAGGATATAATCAATTTCTATTCGACCATAAGTTTGTTTCCTTCGACAGTAAATCAATAAGTTTTAAAGATCCTGACCAGTTCCATGGTCATTATTATGCCTCAACCCAGGCCGATTTCAACCGTCAAAATCTCATTTTTATCTCTGACCAGGCTTATCCGCATATCATCGGAAACTTTACGATCGGCGAGCGGTTTTTCAAGAAAAAACTTGGGATCCTTTTATCTATCGTTGATCAGGATACCCACACAGGCTCAGCTTCTGAAACCAACTCATTTTATATTGATACCTATAATAATCCACAAACGACCGACTATATAAACCGGTATATATACTCACATTCAAACCGATTAGGGATCAATGCTAAAGTTGACTATGTATTGAATCCAAACCATAAGATCAGTTTTTATAACATGTACCTGAATACATTAGAGACACAATCGAGATGGATGGATGATACTATTGTTAATGGAAATGGAAGAACAGGACCGGGAACTGGTTATGTAAGTATAAGTCAACGATCACGACTAAAGATCCAGTCTGTGGAAAGTGCATCCCTCATGGGTAACCACAGATTGGCTAAAAATATCCTGGCCGACTGGTCAGGCGTTTATTCAATAGCAATAGGCCAGGTTCCGGATATGGCTGAGTTGAATACATATCATACTGTACTTCAGGCAGGATCATGGTTGAACGACGCGGAATATCTGAAAACAATTACACATACCTGGCAGAAAAGTACAGATCAGGATATAACAGCTACTGCTAATATTGAATACCTTCCTAAGATCCTTGATCATCAATTCAGTATAAAGGCTGGTGGGCTTCTCAGAAATAAATTCAGAAACAATTATGAGAATGATTATACTCTTAAACCTATTTTAGATTCGCTTAATCAGCACCCTCCATTTAAGGGTATACAGACAGCCCAGGTCTACCCATATCAGCCCGTCGGAAATCCTGAATACAATACCAGCAATTATACCGCTACTGAAAGAATTACTGCAGGTTATATCCAGGCGAAGACCCAATTTGGTAAGTTCCAGATCTTTGGAGGGGTAAGGGTTGAATCAACAGAACAATCGAACAGGAATCTGACAGTCGATTATCCGGGATACAGCGAGAATTTTTTCTATTATACGGATTGGTTGCCCAGCCTGCATCTTTCTTACGCTTTTACTGAAAAGCATAAGCTCCGGGCTTCTGTCTATAAAGCTATCAGCAGACCCAACTACTATGAACTTGTGAATTATACAGAAATTGGCGATCAGACAAATACAACAGGGAACCCAAAGCTTCGTCATTCCAGGGCTTGGAACTATGATCTGAGATATGAATTTTATCCTGATGCAGAAGAGGTAATAATGGCAGGACTATTTTATAAAAAAATAATTGACCCGATAGAACAGACACTTCTTGATGCCGGCGGGCAGCCCGATATAACGTATATGAATTTTGGTAATGCATATAATTATGGAATCGAATTAGTTGTAATTAAATATTTCAGAAGTTTTGGCTTTTCCGGGAATTATACTTATATAAATTCGAGCATCTCCTCACCGAAATTGTACTATATCAAATCGCCGGCTACAGGAAACGATACTACTTCATACATCAATGAGAAACGTCCGATGCAAGGACAATCGAAACACGTCGCAAACATTTCCCTGCTTTACAGGAGTGTCAAGGTCGGACTAAATTGCCAACTTTCTATACTCTACCAGGGGAACCGCATATCTGATATATCCTTTTATTATAAGCAGGATATTTATCAGAAAAATTACCTGGATCTGTCCCTTTCCCTGGATAAAAACATTGGGAAATACCTGGTTTTTTTTATCAAACTAAGCAACCTGTTGAACTCCCCAAACGAAATGACGACGTTGAATGGGTATTTCGTGGAAAAATACACTTACGGGCAAAACTACCTGTTTGGATTAAAATTTAAATTAAGAGGATAAATTATCAAAATCAGTAATCATTAAAAACGAAAATCATGAAAACTCAGTACTTGAAAATCAAATTGTTCACTAAGTTTGGTGAACTAACTGTTATTCTGTTGATGCTCCTTTTGAGCATTACACAATTTTCCTGTAAAAAGTCACAAAATGTTGTACCTTCTACACCTGTCTCCAACCCGATTAAAAAAGATACGCTCAGCGGTTTTATCAAGGGGACAATGCTTTCCAATAAAACCTATTATATCAATGGCGATATTTGGGTAAAAAACACTGATACTCTTACAATTCAGCCAGGTGTAACAGTAATTGTTTTCGGAAATCCAGATGCAGCTCCTCCCGTTTCATATGCAATTCATATTTCCGGCACTTTATTATGTATAGGTACAAAATCATCTCAGATCACTTTTAAACCGGCTGCTTCCAACCCGGTATGGCCAAAAGGATATTGGGGAGGAATTCAGTGTGATTCGTCGGCTAAGGTTGTCAGGATGATTTGGACAAATCTCAGCTATACCGGTGGTGCTGATGTTTCAGGTGGCGCTCAGTTTGCTTTTTCGGTACAAGGTGTGTCCAGTGGTTCGTTTAATAGCAGCACAAACGTTGTCGTCGAAAATTGCTCATTCCTGAGCGGTATTGATGATTGTATTCGTTTGACAGGTCCTATCGTTGTAAGTATTAAAGGAAACGTGATCTGGCATGAGGGTAGTGATGATGGTGATAATATTAATATTAAAAGAGGGGTGACGGGCGATGTTGCCTATAACTATATCTGGAGTGCAGCCAATAATTCTATAAAATTAGTGACCAACGGTACCGTTCTATATCCCCAGACTAAGATAAATATTTATAATAATACGTGTATTGACGGTGGATGGCGTAAACAGGGTGAACCAACTGCAGGTATTCTGATCGATCAGTTTTCACAGGCTACTGTTTATAATAACCTTATCATCAATTGTGTGCGTGGAATAAGAATTACTGCAGAAGCAGATACAATACATATCAAGGGCAATTATGGTTACAATCTTTTCTATTCAATTGTTGATTCTACACGCAGCGGGTACTATCCTGCCGGTGATTGGGGAAAAGCACAACCAGGTGACATCCTGTCAACTGGTCTGAACAACAATAATCCGCTGCTTGTTGATCTTGATCAAAATATCAATGCGTTATCTGATAATAACGATGCCCACTTACAATCGGGATCAGCAGCAATTGGGAAAGGAAACACTTCTGCTCCGTATACTGCTGGTATCGGCACACTTATGCCTCCGGGTAAAGATATTGGGTGCTACCAGTCTGATGGAAGTGGAAATCAACGATAATTCATTCAGTATTCATACTATAACCCAATCTCTGTACCAGGGATTGGGTCATTAGTAAATTTCTTAGAAAATGATGAAAAATATTTTTATAAAATTCAGGCTTGCTGTTTCAAAGAGATTCAGTGGTCAACTTCTGGGATTTATTATCCTGCTTTTATCAACCCAACTTGTTTTCTCGCAAAATAAGCTTTCTGTTACTTCGAAAGATTCAAACTACAAATCAGATACTGCTCTGAACCTTAAAAATAAATCATTTAATTTCTTTTTAGTGGGCGATTGGGGTTGGAACGGATATGGTAATCAGACAGATGTTGCCAACCAGATGGCAAAAACAGCCAGTCAGGCAGAACCTGAATTCATTATCTCCGTTGGTGATAATTTCCAGGTAAACGGGGTTCAGAGTGTAAATGATCCACTATGGATGACCAGTTTTGAAAATATTTACAGAACACCCGGTTTACTGGTTGACTGGTATCCTGTACTTGGAAACCACGATTATAAAGGAAGTCCGGATGTTGAGGTTAAATATTCAGAGATTAGCCGAAGATGGAGAATGCCTGCACGATACTATACTTTGGTGAAAAAAGTCAATGATAGCGTTTCTGCCCGATTCATCTTTACAGATACATCGCCAATGGTCAATTCATACTATAACGAAGAAGAATATGGGAATGTAGTTACAGAAGATACTGCAAAAGAATTATCTTGGTTGCATTCTGTCTTGGCCAATGCTAAAGAGCAATGGATCTTCGTTATTGGTCACCATCCGGTTTTTTCGGCAAGCCCAAAACATGGAAACACACCGGAGTTGATAAAAAAATTTAAGCCGTTATTCGATAAATATAATGTTGATTTTTATTTTTGCGGACACGATCACGATATGCAACATCTAAAACCGGCCGGTAGTAAAGTCGATTATATCGTAACTGGTTCTGGTGGTGAAGTAAGAAAAACAGGGAAAGATGCAAACTCGATATTTAGTCTGTCAGAATCAGGGTTCACATTAATTTCAATCAACGACAAAGAACTTACACTTTATTTTATCAATACAAAAGGACAGGTTGTATATTCGATGACTAAATCAAAGAAATAATTCTCTTTGAATTTGGGTTAATTTATTATTAGATGTGGTGGGATGAAGATAAAAATATTTTAGTCCCACCACTTTAAATAAATATATAGCCTTAATTTTGAACAAAAAGATGTTTTCGTACTTTTATCCTAAATTTTAACTTGATGAAAAGCAGTGTCAGATTGGATCCTGTAACCTCCCATAAAGTAAATAACTCCCTTTGTACAGGTTGTGAATTATGTATAATTATTTGTCCTGCTGGTATCCTGGCAAAAGATGAGCAGAAAAAAGCTTATTTTCAGGAAAACAAGGTCGAAATTTGTCTCAGATGCGGTCATTGCATGGCTATGTGCGAAACATATGCAATTTCAATTGAAGGGTTATCTTATGAGACCAACTTCAAACCGTTGCCTCAATGTAGCTGGAATTATGAGGCCTTCATGGATTTTTTGTTTACAAGGCGCTCGGTGAGGATATTCAAAGATAAACCAGTACCTGTGGAAGTCTTGCAGAAGATCATTGATTCATTGTCGACGGCCCCATTTGGCGTTAATCCCGATAATGTTGAAATAACCGTAATAAATGATAAGAAAGTGATTGAAAAAGCCTTGCCATATATATCCAAAATGTATCTTCAACTGGCAAAGATCCTGAAGATTCCATTGCTTGGCTGGCTCCTCTTGCGAACTATCCCCAAAGAGTTCTCAAATACCCTGGTCAATTTCATAGGACCTCATGTGAATAAAGGGTTATATATTAGTTCAGTTACCGACGATATCACCAGGAATGCACCTGCCCTGATTCTTTTCCACGGGAAGAAAGGAGCAGAAGAACATACTGTGGATGCTCACATTTATCTTACCTATTCACTTCTCGCAGCTCATTCTTTAGGACTTGGAGCTACTGCAATCGGGTTGATCGGACCTGCAATCAACCAAAGCAAAGCGGTTCTCCGGTTGTTCAGGATCCCTGATGGAAATGAAGTTGTATATTCCATGATAGTGGGTTATCCGAAATTTCCATTTAAACGGGCAATTGTGAGGCCAAGGACAAAGGTCACTTTTATTTCATAAGTGTTTACTTTCGATCCAGTCTTTTTTGTCATTATAAATGTCCTGTAAATATTTACAATTTGTTAATGCTAATATGATGTTGTTTTAACGCTTATGAGTTGGCGTAAAAGTACCTTTACAGAAAACCCAACATCATGAGTATCAATTCGTGTCAATTCAATGATTCCTATTTTCCGATCATGGATGGAGTAGGAATGACTGCTCATAATTATGCCTACTGGATGAACCTGAAACATGGGGAATCCAGCCTGGTTGCCCCAAGTGTTAAAGATTATAAAGACCGGGTCGATTATAAAGTAATCCGGTTTAAATCGGTTTTATTGCCTGGAATGAACCCATACAGAGTCGGGCTTCCGATGATTGATTTCAAATTTAAAAAGAAGCTTTCAAAAAATAATTTTGACATTCTCCATGCTCATTGTCCGTTCATCAGTGGACAACTGGCACAAAAGCTTGCCAGGAAATTGGATATTCCGTTGGTAGCGACATTCCACACCAAGTATCGTGAGGATTTCAGGAAGGCACTGTCCGGCGAAATATTTGTAGATTTCCTTATGACAATGACGATGGATTTTTACAATAGTGCGGATGTAGTTTGGGTCCCTAATCGGGCAACCGGTGAAACTCTTAAAGAATATGGATTCACTGGTGAATTTGAGATCATGCCGAATGGAACCGACTTCGAAATTCCGGAAAAAGGAACCTACCTCAAGTACCGACATAAAGGCCTTGAGAAAATTAATGCATGTAACGACGATTTTATATTGCTCTTTGTTGGTCAACTTCGCTGGGAGAAAAATATCCATACCATCCTTGATGCCTTGAAGATTCTCAAAGGGGAAAAAGGATCGTTTAAAATGGTTTTTGCAGGAGAGGGTTATGCAGCGAAAGAGATGAAAACGCTGGTCAGACAATATGGACTTTCTGAAAACGTAGTGTTCACAGGCGTGATATTACAACGCTCAACCATGAAACACCTTTATGCATGCGCAGACCTGTTTATTTTCCCCTCAGTCTATGACAATGCACCGCTGGTAATGAGGGAAGCATCTGCATTTGATGTTCCTTCCATCGTTGTAAGAAATACATCCTCTGCGGAAGGGATCATGGACAATATAAATGGTTTCCTGATCAATAACAGTGCTGTATCATTGGCAGAGAAGATCATGGAACTGAAATCGAACCCCGTGGCAATTAAAAGAGCCGGAGAAGGCGCCCGAAAAACTATTTACAGGCATTGGGAATCTATCGTGGATGAGGTCAATATTAAGTATGAGGATATTATCAACCGGCACAAATCAAAGAATGGTAATGAATCATTAGTCCCTGTCAAGGATAATGAAACAATACTTATTCATTGAATTAATCAACTCTCCTGATCATGATTTGACTTGTACCGAACTGTTAAATACTTGATGTTTATGTTTGGAAGGATAAAGATGTTAAACGCTATCCTGGATGAGATCGATACAGGATTCATTATTCTGAAGATGATATTCGAAAGCAGAAAACTTCCTCATGACTTTACTATCTTTCATGTAAATGTTCCTTTTGAAGAAATTACCGGTACATCCCTTCATGAATTTGTGGGCATGAACTATTCCATGATAAAGAAGGATTTAAAATTCCTGGGATTCGACTGGTTGGATGAGTACAGATCATTGTTTGTTGATCAGAAACTCAGGAACAGGGAGATGGATATAGAACAACGTCAGACGCATCTTCGCGTCAGATCATTTATACCACAACCAGGCTTTCTTGTTATCATTGTATCAGAAATCACTTCGATAGGAGCAGGCGACAAGAATTTGGGATTAAATGACCAAAGGTTCAGGTCTCTGCTTGAGAATTGCAGAGATGGATTCTTGTTTTTCTCACCCGATAAAGTAATTACGTCCGGAAATGCAAACATAAGGGAGATCTTGGGTTACACAGAAGAAGAATTGAAATTAATGCCTGATCTGGACTTTTTCCGGGATGAAGACAAACAAAAAGTCAAAGACGCCATCCATCAGGTATTGATTCATCCCCGGATTGCGGTTGAACTGGAATTACAGGTGATTCAAAAAGATGGTACAAAGTTGTGGTTTGAAGGAACATTCCACAATATGCTTCTGGCGACAGGAGTAAATTCCATTGTCCTGAAACTAAAAGAGATTACACGGAGGAAAAATGGCGAAATAGAATTTCACCATACGGTCTCTCGTTTACTTAGCAATTATCCTCTCTGAATGCCTGATATTGTTACAACGACCTTTAATCCCATTAAGGAAGACTTTCTAATCCAATTCAGAGATTGTTTGTTTGGAATTGAAGAAATTGACACTGCATTGATACTCTTTGTATCAGGTGCAAGAAGCCTTTTAGATGTAAATTTTATGGCATTGGTGATTCAGACCGGTCGAAATAATTTATTACTTGTCGTTGAAAAATCTTCACATTCAACAAAAGGAGTCAATCGAATGAAAGGGCCTCTTTTAAGAATTGTGGAAATAATCACCCGTAAATGGGAGACGAAATTTCAGATGAAAACCCCTGTTGGAAATCATCGTAAAATTATTGGTTACCTTATTGCGGGTAGTGATGAAAGAAAAGGATTAAATCTTGAGGATGCACTGATCTGGGAAAATCTGGTAGCTATAGCAAGCGTTGTTTTCGACAATTTAATGAAACCTGATAATAATTACCGATATGAAAAAAATTCAAAAAGAAAAAAAAGGAGACCCAGGCAAAAAGATGAAATAATTGATGGATTGCCGGTTTTACGGGGGATGTTTGTTTTTCCAGAATCCCTTTCAGATATTCTTCCATCGTTTACTGACTCAGATTCGTTTGATCCTAAAACTATTGATCAGCATAAATCCTTAATGGAAGGATAGGGGAGACTACAGGCCGGGTCTGAATTCAGGAATTAATCCTTAACACTGTTGCTTCGAAAGGGAAGACCTTTTCATTACCTGGGTTTATTGATGTCCCCTCCATACGATGAGTTGAGATAAGGACAATACCACTTTCAGGAAATGGCAGGAATATTTTTATTGATCTCTTCCGGAAATTTAGCAATATGAAGAATTTTTCTCTTTCAGAGATACGAAGGAAAGCAAGGATACCTCTTTCTCCCTGAATCACTGGAATCCAATCGCCTGATTGTAAGGTTGCAGTGTCATTGCGAAGACGGATAAGTCTTCTGTAAAGATTCAGAACCGAATCCGGATCATTAAATTCGACCTCAGTATTCAATTTTGAGTAATCCCGATTCACCGGCAACCAGGGAGTGAAAGATGAAAACCCGGCATTTATCCCGGAGTTCCATTGCATTGGAGTCCGGGCCCGGTCCCTTCCTTTAAAAAACGGCCAGAACCGTTTTCCAAGTGGGTCCAAGATCTGTCTTTTATTTAACTTGCCATTGGTCATCCCAATTTCTTCTCCATAATAGATAAAAGGGGTTCCTCTTAAAGTCAGCAACAGAACAGCCATGATCCTGGATTTTTCGAAACAGTATTTCCTGCTTCCAAAGCGGCTATTGCCCCGGAAAAGATCATGATTGGAAAGAACATTGCAAGCCCAGCCATTCTTCGGGATATGACCATACCAGTTTTTAATGCACAAATAAAATTTCCGGGCGTTCCAGGGCTGGAACATAAGGGAAAAATCAAAGGCAAGATGAATGGAATCATTCCCTGACCCAAGATAATCTGCTGCAGTAACAGGATCTCCCGGAGGCAAGGTATAGATTTCTCCAACGCACATCCGGTTGTCATATTCATCCAGGAGTTTCCGTAGCAGACGGGTTATTCTTTGAGATTTTGGACGGTTTCTCGTATATACATGTTTTTGAACCCATGGAATTCCGAAAAATAGTGGGTTATTCCTGAATTTTTTATCTTTGACTATCATGTTAATTACATCCAACCTGAAGCCATCAACTCCAAGATCCAGCCAAAAACGAACTTCCTCAAAAAAAGCTTTCTTTAATTCTTTATTTCGCCAGTTCAGATCAGGCATCTCCTTAAAAAATGAATGAAGATAATATTGGTTCGTAAGTTCATCATATTCCCATGCATTGGTTCCAAAGGCGGATTTCCAGTTATTCGGCTTTTTTTGTTTTGTCCCATCCTTCCAGATATACCATTCACGTTTGGGATTTTCTTTTGAAGACCGGGATTCAAGAAACCAGGGATGCTGGGATGAGGTGTGGTTCATGACCAGGTCCATGACAATGCGGATTCCACGGTGATGTGCTTCACAGAGAAGAGATTTAAAATCTTCAAGGTCGCCAAAAACAGGGTCGATCTTTCTGTAATCCGAAATATCGTATCCAAAATCAAGCATAGGGGATTGGTACAAAGGAGATATCCAGATTGCATGAATACCAAGACCAGAAAGATAATCCAGCTTCCGGATGATCCCGTTTATATCGCCGATTCCATCGTTATTGGAATCATAGAAACTGCGGGGATAAATATGGTAAAAGACGCCATGTTTCCACCAGACCCAATTCTCTGTTTTCATGATAATTTATCCGTAGGAAGACTATCCATCAAGCCGGTATGGTGCAGGAAACTGTTGATGATACCTTCCTTGTTGTACTCTCTGGCTCTGGTTAAGGCGTTTGTTTTGAATATCGTTTGTAAAGAGTTTGAGATAAAGTATTCATTCATTTTCAGGATGAAATCCTGATTGGAATTCACAAGAAATCCGTTTGTGCCATCAAGAATGATGTCTTTTGGGCCTTTTGTTTTGTAGGCGATGACCGGTAATCCACAACTCAATGCTTCAAGGACGACACAACTGAAGGTGTCGAATTTTGATGGCAAAACAAGAAGGTCAGCAGAAGAATAGATACCAGGCAAATCATCGTGATCAACCCAACCAAGAAAAATCGCTTCCGGAAGTGATTCTCTAAGCTCATTTTCAGCCGGACCGGTACCGGCAATAACAAGTTTTATATTTGGTATTATTTTGTTCATTCCTCTGATTATTTCAGGAAGTTCCATAACTCCTTTTTCATGGCTGACTCGACCTGTAAATAAAACAACTTTATCATGCGGTTGAATCCCGGGGATATTCGCTCTGGCATCTTTCCAGGGATAAAACTTTGCATCTGCCCAATGAGCTGTAGGATAAACGGCTTCCGCATTAAAACCCATTTCTCTTCCAGTTAGCCATTTTTCCTGATCTTTATTCAGAACGAATAAACCGTCAAATGATTTATAAAAAGCCCGGAGAAGACGCCTGAAACGATTCAGGTTCCCCCGGTCGAGATCCAGGACTTTCCTGGCAAACATGATCCAATCCGTATGCAGGTAAAAATAAGATTTGACGGAATAGGCATGTTTCAGGTATAATGCAGCCAGCCCCATCGGGCCTTCAGTTGAACAAATGAGACGATCATATTCCCCATCATGAAAAGCATGATGTACTTCAAGGTAATTCGGAATCCGGATAGGTTGTTCACGGTATAGTGGAAGGTTGTATTCGGCAAGAGGTTTCAGGACAATAAGGTGATCATCCGGTTCAATATCATTGCTGCACACGATAATGTCGATCGGCAAGTTCGCTGATTTGATTTCTTCATGCATCGATTTGAGTACCATGGATACTCCATTGTTGTCGTCAAATGTGTCGGTAAGCCAGAGCATCTTCTTCGGATGTTCCAACTTCCCTATCTTTTCAGAGAATGTCTGAAGTAAGGGCCGGGTAGTATAAAGAACGCGGGCACTTGTAAAATGTGCTGCCAAAATTAAGGCCGAGCCGAGGAATGGAAAAGAAAGACCATCGAGAAGTTCTGGGATATCAGGCAACTCCATCCGTTCAGTAGGCTTTATTGCAATTTTTTTGTTATTTTCCAGAAGCGCACGAAATTCACTGGGTATTTCAAAGTGATTGATCAGGTTATTAAGAGTGACATCGTTCGTCTTTCCTTCTTGTTTGATCTTATCAAATTTTACATTCAGTCTCCCAAACAGAATGTCATTCAGTTTTTGATTGATTGACGCGATGTTTTCTTTGTGGTTTTCAACCATCCTATCAGGTGAAACATTATAAGTTGCCGCAATCTTCAATGCATCATCAAACACCGGCTTATAAACTCTTGGCACAAAAAGACGTTTCGTAAAACCGGGTGATTTCCCAAGAAATGAATCGTGGAACAACTCGATAAAATTCATGGTCACTTTATGGCGTTGAAGCTCAGCAAAGCCATTTGAGACCAGCAACGCAATGATCTTATCCTGCGTCGAACCTTTGTGCAGAAGGATTCTTAACATACCGGGATCTTTCCGGAACAGTGCAATCTGGCAAACATAATCAAGGAAAGCAATTATCAATTTTTCGCTGTTCTGATGAGAGCCATATGGCGCCATCCTGCCTTGTCTGATAGCTTCCAATGCAAGCTCGGAACGGCTTGTTGTTTCCAACCTGATTTTAAGATCCGGCACATGCAGATAGGTTCCAGTCATACCAGAGAAGATCCCCATATGGCTGTCAGATCCGCCTGACATTGATTTTTTATAAGGACTCCTGCAATATTTTGAAGGATCAATTCCTGTTTCATCCGCAAATTGATCAATCATTTCTGGTGTTATACTTTCCAGCCAAGATTTGACCAACATATTTTGCCATGTATCCCTTTGACCATTAAGCACTTCGAAACGTTCAAAAATCAAAACCATTTTTGTGAAGAAACTAAAAGGAGGAGACCCGTTTTTACTATAGTGATATAAAGGATGTGCCCATGTAGTTGGAATATTATTTTCAAATGCATATTCCTGAAAAGAATAAATGTTTTTTCGAAGCTTCATTAGTATCTTTTCCTGTTCTTCTGTGAAGCCATAAGCCAGGACATGAATACCGATATTAAAATCCGGGACAGTTGCACTGAATTCAGCTCCTACCAGGATATCTATCCCTTTTTCTTTCAATTCATAGCAAGAACGGGCATTATTGTGGTTGGTCACCGTGAGGGTATCACAGCCATTCTTTTTAAGGGTTTCGATCAATTGTTCGGTGCTCGTCCAGGTTTCCGGGAGATTTAATATTCTTCCTAGAAGTTCATCCGGAACATCACTATTATGATCATGACAGTGAAGGTCAATCTTAAGTGTTTCTTCCAGCGGGAATGCGGTTCGCTGGGCAGTCAGAAAAGTATCAAGTTCAAGCTTTATTTCGTTTTGAAATGTATTGATTTGTGCTATAGGATTATTCATTTATAATAATAAGAAATTAAATATTGCAATATTCGTCATAAGATGTTACGTGAACATGAACAAAATGATAACAAATTATTAATCTGAATTGTCTAAGTAACAAATACTATTTTATGTTACTATGGACTATTGAACCTTATAAATAATAAAAAAGCCAATTCCAATGAAAACAAGACCCATGATTTTATTTATCCATAAAATTGCATTTGACACCAGAACTTTCCTCAAAAGTCCTGACAAATAGCATTTTAGTAAATCTGTAGAAAAGGCTGTTATAAATACACCGGTAAAAAACAAAAAGACATTTTGACTATGCAAGCTCCAATTTTTAGCAGCAAATCCTACTATGCCAATCCAAAATATCAAACTAAACGGATTTGCTATATTTAAAAAGTATCCTTTGATTAGAATATAAGCCATATTGTTTTGCGAACCAAGAATTTTCCGTGAATCCAACGAATGCATAGGCCTCTTAAAAAATGAAATTCCCCCCGATAATGATAAGAATCGACCCTGCAATAATTCCCAGAACTTTATAATCACCTTTTGGAATCAATTCTGATAGACCAAAGTAACTGATAATGATTAGCGTAAGGTCGCTAAGAAGCATTCCTGAAGCAAAAACAAATCCGGCGATCAGGCCGCGAACCAGAGTAGTCTGGAATAATGCAACAGAACCTGGCCCGAAAGATATCGTGATGGTAAGACCTATAATGATTCCAAGAAAGAATGCATTCATCTTTAGATGTAAAGGACAAAACTAACAAAACATTTGAAGGTGAATCCAAGGCAAAATTGTAATAACCATTGATTTAATGATTATTTAAAATACGGAAATATTCAAATGTCGATATAAATCTGCATTATATTCTGGCAATAATATCTTAACGATTATTTCTTTTTCTTTTAATATTCATGATGGGGTATAGCTCTACTTTTACATTCACTTAACCTTAGCGGGCTTAGTGGATAAATATGAAAAATAAAATCCTTTTCATAGGCGGATCGTTGAATCAAACAACGATGATGCATCAGATTTCTCAATATTTTATGGATTGCGATTGTTTTTTTACGTCATTTTATGCCACTGGATTAATTGATTTTTTAGTTAAAAAGAGATTCTTGGACTTTACCATATTAGGTGGAAAGTTCAGGGAGCAAACAGAGAACTATTTTATTACAAATCGTTTATCAATCGATTATCAGGCAAAGAACAATCATTATGACTTGGTTTTTACCTGTCAGGATATCATAATCCCACGAAATATCAGAAGAAAAAAGATTATACTTGTTCAGGAAGGAATGACCGAACCAGAAAACCTGATTTATTACATGGTCAAGACCTTCGCTTTGCCAAGATGGTTGGCTGGGACTTCGGCAACAGGACTTTCGCATGCATATGATTTATTTTTCGTCGCTTCAGAAGGGTATCGGGATTTATTTGTATCTAAAGGAGTTGATCTCACAAAAATCAGGGTTACCGGTATTCCTAATTTTGATAATTCCACTCAATATTTACAAAATGATTTTCCTTATCGGAATTTCGTATTGGCAGCAACTTCAGATAGGAGGGAAACGATAAACTATGATAATCGTAAAAAATTCATTCAAAAAGTCCTGAAGATTGCTCAGGGACGGCAAATCATTTTCAAACTTCATCCAAATGAAAACTGGGACCGGGCCACTATCGAAATAAACAAATATGCACCTGGAGCTTTGATCTTTACGAACACAGATATTAATCCTTTGATTGCCAATTGTGATGTCCTGGTCACCCTTCATTCATCAGTAGTATATATTGCAATGGTTCTTGGGAAAGAAATCCACTCTTCAATTAACACTGATTTATTGCGAAAACTCTTACCAATTCAGAACAACGGGACTTCAGCAATGGAAATAGCAAGGATATCCCGTCAATACCTGCTGGATGATAGTGACTTTTCTCAATCGAAATCATCTTAATCTTCATAATTTTTATAGCATGTTTTATCTTAACCATTGGCATTTATCATGAAGGTAGTAACCGCAATACAAGCAAGAACTTCATCAGGTAGATTACCCTATAAAGTTTTATTGCCTTTATGCGGGGAACCATTGCTATTCCGGATGATAGAACGTGTCAAACGGGCAACCTTAACCGGAACAGTAGTTGTTGCTACATCTGTCATGCCGGATGATGATTG
>CAWAVC010000033.1:0-29915 GCA_963785325.1 uncultured Bacteroidales bacterium | reverse complement strand
GACCCTATTACCTATCGAATGCGCAACGAATCGCTGGTGAAGCGGGTAGCGTCCACCGAACTCCCAACCGAATATGGAGAGTTTCGTCTCCACGCCTTCGAGAATCCGATCGACAAGCAAACGAACCTGGCCCTGGTTTGCGGCGACATCGGCGACGGGAAGAACGTGCTTGTGCGCGTGCACTCGCAGTGCGTTACCGGAGATGTTTTGCGTTCGGCCCGTTGCGATTGCGGCGGGCAGCTCGATAAGGCGATGCGCCGGATTGCGATGGAGGGGCGCGGCGTGCTGGTGTATCTGAACCAGGAAGGACGAGGAATCGGGCTGGCGAACAAGATTCGCGCTTACGGACTTCAAGACCAGGGATTCGACACCGTGGAAGCCAACGAACGCCTGGGCTTTAAGCCCGATCAGAGAGATTACGGCATCGGCGTGCAGATCCTGCGAGATCTCGGCGTGCGTTCGATGAGACTGCTGAGCAACAACCCCCGAAAGCTCGTCGCGATCGAAGGATACGGGTTGTCGGTGATCGAGTGGCTGCCGCTGGAAATTCCCGCGTCCGCTTCGTCGCTGCGATATCTGACGACGAAGAAAAACAAGCTGGGCCATGTCTTGCACGGCCTCTGACCGCTTGCCCGCCGGAAAGACCCATGCTTCATTTCTCCTGTGGCTTGTCGCGAACCTCGATGTCCCGGACGGGCGTTTCCGGAGTTAATCCTCCGCGGCGTCTGGTCGATGTGTTCTCGCCGTTCTTCTCCCACTCGCCGGCGACGGCATTGCGCGCAAACCGTCCCACGCGTCGGTCCAATCGCCCAGCGAATAGCCGTGCCACGGCGGACGAACCGTGAGCGCGGGCAGACCGAGCTCTTTCCAGATCGCCCGCGCGCGCTCCATGATATTCGCGCGCGGCAGCGCCAGCGGCGGCATGGGATGTTTCAGTGTCGCGTCGATCAGCATGGTCGAATCGAGCGCTTGCGGCCCGGACTTGGGCGCGTGCCCGCGCGAGCGGTACGGCTCGATATGCACGTCCTCGACGGGATTGGAGCGATAGGCGAGCGACCACAACACGGCGTCGGTATTCGCCGGATCGATGTCTTCGCTGACGGCGATCACGATCTTGCCGCAGTCCGCCTGCTAGGCGGCGCGCCCTGCAATCCGCGCCACACTTCGGTGCGCGGCGCGCCGTTCGCGAATTGCAGGAAAATCACGGGGCGCACGTTGCTGAGCGGCTCGTGCATGACCACGCGGCGTATGCCCTTGATCGACAAGTGATCGCGCAGATGCGCGAGAAACATCGGCTCGTAGGCCACTTTCTTGATGACGCTCGATTCGCTCGGCGTGACCTGGCTGATGATGGAGGCAAACACCGGAGCGCCGTGTGGGTGATTGCCGTCACCTGCATGGTCATGTTGTAGTCTTCGAGCGCGACGTAACCGTTGCTTTCGCCGAACGGCGCCTTCGGGCTCCAGCAGCTCCGGATCGATCAGCCCTTCGATGACGATTTCGGCGTCGGCCGGCACTTCAAGGTCGATGGTGACGCACTTGGCCATTCGGATCGGCGCGCCCGCCAGCCCGCCCGCCACCGTCATTTCGTCCATGTTGAGGGCGAGCTTTTGCGGCCCGGTGTAAACCACCACTGGCGCGCAGCCGATGACGATCGCGCAAGGCATCGGCTCGCGCCGCTCGCGATATTTGAGCCAGTGCAGATAGCCGCCGGCGCCGCCGATCCGCGACGACATACGCACGCCCAGCCGGTCGGTGGCCTTCAGCGCGGCACGATAGGTTCCCATGTTTTGGACGCCGGTTTCCGGATCGCGCGTGATGCACAGCGTCGCCGTCAGGTAAGGCGCGGAGTCGAAACCGGGAGTCGAAATCGGCACACGGCAAGGCTCGCCAGGCCGCCGCCGGGCCTCTTCAGATCATCGCCCGTGATGACAACTTCCTGGCAGGGCGGCGAATTCACGACGATGGGACGCTATGGGATTAGCGATGGCGTGCAGCCACGCAGTCGCCGATCTCCTCGACCGCTCTGCCCATGCCGATGCGCGTAGATTCTGCGGCGAAGCCGCTAAGGCCCCGACCACCACCGGAATGTCGTAACGGCGTCCGTGGGAATCGATGACATTGGTGAACAGAAACGCGCGGCGCTCGTCTTCCGGAATGCCGCCGAGGAATTGCCAGCGCACCAGCGGATGCAGCTCCGTGTCCTTATTGATCGGCCGATCGATCCTGACGAGCAAGCCTTTCGCCTCCAGCCGGCCAAGTGCGTTTGAAAATCCAGGCTTGGGCGCTAACGGCTGCGTGCTACCGCTCATTGCCGTGCTCCATCGAAGCTTATCTCCACGAGTATACAAGAATAACACGAAAGAATCGCGGTGACGGCAAGTTGCAGAAGCTGCCACGGCAAGCAGATGCGAAAAATTTCGCCGTCGCGCCCTTTCACGTTGGCAAGCGAAGCCGTGTAGGCAATCTGCGTGGGCTTGAGCGCGTTGGCGGGCCCATGGTCATCACCGTGATGATCCCGACCAGCACCATCAGCGGTATACCCAGCATCGGCGCGATCGAAACCTGCATGTTCGTGAAAAAAGGAAAATCGCCGGGCAAGCCTTGGCCGAACGCCATGCCGCCCAGAAACGCCACACTTGGATAGAGCGAGGAATAAAGCAGCGTCCCTCCTTTGGCCAGGGTCCTGCCCAGCAGGGCAATCTGGCCCGATCCACCATCAGATAAACCGTGGCGCTGCCCACGCAAAGCGTCGCCAGGCTTCTCCAGCTTCGCTTGCTGGCAACGTTGATCAGGTTTTTTCCGGCGTGGGCTTTCTTGACGCGGATCGATTATTACGAGTAATAAATACTGAGGGGACACGTCTTTTGATCCAGCTCTCACAAGAATTCGGTATCAGAAGGTTTATTTATTTTAGTTCAATTCATGCTTTTCGCCAAGAGCCTCATGATCAATTACTTGATGAATCAAGACCTTTGGTCGAAGATGATGCTTTTTCTTATGACCGGTCAAAAGCAGATGCTGAACGAATTGTAATGAGTGCCGCAGAAAATGGGCTTGATGCCTTTGTACTAAGCCCAACTGCGATTGTCGGTCCAATGGATTATGAGCCATCACTCATGGGGAAAGCATTCCTCCAGCTTTATCATCACCAGATACCTGCACTTGTTCCGGGTGGGTACAACTGGGTAGATGTAAGAGATATTGTATATGCTGCTGTTCAATCAATCGAAAAAGGGAAAAGAGGTCAAAAATATCTTTTAAGTGGTTATTGGCACAGTTTACCTGAAGTTGCCAGACTCATTGAAAAACATACTGGAAAACGAATAGTTCGCATCGTTATGCCTTTCTGGTTAGCATGGATTGGCCTTCCTTTTATCACATTATACAGCAGGCTAAGCGGAAGAGTACCATTATACACCCGAGAGTCTCTGAAGATCATCATTAATGGCAGCAAGCAAATAAGCGGGAAAAAGCTGAAAGGGAACTTGATTTTCATCCGAGAAGCATGGATGAGACTGTTAAAGAGACAATGAATTGGTTTGCCATGAATGGATATCTTAACTAATTTTTTTATAAAGTGATGAGTCCGAAAAACTTTTATTTGCTTGTCTATGTATGGATAGCTATAGCCATTTTAATTTTTCCGCTTGTCCTGAAAATTGTAGCCCCTTATGGCAGGCATACCAACACTTCCTGGGGACCACTGATCAACAATAAAGCAGGATGGATACTGATGGAATCTCCTGCGTTGTTCTTTTTTGCAGTTTTTTTCATTTTCGGATCAAACCATCATAACCTGCTTCCCTGGATTTTTTTCACTTTATGGATGATTCACTATCTTAACCGCACGCTGGTCTTTCCTTTAAGGTTGCACACCAAAGGAAAAAAAATGCCTGTAACCATAGTACTCATGGCATTTTGCTTTAACCTTATGAATGGTTATATAAATGGGTACTATCTGGGATCATTATCGGAAACATATGCTTTAGCCTGGTTATATGATCCCCGTTTTATTGCAGGGTTCCTGATGTTTTGTTCAGGTTTGATTATTAACTGGCAGGCCGATGATATCTTAATCCATATACGAAAGCCGGGTGAAACCGGGTATAAAATTCCGTACGGAGGTTTTTTTCGTTACATCTCCTGTCCGAATCATTTTAGTGAGATCATTGAATGGAGCGGATTTGCTTTAATGACCTGGGGTTTACCTGCACTTGCCTTTGCTATTTGGACATTAGTCAATCTGATGCCCAGAGCTTTGCATCATCATAAATGGTATCAAAAGACTTTTCCTGACTATCCAGCTAATCGGAAAGCCCTTATTCCTTTTATTCTTTAGTTGTATTTAATGAATATTGATATTTGACAACCATCAATATGAAAAAAATATCATATATTTTTCTTGCAATATTACTTGTTGGACTAATATCAATAATGTCATGCAAAAAATCAAATAAAAATAGTCTCGTTCCATCAATTCATCTTTTGATCGGGACAGGTTATATATCCTCTGGCGTTAGTATTCAAATTACAACTTCGTTGTTATTTGGCATATCCGCTACTGCAGGTGATGGAAAATTGACCCGCTTTTCTGTTCAGCGCACTTTTAAAGGAAGGCTAAAGACAGAAAGAGATTCTGTAATCAATGTGACTAGTTTTAACTACAATCTTCGTTCTTACGCTGAAGGATTAGCAGGTATAGAAAACTGGGTTTTTAAAATTTATGACTCTAACGGTAATTCAGCTGCAATTACATTGACAATATCTACAACCCTTCCTCCTGCTCCTGGACCAATCAATACGTATTCCACAAAAATTCTGGGAGCTCAAATTAGTAACTCAGGGAATTCCTTCGCATCTTCAAATGGGACTGTTTATTCACTGGCTGATGCTAAAACAAATTCTGCACTTATTGATTGGGTTTATTTCTACGATGCTATAGACCAAGGGACTCTTTGTGCACCTGCGGATACAGACGCAACTGAAGCATATAACAATGGTACAAACGGAATTCCATACTGGCCTGTCAGGAATGCAACATTATTTAAACTGTTTACCGATGCCTATATTTGGACAAATATTATCAATGACAGTATTCTCGTAATTGAGAATAAAACCGACGTCACTTTATTAAAAATAAACCAAATATCTATCGGTAATTTAATTGCTTTTAAAACTGCTGAAGGAAAGCTAGGAATGATAAAAGTCAACGCCCTTACTCCTGATGAAACTGGAACCATTACCATCGATGTGAAGGTACAACAGTAAATTAGGTAAAATAAATAATGAAAGTCTCCTTTTGGAATTTTTTTTACCAGTCAAACTTGGTATAAAAACAAAATGGGAATCTTTTCTGTTTGAAAAGATTCCCATCCGACATCTCAGAAACCTTGATTCCCGAAACGCGTCAAGCTACTGTTATTATGGCTGGTTTACTATGTCAGGGTCTCCCCCGGACTTTTCTTCCGGAATCTTTCAGTCAGAAATCTTGCGGCTTCTTCCTTCCCGATCCCCGGTTCTGAAATTATATCTGGTTTCACTTTACTCTTGCAGAGCCAACTTCCTCCAGTCAGGATCTGTGAGTGCTGTCCCTCTTGCGGGTTTCTGCTTTCACATCTCCAAATCAAAGAACGGGCCTTTTATCTCTTACTTGATAAATCAAATTTACTATCCCTATATTAGGGAATGCAATTTTTTAGACTACGTATTATAAACAATTGGTTCTTTATAAAAGTAAGTGGGTAAATTTGACTTAAACATTTAGGTTTGAAGAAACATATTCTATTTCTATGTTATTGAAAAACAAAGAATTTGTAATTGTATTGTGTCGATGTTAATTGGGAGATAACCTCTTAAAAGCCTGTGTGTGAGGCGTTATCCTCAATTAATATCGAAATTATTGTCACTTTGTTGTTGACTTATATGAAAAAACTCACTAAAGACATTGATAATAAAGTAAATAACCATAGACTTGAACTCCTCTTTTGATGATCAGTATAGTTTAACCTGTTTATGTTACCCACTCGAAATTATAAAGAACCAAACAATTTATTAACAGAAGTTATTAACAAATTGTTAACAAGTTCAACTTTCAGATTCAATATCAACTGTCAATCTGCGCCTGGTCAATTCATCCGACATATTTTTCAATTCCTCAAAACTTCCTGATTTCACAATGCACCTGCCTTTAAAATGAGCAATAAGTGCACATTGTTCAGCCTGCTCAAATTCATGACCACAAACTTCAACCAGTGATTGAATAACAAAATCGAAAGTGTTGATTTCATCATTATAAAGAATCAGATCGTTGTTAGCATTCAGCAAGTCTTCACTTTTGTCAGCCGGTTTCATTTTATGTCTGACCATAATCCATTGGAAAATTTAGACAATGATACTGATTTTTTTCCCGTTCACAAATCGTAATTTTGTAAAAATCTTGATAAAAATTTATTTCTGATGGTCTTTTCTGAATTTATTGATAGACTGAAAATTGAATTTTCCAAGCCTTTACCAGGGAAAAAAGCTCAACTCCTAATGACATCCCCGCAGAGACTAAAAAAGATGATAGAGCCGCCTCAAATTGTCAAGGTCATAAAAAGCAGTGTGTTAATTCTTCTTTACCCCGGAAAGGAAAATTCTCAGCCCAATTTTGTGGTTACGCTTCGTCCAATTTATAATGGCATTCATAGCGGACAAATAAGCTTGCCGGGAGGACAATTTGAATTTCCGGATAAAACCCTTATGCAGACTGCATTACGAGAAACCCATGAAGAGATTGGAATGAATCCTGCTGATGTGACCATTATTGGTCAATTAACTGAATTATACATACCTCCCAGCAATTATCTGGTTCAACCATTTGTGGGATTTACCAATGGCTATCCGGAATTTCGTCTTCAACTGAAGGAAGTGAGGCAGATTATCGAACTCCCGATAGATCTCTTATTGGATGAAAAAAACTTAATGGAGAAAGAAATATATGTAGCTGAAATTCACTTCTTCGCTCCATCATTTGTTATAAATGAAACAATCATCTGGGGTGCAACTGCAATGATACTAAACGAGTTTAAAGAGATTTTGTTGAAAATTAGATTATGAATCCATGAGAATGATTTCGTCTGTAATCTCACATGAATTTTTAAGCATCGCTGAAACTGCACAATAGCGATCTCTTGAAAGTCTGACAGCCCGGTTTACTTTTATACTGATTTCCTCATTGTCTTTAAAGCCGGGACCACAAATAATGTATACCAAATGAATTTTTTGATAATATTTTGGATATTCTTCGGATAATTCACCATTGGTTTTGATCCTGAAAGCTGTAAATTTTACTTGTTTCTTTCTAAGGATTGAAACTACATCCATCCCCGTACAGGCTGCAAGTGCTGAAAGTACGACAGGTTTAGGCCTGGGACCATGATGAGTGCCCCCAAACTGTTCTTCCACATCAAAATAAAATTGGTAACCATCAACTTCAGAATTAAATGCCATATTACCGACCCAATCGGTTTGAATAATCTCATTCATTTTATTAAGTGTAATCTTTTACTTTGATTGCGAAGTAAAACAGAAAGATCCTGGAGTTATGCCTGCATTAAAAGTATTCATTAAGGAACCTGAAATCTGGTTATACTGATATACAACACCATTCTGGACATAATCAATTGCATCAGAAACAAAAATGTTTCCACTTGATGGATGAATGCCTAAGCCATAGTAAAGATGACCATTGGCTGGAATAAGAGGTGATAAAGGGATTGCCGTTGATGATACGGGCATCTGGTAAACTCCATTGTCCAGAAAATATAAGGTATCCTTATGGGCATTAATACAAAGCCTGGAAGGTGTATCATTGGGATTAGGAAAGCTGAATGTTTTTTCTACGAACATCAGGGTTGGATCGATCCTCAGAAGTGTCGGAGATTCATAATGATCGTAGCCACCGGTACAAAGGACCCATATTTTATTTTTCTTATCCATCACGACACCAACAGGCTCTTTTCCGGTTTTAATGCTGTCTATGATCTGGTCCGACTTGATATTGATGACAAAAACACATGCATTCCGTTGTGAAGTCGTTTCATCCATTAAACCTATAGAGCTAACAAACATGTAATTATTGTATTGGATGAGCGATTCTGTCCAGGTCCCGGTATGGATAGATTTTTCAATTGCAAATGTGGACATGTTGATGATGGATATATCCTGGTACATGTTGGTAACATATGCCTTGGTAGAATCGACAATAGCCATATAACGCGGTGAATTTCCGTCAATTATAGATTTAACCGATTTAAAGTTCTTCAGAGAAACAACTTCAATCTTATTAGAATTGTTTACAAGGATAAAACCACTGTCTTTAAAGGTCTGCATACTTTCCGCTACATCTCCAAGACTACGGTTATTCTGAGCTTCAAAGATATTCTGCTCAACACTATTTTTTGGAGTGATAAAAGTAACGGAAGCATTTCCATGAAGATAATCTCCTTCATTAATAACAAAAATCCCATTCTCGAAAGTACTGTCCTGTAATGGTGTAACTGGATGAACTACACGAACCGGACTCTTGCTACAGGAAATTATAGCAATAAGAAAAAGAAAGAAACAGAGAAACTTTGTAAAAGAAAAGAAAAAAATGCTATTTTTATTCAAAATCACTTGTTAAATGATTAATAAAGAACCATAACCCGTTAAACTATTACTTCCTGAAATTGAATTTTAACGTTAATGCAAAATTCCGTCCCGGCATAGGCCTATTCTCAATTGACTGATAGTTGAGATTAAATAGATTATTCAAATGCAGCTGTAAAGATAGTATATAATTTTTAAAATGGAAGTTTTTTCCTAAAATAATATTAGAAAGATAATAACCAGGCATGTAAGAGATATTGTCTGTTGTTGTATACCTTTCTCCGATATAGGAAAAAATATAGGAACCATAGTACCCGTTTCTATCGATCGTAAGGGTAGAATTCAAGGTGTTTTCAGGTGTATAGATCAGTTGTTTTCCTACTGATTGATCATTTACTGAAGTAGCTTGTTCATTTGTCGACCGGCAATAATTATAGGCATTGTTTAACGAGAACTTGAACCGGCATAAACTCCATGAAATGTTAAGGCCTGCTTCCACTCCACGGGCATTAACCTCGCTGATATTTTCCGGTTTATATAAACCAGAGGTTGTGGGCGTCCAAAGTATCATGTTGATCATTTTTGAATAGTATCCCGTCAGAGTCGTTTCAACAAATAAAGTATAATCCTTTTTCCCAAAGTTGTAGACTATGCCACCTTCACTTGAATAATCGGTTTCAGGTTTTAAGTTTGTAACGCCATAAGGTTCATTATAATAAAGATCATTTAAAGTCGGAATAGCATAATTCCTGCAGATATTTGTAGAAACTGTCAGGTTAATACCTTTGAAAGGTTTGTATTCCATCCCCAATGCAGGAATAAACGGTTGAAATTTCCCATCGATCATTTCCTGTCGCAAAACAAGAGAAATTTTAAAGGATTTTACTGGATTATAATTGAATTCTGAGTACGCTGCAAGAGTATTCCTTGTTTTTATTCCATTATAGGAATCTGTAACCACCCGGTCAGAATTGAAATCAATCCCCGGCTTAATTATTAAATTCTTAAGGCCTGAATAAACGAGTCGTATACGATTAGCCCAGGAATAGCAATGACTATTATAGGCTACAGAACCAAGGATGTATCGCATATACTGATCGACGAGGGATGATCGTGCAGTAAAATAATATTTATCAGATGATCTTCTCCATTCAATCATACTACGTATGGCCTTATCAATTTCTACTTGTTTTTTTACGATAGTATCGGTCGTGATCGGAGGTATTTGATGAGTATTATCATTGAACCAGATCCTGGCAATCAGAACATCCTTTTTTGATAAGCGGAAAAAGGTTTCCTGCGTTATTCCTCCAAGAACATATACAGCATTGACTAGTTTCTCCCAATATTTTGAGTAATCGTTATAATAAGGAAAGTTATTCAATGCATTGGAGTAATTGAGTTTCGTGATTGACTGGACAACATGATTTCCCAATGCCAGGGTGGCGTCAGTCGTATAGCTGTTAAAACTTGCTAAAGTTTGGGCCAGCATTATATTGATATTGTTATTCCAGTCAGGATTGCTTACAAGGTTGATGACTCCCCCGAAGGCACCACTCGTTGTTGCTACTGTACCAGCTCCGTAAAGAATCTCAAGACTCTCAAATTGGGATACTTGTACCTGGGATAGGTCTGTCTGACCAAGCATAGGAGAATCTATATTGATTCCGTTCCATTCAACCTGTGTGTGATTTGCAGAGGTGCCGCGGAAAGAAGATGTTGCAAGACTTCCATTTCCGTATGATTTTATGAAAACCGTCGATTGTTGAGAAAGTATGGTTGCTAGGTCGCTGCTAAGGTATTGAACCAGGATGTTAGAATCGATACGAACTTTTTTAAAGCCTTCGTTGTGCAAAGTAAAACTGCCAGTGACATCAAACTGGGAAAGTCTTATTGTGTCCTTCAGATTTTGTGAGAAAAGCAGACAGCTCTGAAAACTTAGAAATAATAAATAAACAACCTTGGTATATGTAATGGCCTTTATCAAATACTTAACTTGAACTCCTTGGAAGATCTAAGATAAATCTGTTTAAAATAAAACAATTAGAGAAAACATTACTGTGTAAAATGAACACGATTATCTCTTTATGGGTCATCGCAATAATGCGTACCTGAGTTAATCAATTTAAAATGAATAAAATAACATATTTTGTTGTTAAAATTGTGAAATGGGAAATAACCTCGGAAAGCCTTGTGTGTTATGGGTTATTCTCATTTCACAATTACAAAAAAAAATCATTTCAAAGCGATTTTTAGAACCATATTTATAATGCTTATAATCAATCTGTTGAAATAGCCAGGTACGCATCTTTGCGAAGAACCCTCTTTATAAACTTTCTGGCTTTTGTTCCATTGTTCGTCATTGGGTGGTACGGTTTCAAATTTCCCACTATTGGCAATGATCACTTGCCTTTCAGTTGTACTCGTTTGTGTTTGTATCATGACATTGCCTTACAAAAACAGGAGAATTCCCGAAAGAATGAAATAGAAATTCTGTTTCAAGTTTTTGAGCATTTTTTTTGAAAGAAAAATAGTTCAAAGATGAAAAATGTTTATTTAGGTGATATTACTTTCACAAAAATATAAAAATTTTTGCTCGTTATCATTTATTATAATAATTTTACTGACCTTAAATACTCAGTTCAAGAGATGAATATATTTAGAACCAAATGGATCTTTTTTACATTGATTATTTTTGTTTCTTCTATATTTCCCTTTTGTTCTTCCCGGGCCAGAGTGAATGCCTGTAAAGGAAACAATACATACAGGGGGTACATTTCCAAGAAGAATAAAAGCAAGTACGCCCAGAAATACAGTTTCAAAAGCAGGTCGGTAAAAAAAGATTATGTGATAAAGAATGGCACCGCACATTGATAGTATCATCACACGTGTTGTTATCGTATTCTGCTTCTCCCTTTCTTCGTGCCATGTTGCCAGATATTTTTACTGGAATTATGCGGACGTAAGCGATTATAAAAAATTTCCAGTAGATACAATCCAGGCAAACCGCACTCCGCATCATATTCCTCGCGAATTTTTTCAGAAACCACTTTATCCATTTAATAAAGGTGAGAATGTTAATGATTCCCAAACACTAGATCAATTCCTTGCGAAAAACAAAACACTGGCTTTTCTTATTCTCAGAAATGATACATTAATATATGAAAAATATTTCAGGGAATACAATAAGAATTCAATAATCCCTTCTTTTTCCATATCCAAATCATTCGTTTCCGCTATGGTGGGCATTGCTCTTTCGGAAGGAACAATCCATGACATCCACCAACCTGTTACAGATTATCTTCCGGAAATGAAGGATCCCAAGTTTCATACGGTCACACTGGAGGATCTACTGACCATGAGGTCAGGAATTAAATTCAATGAAGGCTATAAAAATCCATTTGGGGAGGCAGCTAAGTTCTATTATGGTTTAAATCTTAGAAAGTACACCCGAAAGTTAAAAGTAGTCCGTACACCAGGATCTTCCTATGAGTACCAGAGTGGAAATGTGCAGATATTAGGAATGGCGCTCGAAAAAGCCACAGGAAAAAGGTTAAGTGAGTACTTTGAGGATAAAATTTGGAAGCCAATGGGAGCTGTACGCGCAGCCACATGGAGCCTTGATAGTAAAAAATTCAGAGAAGCCAAAGCATTTTGTTGCATCAATGCAATTCCTCGGGATTATGCACTTTTCGGTGAACTCTATCTTAAAAATGGCGTTATTGATGGACATGAGGTTGTTCCTGCCAACTGGGTCAAAGAGAGCTTGACGATTAGGAATGATTCAAGGGATTCACAAGGTTATCCTTATACATACCTGTGGCGGGTTATGAAAAATGGCAGTTTTTTTGCCAAAGGGATCCTCGGGCAGTTCATTTTCGTTTGTCCGGAAAAAAATATTGTAATCGTCAGGATGGGAAAAAGTGCGGAAAACCTTGATTGGCCTGTATTCTTCCAAATTCTTGCAGATCAACTTTGATCATTCCTTGAAAAAAGCTTCAATCCCGGGATAAAAAAAAACTTCTTTTGATTTTTTTGCTGAAAATGTAAAATAAGTAACCACAGCATCTGAACATAGTTCGTTTTCATTATTATAAATCATAACCTGTATGTCTGCAAGGTTCCTTCTCATGCAGAGAATTTTTGAATGAACAATGATAGGCTCCCCTGTCATATATATGGGTTTATGGTAGTGAACATTTATTGATGAAGTCACTCCTGCCGCCTTGACCTTGACATAAACAACCCAACTTGCTATTTCATCCATAATAGTCGCCTGGATCCCTCCATGAAGCACTCCATGATATCCTTCAAATTGAGGTTTAGGTTCCCATGTGGAGATGATCTCATCACCGTTTTCAAAAAAAGTCATCTGAAGACCGGATAAATGATCTGGCGAACAGCCAAAGCATTGATACCCTTCCCTTTTCCTGAAAGGATTGTAGATTCTACGCATAATTCATGAAGAAAAAAAGGAATTATTTGCTAAAGCCGTTCTTGTATTTGGTTTTGGTCACAGCTTTTCCTGTTTCATCATATTCAATCCATTCCCCTTCTTTCAGACCATTGATATATTGGCCTGTAATTTTCAGCTTTCCGTTACGGTAAAATTCCTGATAAGTACCTGAATAGATATTATGGACATAATTTGCAACCGATTGAAGAGTATCATTTTCATAAAAGGTTTTCTGGGGACCTTCGAACATCCCATCGATGTAATTATATTCAGCCATCACTTTACCTGCTCTGTTATACCATCTTGCAACCCCGTTCCTTACGCCATCTTTAAAAATAGCATCTTCCTGGAGCTTTCCATTATCATAATAGATCTTCGAACTACCATTTTTGTTTCCTTTTGTATAGTAAATCTCTGTGAGAGGAAATTCATTATAATTGCTGTAATTGGCTGAAGGTCCATCAAGAACCCCGTTTTTATAATATTCTGTTGCAATGATACGGTTCCTGCGATCGAAGGTTACTGATATACCGTCTTTTTTTCCATTAGTATAATTATCAATACTTAACAAGAGGTTATTAGTCAACTGTGTGACCCAGCATCCTGTCTTGTTATTGTTCACATAATAGCCTTTTGAAATTTGATCTGCCGCTTGTTCTTCCCAATATCCTATCTTCTGATTTACGGCATTTGTCCGGTTGATTGTGTCACTTTTCTGCTGAGGTTTTTGTGAGAAAAGAAAAATCGGTACAATCATCAATACAGAAAGAAAAAATACAATACGTTTCATAAATTTAATGTTTAGTTTTGGCAAAAATAATAAAAATATCTTCCAATTTTAAATCAATCCTTTATTTCCGCATAAAGATCAAAATTATCTGCTTCTATGATCCGTGCCTGGTAAAAACATCCGGTTTCAAGGATTTTATCTTCTTTAGATATCAGGACTTCGTTGTCAATCTCCGGAGAATCAAACTCTGTACGGCCGATATAATATTCATTTTCCTCACCATCTATAACAACTTTCATGTCACTACCTATTCTTTTTTTATTCAAGCTGAAGGAAATGTTCTGTTGCAACTCCATCAGAATTGAGGCCCGCTCTTGTTTTACTTTTTCCGGAATTTGATCATTCAGCGCATGGGCTGCTGTTCCTTCCTCATTAGAATAAGTAAATAAACCCAGTCTGTCAAAGCGACAAAGTTCAATAAATTCCTTCAACTCCCTGAAATCTTTTATTGTTTCCCCGGGATAGCCTGTAATCAGAGTTGTACGTATAACTCCCAGGGGCAACTGCTTTCTGATCGATGCTATAAGATCAAGGGTTTGTTTTTTATCAATTCCTCTGTTCATCGATTTTAAGATTCCGGAATTGATATGTTGGAGAGGTATATCAATATATTTGCAAATATTGTCATGATTCTTTATGACTTCCAGCAGGCCCTCCGGAAAACCGTCAGGATGAGTATAATGCAGTCGGATCCACACAAATCCGGGAATATCAGAAAGCTGTTCAAGAAGTTCAGGTAACATTCTCTTTCTATAAAGATCCAGACCATAGTAAGTTGTATCCTGGGAGATAACATTAATTTCTTTCACGCCTTTTCCGGCAAGTATTGCAGCTTCCCGTATAATGTCATCCATGGGTCTTGAAATGTGTTTTCCCCGGATAGCGGGAATAGAACAAAAAGAACAATGACGATCACATCCCTCGGCAATTTTCAGATATGCATAATGAGAAGGAGTTGCCAGTAGACGTTCTCCAAGCAAATCTTTCCTGAACTTAGCTCCTACCCTTTCCACGATCCGGCTTAGTTCATTGACTCCGAAGAATGCATCTACTTCAGGTAATTCCTGTGCCAGTTGATCCCGATAACGTTCAGAAAGACATCCCATAACGAAGAGTGATTTCAGACGTCCTTCAGTCTTGGCTTTTATAAAATGGAGAATCGTTTCAATTGATTCATTCTTTGCATCGAGGATAAATCCACATGTATTAATGATTGCGGCATCAATATTATCTTTATCTCCTGGATCCAGAATGATCTGAAAAGATGAAGCATCAAGTTGTCTCATAAGAACTTCGGTATCCACAAGGTTCTTGGCACATCCCAACGAAACGATTCCGATCTTTAAAGGGATGAATTTCGTTTTCAAAAGATAATAGATTAAGTAAAAAGACTGTCGACGAATTCAACACGGTTGAATAACTGAAGATCCTCCATTTTTTCCCCTATCCCGATGTATTTCACGGGAATCTTGAATTGGTCGGATATTCCTATGACAACTCCTCCTTTGGCTGTTCCATCAAGTTTTGTCAGGGCAATTGCATTCACCTCAGTAGATGCGGTAAACTGGCGGGCCTGTTCGATGGCATTTTGACCTGTGGAGGCATCAAGAATCAGCAATACTTCATGAGGCGCCTGGGGGATCAGTTTTTGCATTACATTCCTGATCTTTGAAAGCTCATTCATCAGGTTTATTTTATTGTGCAACCTTCCGGCCGTATCGATGATCACAACATCAATATTTCGTGTGATAGCTGATTTGATGGTGTCATATGCGACAGATGCCGGATCGGAGCCCATGCTTTGAGCAATGATCGGAACGTCTGCCCGTTGTGCCCAGATTTTAAGTTGATCGATGGCTGCGGCCCTGAAGGTGTCTGCAGCACCAAGGAGAACAGTTTTGCCAGCTTTCCGGAAATTATAAGCCAGCTTTCCGATAGTGGTGGTCTTGCCTACGCCATTTACTCCGACAACCATTATAACATATGGATGTGCATCGACGGGAATGTTAAATTCATCTGTATCTTCTACCTTGTTTTCCTGCAGAAGCCGGCAATCTCATCCTTCAGCAGAGAATTCAATTCACTCGTGCTTATGTATTTATCTGTTGCAGCTCTTGATTGGAGCCGTTCAATAATCTTCAGCGTTGTCTCAACGCCTACATCAGAGGTTACCAAGGTCTCCTCCAAACGGTCAAACACATCCTCATCTATACGCGATTTACCTGCAACAGCTTTGGAAAGCTTTGTGAAAATACTGGTCTTAGTCTTTTCAAGACCCTTGTCCAGCGTTTCCTTTTTATCTTTTGAAAACTTTGAAAAAATTCCCATTTGAGATGATTCTCTTCAGTATACTATTTATAAAAAAAGCTTTTTTCACAGGGAAAAAAGCTTTTTCACGCTGACCGGTAAAGGATTTATTTGTTGGCGTTGGCCAAAAAATCTTTTACCGCATCATTAGGAACAATATTTTCTTTAAAAACATAAGCGCCGGTCTTACCGGATTTTGCCATGCGGATCACTTTTGTAAAATCCTTGCCGCCGCTGGTCTGAAATGTTGCAACAACTTTCTTTGCCATGGGTTATCTTCTTTATTTGATTTCTTTATGAACAGTAACTTTCTTCAGGTACGGATTGTACTTTTTCAGTTCCAATCGTTCAGGAGTGTTCTTTTTGTTCTTCTTGGTGATGTATCTCGACATCCCCGGAACGCCACTGGTCTTTTGTTCGGTACATTCCAAGATAACCTGAATCCTCTGGTCTTTACTCTTCTTCGCCATCTTTAGTCTAAAATTTATTTTGGGACTGCAAAATTATACCTTTTCCGATTAAAAACCAAAATATTTTCATAATTTAGCCTTGCCCGAAAAAATTAATACTTTGGCTGACTGGTCTTCTTATATCAATGGCTATAAGGCATACCTTCAACTTGAGAAATCGTTGTCATTCAATTCTATCGAAGCATATATTCACGATGTAAATAAATTCGCCCAGTACCTTGATTTTACCATCCTGAATCTTTCACCGGAAAAAATCGATTTACATCATTTTCAGGATTTCTTAAAATGGATCAACGGTCTCGGCATGACTTCCCGCACACAGGCAAGAGTCATTTCAGGACTTAAGAGTTTTTACAAATATCTTCTACTTGAAAATGTAATTGCAATTGATCCGACTGAAATGTTGGAATCGCCAAAAATCGGGAGTAAATTGCCCAACACTCTTAGTGTTGAAGAAATTGACATGCTGATCAATAGCATCGATCTGAGCAGACCTGATGGAGAACGGAACAAAGCAATTATTGAAACACTTTATGGTTGCGGGTTACGCGTTTCAGAGTTAGTTAACATCCGTATCTCCAATCTTTTTTTTAATGAGGGGTTTATCCGGGTTTCAGGAAAGGGAAAAAAAGAACGCCTGGTCCCAATAGGAAGGATTGCCCAAAAACATATCCGGATTTATATGGATGCTATCAGATCGCATCAGGAAATAAGAAAGGGTTTTGAAGATACTCTTTTCCTGAACCGTAACGGATCCAGGCTGACCCGTGTCATGATCTTTACCATCATAAAAAAACTTGCGATAAAGACAGGCTTAAAGAAAACCATCAGTCCCCATACTTTTCGTCATTCTTTTGCCACCCACCTTGTGGAAGGTGGCGCAGATCTCAGGGCTGTACAGGAAATGCTTGGCCACGAATCCATAACCACAACTGAGATCTATACTCACCTTGATCGCGAGTACCTGAGAAGTACCATTCTCCAGTACCACCCCAGAGGCTAAGGCCTCAAATTACGAATTACGAATTTCGAATTACGATTGAATTTTTGGATGTACGATTATTTTACCGGTTCTTTTGGCTATTTCGCCATTTTACTATCTCGCTATTTGAAGGGGGAGTCGGGTTCTTTTGCCATGTGGTTATATACCATTTTATCCATAAAGGAAGGGAAGAACTTGTTCAGTAAAACCGTCATTTTTCCCTGAGCAGTCAGGATCAATGTCCTTTTTCTTTTCCCGATAGCATCAGCGATTTTTCCTGCAACAGTTTCTGCCGGCATCAGTTTGCTTTCATCCAAAGGTGTTTCTCCCTGTTGGCTTCCATCTTTTGCCAGTGCGACATTCCGGATATTTGATGCGGTAAATCCCGGAGCAGCTATCAGCACATGAAGTCCTTTCTTACGATTTTCAATCCTGATCACTTCGAGCAGGCCCTGAATAGCAAATTTTGAAGAAGAATATCCGGTTCTTCCCGGTAATCCTTTATATCCGGCGATGGAAGAGATCCCAACCAACGACCCTTTTGACTTCAGAAGGTACGGAATGGCAAATTTCGAACAGTAAACTGTGCCCCAGTAATTAGTATCCATTAGTCTCCGTAACACATTCAAATCAACATCCTCAAATAATGCCCGCATGGAAATTCCCGCATTGTTGATCAGGATATCGATAGTTCCAAATTTATCAATTGTTTTCCTGATCAATTCCCTGCAATCTTCTTCAACGGAAACGTCCGCTCTTACCGGTAGTACATTGTTCCCTTTCTTAAGCAGATCTTGTGATACAGCTATTAATTTTTCATTGTTCCTGGCTGAAATGACCAGTTTGGCTCCTCTTGCTGCACATTCGTACGCAAGCGCTTTGCCAATACCCGATGTGGCACCGGTTATGATGACGACCTTATCTTTCATTTATTTAAAATTGATGCTACGAATATAGGTATTTCCGCTAAATCTTATTTTGATGTGCTAAACCCCAAAAAGATAATTTACGATTGGACGATTTTCGATTCCCGATTGAATTTTTTGATTGACGATTTACGATTGAAGTCAAGAAAACATATGAATTGCCCCAGGCTTTGGGCTGGGGGTAAGGAAACCCACAAAAATAAGATTTAGGTATTTCTTCTGAAGCGGGGTTTCCCCGGAATTCGTAATTTCGCAGAAATGATGCCAAAGAATGACAGAAAGAGAGCTATTCTTCCGTTACCTTGGACTTCCCTCCCACCAGCCGCTTGGACTGGAGATCGATCATGCGGAAGGTATTTACCTTTACGAAGTGTCCGGAAAGAAATACATCGACCTGGTTTCGGGTATCAGCGTAAGTAATATCGGGCACCGGCATCCTGCAGTCATCAAGGCAATTGAAGACCAATTAAAAAAATATCTTCATTTAAATGTGTATGGCGAATTCATCCAATCACCACAAATAAAACTTGCTCAAAAGTTAGTCAGTGTATTGCCAGGCAACCTGAATTCAGTTTACTTTGTGAATTCAGGCAGCGAAGCCATTGAAGGCGCTATGAAATTAGCCAAGCGATACACCGGCCGATTCGAGGTTATAGCTTTTGATAACGCCTATCACGGCAGCACACAGGGAGCCTTGAGCATTCTTGGCAACGAAAGTCTGAAGAATGCATTCCGTCCCCTGATACCCGATATACGTTTCCTGGAATTCAATAATTTCCATGACCTGGAAAGGATCACTGAAAAAACAGCATGTGTTATTGCTGAAACTATCCAGGCAGAAGCCGGGATCATTCTTCCCGAACAGGGATTTCCTGAATCTCTTCAGACAAGGTGTAAGGAAACAGGCACATTATTAATAATCGATGATGTTCAGATGGGTTTTGGCCGGACCGGCAGGTTGTTCTCCTTTGAACATTTTAATATTGTTCCTGACATCCTTGTCCTGGCTAAGGCACTGGGAGGTGGTATGCCGCTTGGCGCTTTTATTGCTTCGAAGAGTATTATGGATACTCTGGCATTTCAACCTGAGCTCGGACACATCACAACATTTGGCGGACATCCTGTTTGTTGCGCAGCCGGTCTGGCAAGCCTGGAAGTAATACTGAGTGATGATCTGATTAAAAATGCTGATAAAAAAGGAGCCATCTTTGAGGAACAATTAAAGGCTCATCCTCTGGTTAAAGAAATCCGAAGAAAAGGATTGATGATTGGCATTGAAATAAGGGATGCAGGAAAACGAAATAGATTAACAGAATCCATGTTAAGGAATGGTATCATCATCGACTGGTTTCTTTTTCATCCTTCTACATTCCGCATAGCGCCACCACTGACGATCACCGAAGGGGAATGTTATACTGCTATCGAACTTTTGATAAAAGCTATGAATGAAATCTAATCCAAAATTGAGTTCATTCTGATTTTTTTTCACCGCTAAGACGCTAAAAATCGCTAAGAAGTATATCGTTAAAATTAAATTTTTTGCGTCTTTAGGAGTGAATCGGTGACAGAGTGATGTGGTGAACTGGTGGCTCTCAAACATGAGCTAATAATTACCCAAAACGTGAAACTTTATGCCCGTTTTCAAGCTTGACGATGAAATAGTTTTTCCTGATCCTTCTCTGGCTGAACCTGAGGGACTGCTTGCTGTTGGTGGTGATCTGAGTACTGAGCGGCTGCTGGCAGCCTATGCCAACGGCATCTTTCCGTGGTATTCGGATAATGAACCTATCCTCTGGTGGTCGCCCGATCCACGGCTGGTCTTATTTACTCATAAATTTAAGGTATCCCACAGTTTGCATCAGAAGATAAAGAAGAATGTTTTTCAGATCAAGATAGATTCAAATTTTGAGCAGGTAATCGATGCCTGTTCAAAAACAGAACGGAAACACGAAGATGGCACCTGGATCACTGATGAGATGAAAGCCGCATATGTAGAATTACATCTCAAAGGATTTGCCCATTCGGTAGAAAGTTATTTTGAAGGGGATCTCGTGGGAGGACTTTATGGGGTTTCACTCGGCAGGGCTTTCTTTGGAGAATCTATGTTTCATATGATGACTGATGCATCCAAGGTCGCCCTGTATCACCTGGTGGAAAAGGCAAAAGAATTTGATTTCCTATTCATTGACTCGCAGGTCGAAACAGAACATCTTATAAGTCTGGGAGCAGAACTTATTCCCAGGGAAATGTATTTAAACTTATTAAAGAAAGCAATTCAATATACTACAAACATCGGGAAATGGCAAGATGGCAAAATCAACTGTTGAACAGCCCCTCCCCCGTCCCCTCCCCATTCGGGGCGGGGAGTTTCGTAACCTGTGACTCAGAAAAATGAGAAAGGATAATAATATCGCTCCGCTGGATCGAATCAATCATAAAGATTTGTTCTGAATCGCTCCAGCGGAGCGATATGTTCATAGCATATTGAGTTCTCCCCCCAATCCAGAAGCCGCTCCAGGGGAGCGGTATGTTTGTAGCATCATGATCCCAACCAGAAACAACCCGCTCCATCGGAGCGGTATATCCGTAGCGATAAACGAACATTTGGTTTTTTTCCGCTCCATCGGAGCGGTATATTCGTAGCATCATGACCCCAATCAGAAACGAGCCGCTCCATCGGAGCGGTATGTTCATAACGGCATCTATTGAAAAAAATCAAACAAATACCTTGTATCAAAATCAATCTCCATCTTTTTTAACATATCCAAATATTCATCTCTGAAAGATCTTTTCCTATGATGATTTTCCTGATTGAGAATGTAATTAATAATCCGGCTTCTGTCTGATTTGCTATAAGCAAAAATTCCATAACCATTCTGCCATTGAAAATTACTCCTTAACAACTTATTTTCATTAATAAAATTTGTTGACTCGGCTTTAATCACTTTTACAAATTCTGGAATATATAGCGTGGGCTGCATCCCGAAGAAAATATGGATATGATCCGAACCCCCATTAATTGCAAGCAATTTTTGCTTTTTTCCGGTAATTATCCCGGTAATATATTTGAATAATTGTTCACGGAATTCAGGAAGAATAATTGATTCCCGGTTTCTGACAGCAAAAATTAAATGCATATCTATTTGGCTGAATGTATTTGGCATAAGGTTTTTCCTTTATCGGTTTTATTCGAAAAGGTAATCCGGGTGGCCAAAAAATTAATGATTATACCGCACCTACGGCGCGGTCATTTGTTGGGGGGGGAATCTCTATCCTACGAACATGCCGCTCCCCTGGAGCGGGTTGTTTCTGGTTGGGATCATGATGCTACGAACATACCGCTCCGATGGAGCGGAAAAAATCAAATGCTCGTTTATCGCTACGGATATACTGCTCTGATGGAGCGGGGGAAAGACAAGTGCAAAGTGCAAAGTGCTAAGTGCAAAGACTAACACCATTGAAAAAAATGGCGCAAACAAGAACTAACTAAATCGATGAACTGTTATGTGCTGATTTAAAGATATTTGTGTTTAGTTAGATGAAAGTGTGAAGGGTGAAGGGTTTTGAATAATCGAATAGAGATCAACGAGCAAAAAATAAATGGTTCATCGCAATAATCCGTACCTATTTTCATGAAGGGCATAAATTTTAAGGTTGAAGTATTCCATATCCCTATAACCATAAGCTCGTCTCTTTAATACCTTGATTTTATTGTTAAATCCTTCGAGAGGCCCTGTGGAAATTCGATGTTCAAACCAGTTTAGGATTCCCGTTCTATGACCGAGCAACATATTGACAAAACCTCTCAATGGTTGGATTGTTGTTGCCCATGCTCGGGTTGTCCATGAAGTCAGGAACTTCTCTGCTTCCTGGCGGTTGTTCTGTTGCCAGAGTTGACTCAGATCTTCCTTTAGATAGTAGGATTCTGCCAATGGCTGATTCATCTCCAATGCTTCTTTCAGACGCTGTTTTTCTTCGTTTTCGTCCCGAAGGTTAGTGGCATTTTTAAGAAGCAACCAACGTAAACCTTTGATCACATCCCGCTTGTTAAGATCGACTTCATCTCGATACAAGCTTCTGCGAACTTCATCCAAAACCTCATTCATCTTTTTCATGATGTGAAACCTGTCAAAAACAATCCGTGCATCAGGAAGATGTTCCATTACTGCATTATAATACGGAACCCACATATCCATTGCAACACCTTTTATCCGTGCACCAGAAGGAATTAACCTTTTCCAAAAACCATCCAGACTTTCTTCCGCTCTGCCTGCCCCAATGTAGATCACTCGTCCAACTTTAAGATCATAAACCACAGTTTGGTAACGATGCCCTTTTTGAATGGCAAATTCATCTATGGCTATATATTCTACACCTTTCAAAACGGGCTTGGAATAATATCTCTGTAAATATTCTTTGTCCATCTGCTTGACAGTCCCCCAACTGATGTTGAAATGATCGCTTACATCCTGAACTGTCATATATGCCAGCAAGTCAATGATACAGTTCGCTAATCTAACGGTATAGCTTTTTTTTCGTCAGCATAGGATAGGCGCTCTTGCCTTGTTAAACCACATTCATTGCAGTAAAGTCGTTGGACTTTTGCATGCAGGTAAACAGGTCTGTTTCCGATTGGTAATGTTCTGAATATCCTATCCACAGTTCCCTTTTTAATCACATCTCTGCTACCACAATTACCGCAGCGAATTTTGCTTTCCTTTGTCCTTATATAGAATGTGACCGTCCCTCCTTTATACTCTGTCTTCAGATACTCCTGATCTGTTAGCCCAAAAGCATGGGATAATAAACTTGTACTCATTCGTTTTCAGATTTTTCTTTCAAATATATCTAAAAGTACGCATCTTTGTGATGAACCAAATAGGTTCTTCGCAAAGATGCGTACCTGGCTATTTCAACAGATTGATTATAAGCATTATAAATATGGTTCTAAAAATCGCTTTGAAATGATTTTTTTTTGTAATTGTGAAATGAGAATAACCCATAACACACAAGGCTTTCCGAGGTTATTTCCCATTTCACAATTTTAACAACAAAATATGTTATTTTATTCATTTTAAATTGATTAACTCAGGTACGCATTATTGCGATGACCCTTAAAAAGAAGGGCAATACGTTATATCTACTTTGGAAAGAATACTTAAAAAAGCATCCTGATGGCCTTAAGCACACACAGTTCCATGCACATTACAGACAGTGGTCAAAACGTACTAATGCCACAATGCATGTAGAACACAAGGCAGGAGACAAGATGTATGTGGATTATGCCGGAGAAAAGCTACAGATCGTTTACCCGGATACCGGTGAGGTATGCAGGGTAGAAGTCTTTGTAGCCATTCTCGGAGCGAGCCAATTGACGTATGTAGAAGCCACGATGACTCAACGCAAGGAGGACTTTATTGGTGCCTGTGAAAATGCATTGCATTACTTCGGGGGTGCCCCTCAGGCCATTGTTCCGGATAACCTTAAATCTGCAGTAATAAAAAGCAGCAGATATGAACCCACCCTAAATGAATCGTTCCGGGATTTTGTAGAGCATTATAAAATGTCGGCACTTCCGGCTGGGCCTTATAAGCCACGGCATAAGGCTCTTGTTGAAGGGGCCGTTAAGATCATTTATCAGGTTATCTATACTGTCATCCGGGAGAAAGAATTTACGTCGATTGAGGCATTGAACAATGCCCTACGGGAGTTGCTGGTTATATACAACAATAATCCTCTTAAGGGACGTCCCTACAGTCGTCGCCAGATGTTTGAAGAAATCGAACGGTCAACACTTCAGCCATTATCATCGTATCGATATGAATTGAAAAACAAACGGGTTGCAACGGTATCAAAGAATAATCATGTGTGCCTTGGTGAAGACAAGCATTATTACAGTGTTCCGTATCATTACATTGGCAAGAAGGTAACGATATTATACAGCCAGAATCAGGTTGACATCTATTACAGGTACGAACACATTGCTTCACACAAGCGGAATCGCAGGCCATTTATGTACACCACAGTTGATGATCATCTGGCAACCAAACACAAGTTCCAGGCGGACTGGACTCCGGAAAAGTTCATTGAAAGGGCAAAGGCAATCGGGGAACACACGGAAAAGTACATTACCCAGATACTCTCACTCAGGCAGCATCCCGAGCAAACTTATAAAACCTGCCAGGGAATTTTAAACTATGCAAACAAAGTCGGTAACGAGCGTCTCAACGCTGCCTGTCACAGGGCAAACTTTTATGGTGACTTCAGTTATAAGACGATCCTGGCCATACTTGATAAACGTCTTGACAGTGTTCCGTTAGATCCGGACCACGACAACACAATCATGCCAAAACATGGAAATATCCGTGGTAACACCTATTACGCATAAATTTAATTAAACTCTCACCTTGTCAGGTCAAACTGTTACCGATCTGACAGGGTGAGTTCTTTTGATGATCATGAACCATAAACCCAATAATTATGAATGAAATAATCCTTCAGAAAATGAAACAAATGAAGTTGCACGGCATGGCTGCTGCCTTCAGAACAAGCTTAGAAAATGGTGGTCAGGTTCAAATGACCACCGATGAGATGGTCTCTTTTTTAATAGAAGCAGAATGGGATGACCGGAATAACCGGCGCATTGAACGCCGCATTCGTACTGCCCGCTTCCGTTACAAAGCCAATGTAGAACAGATTGATTTTAAGATCGATCGTAACCTGGACAGGAACATGTTGAACCGTTTTGCTGAATGTACTTATATCGACAAAAACGAAAATATCCTGATCACCGGGAGCACAGGTATTGGTAAGAGTTATATTGCTTCAGCACTTGGGAACCAAGCTTGCATGTTGGGTTACAAAGTGTATTACGCCAACTCATCCAAACTCTTTTCCATGTTAAAAATGGCAAAGGCAGACGGATCTTATGTCCGTGAGATAGCCCGAATAGAAAAAATGGATCTGTTGATCCTTGATGACTTCGGAATGCAACCTCTGGATAGTCACAACCGTTCAACGTTAATCGAAATCATTGAAGACCGGCATGGAAGACGTTCAACAATCATTACAGCACAGTTGCCGGTGCAACAATGGCATGATGTGATAGGTGAAAAAACCATTGCTGATGCAATTTTGGATCGTATCGTTCATAATGCACATAGAATCGAGATGATCGGTGAATCTTTAAGAAAAAGACAAACCCTAATGAACTAAATCAATAATATAATAGAAATAAAAAAACGTATTTTTGTACGGTCGTCTTTTAATCGAGAAAATCAGAGTTAATGGATAAAAATCGGGGTGGTCAATTTAGAACGGAAAGAGGGTGGTCACATTCCTCCGGATTTAGGTGGTCAATATCACCGGATTTTCCAACACCATCCCGAAAAGGCATATAAAAAGGAGTATGGTTTTTTTCACGAATTAAATATATTAAAATGCATATATATAAATGAATATCATTTCTGCATAAAATATAACACAGCTAAGGTAAAGAAAAGAAATGAAAATACAAGGAAGTTTGTTAGGTATTTATTAGTTTCCTAATTTAGGAATAATGCCTGTTATGAAAAGCGTAAAAGGTCTTATATCAGAGTATTATAAAATTCACCTGGCGTGTTGTCTGGCAGCCATGGATTAAGAAGCATCCAGGTTCAGGATCGTTTTTATCAGGTTGACATTGGTTGTAACTTCAAAAATTTCCCGAATCTTCTTTAATTGTTTATTTATGGTCGAGATATCCCGATCTAATTTACCTGCAATATCGTTGGCCGAAAAACCGTCCATTAACAGTTTTATAATTTCCTCCTGTTCGTTGCTAAGGCAAAATTTGGGATCTTTGAACCCCTCTATGATTCGTTTCGATTGATATTCGCTTATCATGGGTGAATATACTGTTTCACCTTTGATTACCCTCTCTAAAGTGTTTTCAATTAAAGATTTTTCAGCTGTTTTATTAATAAAACCTTTTGATCCAAGTTTATTGTAAACGGTAAATAACAATGCACGATTTCGGTAAATAAGAATGCACGATTTCGGTAAATAAGAATGTCAGAAATCGGTAAATAAGAATGCAAGGTCCTTCCTTCGTTAACTTCTCCTTTTAAAGAAAAAAGAAAAAAAAGCAAGGGTTGCAGCTCAACTTGCCCATGGGCAAGTTGAGCTGCAAAAAACCTAACATTTAGTCTGACTTTTGGTCTCTTAACCAAACCTGTCAGACATGAATAATAAAATTGAACACCGATGGATTATGTATTATGAGATACAAAAACAACAATGGAACGGAAAGACGCCATCACAGATTGCCGATTATCTGGGGATGGATATCCGGACTGTAAAAAAGTATTTAGCCATGAACGCAAAGGAGTATGAGGATTCTTTGGTGGGTTTATCGACCCGAACAAAAAAGTTGGCATTCTACGAAGACTTTGTCAAGGGACGACTGGAACTATGCCCCGAGGCTTCCTCGGCCCAGGTCCATGACTGGCTTAAGGAACACTATCCGTTGTTCCCCAAGACAAGCATCAAAACCGTATACAGCTTCGTTTTATTTGTCCGGCAGAAGCATAACCTGGTGAAAGTCTTTACTTCCCGGCAATACCAACAGGTCGAAGAACTTCCTTATGGAGAGCAGGCCCAGGTTGATTTTGGAGAGTTTAATATGACCGATGTCGATGGTCACCGCAAGAAAGTGTATTTCCTGGCCCTGGTCTTATCCCGCTCCCGGTACAAGATGGTCTTTTTCTCGGATCATCCCTTTACTGCCCAGTCAGCCATCGAAGCCCATGAAGTAGCCTTTAATTTCATCGATGGGTATCCCCGGGAACTGGTCTATGATCAGGATAAAGTCTTGTTGGCTAACGAAAACAAAGGCGATGTCGTGTTAACCGAAGCATTCCTGGCTTACTGCCAGAGCCGGCCATTTAAGGTCAGGTTCTGTCGCAAAAGTGATCCCCAGAGTAAAGGAAAAATAGAAAACGTGATCAAATACATCAAGTACAATTTTCTCAGGGGCCGGTTGTATTATGGAGTGTTTGTCCTGAACGATCAGGCCCTGGATTGGCTCAGCCGAACAGCCAATGCCAAAGAACATTCGACCACCCATAAAATCCCGGCACTGGAATGGATGATTGAAAAGGACCACCTGATCGCTTTGCAAACAGCTTTGTTTAATACCTCCCCTCAAAGGGTATACGCTGTAAGTAAAGACAATGTGATCCATTATAAGGGTAGTACTTATTCCGTTCCCATCGGAACTTACCAGGGGGCAAAAACAGAAGTAAAGCTTGAACAAACCGGTGACATCCTGATCCTAAGTGATACCACCGGAAAGGAAATTATTCGGCATCCGGTATCATATATCAAAGGCACCCAGGTCCGCCATAAAACTCATTATCGGGATAATAGTCTTAGCGTGAGTAAGCTCATGGATCTGGTGGCTTCACGCTTTACCGATCAGGAAAAAGCACATAGCTACCTCGATAAGGTTCATCTTCAGTTCCCCCGTTATGCCAGAGATCAAATGCAGATCATCGAACAGGCAGCAAAGAAATATCCAAAACAGGACATGGATCTTGCCCTGGAATATTGTCTTGAGAACCATCTTGAGAAACCAGCTGACTTTGAGCCGGTATTACTGGCACTAAGAGAACAGCAGCAAAATAGCACAGAAACGATCCTTAAGGATGAACCCCGTTTACAAAACCCCAAGTACAAAATCCAACCTCATACCAGCAGTATATCAGAGTATAAACAAATCCTTGATTAAGTATGGAAACAACCACAGAAACCCTTAGTAACCTGGCCCGACAACTAAAGCTTACCGGCCTGGGATCCGTGATCGGTGACCTGCTATTAACCGCAGGCCAAAAGCAGATAAGCTATGTCGACTTTACAATGGACCTGCTATCAGCCGAAATCGATCACCGTAACCAACAAAACCTGGTCAAACGCTTACGGCACGCAAAACTTCCCGCACAGCATGATCTGGACCTATGGCAGGAGAATCATGTCAGCGGGATATCCCGAACTCAGCTCTCTCACCTCAGACAATGCATCTGGCTGGAACAACATTTTAATATCATCCTGATGGGACCCAGCGGGGTAGGAAAAACGTTTTTAGGAGCTGGCCTTTGTTTTAACGCATTGCAGAAAGGATACCGGGCTTGCTTTAGAACCATGGAACAACTCACTCATCTGCTTAAAATGAAAGACATCGTTAAATCCATGGCCCGGGAATTTGATGTGCTCCTTCATGCGGATCTACTGGTGATTGATGATATTATGATGTTCCCCATTGAACGCAAACAAGCTGTCTCTCTGTTCAATCTTATCGACCATTTGCATCAAAACGCTTCCATCATCGTCACCACCAATAAAAGCCCTGATGAATGGGTCAAAGTACTCGATGATGAAGTACTGGCTGCCGCGATACTTGATAGGTTGCTTTTTAAGTGTGAAATCGTCAAATTATCCGGTAAATCGTTCCGGCTGGAAAACAGAAAAACGATCTTTGAAAATACCGTTCTTTAAAATGTTGTATCTTTATAATCGGAAATTAACGATGCTAAAAACCTTACATCCTTATTTACCGATTTCCTGCATTTGTAGTTACCGCTTACATTTATACATCTTCCTCTGCCAATAGAGAGAAACCTCTGCAGTATAGCAAACAACCGGCTTTCCAGGAAATTTTGCTGTTATTTTTTGAAAGTTTTCTGAAGGATCACCTGATGGAAGCCACAGATCAAGAAGAATAACATCAAAAGATTCGGGATCTTCAATGAGCAAAGCTTCCTCAATATTGTTTGATGTTTTAGTAATAATCACAGTGTCTCTTGAAGGACGAAAATACGTTCGTAATCCTGCTATTGTCACTTGATGATCTTCAATAATAAAAATTCTTATCATTTTGAATAAAATGTTACTAAAAATGTAAAGGCACTGAAATTTCCCATTTCGTACCCTGTCTAGGTGAAGAATCAAGATAAACTTTGCCTCCAAGCAATGAAATTCGTTCATAAATACTGGCTAAACCGATTCCTTTATCGGTTATTCCTAAAGGATCAAAGCCTGGTCCATAATCTTTATACAATAGAATGTAAGTATTAATTGAAAAGGGTACCACATTTCAATTGAAAAGTATACCACTTATCGAAGTTAAACCAGTTGCTTTGCAAATGCAAAAGCAGCACAAAAACGATGATAAGTATGGATACCAAACAAGAGATTATCAGACGGTACTTTCGTGAGTTTGATAGTGCCCGGAAGATTGCCCGGGATTTGCAAATAAGTCGTAAGACAATAAAAAAACATCTTCTTTCTTATGCTCAATCGAAAGAGACAACCG
>CAWAVC010000032.1:0-18483 GCA_963785325.1 uncultured Bacteroidales bacterium | reverse complement strand
ATCCAGGCTGCCATATCATTCGACAGCCGAAACAATAGTAGTTTATTTGCAAAGATTACGGCTGAGGTATTTGCAGCCAATGGTTTCAGGGTTTTTCTTTTTGATGATATCCGGCCGACGCCGGAACTTTCCTTTGCCATCCGCTTTCTAAAATGCCAGACCGGGGTCATGTTGACAGCTTCCCATAATCCTAGAGAATATAACGGTTATAAAGCATACTGGGATGACGGCGCACAGATGATCGCACCTCATGATGTAAATGTAATCGGAGAAGTTCAGAAGATCACTTCGGTCGATGATGTCCGATGGACTGGCAATCCTGAAAATATTATTAAGATCGGGAAAGAGATCGATGAAGCATATCTTGACCAGGTTCTTGGTCTGTCTCTGTCACCGAAATCATCCGGCTCCAGAAGAATCTGAAAATCGTGTATACACCACTTCACGGCTGTGGACGGAAAATGGTACCCGGAAATCCTCAGACGATTCGGATTTGAAAATGTCTCATCTGTGAAGGAACAGATGGTTGCCGATGGCAATTTTCCAACAGTACGTTCACCGAACCCCGAAGAGCAGGATGCGATGACACTCGCTCTCAAAAAAGCCCGTGAAATCAACGCCGACCTTGTAATGGCTACAGACCCTGATGCCGACCGGGTAGGTATTGCTCTGAAGAATGCCAAAGGCGAATTCATTCTTCTCAATGGGAATCAAACGGCTGCCTTACTTTTCTACTATATCCTTTATCGTTGGAAAGAGAAAAAAATGTTGACCGGAAATGAATTTATTGTGTCCACCATTGTCACCACTAGACTCCTGAATAGAATTGGAGAGAAATTCGGAGTTGAATATTTTGAATGCCTCACGGGGTTCAAGTTTATTGCTGATGTGATTCGGAAGCAGGAAGGGAAAGCGCAATATATAGTAGGAGGAGAAGAGAGTTTCGGCTATCTTGTCGGTGATTTTGTCAGGGATAAAGATGCTGTCAGCGCTTGTGCCATGATAGCCGAAGCTGCTGCCTGGATGGCCGACCGGGGAAAAACACTTTTCGACTTGCTCATCCATATCTATCAGGAATTTGGATTTTATAAAGAACAATTGATCTCGGTCACGAAAAAAGGAAAGACAGGCGCCGAAGAAATTCAGAATATGATGGTAGATTACAGAAAAAATCCTCCGGCTCAGATCAACAACTCGAAAGTTATCCTGATCAAAGATTATCTGACATTGTATGAAAAGGAAATAAAATCAGGAAAGGAAAAAGCAATCGATCTGCCAAAATCGAATGTCCTGCAATTCTTTCTGGAAGATGGATCCCGGATCAGTGTCAGGCCATCCGGCACCGAACCCAAGATCAAGTTTTATTTCAGTGTAAAGGAACATTTGGGCAACAAGGAAGATTATAATCATATGAATGGTATCTTAACAAAAAAAATCAGCGACATTATTGCCTCAATGAAATTGCAATAAATGAGGAATCCTCATTCAACACGATTTGTGGACCTGCCGTCAGGCAAGGCGGTGGAGATTTTTTTCTCATTTTTCTTCCTGTTATTTTTTTCATCCCTCTTACGGGGCCAGCAGAACCCGAAAAATATTCAGGATACAATAATCTTTGATACCATTCATGTGAAGAAAGGAACCTGGTTTCATTTTCAGGGCAAGACCTATAAAATTCAGAAAGACACAATTTTTATCGAACAATCAAATAAGGTCACTGCGAAAGAGTTGAAAAACCTGCAACGGTCAAGTACGTTCTATGATTCTGTTTATAAAAAATTATCAAGAAGAAAATTCTCACAATTGTTATACGAGTTGGCTTTTAAACAACCCAAATCACAACCCTTGCCTGGTAATTCGGACAAGGTCAAAAGCGATATCCCGTTTGAAAAATATAAAGGGAAGATAATCCGGCATATCTGGATTAAAACCCTTGACCCTTTTGGAACAAGCACCATTGACACATTGGCAAATGCACAAACCAACGTTGGCAAGGCCCTGAATGAAGCACATATGAAAACACGAACCTGGGTTATAAGGAAAAATCTTTTCATCAAAGAAGGTCAAAAAGTCGATCCTTACCTGCTGGCAGATAATGAAAGGAATATTCGTCAGATGTCTTTCATCAATAATGTGATGACCTATGTAGTACCCATAGATAATTCCAGCGATTCTGTGGATATAACTATTGTGACCAATGATGTATTTTCGATTGGATTTGATGTCATATCAGCAGAAACCAGTAAGGCCTCTTTTCGGTTGTATGATGGAAATTTTCTTGGATTGGCAGATCGGTTATCTATGGGTGTCTCACTCAGGACAAGACGGCAACCATTTTTTCTTCTTGATGATGCTTCTTATTCCTATAATAACATCGCAGGAACATTCCTAAACACAATGGTTAGTTATACTCAGGATGATATAGGAAATCAGAATATGGGGCTTTCATGTAACAGAAACTTCTATTCCATTAACACTAAATGGGCTTTTGGAGCAGGATACCAGTACACAAAAATGGTTGATGAAATACAAACAAGTAGTGAGGAAAATGATGTTACCAACAATGAAATAAGTTATTTCAACGAAATGAATCTCTGGGGCGGGCGTGCCTTTCGAATCAGTAATGCTTCCATTCCATCACGGTTCGTTTTAACCGAATCTTACTATCAAAGAGTCTATTCTTCAAGACCAGGAATAACAATCGATTCAAATAAGGTCTATTATAACACCACAAGATTTCTGACCGGGTTTGCTTTCTCTGCAAACAGTTATTATCTTAGTGATTACATTTTTCAGTTCGGAAAAACCGAAAACGTGCCATATGGAGAAGCTTTTAAGTTTACCCTGGACCAGAAATAAATGATTATTATACAAGGTTCTATGGAGGAATTGACCTTTCAGCGGGTGATTTTATTAGTGGATTTGGGTACCTGTCAGGCAGGGGTGTACTGGGAGGATATTTAAATCACAAATCCATTGAAGATTGCGTTCTTAAGATGAGCATGAATTACCTTTCCCCACTTTACATGACCCCGGATAAGAAATTAAAGTTTCGATGCTATTTTACTTCTGATTACCGTTTAGGTTTCAATTTCCGCAATAATAACCTTGATTATACAAATATCAACCGGGACCTGCTTATAAACCAAGTTCAGTACGATACGGTTTTTGTGGGAAGACAATCATTAGCATCTACACTTGCATTAATCATGTATACACCTCTGTATTTTTACGGATTCAAGTTTGCCTTTACATTACAGGTAAAAGGTGGATTTATAGCTGCAAATGGGGAATCACTGTTTCATCAGCCCTTCAATTCCGGCGTGGGATTGGGAATTATGATCCGGAACGACGACCTTATCTTCCCTCCGTTTGTGATCTCCTGCTTTTATTACCCGTCTGTGCCACATGGCGTGTCATGGTGGCAATTCGACTTCGACGAGGAAGTAGGTTTCAGGATTCCTGATTACAATGTTACGATGCCCCAAACGGAAACTCTTCAAAATTAACACTTCAATAATGGAAAGAAAAGATGCAAATGTTCCTCTGGATCTGGTTTATTCCAAAACCGTTCTTGAAATGCTTACTGTGGCAAATGAGTATTGTTTGTTTTTGGAGAAGGCCGAAGATTATGACCGGCAGGATATCCTGCTTTTTCTTCAAAGGGTCTGTCCGCTGATCTATATCAAGTCCTCACTCTTACCGGTCATCGGAATAGATGATGAAGAGGCTGCAGAACATTTTGTTACAGAAGAAGAATGGGAAGGGGTTTTTAGTACCCTGCGACTGAAATTCGGTGAAGATGATCTTTATTATTTTATCGATCCTCATGAACGATCGAATACCGACATTATAAAAGCGAGCCTTGCAGAAAATTTTACCGATATATATCAGGATTTGAAAGATTTTGTTCTCCTTTATCAGAAACCACGGAAAGCTTCTATGGAGTATGCAGTGTTTGAATGTAAAAAACTTTTTGAAACCCGTTATGGATTTCGGCTTGTGAGGGCACATTCTGTCCTTCATTACCTTATCAACAAAGAAGGAGAGAAAGGAGAACTTCAGGATCTCTTGGAAGAACTATAAGACAAAACTTTATTTTGCTCTTTTCTTATCAATCCGGTTCAACCCGTCAATAGCCTTCTGGTAGTTGGTTCGTAATTGAAGTACATGATTGTAATCCTGATAAGCCTTTGAATACTCCCCTGCTAACTCATAAGAATACCCTCTGTTAAACATGGCCTCAATATAACCAGGATCACATCTTAACGCAATTGAGAAAAAGCTTGCTGCCTTCCTGAAATCATGTAAGTAAACAAGATAAATGTACCCTGTATTGTATGGTGCATCTTTGAATGTACTATCTACCTTTGCTAATGTATCATAGGCCTCCAGCGCTTCTTGGTACCTCCCGTTCTCCTGGTAAAACATTCCCAGCATGTAGAGCGCTTCCTTACTATTGGGTCTGATCTTGATGGCATTTTTCAGATAATCGGCTGTTATCGGATTCTTTCCTCATTGAATATAATTCTCCAAGTTCTATGTCTGCCTCATAAAATCCCTGATCCTGGTCTAATGTTTTCTTAAAATCCTCTACGGCTAAAACAGTGTCGCCTTTTTCAAGCAAGGCCAACGCCATAGTGAAATAAACCTGGGGATTTTGAGGTTCGATTTCGAGTGCCCTCCTGGCATATTCAAATGTGGCTTTGTAATCTTTGATAATAAGACTTAATTTGGAAAGTCTGATCAATGCAGGGTTGCTCCGAGGCTCTATGGAAATAGCTTTCTGCAAAGCCTCATTACAATTGTCTGGTTTTCCCATTCCAAGATATACATCAGAAAGTGTGATATATAGTGAAGCTTTGCCGGGCGATAGGGAGATGGCTTTTGAGATATCTGCAAAGGCCAGATTTTCCTTGTGATCCAGCAGATAATATTTTGACCGTTGCTGCAAAAGGTCTGGATCAGAAGGATGATCGGCAATTTTCTTACTGAGGTTATCCAATAGTCTCACCAGGGTATCTTTATCGGAATTGTTTTTTTCGACCGCCTTGTGTCTTCCTCCACAGGAAGTTATCATGAAAAATATAACGAGCAGCACAAGAACAAGGGATCCGAACGTTTTATTTGACATTTTTCAATACCTCCATGATCTTTTTTTCCAGTTCGTCTGCAAGTTCAATATTGTCTTGAAGCAGCTTTTTCACGGCATCTCTTCCCTGTCCGAGTTTGGTCTCCCCATAAGAAAACCACGAACCGCTTTTCTTGATTATATTGTTTTCAACTGCCAGGTCGATGATCTCGAATATCCTGGAGATCCCTTCTCCATATATAATATCAAATTCGGCCTTACGGAAAGGTGGGGCCAGTTTATTCTTTACTACTTTTACTCTCACCCTGTTTCCGGTAATCTCTTCACCTTCCTTCAGTTGATTCACTTTACGGATATCAAGTCGTATAGAAGAATAAAACTTCAAAGCATTACCGCCGGTAGTGGTTTCGGGATTACCAAACATGATTCCGATCTTTTCGCGTAATTGATTAATAAAAATGCAACAGGTCGCAGTCTTTGATATCGTTGAAGTTAACTTTCTTAAGGCCTGAGACATTAACCTCGCTTGTAGCCCCATCTTTGAATCACCCATTTCTCCTTCAATCTCGCTTTTCGGAGTCAATGCCGCCACTGAATCGATTACGATGACATCGATTGCGCCCGAACGAATCAGGTTTTCTACGATCTCCAGCGCCTGTTCCCCGTTATCCGGTTGTGAAACCAGGAGATTTTCGACGTCTACTCCCAGTTTCTGTGCGTAAAACCGGTCGAAGGCATGTTCTGCATCAATAAATGCAGCTATCCCTCCTGTTTTCTGTGATTCTGCAATAGCATGAAGGGCTAGGGTCGTCTTGCCGGAAGATTCAGGACCATAGATTTCAATGACCCTTCCTTTTGGCAATCCGCCAATTCCCAGTGCAATATTCAGTGCAATAGATCCCGTCGGAATAAATTCCACGGCTTCGATGGCGTTATCACCAAGTTTCATGACCGTTCCTTTGCCATATGTTTTTTCCAGTTTGTCCAGTGTCAACTGTAATGCCTTCATTTTTTCCTTGTGGTTGTCTTCTTCTTTTGACATACTATCTTTATTTTGTGGTGATTAAATTTATTAACAGGACAAATAAATCAGTGTTTATTGATCATTCCCCAAAATTTGTTCGGTATGATTTTTTGTATCAACTTTCGTAAAAACCTTTTCAATAAGTCCTTCTTCAGAAATAACATACGTTGTTCTCAGGATTCCATCATATTCCTTGCCATAAAGTTTTTTTTTGCCCCATGCACTATATGCCTTTAGTATTTTTTTGTCTTTATCGGGTATGAGTGGAAAAGGTAATACATATTTTTCAATAAATTTTTTATGCGACCGGTCATCATCAGCGCTGACGCCTATGATCTTATATCCCTTCTTCAGCAGTAAATCATAGTTGTCACGCAGGTTACATGCCTCAGCCGTACATCCCGGAGTATCATCTTTGGGATAAAAATAAAGAACCAGTTTTTTCCCAATATAATCTTTTAATGAGATGGAATTGCCATCCTGATCAACCGCTTTAAAAGCCGGTGCTTCATCTCCAATCTTTAATGTCGCCATATCCAATAATTAAAAAGAAAAATGATTTCAAAGGTAGAATTTTTGATTCGTTGCAAGTTCCTTTCAGGATAGGAGTTATTAACAAAATTATTCTTTTCTGAGGGTTATGAAATATTTGCATATACTAGTCAGCCCACATTCAGAACACTTTGGTTTTCGCGCAATGCATACATAACGTCCATGTAATATCAGCCAATGGTGCGCAAGTGGTATAAGACTCTCAGGTATATATTTTACCAATTGAACCTCTGTCTGATAGGGTGTCTTTGCTTTAGTAGTCAGGCCTATTCTTGCAGAAACTCTGAAAACATGAGTGTCCACTGCCATTACCGGTTTTTTATAGATAACAGAAGCCAGCACATTGGCTGTTTTCCTTCCCACACCTGGAATCGTCATCAGTTTCTCAACATCAGAAGGCAAAGTACCATCAAAATCTTTAACCAACGATTTTGCCATGCCAATCAGATTCTTCGCTTTATTGTTTGGATAAGAACAACTTTTGATGAGCTCAAAAACATTTTCCTGCCGGGCAACAGAAAGAGAGTTGGCATCAGGAAACTTTTTAAAGAAGCCAGGTGTGATCATGTTGACCCTCTTATCTGTACATTGAGCAGAAAGAATCACTGAAACGACAAGCTCAAAAGGATTAGTATAAACCAGTTCCGTTTCTGCTTTTGGACGATGTTCAAGAAAATAATCGATTAAAAAGGTGAAACGTTCCTTCTTAGTCATAGAAAAACATTTGCACAAAGTTAGCGAAATTCAGGATTTTCAGGATTTTAATTAAGTTTGCATGAAAGAAATGCCACAAATGCAAACGACTGATTTCGATCTGGTCATCGTGGGTGCGGGTCCCGCCGGATGTACCACAGCATTAAGCCTGGCAGATTCGGGAATAAATGTTGCAGTGGTTGATAAATCGGTGTTACCTGGAGACAAGACTTGCGGAGACGCTCTTAGCGGTACTGTCCTAAATGTCCTCAAACGACTTCCGGGTAATTGTTTTGATGAATTCCTGAAACTTGAACCTAAGAACCCATCCTGGGGAATTCGTTTTGTCTCACCAAACGGGGATTTGCTCGACGTTCCATTCGTACTCGAAAAGAAATCTGAAACCATGCCCCCTGGTTATCTGTGCAAAAGAAAACTCTTTGATGGTTTTCTTCAACAGAAGGTCAGGGAATTGACACCCTTTAGCATGACCGGTGATTTTCAAGTGAAACAGATCCTCCGTGAGAAAGAATTTTATATCATAAAAGGAGAAAAAGAAGATTTGAGATGCCGTATGATCGTAGGGGCAGATGGAACTCCATCAACTGTAGGAAGAATTCTTGCAGGGAATACACTAAATCATAAACAATATTGCCTGGGAGTAAGGACATATTTCTTAGGTGTCAGGGGCCTTCATCCGGAACAGTTTATTGAATTACATTTCCTGGAAGAACTTCTCCCGGGATATCTGTGGATCTTTCCAATGAATGATGATATTACAAATGTTGGTCTGGGAATACCCTATGAGAAAATGAAAACCGCGCCTGATTCTTTGTCTTCGATGTTACAGCAGATCATCCATACACATCCATCAATATCAGCCAGGTTTGCAAATGCTGAGATAACAGGAAAGATCGAAACACATGGACTTCCACTTGGTCTTGCCCCTAAAGCAATTTCTGGCGAAGGATTTCTGCTTGCAGGAGATGCCGCTTCCCTTGTGGATCCCTTCTCAGGAGAAGGTATCGGTAATGCGATGGTTAGCGGAGAGATTTCCGCCGGTATAGTCAGGGAGGCATTTTTAAAGAATGATTTTTCTACGGGATTTCTGAATCAGTATGATGAAAGAATCAATGAGAAACTTGAAAGGGAACTCAAAACCAGCCAAAGAATCCATGAGCTCTGTATACATCCTGCATTGTTTAATCTTGTTGTAAAAAAAGCAAACAGGAACAAAGGACTGAAGGAGATGTTCACAAGAATGTATACAAATCAGAATGTACGTGATCAGCTGAAAAATCCCGTGTTTTATCTTAAGCTTCTGATGGGATAATTACTATCTTCTTATGATTGTTATTGCACCTCTGTATACATCATCACCGTTTTCCCCATGACATTTAAGGAGATAATAATATACTCCCGCAGAAAGATTTCCTCCATCCCAATCACCACTTTTGTAATTTGTCTTCTCAAAAACAATTCTTCCTTGCCGGTTATAAATGTACATCTCGGTAGAAAGGTAGATATTGGTAAGATCTAGGTTAGTTCCATAGGGTTTTTTGGTGCTCGGGTCGAGTTGCCGGATATTCAAAGCGCTGTTATCGTCGCCACTTCCCGGAGTAATAACATTCGGAACAAATAATTGTAATGTCTTTACAGTCATGGTATCAGTAATGGTAGAGTCACATAACTGACCACCGACATTATCTGTAAAATTCAGGTTGATAAAAAATTGACCAACCTTCGAATATTCATGTTGGCAGGGATTAAGTTTGGAGACCTTGCTTGTTCCGTCAGCAAAATCCCAGTTCCAGTCGTCAAGATGTTTAACTGCCGTATCGGGTATGGTAGCCGTAACTGCAGGATTGCTCAGAAAAACCGTATCCGGCGGGTTCAAATGAAAAGTGATTTTATGAAGGACCAGTGTTTTAATAGTGAACTCCCTGGATATGCAATGTGTTGTGTCAGAATCGGTGACAGTAATCATATAAGTTCCTTTCGAAAAGCCGACACCCAATGTATCAAGCTGGTGGTATGATCCACCGCTCCAATTGTACGTATATGGCGGATGCCCGCCCGAAACCTTTATCTTCATCTGTCCATTACTATCGTATGGACATCCCAATGCATTGTAACGATAAAACGTATCGATATGTAATTGAGCACGCATCATGATATGAGAGGGACTGCTGGTATCTACCCTTTGGTCTGTCGTATCGGAAATAACACAATTATAAAAGCCGGTATCAGAGGGTGTAAGGTTCTTTAAAACAAGAGAAGAACGAACAGAATCAGTGATCACGGCTCCCTTGAACAACCATTGGTAATTATATGCTCCGGTACTCAACGAGTCAATGGGGTATGTAGTAAAAATGACTCCTCCCCCATCACAAATGGTAACATCAATAGGAGAAACAAGCACCCGGAATTTCTGTCCATAAGAATGAGTGGCAAGAACGATGAGAAGGAAAATTAATAGTCGTTTCATGAGATTCATCAATTCGGCGGTAAATTTATAAAAAAAAACAAAACAACAGCCAAAAAGGCGGAATCCTCCTGATTGTTCTGACAAAAATTCCTGAAAACACTTGTAAATTGGAATGGCAGGCCATTTGAAGAGAATAATGAAAAATGAAATATTAAATATCTGGGATCAAGTATCTTTATATCCGATTATGAACCTTGACAACTTTACAATTAAATCGCAGGAAGCCGTTCAGAAAGCAACGGAAATTGCTGCAGCAAAACAGCACCAGGCCATCGAAACATCTCATCTGCTAAAGGGAATGCTTATGGTGGATGAGAATGTAGTTCCATATCTTCTTAAGAAGCTGAATGTAAACATAGAAATCTTTACCAAAGCGCTTGATCATATCCTTGACTCTTATCCAAAGATTTCCGGTGGTGAACAATATCTTTCAGGTGATGCCAACAAAGCATTGCAGAAAGCCTCAGCATTGGCACAAGAGTTCAAAGATGAATTTGTATCCATCGAACATCTCCTGCTGGGCATTCTTTCAGTTAATGATAGCACTTCGAGGCTACTAAAAGATAATGGCGTTACAGAAAAAGAACTTAAAGTCGCTATCAGGCAGCTCCGTAAAGGATCAGCCGTCATTAGTCAAACGGCAGAAGAAACTTATAATTCCTTGAATAAATATGCGCGTAACCTGAATGAACTTGCCCGCAACGGCAAGCTTGACCCCGTTATAGGTCGTGACGAAGAGATCCGCAGGGTGCTGCAGATCTTGTCGCGTAGGACCAAGAATAACCCGATCCTGATCGGTGAACCCGGTGTTGGAAAAACGGCTATTGCAGAAGGACTTGCACACAGGATCATAGATGGTGATGTACCCGAGAACCTGAAGTCTAAACAACTCTATTCGTTGGATATGGGATCACTTATTGCCGGTGCCAAATATAAAGGGGAATTTGAAGAACGGCTCAAGAGTGTGGTAAAGGAAGTCATTTCTGCTGAAGGTGAGATCATTCTTTTTATCGATGAGATCCACACACTTGTTGGCGCTGGTGCCAGCGAAGGCGCTATGGATGCGGCTAATATCCTGAAACCTGCGCTTTCAAGAGGTGAATTACATGTAATCGGTGCAACTACTCTGAAGGAATATCAGAAATACTTTGAAAAAGATAAAGCACTTGAGAGACGTTTTCAGCCGGTAATGGTCAATGAACCTGAAACTCTGGATGCCATCTCCATCCTTCGCGGGATCAAAGAGAAATATGAGACCCACCACCATGTGAGAATAAAGGATGAAGCCATTATTGCTGCAGTTGAACTTTCACAGAAATATATTTCCGACCGTTTTCTGCCGGATAAAGCCATTGACCTGATCGACGAGGCAGCTGCAAAACTCAGACTGGAGATTAACTCGGTACCGGAAGAACTGGAAATCATCGAACGAAAGATTCGCCAACTGGAAATTGAGCGCGAGGCCATAAAACGGGAGAAAGATGAGGAGAAGCTCAAATCTCTGAATGAAGAGATAGGAAACCTGACAGAAGAACGAAACAAACTGAAAGCCAAATGGCAATCGGAAAAAGATTTGGTAGAGCAAATCCAGGCAAAGAAAAACGAGATCGAGAACCTAAAATTTGAAGCTGATAGTGCAAACCGAAGTGGGGATCTCGGGAAAGTAGCAGAGATCAGATATGGACATATCCCTGGAATTGAAAAGGAAATTGCAAGCCTGAAAGAAAAACTTACTGTCATTCAGAAGGATTCCGCCATGGTAACTGAGGAGGTGGACGCCGAGGCGGTGGCCGAAGTGGTTTCACACTGGACAGGCATCCCCGTTAGTCGTATGCTACAAAGTGAGAAACAGAAATTGCTGAAACTTGAGACCGAAATTCACATGCGAGTGGTAGGCCAGGATGAAGCCATTGTGGCCGTGGCCGATGCTATCCGCCGAAGCCGCGCCGGCCTACAAGACACGAAAAGACCTATCGGGTCATTTATCTTTCTTGGCACAACCGGCGTCGGAAAAACTGAGCTGGCAAAGGCATTGGCTGAGTTTCTGTTCAATAATGAGAACAGCATGGTCCGTATAGATATGTCGGAATACCAGGAACGGCATACGGTTTCCCGGTTGGTTGGAGCTCCCCCGGGATATGTTGGCTATGAAGAAAGCGGACAACTCACCGAAGCAGTTCGAAGAAAGCCATATTCGGTGGTATTGCTGGACGAAATTGAGAAGGCCCATCCTGATGTTTTTAATATTCTGCTCCAGGTGCTCGACGATGGACGTTTAACAGATAACAAGGGTCGTACCGTTGATTTTAAGAATACCATTATCATCATGACTTCTAATATCGGCTCTCATCTTATCCAGGAAAATTTAGAGAAAGTTACGGATAAGAATCGGGAAGAACTGCTCAATCGTACGCGTGAGCAAGTGTTTGATTTGCTGAAGAAGACTATCAAGCCCGAGTTCCTTAACAGGATTGATGAAATCATCATGTTTCAACCACTCACAAAAGAAGAGATCATCAAAGTAGTTGAACTGCAATTGGGGATCATCAGGAAAATGCTGGATAAGAATGGCATCCGGCTTACTACTACTCAGAAAGCCATCCAGCTTATTGCTACGCTTGGCTTCGATCCTCAATTCGGCGCCCGTCCTATCAAACGTGTGATCCAGAAAAACTTGCTAAATGAGCTGTCAAAAATGATCCTCGAAGGGATAGTCGATAAGGACAGTACTATCAAGGTTGATGAGAAGAATGGTAAGCTGGTTTTTAGGAATGAATAGCTTTTATTCTTTCCAGTCCTTTACAGCATTTTGATAATCAGCAGTATAGCCATAGTGGGCTGTAAAAATATATTCAGTTCCGGGAAGATTAGTTATTTTCCCAATGGATTCACGAGCAACTTTCGAATCCATATTGAAAAAATGATTGAATTCCTGAACCTTCCCTGATTTAATTTTTAATGCATCCCCTATAAAAAGACACTTACCATTTAGTAAGTAACACATGGAACCACTCGTATGACCTGGAGTCAGTATTCCTTTGATTTTTAAGCTTCCAACCTCTACAATTTGTTGGTCATTCAAAAGAGAGTATTCCTTCGAATAGATATGGTTCCCAAAAAATAAAAATTTTGATTTTTTACCGTTTATCATTTGTTCCTCTGGTCTTGAAAGATAAACCTTCGCATTTTTAAATAATTTTAGTGCTGCAACATGGTCCCTGTCCGTATGTGTAAGCATAACAGCTATCACCTGATGAGGGTTGATGTTCAGTTTTTTTAATTCTCTCGTTACATTTTCTAAACTATTTCCAGCATCAATGGCCACATATTGATCGCTGTCCTTGATCAGAAACATGTTTACAAATGAATCTTTGACTGCAAATATATTATCGGTTATTTTCCCGGTTTCGATGACGCTCATGTCTTTTGTTGACGATTTAAACTTGAGAAAGAAACCAACGGAAAAAAGAACCATAAGTAAGACTATTATTCCGATTCCAATTAGTACCCTTTTTACAATTTTTTTCATATTCATCTTCAGATTATTACTTGTTTATACCACTTATTAATGATCCCGTATTCTCATTCAGCCGATTCATTTTTTTTGTCTGAATAACCAGTTCATAATTAAAGGATCAGTGTATGCTGCCAGCCATGAATAGTGTCCAACCTCAGGATATAATGTAAAACCCGGATGGGCACCGGCTTCTGTTAAAGCTGTCACCATCTTCAACGATAAAATTGGATTCACTGCTGCATCCTCAGAACCATGAAAGATCCAGATCGGTATATGCGCTATCAATGTTGCTTTTGAAACATCCCCACCCCCACAAACCGGAATAGCGGCAGCAAATAAATGCGGGTAACGCTCAATGGCATCAAAAGTTCCAAATCCGCCCATTGAGAGTCCGGTGATATAAATACGGTTTGTATCAATCGCAAGCTCTTTTAAGAGTTTGTGGATCAATTCAATTAAAAGCCCCATTGGTTTTGAGGGAGCCGTATTGAGCTGCAATTCGTCTTTATTCACATATGTATAATTTGCCCAGTTTAGATTTGCCGGACATTGAGGAGCAAGAACAAAAGCCGGATGCATGATCATCATCTGGTCCGTCGCAAAATTCATGACGCCCCATTTTAGTTGTGCTTCATTATCGTTTCCTCTCTCCCCTGAACCATGCAGGAAGATTACAAGCGGATACTTCCGCAAGGTGTCATAATCCGGATAAAGAAGCCTGTAATTAAGCGTGTCGCCTTTATCATTTATAAATTTGTTCAAACTGAACCGGGATGTTTGTGCATTTGCATAGTCTAAAATCATACTAAATGAAAGTATAAAGAATAATACAATTGATTTTGTTTTTGAATTTTTCATTTTGAAACACAGCTGTCCAAAATAAATTTAACTTCTCATAATTACTATTGATAACCAGATATATAGGTTATCGTTTTATCGATTTTCAAGATTAACCCTCCCCATCAAACAGTAATAATTGTTCTATTTTATTGCTATTTGGACGGATAAACGGCTCATTAATCCAAGCCCATAGGTCAATTTTCACGAATAGATTCAATCGAATAAATGTGATCAGGTTTGACATGTGCCATTTGTATTGTGCCTTTGTCTTCAGGAATGCTAGTAGTAATATCGTGATTAAAGCTGTCCAGATTTGTATTTGAACTGCATTCTCAGAGGTTCCAACAAATGATTTGATTTTCAGGTTCTGTTTAATCATCTTGAAAAAAGATTCAATATACCACCGCTCCTTATAGATCATGGCAACGGTCGTTGCTGTCCAAGATCGGTTATTGGTTATAAAGACAAGTTCTCTTTGATGCTCTTCATCCCAATACCTTACCATTCTAAGCATTTTGGGGTATTCTTCTTGGGCTTTTACCCCTTTCAGTCGAATATTGCAGTCCTGGAGCACATTCTTATCCTTCTCGTCCGACAAATCAAAGTCTTCAACGATTTCATAATCCATGTTGTCTTTCGCACGGGTCACAAACCAGTTGTTCATGCTGTCCAAATTATACCACCAAGAAAAATCATAGTAGCCCATGTCGAACACCAGAATGCTATCCAAGGGCAACCTCATCTTTCGTGCAACCTTTATTTCATGTACTTTCCCATGGGTAAGATCAGCGAATGCTGGTAAACAACCCTCGTAGTCAAGTAACAGGTGAAGTTTTACAGCCCCTTTGCGAGTACGGAACTTAGCCCAGTCATAAAGCGAAAGCGATAAGGAGATCACGCTGGCATCTAGCAGGAATACTTTGCGTTTAATCTTCTTCAACGCAGGTTTGGAGAACTTTGTCTGGGTACGGAAATAATCGGCAAGAACATAATAGAACTCTTGAAAAATCTCATAGTTGCGGTGCTCGTTAACATAAGACACGGTGGATTTGGCGGGTGCATGGCTACATCCAAGATGTTTTATGTTCCCCGTGATGCTTCGCAAACCGTTTGAAATGTCTCTTACTGAATTTGCATGACCCAGATGGCAGAAAAGCATACTGACCAGATGCGTCCAGCTATCAATTCCTTTGCTGTATTTATCAGTACCGTACTTTTTAACAATATTGCTGAACAATTCTCTGGGTATTAAACTTGTCATTTGTGAAAAAAGAGATAATTTTACCATAGGGATTGGTTTTTGTCGATATTGTAAAATTACCCCTTTCAGGGGTATCTCCAATCCCTTCTTTTTTTCTTAAAAATTTATTTTGGACGGATGTGATTTTGAAATAATAAAATAAACAAAGCCTCAAAGTTATATTATAAGACTTTCAAAAATCCGATTGTTTAATGTCAAGAAATTTATTTGTGAGTCATTCAATTATAATTTTGTATTTATCAAGAAGACCCATTATTCCGGTTAATGAAAATTTCGCATTGGTCATTCTGTTCATTTCGGGATCGAAGGAATAGTTTGTTGCTGATCTGAAATCAACTTTTTCTAAAATAGTTTGTTGAAAAAGAGTTCTTGTTAAATCACAATTAAGAAATTCTGAAGCCGTGAGATCAGCATTTGAAAAATCGACCTCCTTTATTGAACAATCCTTGAAAATGGTCCTAATTATTTTTTTCTTCTGAAAAGTCGAATAGTCCAAAGAACATTTTTCGAAAGAGAAAGAAAGAAGAAAGTCTTTACAACCAGTGAAATTTGCACCTAATAATTTGCACCCGTAAAAAGTGACCCTTTTCAACCCTGTATTGTTAAATTTGACCATACTAAAATTGCATTCTTCAAATTTGCAGTCTATAAAATCGCTTGATGACAAATCGGTTTTTGAAAAGTTACAGTCAACAAACCGGCAAGTATCAAATTCGATGTCTGACAAAGTTTTACCGATATAATCAACTTTTGTAAAGGTCTTTTGTTCATATAGTGCTTTATTCATTTCCTCTAATGCTTCCTTATTTTCTGAACTATTCTATCTTTAGCGGAGCAATTTACAACAACTATTTTACTTCCTTGAGCCAGGGTTTAGATCTTACATATTGTAATAATTATTTTTTTATCCTTCTCATCGATAACGATAGTTAAATTCACATTTTATTCCACGAGAAGAATTGCAGATCAGAAAGGTAGGAAATATTTGCCGACTGCCGACTGTCGACTCTTAATAACTTGCCTGTCCGCCTGTCCGCTTGTCCGCCTTGACTCGCTATTTATTCCTGCTTAACTTGGATCTCCGTCTTTGGTGGTTCGGGAACTTTATCGGTCTTGATCAATATTCCATGATCATAGATATCGGTCGATAGAAGTTTCCCATCGAGATCGTAAGTTAACCATTTGCCATCAGGAAAATCATTGAGGTATTGGCCCGTGTTGAACTTTTGTCCTGTAGGATAAAATACAATTATCGGCCCATTTTTCAGATCATTTTTATAACTCCCCTGAAGTTTTACTGTGCCGTCATCAAAATATTGGATCCAGGTTCCTTCCTTCAATCCGTCTCTCCATGTAATCACCTCTGCTACGGTCTTTTCTGCAAAATATATCTTTGCAGGACCATTTTTCATTCCCGAAGTATACATCTCTTCTGAAACCAGCGATTCATCAAATTCACTGAAGAAACGCCATAAACCTTCCCGCTTTTCATTTACATATTTCCCTTCTGCATTTTTTTTCCCGTTGGGGAAATAAGTTGTCGTGTTCGTCGATTTTCCATCTTCTGAAAAGATGGAAATAGCTTTTATCGCCCCACTCTGAAAATAGTACTTGAAAGTTCCCTGTGGAATATTGTCTTTAAATTGTCCTTCGTACACTTTATGGCCGGCTGAATCCGATTTGATCCACTTACCCTGCCTCATTCCGGCTGCATCTTTTTTATTGATGGATTCCTGCGGAAACCCATGCAACGGAATCATTGCGATAAAAACAAAAAAAATAAATTGCTTCATTGGGTTTGTTTAATGATGTACTTTTGTGAAAAATAAAAGGGATTGTTTCTTATTTGGAAACGTTCAAAAACCTTATTTTATTGTTTTACTATTGTATTGTTAATGTTTGATCATCTTTGAATACCTATCCATCAAAACTCCTTGAGAACGCCATCACGGAACTTTCTAAGCTCCCTGGCATTGGGCGTAAGAGCGCACTTCGAATGGCCTTACACTTATTGCGTAACGATGTTTCAGAGGTAGAGGCATTAGGAAATGCAGTGATAAGAATGCGAAAGGATATCCATTATTGTAGGGAATGCCACAACATTTCAGATGCCGACCTATGTTCAATATGTGCAAGCCCTAAAAGGGACAAATCGATTCTCTGTGTGGTTGAAACCACGCGCGATGTGATGGCCATTGAAAATACCGGGCAAATGAATGGCGTTTATCATGTGCTCGGGGGAATTATTTCTCCTATGGAAGGGATCGGACCGGGGATCTTACCATCGAAAATCTGGTCTCCCGTGTTAACCTTGGGGAAGTAAAGGAAATCGTATTGGCTCTTCCTACGACAATTGAAGGCGATACTACCAACTTCTACCTCTATCGCAAATTTAAAGATCTTTCCCTTAAAGTCACGACTCTTGCCCGTGGCATCTCCATCGGCGATGACCTTGAGTTTACTGATGAAGTCACCCTTGGTCGTTCCATTCTTAATAGAACGCCCTATGAAGAAATGTTCCTGAAGAAATAAATTCAACACTTCACTCCGTACCAAACAGATCCAATTGTCTGACCGAAACTTGCGGTGGACAGGAGGTGGAAGAAGCATAGTTGGTAAGCAATGGCTGGATTGATTTTTTAATGACTTTGATTGGAGTCGTACCGCGGCTTTTACAAAAATTCTCAAGGGATCGCTTCTGACGTTTGGTCAGTTTCAACTTGATTGTCTTATAACGTAAAGGTTTTCGGGTTTTCTTTTTAGTCATTCAGCGTTTTTCTCATTCAGAATTTCCTTAAAATCATTGATGATCTTTTTGGCCAGGTTTTCAGCCTTTTCAAGCAGGTCACTTTCAGCATAAATTCTTACGATGGGCTCAGTATTCGATTTTCTCAGGTGCACCCATTCATTATCAAAATGAATTTTGATCCCGTCAATAGTGGTGATCTTCATCGATTTATATTTAAGAATGATCTTTCCCAAAATCTTATCGATATCCACGTCCCTGGAAAACTCA
>CAWAVC010000031.1:0-48295 GCA_963785325.1 uncultured Bacteroidales bacterium | reverse complement strand
GCTTTTTGGTCAATCCCTAAGTCGGTTGTCTCTTTCGATTGAGCATAAGAAAGAAGATGTTTTTTTATTGTCTTACGACTTATTTGCAAATCCCGGGCAATCTTCCGGGCACTATCAAACTCACGAAAGTACCGTCTGATAATCTCTTGTTTGGTATCCATACTTATCATCGTTTTTGTGCTGCTTTTGCATTTGCAAAGCAACTGGTTTAACTTCGATAAGTGGTATACTTTTCAATTGAAATGTGGTACCCTTTTCAATTAATACTTACACTTGACCCTTAAACCTCATCCCTTCTTTGCGAAGTTCACCAAAGTAAGGTAATATTATACCAAAATTTTTGGTTTATGCAAGAAAAATAAAAAAATTTCATGCCAGTGAACATACCATAAAAAATAGCCCCGGTTGAATTAATAAATAATCGTGAATAGAAAATCACTTTCAGAGAAGATTCTAATCCAAAAAAGAATCGACACACCAATGATATGAACCATTTTAATGTGTTGGTATAAATGAGAATGATTGTTCTAACCTGCTAATTCCCCGCCACTTGATTTTTTCCAGAAAGCCGCGTTTTACCTTTGTATCATGAAAAAAGAAACAACTGTAAACCACCTTTTAGTATGCATAGAAAGAAATTCTGGAACAGCCTGTCGTTTAAAATTCCCAAATGAAACACAAAAAGCTATTAGTAACTAAAACGATCCCTTAAGCCTGATAAATATCGCGGTTTGCAACAACCCCGCCGTGGCGGGGTTGTAGGATTGAAATGACTGTGCTATTAGCGAAAGATCAAGGTTGTTCATCAGTGAAAACGTAAAAGTGGGGAGGATGAAGACCATCCGGTTGGAGGGGTTGTAAATACCAGCAAGCGAACAATTGATTAGTGGAGTGAACGGATAGGAGATATTGCCAAATATTGAAAACCCGTTCAGGAAGGGATTTTTTGCATTCAATAATTCCGGGTTGATCTGACTAAGCAAAAGATTTGTGGTATTGACTGGATTGGAATTGTATAAGCACTCAAACTGAATAAATATCGAATTCCTGAAAGTATAATCATATTCCACTGAAGAAAGAAATACACCGGTTGTATCACTAAAACGTTTAACGGGCCTGAACCAGCTCATCTCTCCTTTGAATCCGCCTTTTGCTATCTGGCCAGCCCACCCCATCCCCAATACCAGATCACTCTGATTATAGATCCCTGCCAGTCCTTGGAAATCGTACCTCCAGTGATTGAACCTGTACAAACCTGCCGCGGTGATCTTTTTGTCCTTGTTCACTTTAACGGCAATTTCTGCTTTTGATGACGGGCTAGTAAAATATTGCAATCTCAATGCATCACTGCCGGGTTTTTCTTCATAATCAAAATCAAAGTAAGAATAGGTATTAAAAATATCATTGGGATTCCATACATAGGTCTGGCTCCAGTTTATTCTTTGTCGTCCGAGAGTGACCTGGAAATTATTCCGGGAATAATCAAGCCAAAACCTGTCGATAGTGGTATTCAGGACATAGGATTTTCCCTCGAAGATGTTCCATGACATATTTACGATCCCATTGTCAATAGAAATAAAATCTTTGTACTGTGGGCTTATATCTGTCAGATCACCCCAGTAAAACCGGTTTCTTTCCTCCAGGCAAAAAGTAAAACAATTTGAAATGTTCCATTTGAAATTAAGGCGGTTATGAATAAGGTTGTTGGTCATCCAATCCTGGTCCAAGTTATGGATGTACACCGATTGCATGTCTTTGATATACCCATTGAACGACACATGCGGGGTTTTCTTTTCGACTATTGAGTCCTGGGAGAATGCATTCACCGAAAATAAAATCAGGAGAAAAACGATGAAAATTCTCCGGAAACTTGTTATTCCTGTATTTTCATCTTGAGGTAATGATAATCCGTTGTTCCGCATTCTGCAAATACTTAATTCTTTGAAATATCACCTACAATTTTTCCGTCTTCAAGTGTGATCACCCTCCTGGCCTTTGCAACAACCCGGGCATCATGTGTGGAAAAAATAAACGTGATGTTTTCTTCTTTGTTCAGCCTTTGCATGATCTCAAGAAGGTTTTCTGCAGATTTTGAATCCAGGTTGGCAGTAGGCTCATCAGCAAGGATGAATTTTGGTTTCGAAGCCAGTGCCCTTGCAACTGCAACTCTTTGCTGCTGACCTCCCGACAACTTATTAGGACGGGTATTGATTTTATCACTCAACCCGACAGAGTCCATCAATTCAAGTGTTCTCTTGTTGCGTTGTTCTTTGCTAATGCCTTGCAATTGCATAATGAATTCGACATTTTCTTTTGCCGTCAGCACCGGAATAAGATTGAATGACTGGAATACAAAGCCAATGTTCCGTAACCTGAAATCAATCAGCTTTCTTGACTTCAACCCCGTGATATCCGTGTTATCAATAATAATATCACCTCCGGTTGGCGCATCAAGTCCTCCCAATAGGTTCAGCATAGTCGTTTTTCCCGAACCCGAAGGTCCAACGATACTTGTAAATTCACCCTCTTTGAAAGAAAGATCAATTCCGTTCAAAGCATAAACCGGTATCGTATTTTCATCGTACACTTTGCTCAGGTTCTTGATTTCAATGATGTTCATGGTGTTGGATGTTAGGTTTTGGGTATTATTCGACTCTTATCGCTTCCACAGGTTTCAACTTTAATGCTTTTCTTGCGGGCATAATTGCGGATAATATTCCGGTACAAATAATCATCACAGAGAGGTTGAAGTATAAATCTTTTTTGATAAACGGGTATATTTTTGAATCAAATCCATAGGCTCCAAGTCCTTTCGAGACAGAGGAAAGATCGATACCGTGCTGATGAAGAAATCCCACGAGTGCGGCGCTCAAGATCATCCCGATTATACCTCCTATCATGGTGAGGAAGACTGTTTCGAGCATGATCATTCTGAATACTCTTGATTTGCTCATGCCCACTGCCATCAGCATCCCGAGTTCACGGGTCCGCTCAAAAACGATCATCAGCATCGTATTCACAATACCAAATGCCAGTGCAAACAAAATAATGCCCATCAGGATGTAGACTTCCAGGGCAATGGCTGAAGTTATATAGCCCATCTCGGGACGTATCTCCATCCAGTTTTCAACATCGAGATCTTTCAACCTGGTTTTTAACGCAAGCTCTGTTTCCGGGATTAAATCGATATTATTCAACAGGATTGAAATTTCCTGTATCCCGTTATCGCCGCCGGTAATTAAATCCAGGTCTCTTTTTTTAACGAAAACGTTGGTTTCATCAAAAGCGGGGTTGGAAGTCTGAAAAATACCATTTACGGTAAAAGCAGCTTCCGTCAGGTTTCCATCATTGCTCTGATACCGGATCACCATTTTCGATTTCAATCTGATCTTCAGCTTATCTGCCAGTTTTCTTCCAATAACAACCTGATTCTTCCGGATCCCGGTGAAATACCCTCCCCCACTGTCGGGAATTGAAGTGCAGAGCCCACTAACTTTCTTTTCCGCGGCAGGATCAATACCGATAATCTGAATACCGGCTGCGTCATTTGGGGAAGCGGCCATTCCGGTAATCCGCGTACGGGAGCAAACTGCTTTTACTCCGGGAAGGTTTGAAATAAGCGATGAGATACTATCAGGGTGGGCAATCGTAAATTCCGATTCATAATTTTTCAGATATTCTGGATTGTGCACCTGGATATGCGAAATTTCATTTGTGATCACGGCCCGTATCTTTTGATCAATCATACCCGTTATAATGGATGTTGTAAGAATTCCACCCATGAGACCCAGGATGATTGCAACGATCACAATCAGGCTTCTTGTCTTGTTTCTCCAGACATTTTTAAAGGCAATTTTAAAGATCATGACACATCATTTATGAAGGGCATCGACCACCCTGAGTTTAAATATTTTCCGAACAGGATAAATACAGGTAACAAGAACAATGAATAGTATAAAACATACATTCCACAGAATAAAGAACGGTTTTAAGGCAAGTGGCATAATTGGCTCAATGCCAAAGCTTGTAAAAGCTGTTGCCATAGAACCCCAGATACGAATAGGATGGAGGTGGTAATAAACTATGATAGGCATTGCTGCCATCACCCCTGACAATGTGCCAATGAGGCCTAACAAAATCATCTCTAAAACAGTGATGACAGCCAAACGTGATTTCTGCATGCCGACTGAAACAATCACCCCGAACTCTTTGATACGTTCATTTGTCATCATAATCACCGTTCCAAAAATCCCGAAGCCTACAATCATATATAGAATCCCTATTATCAACATTCCTGAAGTTGTTTTAGCTTTCAATTGCTGCATTATCTCAATCATGATTTCATCCCATCTCATGATCTCAAAATTCTGACCGGTAGTTCTGCTTTTCAGATCTGTAATGGCGCTATTGATCTCATCCGGGTTTTTCAGGATGATGGACAAAGATGTAATCCTGTTTTCTGCATCGAAAAAGTCCTGGGCTGTGGGGAGGGTCATATAAACAAGCTGGTTATTGAGCTGGGGTGAGGGGTAATGAAGGATACCGGTAACCTGGTATTTGCCTGCCGCGCTAACCCCATGAAACCCTTGCCCGATCAAGACCAGCGTATCACCTACAGTGAGCCCGAGAAAAGAGGCAAGCCCTTCGGCAACCACGATACCTTTTCCGGCAGCATCAAGATAGCGCCCTTTGGTGATTTTCGCAGAAAGATTTGTCAAAGCATTTTCTTTTACAGGGTCAGTCCCTGTAAGCATAGCACCTTTTGTTTGTTTTCCAAAAGAGGCAAGTGCAAAATATTCGAGTCGGGGAACGGTTTTGTCAACATTCCTGGTGGAGATAATTACCTTCATCAGCGAATCACTTATTTCCATAGAATTGTTGATGTCCTTGTCGTCCCAGTAACCATTTTTATGAATCTGTACATGGCCCGTGTACGACCTTATTGTTATATCGATCAGGCGATCGAACATACCAGTCTGCATTGACCTTACAAGTAAGGCGAGAAATATCGCAAGAAAAATAGATGCAGCAGTAAGTAAAGTTCTGCGTTTATTTCTCCAGATGTTCCGCCATGCTAATCGGATATTATTCATACTGAATTATCTAATCTCTTTTAGGGGTTAGTTCCCCGCCGCTTGCGGCGTAATTAATATCTTTGTATGTATGAGCGAAAGCGAGTACATACATAAATCGCATAATGTCAGTGTATTGTTGTATCACTTTGTGTGTCCAGCAAAATATCGGAGAGTTGTTTTTAGCAAGAAAGTTGATCAAACGTTGAAAGAGAGTTGTTTGGAGATCGAGAAGAGATATGAGGTTCATTTTCTGGAGATAGGTACTGACAAGGATCATGTTCATTTTCTGGTTCAATCTGTTCCGAAGATGAGTGTAACTCAGATCATCACGATTTTGAAAAGTATCACGGCTAAAGAGATTTTTAAGAAGCACCCAGAAGTGAAGAAACAACTTTGGGGAGGAGAATTTTGGACAGATGGATATTTTGTTAACACGGTCAGCAAATTTGGTGACGAAACGACCATCACGAATTATGTTCGTGATCAGGGACGTGAGAAAGAGTATACTATTTTGCATAGCAGTAAACAGTTAGAGTTGTTCTAAGATACCCCGCTGCTTGCGGCGGGGTAGTTCATTTTTTTTCATTTCCTGTTGTGAGAAGAAACTCTCGTCAATTTTAATATTGAAGTTCATCTCATCAATATGTAAAACCGTTTTCTGTCCCTTTTTATTCTGGGGAATAACTTCAATGCGGGTTGGAATGTTCCTGTCACCCATTTGTTTGATATCATAAGAATTTGAAAGATTCACAAGTTTGTTGTCCTCATCATAGTACTCCGCCATCCATTGGTCATATCCGCTCACAGTTACCCACATGATCACCTTCCCCCATACAACAGGAGCATCAGGCAACGGGATCAATTCAATTTTGTAACAATCCATATCCCGTAACTTTTCTTTCCCCAAAAGCTTATGTGTGTAATCCACTACGATGGACGATTGTTTTACAAGATCATCATTGGTAAAATCCGAGCCCATCCATGATTGCAGCATCATTGAAGGCGGTATTTTTATGGTCTTATCGATGGAAGGGACCCAGTTCCACATCTCAGTTTTTATCTTTAAGAAGACCTGTCCCTTGTCTTTTGCCGGTGCCGTGATCACCACAATTGAATAATCCCTTCCTTTCGACCAGCTGTTCATGGTAATGGTCCTTGTCCAGTCAGGCCTGATAACGGTCATGGTGAGAGTACCATGGCTTGACAGGCCACGGTTCTTTTCATCAGCTTTCCTGATAATTTCATCTGCATTCAGTTCCTGTGCAAACAACCCATTCATATTTGCCAGTGACATTATCACAAGTAACAGGTATTTTATTTTTGTTGCCATTTTATCTGATCTCATTTATACAAGTTAAGAATTCTTTTTTTGATCTGATCGAGCGGATAATTCTCAGGATCGCCTATGTATTCAATGAGAACACCGCTGAATAAAGTACTCACAAAAGCAACTTCAACCAAGGGTTTTTTATATCCTTGTTCTTTAAAGTAATGTTCTATCATTGCAAGTGGCTCTTTTGAAGCAACCAGGATCTCCTCTTTAAGGATCTCCTGTACTGCAGGCTGACTGAATATTGCCAGATACATCTTCCATAAGATGATATTGGATTTCAGATGCCTGAAAAACCGTTCGAGGTATTTTGTCAGGTCTTCCTTTTCAGATAACCCTTTTTGATCCGGGTCAAACAACTGCATCATTTCAGACATGATTTCCCTGAAGATGCATCTTAGCAACTCGTCCTTACTTTCGAAATAGTTGTACATTAATCCTTTTGAGATTCCCGCAAATTTTGCCAGTTCACTGATAGAAACCGCATGATAACCCCGCTTTGCAAAACACTCGACTGCTGCATCAATAATCTGTGAACGTTTACTTTCACGAATCTCTTCAAATTGTTTTCTTGTTCTCGGACACATAATTTATGAATGAACGGTCGGTCAAAGATAAAACAAATATTAATAGAAAAACAAAAAAATGGTAAAATAGTAAAATGAGGGCAGAGGACGGAGGACAGAAGTCGGAAAACGAAGGATGAATTATGGAGGATGGATAAAATGTGTTGATGAGGAGGTAATAATTTGAAGAAGAAATTCTCATTCTTCATTTTTCATTCTTCATTTTCTTTTCTCCATTCACGGCTTTAACAGAGTTCAGATAAGAGATAATGCTTTCATTTTTATTCCCGCTGGTGCCGTCATAGGTCAGCGTCACTATCGGAATTCCTGTAATCCTTTTAATTTCCAGGGCCATTGCTTCTGTAACCAGGGCAGGACAACAAAATGCAGGATTGGTTTGCACGAAAAGTGAGATGTCCGGATAATTCTCAAGGATATAAAAGATCTTCAATATGTTTTCATAGGATTCACCGGAATGAAATGGGGTTATGTTGAATTTTGCCAGGTGTTTTTCCAGTTTTAGCGGTTCGGCTACAGGCTTGTCTCCCAAGTATTTTCTGAATTGTTTATAGTATTTGTCTTCAAAAAACTTGATGCTTGAAATCATCAACCTGAAAAGACCGGCTGTAAAATAATCTCCCCGTGCCAGGGTCCGTCTTACCTGGTTCTCAATCATTATTTTAACCAGATCCGTATAAGGCGTTGTGATCATTTCTCCACCGTTTTCTTCGATATCATTGATCAGGTTCTGGTTCATGACGTCGTTGTCACGCACATAAAGGTCACCAAAGATTGCTATACGGGGTTTATTACCGGGTTTTTGTTCAATCTTATCAAAAAGAGCGATTACTTCATTCACAGCAACATCCATCGGACGATCACCCAGAAAAGTCGGTTCGAAAATACGGATACTTTTTTCGATGGCTTCATTTGTTTGCCCCTGGATTACCTCGTATGGCCTTATTCTGCATCCGAGTTTCCGGATAAGGCCACCCAGTAAGTAAGCAAAATATGCATAATAGCTGGTACTCACTGCTATTTCAAGATGAGTCAGATCACCATTATAAACCGAGGCTTTTTCAAAACCATGACCATAGGATTCAAGGAAATTTTTAATGTGAAAAGGATAAAGCCGTAAGTTGCAGGTTATATAGCATTTGGCCATCCAAAGCATTGTATTCTCCGGTTGTAAATGATGGAGTTCAATATAATCGATGAATTCCTGAGCTACAATGTTCACAGGAAGACATTGCCCGGTATTGTATGCCATGCTCTTTTTGATGATAATTTCGCTGGATTCCAGTAACCGGGCATCGATGCCGCCTCTTTTAAGATTGGCAACAAGCAATGGTGTTACAAGATTATCCCAATCAGGGAATAACAGAGTTTTTCCATCAATCCTGGTTTCAAGTTGAGGTAATAATTGATGTGTTGACGTTGGAGAAAATATCCGGTTCAACCTGGAATGATTGCGGAATGACCTGATGGCTGCTTCAATCCTTGTTTCGTATCCGACATTCGAATCATGCTCATCTATCTGAAGTATAAGATAAGGTTTCTGGTAGTCATGTAACAGTTTCTTAAAATAGTCAATTATAAATGAATCAGGAGCACATTTAAATGCGGTGATCAACACCGGATAAAGATTTTTTGTAATGGCTGCTGTTTTTGCTGTTTCGAGGATCTTAGCGGCATAATACCAGGGTATTTTTTGGAGTAAAAGTTCTGTCTCAGCGGATTGTAATTCATCAGGATTGACCATATCCTGAAAAAAGGTCTTAATTCCCATGCAGGTAAATATTTCCGGAATGCCTTTATTCATGGATCTCGCGAGTACCACATAAGGCCTTCCGAGTAAAACAACTGAAATGTCGGTTGCGGTCTGGAATTCTGTTTTAAAAAATGAAAATAGTTTCTTCTTCTGGCTTTGCGAAAAATTCAAAGCCTCTTCCAGGGCTGTTTTGATTCTTTCAATAGTTAGATCTGATCCAAAATAGGGACGCAAACAATCGGTAAGCTGTCTTACGATGTACCGGTTCCGTTTCCAAAAGTTTAATTCTTCAAACATATGCAAGAATGCCGGTAATCCCACTACGACATCAGTACCATAATTCACAGGTGTGCTTGAATTAAGTAATAAAGCTCTTTGGTCAAGAAGGTTAAAAGCAGCAGATCTAAGAGAAATGTGTTTTTTTGTCTCATAATCGCGGCCGCAGAGAAATCCATAGACTTCCTGTTCGCCATGAACGTTGACAAGACTGATGTGGCAATGATTTGTACAAAATGTGCATCTTTCCGAATGAATATTAATATTTTCCTTGTAGAGTCCCAGTCCCCTGAATGTGGTCTGAAACGGTTTTTCTTCTGCAAGAAGCAATACTACGCCAAGTGCACCGGTAAGATGACAATATGGGGAAACAAATATTTTTTTCCCAAGTTTTTGCTCAAAGGCAGCAACCAATGACTTGTTTTTTGCAGTTGCACCCTGAAAACAAATATGATTGCCAATAGATCCTTCAAGCGCAACTTTCTTAAGATAATTTTCCATCACAGAATGAAGGATCGTAGCCAGTACCTCATTCACCTGGTATCCTTTATTCAATAACTGATTGGCATCACGTTCCATAAAAACGGTACAACGGTCGCTTGCAAGGGGTGCCGATACTCCTTCAGTTCTTTGTGAATAGTCTGACAGCGGACAACCTAATTTCCCGGCTTGTTCTTCAAGGAAACTACCTGTACCGGCTGCACAGACCGCATTCATCTGTGAAAAAGTCACAACCCCTTTATGCATGAGGGTAAATTTCGAATCCTGACCGCCAATCTCAATGATTGTATCGGTTTCAGGATTCAGTTCATAAGCAGCCCTTGCATGCGCAGTTATTTCATCCACGATAAGGTCGGCATGAATGATCTTCCCGATAAACTTTCTTCCCGATCCGGTAGTTCCAACACCCCTGAAAGATAATGTAACCGCCTGTCTTTTGATTATATCATCAATTGCTTCAAATATTGCCTGTAGGGCTTCGACCGGTTTTCCTGCAGTATAGGTATAAAACCCTGCAATGGGTGAATTATTTGTGTCGGTAAGAATGGCTTTTGTACTTGTCGACCCGATATCTATTCCCAGAAAGGTCTCGTAATTCATGCTCTTGATCAGGGTTGTGTATAAATCAACTTGTACAGCGATAGGGTGTGGAACGACAACCGATATGAAACTCCATGATTTTTCATTCCTGAAACCGGGATATTCCGAAAGTGTCACTGCAAGCGGAGGATGAAAATAGACTTTCCCGGTATCGTCAGGTTGTAAAATTTCCTCCAGTGATGTGAGCGGTACATTTAAATAATTCTTTTCCTGTAATGCGTGATAACAAGCTCCTATGGCCCCCATGCAATGGGAATATTGATGCACTGAAATTTTGGTATTCAACAGTCTTTCCAGATGACCGGTCACTGCGATATTTTTTGAAACCCCTCCTGCAAAAAATACAGGCCTCAAAGGTGTCTCCTGGTTAAATAAGGTATCCACAATGTTTATGGCCAACCCTTTGCACAGACTGTCACAAATTGATTCGAGAGAATAACCTCGTTGTTGGGCATGAATGAGATCGGTCTTTGCAAAGACTGAACAACGGGATGCAATATCAGGAACAGGATCCCTGTTTCTTAGTGCAATCTCACATAATTCTCCAACACCGTTAAGGTTAAGACGAAATGCCTGCTGGTCGAGAAAACTTCCTGTCCCTGCCGCGCAGGAGGAGTTTGACCGGACCGATTCAAAATTACCCTTCTCATCAAATTTAATCAGCATGAATTTCTCAGCGCCAACCAGTAACAGGGATCTCGTCTGGTCGTTTAAAATTTTTACAGCTTTGATAACGGCAACCTGGGGATTGCATTGCGTAACCATTTCAGGATTAAAACAGGGAGCAGTACAAACTGCAACGGTACAAACAGATGAAAGATCAATCTGGTCTCCGGCGGTTTTAAGACATTCCCGGATCTGCCCTTTGTGAAAAAGATATGCTGTTTCCAGGATTTGACCCGAAAAGTCCATCCTCACCAACGAGATGGTCACGGAGCCTATATCTATTCCGAGCAGATTAGCATTATTTGAATAATCACGAGCAATCCTGGAGTCAAGAGTCATAGGGTATCAAAGTAAACAATGAACGGTACAGCAATTAACAAGGGCTTTTTCAAAGGTAACACATGTTTATTGTAAATGCACGGTTTCGGGAGATTTTTTGATCCGGTAAAAATGTTTGAACTATTAAGAAAAACGGGAGATTTATTATTTTACATTATGTCAATAAATGTATTTTATTCGTAATTTAATACATTTGTATCTCTTGAGACAAGGATGTTACTTCAAATGAACCGATAAAAAAGAATTACCTTATGGATTATCCTCTTGTTTCGATCATTTCCATCAATTATGATCATCCGGAAGTTACTTGTTGCTTACTTGACTCTCTAAAAAAGATTACCTATCCAAGAATTGAAATCATTATTATTGATAATGCATCTCCAAATGATGATCCTTATGTTATTCCACGAACTTTTCCAGAGGCTCGTTTTATTCAAAGCAAAGAAAATCTTGGGTTTGCTGGAGGAAATAACCTGGGGATCAGGATTGCAAAAGGGAAATATGTTTTATTACTGAATAACGACATCGAAGTAGATCCGGGATTCCTGGAACCGTTAGTTGCTAAGCTTGAGGTTGATCCAGGAATTGGTGGTGTTTGCCCGAAAATAAAATTCTTTCATACCCCTGATACACTTCAATTTACCGGCCTCTCTCCATTAAATCCTTACACTATTCGGAATAAAGGTTACGGGTATGGGGTAAAAGATAGAGGGCAATTTGAAAATGATTCGTTGACAAATTTTATCCATGGTGCCGCCATGATGGTTCCCATGGAAGTTATTCACAGAGTCGGATTGATGGCTGAATGCTATTTCCTTTATTACGAAGAGCTTGACTGGGGAACCCGGATCAAAAATGCCGGGTATACACTCTGGTATATTCACAATTCTGTTGTATTTCACAAGGAATCAATATCTACAGGGAAAATGAGTCCGTTAAAAGTTTATTACATGAATAGGTCTCGTCTAATATATCTCCGGAGAAATGCAGAAGGTTTCACTTTTTTTATAGCAATCATTTACCAGCTCTTTATTTCGATTCCAAAAAATGCACTGAAATACCTGATAAAAGGGAATTACGAATGTTTTAAGGCATATCATAATGCTATAATGTGGCATCTAAAAAACATGTTTTCGAAAGATATTCATTCTAATCCTTCTTTTTAAAATAAGGTTATCCGATGAATCAGACAATTCATATTTTTTATACTATTATCCAGATCCTGCTTCTGATAGGTTTCGGGTTACCGGTCTTGTACATTTTTCTATTTTCATTTGCCGGATTATTTTATCGGCAACAGTCTTATCTTCAGGAAACGGCGTTTAGAAAGATTGCGGTCCTGATCCCTGGATATAAAGAAGATGCTGTGATCCGGGAAGTTGCAAATGATGCACTTTTACAGAACTACCCGATAGATAAGTTCGATGTAGTTGTCATTGCTGATTCTTTTCATCAGAACACCCTCGATTTTTTGAAAACATTACCCATAAAAGTAATTGAAGTCAAGTTCGATATAAGCACTAAATCAAAAGCATTGAATAGGGCAATAGAGCAACTTACGGAAGAATATGATATTGCAGTTATTCTCGATGCGGATAATGTGATGTCCCGGGATTTCTTATGCAAGATTAACGCTTCTTTTGAGCAAGGCTTTATCGCTGTACAGGGTCACAGGACAGCAAAAAACATGGATACTTCATTTGCCGTCCTAGACGCTGTAAGTGAAGAAATTAATAACCATATTTTCCGTAAAGGCCATCGTGCGCTCGGTTTATCATCTGCCATCATAGGTTCTGCCATGGCTTTCAAGTATGATCTTTTCAAGAGTTTAATGTCGACTGTGACGGCGATTGGTGGTTTCGACAAAGAGATCGAATTAAAATTATTAAAAGAGGGATGCAGTATCGAATATATTGATAATGCTTACGTGTATGATGAAAAAGTTCAAAAGGCAGAAGTATTCTCAAGCCAACGGCGGCGTTGGCTATCCGCTCAATTTATTTATTTCAGGAAGGATTTTTTTACTTCTTTCAAGGCATTGATCACAAAATGCAATATTGATTATTTTGATAAAATTGTTCAATTCATCCTGCCACCAAGGATTCTATTGCTTGGAATGGTATTAGTTCTGGGTACTATCTTTTTCTTCCTTAATATTATTTTTAATAATCCTTTGATTTATAATTATTTTTGGGTAGGAATTGTTCTGATGTGTATCTTGGCTTTACTATTTTCAATCCCGGGAAAGATGTACAACAGGAAGACTATGAAAGCACTAGCCTTTTTGCCAAAAGGTATGCTGTTAATGCTCGGTTCATTGCTTAGTATAAAAGGAGCTAATAAACAATTCATTCATACAGAACACGGCAAAACTTAAAACATGATCTTATTCGTCATCTTTTTTATATGAAAATCGGGATCGAAGGACAACGGCTTTTTCGAAGAAAAAAACATGGTATGGACATGGTAGCTCTTGAATTGATCCACAACCTTCAGGAGATAGATCATGAGAATGAATATATAGTCTATGTCAGTCCGAATGAAGATAAAACTGCCCTTCATGCAACCCTGAATTTTAGGATCGTTGAGCTAAATGGAGGTTTTTACCCCTTTTGGGAACAGATTGCTCTTCCCCGGGCTGCTAAAAATGATGGTTGCGAAATCCTTCATTGTACCAGTAATACCGCCCCGGTCAATACTTCCATTCCGATTGTTGTCACCCTGCACGACATCATCTATATGGAAAGCAGTTACATGAAAATCCTCAATGGGGCAGGAACAACCTATCAGAAATTCGGGAATGTTTATCGTCGATTTGTTGTTCCCCGGATTGTAAAAAAGAGTGCTGCCATTATAACTGTTTCCCACTTTGAAAAAAACAGGATCGGTGAATTTTTCGGAATGAAAGATGATCACAGGTTGAAAGCCGTTTATAACGGGGTCGGAATGCATTTTAAACGGGTTTTTGATATAGCAGAACTTTCAAGAGTAAAATCCCTGTATAAGCTGCCGGACCGGTTTTTCTTTTTTCTTGGGAATACTGATCCTAAGAAAAATACAAAAGGGACACTAAAAGCCTATTCTGATTTTATAAAGCAAACCGGTAGTGACATTCTGCTGGTAATGATTGATTTTGACCGGACAGAACTTGAAAAACTTCTTGATCAGATCGGAGATCCTTCCCTGATTGACAGGATCATTCTTACCGGCTATGTTAAAAATACCGACCTTCCTGCTATTTATAGCCAGTGTACTCTTTTCCTCTATCCTTCACTCCGTGAGAGTTTTGGGATACCCCTTCTGGAAGCTATGGCTTGCGGTGTTCCTGTGATCACATCTAATACTTCTTCCATGCCAGAAATAGCCGGCAATGCAGCATTTATAATTGATCCATTCAGACCAGAAGAGATCACGGCTGCAATGATAAGTCTGAATAATGACGAAACTTTAAGGAATGAATTAGTCAAAAAGGGAATTCTACAAGCATCAAAATTCTCATGGCGATCGATGGCAGAATGTGTACTATCTATTTATCAAGAAATTGTCACCCCGGAATGTTAACCATGATCAAAAGCAGGTATGAGCCCCGCAATATTATCATTTTATTCAGCCCTGTGATATAGAGATCAGTAATAAATGAAAAGAATATTGCCATTGAATTTGCCATAAACATCAGAGGGGAGATAATATCCTTGAAATATACAAGGTCATTGAAAGTTCAAAAAACATAAATTATTAAAACGTACCCAATGAGAATCGTTGAAAAAATAAAAGGAAACCAGAAGCTAAAACAATTGGTGTTGAAAACCCTTATGCCAAAAAATCAATCAAGGCCGAGGCTCTGGGTGAAACTGTTTTTAAATCCCCTGATACATAAAAAAGGGAAACATTCAAGAATTTGCCGACGTACCCGCATTGATGTAATACCATATAATAATTTTATTCTAGGGAATAATTCGACTATCGAAGACTTTTGTACGATCAATAATGGTGTTGGCGATGTTATAATTGGTGACCGTACACGTGTGGGGATGAATAATGTTTTAATTGGTCCGGTAACAATCGGAAATGATGTCTTGCTTGCTCAGAATATTGTGATATCTGGATTAAACCATGGATATGAAAATACAACCATTGTACCGCGAAACCAACCTGTTAAAAAAAAACAAATTATAATTGAAGATGAAGTGTGGATATGTGCAAATTCCGTAATTACTGCAGGGGTAAAAATTGGTAAACATTCGGTAATTGCAGCAGGTTCAATAGTAACTAAAAATGTGCCTCCATTCTCAGTTGCTGCCGGAAATCCGGCTCATATCATCAAACAGTACAATCCGCAAACTGGTATTTGGGATCGGAAATTATAATCTTTGGGAAAACTGTTTAATTTCTGAATTATGAACGGATTAAAGATCACTTTTTGGATATCGTTGTTCATTGTATTTTACGCGTACATTGGTTATGGGATACTGCTGTTTTTTCTGATCAGGATGAAAAGGTTGTTTCATGGTTCAAAACAGGAAAATTATGTTTATACATATGAACCGGATGTGACCTTGTTTATAGCGGCATTTAACGAACGTGATTATGTAGCAGAAAAGGTTAAAAATTCGCTGGAACTCGATTATCCCCGTGATAAATTACACATGATTTGGGTCACAGATGGTTCAGATGATGGAACACCTGATCTCCTGAAACAGTATAAAGGCATTGAAGTTTATCATCTTCCGGAAAGGAAAGGTAAGATCGGTGCAATGAACAGGGGAATGAAGCTTGTAAAATCACCTATCGTTGTTTTTTCCGATGCAAATACTATGCTGGGGGAAGAGTCTATTCGCCGGATTGTCAGCCTTTTTCGTGATCCGAAAGTAGGGTGTGTATCGGGGGAAAAAAGAATTTTCAGCAAGGAGAAGGATACAGCAACAGGTGCAGGGGAGGGTTTATATTGGAAATATGAATCAATCCTGAAAAAATGGGATGCTGAACTTTATTCTGTAGTGGGGGCTGCAGGTGAATTGTTTGCTATCCGGACGGAATTATACAAGGAGGTCGAATACGATACCCTTCTTGATGACTTCATCATCTCTCTTAGGGTCGCACAGAAAGGATATACAATCCAATATGATCCGAAAGCCTATGCCATTGAAACCGCATCTGCAGATATTAAAGAAGAGCTTAAACGGAAGGTGCGCATTTCGGCAGGAGGTATACAGTCTGTTATCCGTCTAAGGTCGTTACTTAATATTTTTAAATATGGGACTTTATCCTTTCAGTATATTTCACATCGTGTTTTACGATGGACTCTGGCACCTCTCTCATTGTTGCTGATGCTTACTGCGAGCTTAGTCCTTGCATTTCACGAAGGATTTTTTGATTTCGGATTATACAGTATCATCTTTTGGCTTCAGGGGTTATTTTATTTCGCAGCATTGTTGGGATGGTACCTGGAAAACAGGTCAATAAGGATCAAATTATTGTTTGTCCCCTATTATTTTTTCATCATGAATCTTTCTGTCTTTCTTGGGATAATAAGATACCTCAAACGTTCACAATCAGTAAATTGGGAACGTGCAAAACGGGGGAAATAAACGATTATCTGTTTTCTGGTAAAAAGGGGCTTTTTTTGGATGGATATATTTTAAGGATAATCTTATTTAGTAGTATCGATCCCAATACAGAAATAGTCAAAGCCTTTGTGTACCATCTCGGCCCGATCATAAATATTTCTTCCATCAAAGATTACGGGTGTTTTTAATAACTTCCGGATGACATTAAAGTTCGGAAATTTGAATTCCGCCCACTCAGTGACAAGGACAAGACAATCTGCATCGATCAACACATCATATTGGTCTTCCGCATAGGTTATAGTATCCCCGAGAACTCTTCTTACTTCATTCATTGCTGCCGGGTCATAAGCTTTGACGCTTGCGCCAGCCTCATGAAACTTCCGGATCATTACAAGCGATGGTGCTTCACGTATATCATCTGTCATCGGTTTAAACGATAAACCCCATAATGCAATAGTTCTTCCTTTCAGATCACCGTTAAAGTATTTCTTGACTTTATGAAACAATATCGATTTCTGATCTTCATTAACTGCCTCCACAGATTTTAAAACCCTCATGTCATAATGGTAATCGGATGAAGTATGAATTAAGGCTTTTACATCTTTGGGGAAGCAGGAACCACCGTAACCGATGCCGGGGTATATAAATTTTTGCCCGATTCTTGAATCCGACCCTATTCCTTTCCTTACCATATTGATATCAGCACCGACAATTTCGCAAAGGTTGGCAATTTCATTCATGAAACTTATCTTCGTTGCAAGCATCGAATTGGCCGCATACTTAGTCATCTCAGCAGATGTAATATCCATAAAAATTATGGGATGACCATTCAGGGTAAATGGTTTATATAAGCTTTTCATTACTTCTTTAGCCCGTTCGGAATCCAGCCCGACAACAATACGGTCTGGTTTAAGGAAATCATCTATAGCTGCTCCTTCCTTGAGAAACTCAGGATTTGAAGCAACGTCAAAATTAATGTCTACTTTGCGTTTTTTCAATTCTTCCTGAACCGCTATTTTGACCATTTTAGCTGTCCCAACCGGAACGGTGCTTTTGGTAACAATCAGTAAATAATCTTTCATGTACCTGCCGCAATCTGAAGCCACCTCAAGAACATATTTCAGGTCAGCACTGCCATCTTCATCCGGTGGTGTGCCAACTGCAATGAAAACGACTTCACAATTTTCCAACGATTCGGCAATGTTTGTGGTAAAATGTAATCGGTTCTTTTTTTGGTTCCGGTGTACCATTTCTTCAAGCCCTGGCTCAAAAATAGGGATGATTCCTTTTTTAAGGCTTTCGATTTTTTTTTGGTCAATATCAACACAGGTGACATCGATTCCAACTTCTGAAAAGCAAGTTCCGGTTACTAAACCGACATAACCACTGCCTACAATAGTAATTTTCATATTTCTGTGATTAAAGTGTGACTAATGGGGTTTCCTGTGAACTGTATTCAAAAGTACAGAAATATTCACTTGTTAGTATAATCTCAAATATTTTTATTTTTTTGGTATACTCATGCTGAATGAAAATGCGAACAAATTAACAATGGGATGTTGAGAAAAACTCTTCGACATCAGATTCCAACAACAATAGATGCTTTTTCTTTGCATCACCATGTCGAACTTTTTATCATCGAAACAAATTAGAGCTTTGAAAAGTATGCATAAGACATCTGACCGCAAAAAAGCCGACAAAATCAAAGCCATCCTATTATTGAACAGAGGATTTACACCTGAAGAAGTAGCTGAGATACTTTTACTTGATGACTCGACCATAAGACGCTGGTATGCACTATTTGATTCAGAGGGCATAAATTCTCTGTTGAGATATAACTATGTTGGAAGCGATGGCAAACTGACAACGAAACAGATTAAGATTTTGAACAATCAGTTGGATGAAAAGGTCTATAAGACAAGCAAAGAAATCTGCGCATACGTACAAAATGAATTCGGGATAAAATACACAACAAAAGGAATGACCAACCTGCTTCACAGGCTTGGTTTTTCTTACCGTAAGCCCAAGCATGTACCTGGAAAGGCTGATCAAAAAGCCCAAGAAGAATTTATTAAGCAATACACTGAATTGAAAGAAACGAAGTCTAAACATGATAGAATTTGGTTTCTTGATGCTGTCCATCAGTTGCATAATTCACAACCCGCATATGGTTGGATGAAAAAAGGTTTCGACTATACTATTCCATCGAACACAGGTCGTCAACGAGTCAATATTAATGGTGCTTATAATATTGAAGAACATAACGTCATCATTGAAGAAGCAGAGAGTATAAATGCCCAGTCAACTGTTTCTTTATTTAAAAAAATGCTAAAGGAGCAACCCTTGGGGGTTCTATATTTGATTTTGGACAATGCAAAATACTATCGTTCAAAAATTGTACAAGATTTTCAAAGAAAGCATCCGAGAATTCAACTTTTGTTTTTGCCTGCATATAGCCCTAATCTTAACATTATTGAGCGTTTGTGGAGATTTTTCAAGAAAAATATCACCTATAACAAGTATTATGAAAAATTTGCTGTCTTTAAAAGTGCTTGTTTGAATTTCTTTAAAAATATTGAAAATTATAAACTGGAATTACAGAGTTTAATGACCGATAATTTTCAACTGATTCAGGCTTGATTTTTTCGTAAATCCATTTTCACTGAGTATAATAGAATTATTTGTTTATCTGCCCCTCCAACTGTTGGATTTGGATCAGGTGCCTGTCTTACGGGCATGAAAAGAAAATATATTCCATGGAAAAAAGGATTTTATACCTGGGAGATCCGTTACAGTTTTATCTCAATAGTATTATTCTGCTTATTCAACATTGCAATAAATTGATCAGTGGAAATAACTGCCCCACCCTGACGATATTTGTTATCTTCATATGTGAACTTAACAGGGTTACCGTTAATGGAAATAACCCTGGGTTCAAAACAATTTTCCTTTATCGCATATTTGAAGGTAACATGATGACCCATAAAATCTATCGAAGCAGATAAACCATCTAAAGAATGCGGGATAACCGGATCAATAATTATCTTTCCAAATTCAATACGCAAACCAAGTAAATGTGTAATGATCAGACTGATATAAATGCCAGGCCCGCTTGAATAAACCCGCCATCCTCCCCTGAGGGTAATTCTTCCTGTCTTTATCTCGTCGTATCGTTCATCAGCTTCATAACGATTCTTAAATGTGACATCTGAACTGCTGTAATAACAATTTGACTGCCGGATATCTCCGGAGGGCACAATATCCCTGTATGCAATTGGATTTACCTGGCGAAGTGCTTTCAGAAAAGCCTCTGCCTTGCCTGTATGAGCCAGTGATTCAGCATAACGGATATGTTCATGCACATACATAAGACCGATCTCACGACCAAAAAATGTACTGCTTTCGGCTCTTTGAAATAATGTTTGAATGCCTCCTTTATATTTGAGAGGACGATTCATTAAACGGGCGCCATCAGGACCTTTCAAGTGCTGTTCAATAAGATCCTGGTGGTGATGAGCCTGTTCTTTTGTAAATATTTCACTGATGATACCACGATTCATTGGCAATATGCTGTATTGGATATTGGTTTTATCATCCCCCGGATGAAGCAGCAAACTGATACTGTGATCTTCTTCAATAAGGCCATATCCCGCAACAACCCCATCCCTGATCAGGTATTTATTGAAATCTGCTTTGATCCGCACACAGATCTCGCTCAACTCTTTAGCTTTTGCTGTATTACCGGTTTGCTCAAACACAAACTGATATTGTGTAAAGGCCTGGTAATTCATTTCAACAGTCCAGCTTGAAATCATGCGCTGCGCCAATTCCTTGCTGACTGGTTGCATGGAATCATTCCAATCGCCACCATCAAAGGGTACTAATGAGGTGCCCGGAATAAATGAATTAACGATCATGTTAATAAGCCTGTCAATGTGTTCAGCAAGTGTCGTTTTTTCAGCATTGGCAATACCTTTATCATTGTAGTAAGGTAAATTCTCGTCAAGGAGTTTCAGATCGCCTGTAACTTTGAGATAGTTGCAAAGCGCAATGATGCACCAGTAATAAACATCTCCATGCGAACTGTCAGCCCGGAAAGTTGAGTAGCTGTCGAACATCCACCATTGCGGCCATCCACCATCTGTATTCTGATTTGAGAACAGGATCCGTAGTACTTGTTTGGCTTCTTCATATTTTCCCAGGCACAATAACATGTCAAATGGCCCCTGGGCTATGTCACGCGTTCCCCAGGCAGCCCCGCTGAATTGTTCCAGGCCATAGGGTGTTAAAAAATGGGTTAGTGCATTCATGCCATACCATGGCAGGATTTCCCGGATGGCTGTGGTGTCTTCCTGATCTCCCTTCAGTGAAAGGTTCAAACTCAGTTCCTGCCATGATGATTGCGCATCCCGGCAATCTGAAAGCCACTGATCATCAGCATCTTCAATTTTAACTGCCTTAAAAGCGGAACAAACCTCACCAATAAAACTTATGCAGAAATCTGATGTCTCGCGTACATCGAGGACAAATAAAGGCTCCCCATGACTTTTTTTATCTTCATAGAGTGCTTCGTCTCCGCAAGCTTTATATTCAGAATTAACACTATTAACCAAAATCCTGAATTGTGCCTGCGGAAATTTTCCTGCAATCATGCTATCCACCTTTGGTTTAGCAAGATATTCACCGGTTGTGCTCCCCGGTTTGACAGTCCAGCCATTAAGATGATCAAAATGATGAGTAATTAATAAGTTCAGCTTAGTACCATTTAAAACTTTGAAGTCAATGTTAACCTGCGGAGTTGTTTTGGATGTCCATGTACACACCTGGAAGCAATGATCACCATGTTTATAGATCCACCGGCAATGGTTTAACCCCATCTCAAAAGCAGAGGGAACTCCAAGTAAAAATTTCTGTCCGTTAATCTCAACAAAGATCCTTTGCCCGGTCTCAGTTGCGAGATTAAACTGGCTGGAACAAACTGATAGCAGAATATTAAAATTCGTATTACCCTGGGTCAGATGAGAATTGAAAACGCCATATGCAAAGGAGGTCGTCGACACAATATTTTCATCGGGTGCATACCCTCCTTTGGCTTGCATTATATGTCCATGCGGACGGTCAACAAGGATCTCTTTAGCCCGTAATACAACATGATCGTTTTGTTTACAGAAAAATGATAATAACTGATCATTTTCTTTTTCACAATGACGTCTCTCTGTACCAAAAAACCGGTTAAGCTCTTCATCGTTTAGATCATCAACCGGTAAAAAACCAGATGTATTGAATATATTTTTATCCGGGGCAGATAACTTGTGCGAATTCCGGGGTGAAACTTTATCATCAAATTCAGGCATAAGGCCAGCCAGCCGGTTCAAATCATCATTTGAAGTCGCCTGGGGGTGATCTTTCAAATAAGTCGCAACAAAAATACTTTCATGATGATCTCCGGCGGGCAGAGTAAATGGTTTTTCCTGCAAAGCAAGAACAGATGATTCTCCGGAATATTCACCCCCCAGCCTGTCTGCAAGCAGTCCTTCCGGGATCCCGGTTTCTCGGCATGTTTTACCATAAAACTGCATTCCATCCACACTTGCTGCTATCGCTTTATTTTTACATGCCAGCATTAACCATGGATTGCCCACAGATTCTTTCATATTCTGACGGCAGCAAATGACGGCACCATGGTCTTTATCCTCAAGAATCCTCCGTTCAAGATATTGACTTACATAATATTCATTAATTAATCCGTCAGTTGCAGGCTTCAGCCCGGCATCCTGTAGATAAAATAAATCAAGTTCAATAAGATCTTCAGATACATTATTAATGTTAATATGCCACTGCCAGCTCAAACTTTTTTTTGAAAGTTGCAGCACACATGTATAATCAAGTCCGGCCCAATTGCCTTCAGAAATAAATGAGTCTTCCTGTATTTTAAAACGGCTATTACTTTCCGGGCCTAAAAGTGCTTTGAATTCAAAGGGTTTTGTCCTTTTCCTCAAATAGAGATTTGATCCTGCTTTTGAGAAAGGTGTTGCAGCTTTGAGGTTTATTCTGATCGGGTTGACTTCAATACTCCTGATTGCACCATTTTCTAAAAAACCGAAGGAAAGTCCCTGGGAATTTTTAATATCCATCTTTTTATCCACGGACATCTTTTTATATGACTTTGGGTAAAATTTCAGTTGATTTTAAGATTAAGGATCATCTCCTTTTTGTGTTTGTGATTGTAGTTGATAATAATTCGTTTTTCATCACGAACTAATTTAACAGCTTCCCCATCTATTGTTGCGGATTTAATTTTTTTTACATTCGTACCCTCAAAGACGATCTCCCCGGCCAGATCCCGGTCTCCGTAAAGGGTAATCTCAAGCTGATCATTTATTTCTTCAACACCCAGAATATCTGAGGTGCTGTGAAGGATCTTTAATCCTTCAGAAACTTCCAGGCACACCGGAGTCAGGACACCGTACAATCCGGGCCATGAAATCTCATCCTGTGAGTAAGGAATTGTGATAGCTTCACCACTCTCAGGATGAGTATAGGTCACTTTACCAGTCTGCTCTTCATTGTAGTAATTTCCTATGAAAAGAACTGCAGAATTGTCACCTGTGAAACGTTCTCTTACAACGATAAAATCATTATCAGATGATGCCTGCCTGAGCTTTGCACCGGATCTCTTCAGAATTGCTTCATAGACCAGTTTATGATCTTCAGTGTCAAATCCGGTCCATGTTCCCAGGTGGATCAGGGATCCGCTTCCGAGAACTTTTTCGAACCCGCATGCAGAACCATTAATAGTCCGGGCAATTACTTCAGCACCTGAAAGCGATTTCTCAGAATACGTGATCAGTGGATTGGCGCACTTGATATCTTTCAGGTCATATATATCGATCAATGGTGAATCGATGGTTTCTATTCCGGAGGGTGATACCGACAGGGCATCGCGAATGATTGAACATTTTTTCTGTGAATTCTCACGGTCAGGCAGGTACGGGTAAAGGACACAATTACCACCGGCTCTGGTATAATCAACAATTGTCTGCTGTTCCCTGGCATTCATCTCATCAGTGCTGAATGCCCATACTTGTTTGTAGATACTCAAGGTATCAGCAGAAGCTTTACTCAGATCGACCATATCATAATCGATATTAAGCACCTGAAGTATTTTCAGCAATCCGTCGAAATAAGCCGGCCGGCGGATTGAAGAAGGTGTGAATTGAAGTTCACATTCACGTCCAACAGGCCTTTCCAGCTCAGTTGCATAATATGGAGGATAGAAAAGGACACATACCTCAGCTTTACGTTTTGCATTAACAATATAGCTTTCTGAGGTTTTTACAATTCTACTCATTCGTCTGACCAACGGGAAGGCACTGGTACGCTCACCTATTGGTGTGAGAGGGTTAAACCAGTAAAAAGTTTTTCCGGAATAGCCCTTGCGGGTTGGATTTTGTCCCTGTGAGAACATATAATAGTTCCAACCCACCAGGCCGTTGGCAATGCTTGCTTTATAGAAGAATTCCATTTCCCGTGGATTCGTTACCACGTGATATTCCCGGGAACCGCACTGGAATTCAGCAGCAAACATCGGTTTGTTCCCCTGCATGGCATAAGTTATATCATTAATGATCCGGTCATCATGCATATTACGATAGGAGAAAAATTCCGGAATATGATCAACCCCGAACAGGATTTCACTCTTATCACCGAAAAGATCTTCATACATGGTGATATTGACCGGGAATTCATAGCCGTTTCCATAGATCCAGCCGGGAAGATTGTGATATAAAGGAACAGTGATACCTCTGTCCCTGGCCATACCGGTAAGCATTCTCAGATAGTCGCCATAATATATTCTCCAGAAACAGTGCCACTTATAATCCCGTCCCCGGTCACCCTTTGACGCATAGGGAAGCTTGCCATCAGGAGGGAGGTCAATGTGGGCAAAATCCTTATAATCTGTCCCCCATAAATTATTCACCTTAGCAATACTTGTGAATTTATTTGATAAGTACGAAATGAAACGATCCCTGACAGCATTACCATAATCTGCCTGTTTCGCCAACCATGAGAATACTCCGATCTCATTACAGATCTGCATCATGATTATAGGTCCACCTTTTAATATTTCACGTTCGCTGAGGAACGGCATGATCTTGTCATACCAAAGCGTAACCTTTTCAAGATATTTCTTATTAAACAAACTGACTCCGTCGCTCGGAAATATTTCCCCTTTGCTGTTACGCATCTTGACTTCTTCACGATACCGGTCCATAAACCAGTCAGGAAGTCCTGCTCCCCGAAACTCGGCCAGGATAAATGGGCCTGGTTTAACTATGCAGTATAAGCCGTGAGCCTGGCACCGCTGAAGCCAACCCTTAAGATCGCGTTCCGGACATGATGCACCGTCAAAATCAAAAACAGACTCCTCTGACTCGTGCCATGCCCAGGGTACGTAAGTACTGACGGTTGTTAAACCGGCCTCCTTAGCAGCTTCCAAATGTTTATCCCAAAGCGCTCGATTAATTCTGAAATAGTGGATCTCTCCTGAATTGAGAAATACCTTTTTGTCGTCCAGATAAAAATTGTCTCCTTTAACACTAAATCTCATGATCATTCATTAATTAAGCAATCACTGATGCTATGTTATCCCCTTCTTCTTTTGACTTTTCCAGGTTTCTTTGCCTGAGAAGCTCTTTAATTTCATGACTTCTTTTTTCAGTCAGTGTGTAACGGAGAAGAAAGAAAATTGAAAAGATGCTTAATAACAACGGTAGTCCGATCTCAACCACCCGCATCATCAATAGGGTATAAGGGGTCTGTTTTGTGAGTGGTACAATTTCTCTTTCAATAATGCCGAGCTGTTTATCGAGGAAATTTAATAATGATGCCGTGTTCATATTTGCAAGGCAGTCATTCACCATCCTGATGTTCCACAGGAGCTTTTTATAATGCTCCTTGCTGTTTTTGGTCTCCAGGGATTTTGCTTCCAGGCGTGACATAAGTTCAAATGAATTCATCCTGGCCTGTTCAAGTTTTGTTTGAAGCGTCAGTGGAATGGCTTCTGTTACCAATGCGTTAATCCGGGAGGCTTCAAACTGAGTCCCTGATTTTTCTATACGCAACTGAAGCTTTTCCAGTTCATCTACAGTGGATTTGGTATTGGACAATGTTTTTAATGAAAGGTCTTTCCTTTGGCCTGGATAGGCAGTGAGTGTTTCGTTCGTCGGTCCCTGGTTTATAAGAGATTGTTTCTCCAGGTATATTAAATATTCCTTTGACTCTTTGAGCGCTTCGGAGTTTTGCATTTTGGTGTTTTCGAGCCATTCTGCATTGGCGTTTATTAGACCTTTATATCCTTCCCAGTATTGAATTTTACTGCGCAGCTCCCTAATACTCCCCTGCAATTTATCGACTTTTGTGACCTGGGTTTCGTCAAACATGGTAAAGACGATCAGCGCGCCTGCAACAAGGCTGGCCAATGCAGTTCCCATTTTTATAAACCACCAGAATATCGAGTAAAAACTTCCCTCAGCGCGATAACCCGTCTTCAATTCATCTTCATCACAGATATCGCCCACCATGGAAGATCCCAGGGTGAAAAAAAACAGCATGCCGGTAGAAAGCAAAACAATGGGAATAGTGATCAGGTAAGGATGGTGCGGGTTGTAGCAAACAATCTTGGATAGTTGTGCCAGGCACATGAGTAAAATTGCAATAGTGAGTGTATTCCGTTTACCCAGTTTTGGACTGATCCAGTTGAGTGGGAATACAGCAAGTACCCCTGTGATGGCCCAGATAGTGCCGTTAATTCCAAGGAGATAGGCACCTGCAACTTTGTCACCCCCGAAAACATAAAAAATAGGTATGTATGACCCAAGCAGCTGGACAAAATTAAACCCCATGGCCAGCGTGAAAATAGTCAATGTCAACATGATAAAATTTCTGTTGGTGGCACTGTGTTTCATATCTCTCCAGAAGGGCGTTTTTTCATGCTTTGTAGCTTTAATAAATCCCGGCTCACGTAATTTGTAGGTCCACCAGAAAGAAAGCGGGATCAGAATGGCAGCGATCATCAGGGAAACGTAGCGCATGCCATCGGCTTCATTGCCTCCGGTGCCTTTGAAAACTCTCTGGTTGGCGAGGGCAAAAAGCCAGGGTGTGCTCATGGCAAAAAGATTACCTACAAAGCTTTTGGCGCTGAAAAGACGGGTGCGTTTGTGGTAATCAGTCGTCATTTCCATTCCCAGGGAACCATGAGGGATCTCGAAAATATTAACGGCAGTAAAAAATAAAAGAAGGGAAAAAAGAATATAGACAAGCTGAAAAGCATGGTAGCCTGATTCTGACGGAAACCAGGTACGCACCAGGTCACCCTTGGGGATCCACCAGATAACAACGAAAAAAACTGCAACCAGTATTCCTCCTAACAGCAAATAGGGACGCCTGCGGCCCCAACGGGTCCGGGTATTATCGGAAAGATGACCGATAACAGGATCAGAAAGAGCGTCCCACAAACGGGGGACGATCATAATGGCTCCCAGCCAAAAGGCGCTTAACCCCAAACTTATATTGCCCATCAACCCGACAAGTATTCCTGCTATGTTGAAGAGGGCAATAGGAATAATCCCTCCTGCCCCATAGGCAGCTAACTGCGAAAAGCGAATCTGATGTTCCGGGTTCGGGATGTGAGCCGCGCTGGTTCCCTGTTCCTCCATAAAAATCTTTTTTAGGTTAAATTTATTTCAATACTATCTTACACCTCATTTGACAATTTCATTTTTATCGTTTCACTGTCAATAATAAATTACCACATCTGCAGGAAACTCTTTAACAGATATTTCCTTGTTTGTAAAACCTTTTTGTTCTTCTCCATTGACAGTCACTTTTACCGGAAGCTTCGATCCATTGAAGTTTTTAATTTTAATTCCATTTGAAGGAAGTTTTACATCCCCAAAAATTGAAAAGACATAATGATCCTTATCCTTTTTTATTGAATAGGATATCTCACCATAATAGGTCGGCAGATTTTCAACAGACATTCCTGTTGGCGAATCGATCCAATCCTGATAAAGTGCAGAGGCTAAAACAAGCGATTGATCATACTCATTTTCATAAACAAACATAGCCCTGATCGCATTGATAAAATCGCTGCCAACCCACGTGTGCGGCATATCCCCTATACACCCTGGAAAGCGGTAATCTTTCCAGACGACTTCAGCCCATTGATCCCATCCCTGCGATCGCTGATCATGTAGGAAAAATTCTATTAATTGGTGTGCTCTTTCCGGCTGACCCAAAAGGATAAATGAACCAATTAAACGGTTTTCATAAGGAGTGTAGTTAATCCAATCAATTTTTCCGTCTCTTCGGTTTTTGAAAAATTCATAATACTTATCAAAGGTGTTATATACTTGCGGTTTGGGCAGGTTATTCAATTCATTGCAGGGCGTTAAAGCGATCGTTGTCGATGTTGCATCAAAATCACCAAGCTCAACACAACCGGGAATATAATCTATCTTTCTCGTTTTCATTGCAAGTTGCAATGAGTTGTAAAGATTTTCCTGAAAGTTATCGCGTATTTTCTTTATTCTCTCGTAAGATTCTTTTTCACCAAGTATTTTCTGGATCTCCGTTGCATCTTTCAATCCTTTCATGATAAAGAAATCATCCCAGTAAGAGTGCATCGGTTTTGCGGAATATCCTTCATGACTGATTGATTCAGGAACCAAACCATAATAAGCACGAACACTGTCGTTACCGTTTTTATAATGATCCGTTGATCTTTGGGCAATCAGCGATTCGATGTAATCTACGGCTTTCAGTACATTTGTATTTTTTGACCTGAGAAAAGCCGTATCCTTTGTGAAGTTAAAATATTCACGGATCAGATAGATCATTTCCCCGTGACTGTCGTTTTCGGGAACCGGATCAGGACCCCTGGAATCAACAACACAGGGAACTTTGCCATTCTCAAATTGATGAGCTGTATACCAGTCAATAAACTCTTTTACTTCTGTTACGATGCCCGATTTCAAAAGCGCCGATGAGGTTAATGCACCGTCGCGTATCCAGCTTCGCTCATAGGAACGCGAACCAGGCTGAAAGCCTGCTTTATCCCTGTTGATCAGGATATATACAAGGTTTGACCGGTAGGTATTTATAATCCTGTTTGCAGATTCAGGCAGATTAAACCGGATATGCCCGGCTTTCGTTTTCCAGAATTCATTTGTTTGATCAAATTCTTTTGAGATATAACCATTGTTAAGTTTTTCTTCACCTGTATTTTCCCCATAAAACGGAACAACCAAGAAGAACCCGGAATGCTCACCCGGCTTTAAGTGAAATGAATATTTAATTACACCATTGGCCAGCCCGCTTTGATCCAGAGCAGATTTATTCTGAGGAATATTTCCTTTACGAATAAGATCAACGATATTTCCTTCATCAAAATCACTTGCCCCAAAAAAATCATAGGGTTTTGTCGATAGCAGTACTTTATCATCGACAGCTAAAGATCTGCCGTTTTCTTCTTTGATTGATTTAATTTTTCCGACACCGCCGGTAAGATTCAGAAACTGGTAGTATGGATTTACCTGGTAAGGCCGTATCAGCAGAAAGAACTCAAAATCCTTCGGCTGGTCTGAGAGATTTGTAAATGAATAGCTGATATCAAGCCTGGAATCTTTATTTGCCTCCCCGCTTGAGGTCACCCTGCATACAAATTTCAGATCCTTTAATTGCCAGGTGACAGATGGCACAAAATTAAATTCACTTTTATTTTCAGTAGAGCCTAATGATTGGATTGATTTGATATTACTCCAGTTATAAAGTGAATCCGCTGTTTTTATCATCGGCTCGATTGAAAACAGGGCTTTATCAACTTCAACCATCCCATCTTCGTTTATCAGCGCTTCCTTTACATCATAGTTGACACCTGTAATTGTCCAATAAGAAGCCTGCTCTGAAAAGTATCTTGGATAATTTCCCGTTGGTGAATTTTTGGCTGCGTAAATCAAAAAATCATTCGGGGTTATTGAACTCTTAATATCCAGAAATTTTATCCCGCATATTCCGAATCCCTTTTCAGAATTGCTTGTTGTAAGATCTATCTTAACATATTTTGCTTCTGCTTCCTGCAGCCTGATGAAACTGACAATACTCTGATTTGATTTGACAGAATAAACTTTCTCCCAATTCTTACCGTCCTCCGATAAGAGAACATTAAAGCTGTTTGCCTGATTATTTTTCAGCCAATTGATTTGCAATCCACCGAATTCCCTTCGGGTTTTAAAATCAATAGTGACATTCTGATCTTTTACCCCGTCACTCATCCAATATGTTTCATCTGAATTATCAATTATAAGATCCGGTGAATGATCTTTAACAATTGACGAGGCGGTGACTGATGGTATCGGGTAAGATTGCATTTCAGGCGGAAGCGGTTCAAACTGCAGATCATCAAGCCAGATCGTCCCCTTGCCGCCAATATAGGATGAAATTGTAAATTCAATCCGGTCAATTCGTTTTAAATTGTGATCCGTTGTTGGTCCCCAGGCAAAATTGATATGTCTTTTCTTTATCCTGATCTTTTTCCATCCGGTTGGAAAATCATAGTTGCGGTTATTAACCCACCAAACATTGTTCCCCGTGCTGTCTATAAATTTTATTTCAAAATTATTGGCAGGCGATTCGGCTTTAACATAAAAAGTAAATTCATAATTATCGGGAAGATCGATCGGGAATAGTTTCTGTATTCCGCCATAACCGGTACCATTGGTAAAATCATAATCAAAACGGATTGCTTTGCTCGTGAATCCTTTTTCATTGGATAATTTAAGATTTACGCCATCGGACCGGATGAAAGTCCAGCCATTGGTATTTTCAAATTCATCAAGTGTTTTGACCTGGGCTGTGAGTATTGTCGTTGTCAAAACCAACAACACGAATAACGCATTTCTCTTTGTAATGATACCTTTCATGCGAGAATAAATGCTACTTTAAATATTTAAAGCCAAGTCTGTTTAAACCTTTCTGGATTATCGGATCTTTCATTACATAATTCCATACCAATCCGGTTCTGAAATTTTCAATCATGATCAGCATCGGGCCTTCATCTATGCCTAAAAAATCATTGTCAATCCATTTAGCTGTTGGATTAAAAGCATCATAATACCCGAATTTCCCCCATAATTCTTTACCATACTTTTTATTCATTGATTTAATCGCAGGTAAAACTATTTCAGGCGCAAATGGTAATGAGGAAAGTGAGGCATAAGGTGCAATTGTTCCATCATCATAATAATTGTAACCGGGACCGCTTGTTCCTCGTCCGGCATAACCTATAAACTTTTTATCATCAAAATTATACTTCTCACCAGGTCCGTCACTGGCGGTAACACCCCAGCACAATGAATCATAACCAACCCAGCCTTTAGGATTATCTGATGCGTACTGCCGTTGAACATAGGTCGCACGGCGTGAGTTTTCAAAGTAATCAATCCCTTTTCCCTTCATGTATTCATCAACAAGACCGCGATAATCTATAAATGCCTGTGAAAACTGGTGGCCAAATAATGGAGGAAAAGCTACATGTGAAAGTCCTTTGTATGGGGTGTACCAACGATATGATTTCAACCAGGTCTTGTACCCTTGTTCAGCATTTTTCATTCCACTTCCTGCAGCTAAAATATAAAGGAAATCTGCCTCGTTGTAACCAATCCAGCCAAAATTATGTGATTTCTCTTCGGGGGTCCAACCCATGGAGATCGTACCAGCAAATCTTCCTGTATCGGGCATCTCCATAAAATTCCAGTCAATCCTGTCAAGTAATTTTGCTGCAAGTAAACGGATCTGGGTTTCCACTTCATTATCCAGGTTGTAATAGTTCCTGGCAAAGATGATCCCCATCATCAACAATCCTGTATCTACTGAGGAAAGTTCACAATTCCATTCACGCAGGCCGGATTCCATTTTCAGGAAATGATAATAAAACCCCTTGTAACCTGTTACATTTTTATCCGTACTTTGAACTGAATTGATAAAGAATGTAAGGATCTTCAGCGTGATCTCAGCCGCCTGTTCACGTGTAATCCAGTTTCTTTCAGCACCTATTGCGAATGATGGGATCGCAAAACCTGTTGCAGCTATACTGGCAGGGGCCCTGGTTGTAGTGCGATCCTTTATAATTCCCTTTTCAGGATGATGTTCATTTAAAAAGAAAAGAAAGGTTTTATGCTGAATTGAATCGAGCATTGCCTTATCGCCGGGTGTCAAAGGATAATTCACCTTCCCATTGGATCTGAATACAATATTTTGCGGTTGTGCTACACCAATGGCAAAAGTAAAAGCCATAAATAATAAAACTTTGTTCATCTTCTTATGATTTTTCAAATTTAATCCTGAACCACGCCTTCAAAGCTGAATGAAGCAGAAATGACTTCTATCGAATTCCCTCCCACAAATGCTTTGAATTCACCAGTTTCCCAGTATTTTTCCAGATCAGGATGGTAGAATGACAGGTCGTCAGGCGTTAATGTGAATGATATATTGACGGTTTCACCTTTCCTGATCAAAAGTTTTTTAAACCCTTTCAGTTCTTTAACAGGGCGGGTAATGCTTCCTACCATGTCCTGAATGTATAATTGTACGATCTCTTCCCCATCGCGATTCCCGGTATTGGTAACATTTGCAGAGATTGTAATAGTGTTTCCCCCGACTATAGCTTTAATGTCCGAATATTTAAAACTGGTATAGCTCAGTCCAAATCCAAAAGGATAAAGCGGTGAATTCGGGATATCGATGTACCTGGAAACATATTTTTCATCCGGATGATCAGGATCATAGGGCCTTCCTGTGTTCTTGCAATTGTAAAAAACAGGGATCTGCCCGGTATTCCTGGGAAAACTCATAGTGATCTTACCTGAAGGATTGACATCCCCGAATAAAATATCTGTGATCCCGTTGCCGGCCTCCGTCCCCCCGAACCAGGTCTCAAGTATGGCTGGGGCAATTTCATTTAAATGGGAGATGGCCAGGGGACGGCCATTAAACAGGACCACGGCCGTGGGTTTACCGGCTTTGATCACAGCATCGGCCAACTGGTTCTGTACCCCCGGCAAGTCAATATCCGACCTTGATGCAGCTTCTCCCGACATATCTTCGCTTTCCCCGAGGGCAAGGATCACATAATCGGCTTCGCGTGCAAGTTCTGCAGCTGATTTTATCCGGGTAACATCTTTATCGTTGATATTACATCCCTTTTCATAAACAACTTTTATTGATCCTCCGTATTTATTCCTTATCCCCTCAATCAGGGTGATACATTTTTTCCAGTCCCCGGCCGCTCTCCAGTTACCCAACATTTCTTTTCCGTCATCTGCAAGCGGGCCGATCACAGCCAGGATCTTTACAGTTGGAGGAACAGGAAGTGTGTGATTGTCATTCTTAAGCAATACGCAGCTTTCCGATACCAGCTTCCTGGCAAAATCCAAGCTTTTCTTTGTCATGAGCTCAGTTTGTTCCCTCTGTTTGTTGCAAAAACGGTATGGGTCATCAAACAAGCCTAATTGAATTTTGGCACGCAGGATACAGCGTACAGCTTCATCAATCTTATTAATATTTACTTTTTTTTCTTTCAGGAGGCCGGAAAGGTTGTCCAGAAAAGCGCTTCCCGCCATATCTAAGTCAACCCCGGCATTCAGTGCCAGTTCTGCTGCTGATTTCACGTCTTCAGCCACACCATGGTTAATCAATTCATTGATGGCAGTATAATCGGTAACGACAAAACCTTTAAACCCCCAATCTCTGCGAAGAAGGTCGGTCAGCAACCATTTATTTGATGTGGAGGGTACTCCGTTGATCTCGTTGAATGAGGTCATTATTGAGGCAACACCTGCATCGACACAAGCTTTATAGGGAGGCAGGTAATATTCATAAAGGGATTGAGGGGACATGTCCACAGTATTATAATCACGACCTGCCTGTGGGGCTCCATAGGCTGCAAAATGCTTTGCACATGCCAGGATATGCATACCATCCCCGTAGCCTTGGCCCTGGAAACCCCTCACCCTGGCTTTTGCTATCTGCGATCCAAGCCAGGTATCTTCTCCTGCCCCTTCAGAAACCCTTCCCCAGCGTGGATCCCGGGCAATATCCACCATAGGGGCAAACGTCCAGTCGATCCCTTCAGCAGAAGCCTCCCCCGCGGCAATTTGGTCGGCTTTTTCAATACCATCTAAATCCCAGGTTGCCGCCTGTCCCAGCGGAATAGGAAAAATAGTAGAGTAACCATGTATCACATCCAATCCAAAGATCAATGGTATTTTCAGGCGTGATTCTTCGACAGCCATTTTTTGCAAGGTTTTTACGTAATCAACACCCTCAACATTTAAAATAGCTCCGACCCTGCCATCCCTGATAAGCTGCTTATAATTGGAATTTAGTGTGGGACCCGTAACATCCCAGTCGGAAGCAAACAGCGATAATTGGCCTATCTTCTCATCCAGGGTCATTTGTGAGAGTAATTTCTCAACCTTAATGCTGTCGGCTGGAGAAATTCCTGCGATTGGCATTTCCTGTGCACCTGCCGTTTGAATCAGCAGGTAAAGGCCGAATGCAGGAACAAAGGATTTCAGAAATCCCGGGTTAACATGCATAAGGTTCAAAGTTTAATGAGTAGTAATTACTATTTAATATGTAAAACCAAGTTTTGTCAACCCCATGTCAATCTCCGGGCACGACATAAACAGGTTCCATAATAATTGCGTACGGTAATTTTCGATCATCCCCACAATGGGGCCTTCATCAATTGCGATATAAGATGACGCCCACCAACCTGCTGATACATCGAAGGCATCATAGTACCCATATTGTCCCCAGAGACGGTTTCCCAGTATATAATAAAAATTTCTGATTGCATTCATTGATTGGGCCGGTGTGTAAGGAAGTGAGGAAACAGCCGCGGTTGGCGTAATTACCCCGTCGTCATTTGTCGGGGAATGAGCCGTATATGCAACCGGGTCATCACTTGCAGTGAGTCCCCAGGAAGCAGTATTGTACGCGATATATTTCTTCGGATCAGCCACACAATAAGAATAGTTTATCATTGACTGGTTAACATTCTGTGTCCAGTAATTTGCATAGATATCATTTAAATTTCTTGGGTCCAATCCAAGATATGTATATTGAGTAAAAAACAATGGGCCTCCATAAGCCTGGCCTAATGGTAATATTATTCCATAATAACTATTTCCATTTTTTATGGCACCGTTCTGTGCATAACCCTCATGGTAAGCTGCTGCAGAAATAGGATGTGTTGTTGATGACGCTGCAACAACATAGGTGATTAGTGTTTCATTATATCCCTGAACCTTGACATTAATAGCAAACCCATAATCAGGAGACCAATTCCAGTATAACACATTTTGCCCCTGCGTATACCAATCATACTCTACTGCATTAGCGAGTGTATTGATCCTGTTGATCAAAAGTTTTTCTGATGCATTAGTTGAATCAAGGTATTGTCGCATAGTATAAAGTCCCATCACCATATAAGAAGTCTCAACAATGTCACCTCCATCATCCTTCGGACCGAAAGGAACAACCTTTCCTGTAGTTCCGTCCATCCAGTGCGGCCACGCCCCGTGAAAACGATCACAGGTTTCAAGAAAGGTGAGTATCTTTCCAAATTGTGCAAGTCCCTCGTCCCTGGTGATAAAGCCTCTGTTTATCCCAACTACCAGCGCCATGACTCCAAATCCGGAACCTCCCATCGTGACCACATCTCCTGAGGTATTCCTTTCCCGTGCCATACCACATGCCGGGTGGGCAAAATCAACAAAATATTTCAGGGTCTGTTGCTGTATCAAACTAAGCAGGGCATCATCCGATAATGGAGGAAACTTATTAGTCGAATCCAGTGAGGTGAAAAATGAATTTGAAAACCCATTGAACAGTAATCCTTTTTTCGATTTGAGGCTACTGGAAACGGTGAATTGTGAATGTGTGTAATCCGGCAAAGGGGAAATATTGGTAATTGAAACTTTTTTCCCACTGTCTGAAAGTGAAATGGAAAGAAAACTGGCCCCCAATGTAAAGTATGTTTTGAAGTTGGATGAATCCAGAGGGTCAGAAAACATAAGTTCTATGTCAACATGATTATAATCAATATTTGATAAATTCTTATTTTGTAAGAATTCCTCTCCGTTCAAGATAACGCTTTTCAAAGTAAGTCTCCGGTTATTCGTGGTAAACGAATAACTTGATCCGGTGAAACCTTCTCCTGAAGATCCCGTCAAAGAGGAACCGATTGTCAAAACATAATTTGTCAATGGATTGAGCGCGGTTGCCGGGGTAATCACAATAGTTTGATATTTGTTTAAATACGTGATCCCGAACAATATATTGGTGCTCCCATCCCTTCTTAGAAAGAGGTTCTTTCTGACCGTACTGGTGTCCAGTGAAACATTGAATTTTATGAGAAAAGAGCTATCAACAGGGATGTTAAAATTTGGACCCTGGAGTGTAATTTCATTGCTCCCGGCTGTTACCTTCTCCACAACAAGGTTTTCCGTATTGGAATTCTTCTTTTTACAGGACGGAAAGAAGATAAGCATTACGATGGCAAGTAATCCAATGATTGCGCTTGGTTTCATAAAATGATCCGGGTTATAAAAAGTTATTGGCAGTTATTTATTTTTTTCAATCAAGATCAATGAAAATAAATAACTACCAATAACCTGATTAATACCAACTGGAAATAATAACTTTATTTCTTGGATGTTGGTTTTTCAGAATTGTACATTAATGCAATTTCAATAGGTGAAAGAGGTTTATGCCATATTCTTACATCATCCAGATAACCCTTGAAATGGTTAGCATATTGATCAGAATAGTTACCCCATGACTGATCATCCCATAATGTGCTGTTCCGTGATTTGATAAATCCGAAAGCAAGAATAGGATATTCCTGTGGTTCAACACCATTGTACTTCAGTCCTGTGACATCAAGATCTTTTGAGCCTGCTGGCCAAAGGTTGAAATCCTGTGCTTTCATTTCCTGTCCATTGATATACATGGTACCAATTTTGGTGGTACTGTTGTATACACAGACAACATTGGCCCATACATCTTTGAGTAAAGCTGCTACACCACCACTATTGGTCAAATCACGGCAGTAAGTCCAGCCTACCCATCCACCATTTGATCCTGTCACACCGTTGCCAGGGAACCAGAGGTCTTCTGAAACCGTGTTGGTATCGCCAACATTATAACAAGCTGAAAGCTTACATGAACCATAGTCGCCAGCAATCTCAAATTCAAAGCCATAAAATGCGCTCAATCCAATGATAAATTGTCCTTTTGAGTTTCCTAAAGAATCAACATCACCTACAGAAACAGCCTTTGCCCAGAAAGCAATAGAGAAATCATGGGTATTATCAAGTTGGTCACCATTGGGGATTTCGACAATGCTGGTGGCTCCGTCGAAATATCCAGCCGATCCGGCAGCTGTGCTGTAAGATGTTGCATATGTTATGTTGCTGTAATTTGAGTTAAATGTACCGACCTGATCATTTGTATTATTTTCAAAGTTCCAGTATGCAACCACCCCTGCCGGAACAAATAGGCCAACGGTTGAAAATGAACGCGAAAATGCAGTAATAGCCTGACCATCGGTGGACATAATACCAGTAGCGAACATAAGTGTATATAATGCGCCGGAAGCCAGCGTCTGACTTGGCTGAATAGTAATCGTACTCCCGGTCACTGTAACGGTAAGTGCAATGTATACCGTATCATAACCCTCAAGAAGTTTAATAGTAGAGGTGGTCGCGGTAGTCGGGTTCACATTAACTGTAAAAACAGCCGTAATCGTAGAGTTAGCAGGAACATTCGACGGAGGGGTAGCTCCGTTGAGATTAATCGTCCCAGCCTTCAGGCTCGAAAGACTGAAAGTGGTAGTCGAGCTTGAACTCTTTTTACAACTCATAACCCCCACAACGAGAATCATCGCAAGAAGCAATGAACTCAAAATCAACACTTGTTTTTTCATAACATCATTCATTTAAAGGTTAAACATAATTAAAATTAATAAATATTAATAATTTGGGTTTTGTACCAACGCTCCCTGCGAGAGATCAATTTCACTTTGAGGAATTGGTAGTATTTCATTTTTCCCTGTAACAAAACCAAGCGGTCCCAGTATTGCCGGTGCTCTTCCTGTTCTCACCAGGTCCCAGAACCTGAATCCTTCCAACGCAAGTTCATGTCTGCGTTCATTAAAAATTGTATCTCTCAACTGAGCTTGGTCAGTTGTCGTAATATCAGGAAGTATGTTTGGATTTCCCTGGCGGGCACGTGCTCTCACCATGTTCAGATAAGTCAGGGCCTGCGTGGGTTTTCCATTTTCATTCAAAGCCTCGGCAGCCATAAGTAAAACATCCGCATAACGGATTAACCGACGATGAAGCCCCCAGTTAGATGTGGTGGTAGCACCAGGTACCCAGACTTTGCGGCTATAACATTGAATTTCTATGATATTACCTTGGGAGTCCCTGGTCACATCGGGTGTCTGTGCATCGCCGAGAATTACAATCCCATCAATTGTATCATTCAAGTCGATTACGGTTCCTTTATACCGTGGATCGCCTGTTTCGAAAGAGTTCCTGAGGCTTATAGAAGGTCTGTTAAATCCCCATCCTTTATTAGGGATTCCCCTTACTCCCTGTGTATTTCCATATTGATCGCCGCCTGCAACCTGATTTTCCACTTCCAGTGCCCCGACTTCAAAAATTGATTCCACGCCATTATTGCCGTTTATCCCGTTTGCATTGATGAATAAGGGCTCGAGACTGAATTCGTTCGTGTTTATTACTTCCATGGCATATGTCTCTGCATCGACGAAATCATTCCTGAAAAGGTATACCCTTGCTAATAACGCTTCGGCCGCTTCTTTTGTTGCACGTCCGAGATCGGTTGTTGCATATTCATTTTTTTGAGGTAAACTGCTGATCGCACTTTGAAGATCGCTGATAATCAGAGAATAAACAGCTTCTTTGCTTGCCCTTGCCAATCCCAGCGGGGGATCGGTTGTTGTGACCAGGGGAACACCGCCCCAAGCACGGACAAAATCAAAATAAAACATTGCCCTCAAAAATTTTGCTTCCCCTATATATCTACTTTTAAGTGTTTCATCCATTGTTATAAGAGGAACTTTCTCTATCACGACATTTGCGCGTCTCACGCCAACATATAGAGAAGTCCACCAACGGTCAAGTCCATCTGAGGTTGGGGTGATTCCAAAATAGTCGTAAGGCCCAACGGTGCTGGCCTGATCTGAAGGATTACTTCCTTTCCTTGCATCATCAGACATGATATCAAGGATCGGATACCCGCCGGAATTAAAATACCAGTCCCTGATCGATTCATACATTGCATTGGTAGCCAGCAGCGCATCAGACGCACTTGTCGGGAACTGATTTGTGGTTAATATTCCCTGGGGATCCTTTTCGAGAAATTTTTTACATCCGGGGGTCACCAGGAAAAGAACCAATGCAAACAATATTATGAGGATTTTTGATGTTTTCATCGGTCAAAAATTTAAATTTAATCCTAATGAATAAACTGAAGTCGTCGGATAAGCGCCATAATCAACTCCGTTACTTAATACGTTCGAACTACCTATTTCTGGTGTGTATCCGGTATACTTTGTCCAGGTAAGAAGATTATCGGCTTTTAGATAGATTCTTAGCTTCTGAATATATGCCTTTTGTGTGATCTTTGAAGGTAGCGTGTATCCCAGAATAAGATCACGGATCCTGATGAATGAACCATCCTGGACAAAATGATCGGAAGGCAGATAATTATTTCCGCCGGAGGATGCTATCGGTTCTGTATTGCTTGTACCGGGACCTGTCCATGCACCCAAAACATTACTTTCATAATTGTACTGATCCGGACGAACGATGGCTTTCGCGTTAAATATTTTATTCCCGGTCTGTCCCTGTATATCAATTGCCAGGTCAATTCCTTTGTATTCAAAGTTAATGGAACATCCAAAAATAAATGTCGGTATAGGTGACCCGATGTAAGTCCTATCACGGTTATCTATTTTTCCATCCCCGTTCACATCCACAAAACGCAAGTCGCCAACCTGGGCACCCGATATGTGCGGAGAAGCATTCAATTCGGCCTGGGTTTGGAAGACACCATCGGTTTTATATCCGTAAAAAGCTCCTATTGGCAGTCCCACCCTCGAAGCAGTCACCGGTAATCCATTGCTGAGATATCCTCCGTAAAGAATGGTATCTGATCCGCTTATCCCTCCAATACTAAGTACTTTGTTGGCAATTGTAGTTCCATTGATGCCGATACCATATTTTAGCTGCCCAACCTGGTCCCGCCAGTTGAGGCTGAACTCGAATCCTCTGTTTTGCACTTTCGCCGCATTAAAAATTTCTGTTGTACCGAGTCCGTTCCCAAAGTAAGCCGGGATAGTCAATGGAACCAGGATCCCATATGTTTCCTTGTCATAATAATCAAATTCAGCAGTCAATCGGTCCTTAAAAAATCCTGCTTCAAGACCGATATCGATCTGTGAGGTAGTCTCCCATTTTAGTTTATCGTTGCCTATTGCCCCATAGGTGGCTCCAGGAATAGCAGAAGGATCTAATCCAAATACACTCACAATGCTGTTATCCACAAGGGAATACCTGCTGGTATAAGGAATTTTATCGTTCCCGAGTATCCCCCAGCTTCCTCTCAATTTAAGCTTGGATAGAAATTTTACATTCTCCAGGAATTTTTCTTCAGACATATTCCATGCCACAGCAGCCGAAGGAAAATCACCCCACCTGTTTGAAGTGCTGAATTTTGAAGAACCATCCCTTCTGTAAGTGAATGTCAAGACGTATTTCTTAAAGAGAGTATAGTTTAACCTGACGAGGTAGGAGATCATCGAAAAATACATGTTAGGATCAATGCTGTTTGTTATGGTAGAAAGGTTATTGATGTTATTCGATGAATTTACAATATAATTAGGTTGTATGTACCAGAAATTCGAATTATCCCGGATTAAATTTTGCCCTGTCATGCTGACAATTTCATTCGTGGCATTCTGCATAGTATAACCTGCAACAATATCCAGATAATGTTTTCCAAAATCCTTTTTATAGGAAATTGTACTCTCCCAAAGCCATACGAGGTCATCAGTATATGCTTTACCAAGAGAACTGAAAAGGTTATATTGGGTGGGTGATACTGAAAATGCAGGTGTAAAATTTACTCCTTTAATATAAGATGCATCGATTCCATAACTTGACCTGATGACAAAATTTTTCAGGAAGGTTACTTCGGCAAATAAGTTACCTGTAGCTCGTATTCCTTTGTTGGTATTATTCGAATAAGCCAGATCGGCGAGAGGATTTCCAACTCCGGGAACCGGATTGTAGTATCCGACGGAATTATATGGTTCAATAACGGGAAGAGCCCTGTAGGCCTGGTAAGTAACATTCGGTGCTACTTGCTGGCTGAACGGGGTAATCGTGAAGTTGTTGCCAATTTTTATATCCTTTGTCAACTCATAGGTGTTATCAATCTTCAGCGTAAGTCTTCTGTAATATGATTTATCAATGATACCCTCCTGGTCAAAATAACCTACGCCAATATAATATTGAACGGTTTTGCTGGATCCACTGGCTGAACCCTGAAAATTATAAACAGGAGCAAGGTGAAAGATCAGGTTTTGCCAATTGGTATTGGGAACCAGGTTAACATTATTGTAAGATCCCGGGCTAATCTCATTCATAATGGTGGCAAAGTCTTTCCCATTCAATAAATTGATTTCATGCGCAACTTTCTGCCAACCTATTTCACCAGTCACGGTGAAAGTAGTTTTACCTTCTCCTGCTTTCCCTGATTTTGTAGTAATAACGATTACTCCATTGGCGCCCCTGTTTCCGTATATGGCCGTAGCTGAGGCATCTTTCAAAACTGTCATCGACTCGATGTCAGCACTGTTCAGATAAGAAATGTCGTTAAGGATCACCCCATCCACCACATAAATTGGTGAAGCGTCATTTAATGTCCCGATACCCCGGATAAGGACTATTGGGGCCTCACCTGGAGTTCCTGAGGATTGCATGACCTGTACACCAGCAACTTTCCCTTCAAGACTTTCCATTGGGTTCAATGCAGTAATCTTTGTAAGCTCATCTGTTTTTATGGTTGAAACCGAACCGGTAAGATCATTCTTTCGTAAGGTCCCATATCCAACAACAACTACTTCAGAAAGAGTGGTCTTTGCAGGAACCATTAAAATATCCACAATGTTTTGCACACCTAATTCAATTTCCTGTTGAGTGTAGCCAACAAAAGAAAACACCAGTATGACTTTCCCTTCAGGTACTTTGAATGTGTACTTTCCATTAATATCGGTAACCACGCCGGTAGTAGTTCCCTTGATTTGAACCGTTGCGCCCGGCAAGGTTTCTTTTGTGTCGGATGCAGATACCGTTCCTGTTATGGTGCGGACCTGTGCATTGGAGACCGACAGTAATAAAAGAAAGAAACCCAGCAATAACAATGCTTTCAGGTTCCTCTTTTTTTTGTGTATCTCTCTAATTCGCATAAATTTGTTTCATTAAAAGATAATTTCTTATTATATAACCCTGTCCTGCATGGAACGATTAACAAATGTAATTTCAGGACTTCCTTCTTACAAGCGTAGTTTTACCTTAAATATCTAAGTATTTTGTTCTTCCTTGTTATTATTGAAGCATTAAATCCGGATCCAATTTAAAAACCTTCTTTTCGAAGAAGCTTATCTTCCCTTTTTAAAAATTGATAACTTCTGAGCTAAACATCTGTTTTCGACCTATAAAATTAACCCCTTTTTTTAGAAAACATCAAAATTTTTAAAAATATTTTACATGTTTGACAGATAATAAATGTATTCCTAGGTTATTTATAAGTGTATAAAGGGTCATAAGTATGGGTCAGCTAAGATAAATCTGATAAATATTCGTATTTTTGAGGAACTAATTTATATTAACATTAAACCTATGATAAAAAAAAAGGTTTTGGTTACCGGTGGGGCCGGTTTTCTGGGTTCGCACCTTTGCGAGCGATTGCTTAAAGAAGGAAACGAAGTGGTTTGTCTTGACAATTATTTCACTGGACGAAAAGAAAATATCATTTCCCTTTTAAACAATCCCTATTTTGAATTGATAAGGCATGATGTGACCATGCCATTTTTTATTGAAGTCGATGAGATCTATAACCTGGCCTGTCCTGCATCTCCTATTCATTACCAATATAATGCGATTAAAACTGTTAAAACTTCTGTGATGGGCGCAATCAACATGTTGGGGCTGGCCAAAAGGATTAAGTCAAAAATCCTGCAGGCCTCTACAAGCGAGGTATATGGTGATCCCGATGTTCATCCACAGCCTGAATCTTATTGGGGGCATGTAAATCCGATTGGGTCAAGAGCATGTTATGACGAAGGGAAACGGGCAGCCGAAACATTATTTGTCAATTATCACAAACAAAATAATGTCAGGATCAAAATCATCAGGATCTTCAATACTTACGGCCCACATATGCATCCCAACGACGGACGGGTGGTTTCAAACTTTATTGTTCAGGCACTCAGGAATGATGATATCACCATCTATGGTGATGGCACTCAAACACGCAGCTTTCAATATGTGGATGACCTGATCGAAGGGATGATCCGCATGATGAATACAAGAGAAGATTTTACCGGCCCAGTGAACCTAGGGAATCCTTTGGAGTTCACCATCCGGGAACTTGCTGCAAAGGTCATTCAGCTCACCAATTCCCGGTCGAAGATCGTCAAAATGCCACTACCGCCGGATGATCCTTCACAACGTCAGCCCGATATCCGGCTTGCCAGGAAAGAACTGAAATGGGAACCGAAAATCACACTGGAAGAAGGATTGAAAAGAACCATTGAATATTTTAATTCTATTATTTGAGATATACATGCGGGGATACTATGATTGACAGACAGAAATTTAATGATACTTTTCAATATTTCGATAAAGAAACTATTCTGAATATCATTGAACTTTTCGAAACAGGATTCCCTGAACGATTTGAGAAGATCCAGAGAAATATCCTGGAGAACGATTTTGATTCCCTCGCTTTCAATGTCCATAGCCTGAAAGGTTTAATTGCATCATTTATGGCTGCCGTGCCACTGGAACTTGCAAAAACCATGGAGGAACTTGCACTAAGCAAGACAGATCAGGGTTTGCCTGAACTTTATGAAAAATTGCAATCCTCTACTGAAGAACTTCTGAATGAGTTAAGGGTTATCCGACAAGAATTGTTATCCGGTGATAATCCCCTTAAAAAAAAGGAATAAATTCAGGCCGAATAATCCTGATGACCGACCGGATTGTTTTTTCACCGCAGATATTCGCAGATCAATAAAGATTTAAAATGAATGGAATTTGAACTCAGTACAGGAGATTCTAATCTCTTTTAGGGGTTAGTTCCCCGCCGCTTGCGGCGTAATTAATATCTTTGTATGTATGAGCGAAAGCGAGTACATACATAAATCGCATAATGTCAGTGTATTGTTGTATCACTTTGTGTGTCCAGCAAAATATCGGAGAGTTGTTTTTAGCAAGAAAGTTGATCAAACGTTGAAAGAGAGTTGTTTGGAGATCGAGAAGAGATATGAGGTTCATTTTCTGGAGATAGGTACTGACAAGGATCATGTTCATTTTCTGGTTCAATCTGTTCCGAAGATGAGTGTAACTCAGATCATCACGATTTTGAAAAGTATCACGGCTAAAGAGATTTTTAAGAAGCACCCAGAAGTGAAGAAACAACTTTGGGGAGGAGAATTTTGGACAGATGGATATTTTGTTAACACGGTCAGCAAATTTGGTGACGAAACGACCATCACGAATTATGTTCGTGATCAGGGACGTGAGAAAGAGTATACTATTTTGCATAGCAGTAAACAGTTAGAGTTGTTCTAAGATACCCCGCTGCTTGCGGCGGGGTAGTTCATTATTAATAATCAAAAAAATGAGTGATGAGTAATTAAATAATGGATCAGCCGGATTACCATTTACCGGCAAAATGGATAGGAAAGAGGTTCTTTTTGATGAGTTCTTCCAGTTCTTCAGGGTTAAATGGTTTTGCGAGAAAGTCCTGTGCTCCCAACTGGTAGCACCTGACCCGTTCTTTGCTGCTCTCGATGCCTGAAAGCATGATCACAGGAGTATGTTTTGTATACCCTCTTTGTCTTAGTTTTTCCAGGAATTTATAACCATCCATGTTTGGCATCTGAATATCACATATGATTAAATCAGGAAGATTCCCTTCAAGCCATCGAAGTGCTTCGAGTCCATCGTATTTGCAAATTATTTCATATCTTTTAGAAAGAAAATTTTCCAGCAGAATACAAATGCTAGGTTCGTCATCGATAACGAGTATTTTATGATTCATGGGGTATTTTTACTTCAATTCAACCGGCAAAATTAGTATAATACGGTTCTGAATTTGACTTAAATTATAACAGATCTGATCAGACTCATGTAAGTAGTTAATTCAGAAGTAAATGAATTTAAATTTAGGGTTCGATCCAGAGCACAGAATTTCCGTTTCCGTATTCGTTGTTTTCCCAGAGCTCATTTCCCGGATCGAGGATCCAGTTCCCGTCAATCCTGAACTTATAAGTATACTTACCCGGTTTCAGGTAGATCGGAAAAGCCCACTTGCCATCTTTTTTCACCATGATAAAATTATCCGGATTCCAGCCATTAAAACTGCCCGCTACCGATACTTTCTTTGCGTCAGGAAACTTATCCAGCCTGAATACATAATTTGATTTCAATGCGAGAAAAGAGTTTATTGTTTCACCCGACCCTGTGGTGTTGGGATTGGCCGGATCGGTCATCCATTTACCATCAACAATGAACTTGTACTCATAATTGCCAGGACCAAGTATATAATAGAGTTGCCATCCGTCTTTATATTTTTCCATGAAAAGTTCACCGGTATTCCAGCCATTGAAACTCCCGGTAAGGACAACATTCTTTGCATCGTGAAAGCCTTTCAATCTGAATAGTACACTATCGCCCAGCCCGACAACTGAATTGAAACCTCCGTTACCATCCGGCCGTTTTTGTTTATTCTCAGGATCGGAAACCCAAACCTTGTCAACAATGAATTTGTAAGTATGTGTCCCTTCCCGCAAATAAACAGATAATAACCAACTATCGTTGATATGGATCATTTTCAATTCCTTCTCATTCCAATTATTGAAACTGCCAGTTAAAATAACCTGGTGAGCAGAAGGATATCCCCGGAGCCGGAAAATATAGTTGTAGCAATACACTATTGAATTATTGCCGTTGTATGTATCCCCTTCATTGAGTTTATTATATGAGTCCTGTGTCCAGGTTCCGTCGATGATGTATTTATAAGAATACTTGCCGGGTTTAAGCCTAAGGGAAACCACCCATCCTGAATCACAGACATGCATGGGAGTGCGCTCTGTACTCCATGAATTAAAGGAACCGGACATGAAATACCCGTTTTGCTTCTTTATGTCCGGGAAGGAAAAAACGGGCAACTCCATTCCTGTACTGGAACACATGCAACATTTGTAAAACGGTTTACCCCGTATTCCACCGATTCCCTTTCCGCTTCTCCTTCAGACTTATCCACCGGTCGTCCACCATGAATACATCATTCGCAGCCGGAGATTTACCGGTACCGACTTGATCACTTTTGATAATTCCACCAGGTGATCATTCAACTTCACCATTTCCCATTGCGCATTCTTTAATTCTATTTCCTTTTCCCTGAATAGACAGCATTCAGCACCAGGCTGTCGAGGTCAAACAGCCTGGTCAGTTCTTTTCTTTGGGCATTGGTCCATCTCAGGTCAATCCTGAAATAGGTCTGCCGTTTTCCACCCGCAGACAGAATTTGGATCAAACTTGAAATTGCCTAAAAACATTCAACAGAAAAATCAGTACCAAAAAATATCTTATTTGTTGTTCAACTCAGTCGGTTTTGGTAAAACTGATCTTTAATTCATTCTTGACCAAATTAATGCAAATGTCTCCCTTTTTTAAAGAAATCATATCCAAGCATTCCGTCAACCGGGTATCCATATGTTGCCGAAAGGCATCGAGACTTGCAATGATCGTTTGCATACCGGTGATGTGACGTTCACCAAGGACAAAATCATTTAACTTGCCAAGCATGACTTCCGCTTCACCTGCCTGCCCCCGACAGGTCAGATCTTCTCAGGATCGTCACCGTACTCAATACTTTCTTTGGTGCATAACTGTTCAGAACGTTTGATTCGGCACCGGTATCCAGGCAAAAATCAAGTATTTTACCGCCAATTTTTACTTTGACAAAAAGGATATTATGATACAGTTCGACTTTCTCGGTAATGTCGGCCCTAATTCATTTGTATGGAGAGAAATCCTGTTTGCCGGTCTTGCAAGACGATATAACCGCAGTTCATTATGATCTGACGTCGACTACTATCTCCAGTCCTTTTAACATGCTCAAACCAAACAGGCCAAGGACTTTTATATCCCGGCGGTTTTCAATGTGCCCGAGGTCGGTCACATCTGCACGTCTGATTTCTGTTATAGATCAACCCCGCAATATTCAGAGTTTTTTATCTGTGCATGCTGAATCGTACCTGTCGACCCGGTTATCCCCTTCCTTCCCCGCCTACAGTTTTCATGATTTCCTGAAATAAGTACTGTTCAGCACCAGTTCTGCGAGCCTGTATCAAAGAGAAAATTCCCGACGGTGTTATCTACTTTTGCTTCAATCAGGAACAATCGTCCTACCCGCTTAAGAGGAATGATCACCGACTCAAGTTCCCCCAACGGACCGAATTCTCCCGAAGCGCCTGTAATCGTGATCGTGTTGTTGATTATAAATCCTGTTCTTTCAGGATCCTTTTCGGCATATATACTTCCAAAAGAAAATAACAAGTAAAATACAATTGGAATGAACCGGACCGGTAAATGCATGTGGGGAATTTTTAACGAATTTAAGAATCTTTTTCTTATAATTGAATAACCTCACCACGTCACCAGTTCACCACGTCACCAGTTCACCACGCCACCAGTTACTTAACGATAACCTTCACCCCATCAACTGTCTGCTTATCATAAATCAGCCTAAAATAATACATTCCTCTTTCCCAATCTGAAATATCAAGCTCAAGTCGTTGTTGCAACTTTGGTATTTCTTTTTCAAAAACTTTCTTTCCTTCTAAATTGTAAACCTCGAATATTGTTCATTTCCACTGATAATACTCTTTTGTCCCTTGATTGTTTCCTTGGCAGGTTTTTATTACAAGAACTTTTGGAAATTCAACAGATATCTGATTCGTTGCCGGGTTAGGATAAACCTTAAGTTTATATGCCTGGGGAAAAATTTTAGTATCGTCAACACTGACGATTAAATCACAATTAGGGTCAATGGTATCTGAAATAATCTGGTGAGGACACAGGCTGTCGTAAACGTATTGATGAGTATAAATGCTGTCAAAATCAAAGTTTGAATTAACTTTATAAAAATAT
>CAWAVC010000030.1:0-106240 GCA_963785325.1 uncultured Bacteroidales bacterium | reverse complement strand
TAAGGCTTTTTGGTCAATCCCTAAGTCGGTTGTCTCTTTCGATTGAGCATAAGAAAGAAGATGTTTTTTTATTGTCTTACGACTTATTTGCAAATCCCGGGCAATCTTCCGGGCACTATCAAACTCACGAAAGTACCGTCTGATAATCTCTTGTTTGGTATCCATACTTATCATCGTTTTTGTGCTGCTTTTGCATTTGCAAAGCAACTGGTTTAACTTCGATAAGTGGTATACTTTTCAATTGAAATGTGGTACCCTTTTCAATTAATACTTACAGCTATTTGAATTTGCGTATTTTCCTTCTTATGAAGATAGCATTAAGTACTTAGCGGAAAATTTGGCAGAAAAAGAAGAATGGGATTTTTCTGATTCATCTCAGAAGAATCACTCCATTTTAAAAAATTATCTTGAATACACGTTTAGGCGTTTAAAGGAAGAAAATAAAATTGTATATACACCAAATAACACTCACGCTTGTTATAATACAGGATTGGTTACTGATAACCTTGAAGATATATTTGCATTATTTGAAAAAAACAAAAATATTGAACCCGGTCGTCAGCCTTTTTGTTTTAGGGCTTTTATAAAACGAAGCGATAATCAATTAATAAAATATTTTGGAACAAACATCCCTACTTTTGCAAATTACTTTTTAGTACCAGAACAACTAATATTTAATCCAAACTGTACTATTACCCCAGACTATGATCATATTTTAAAAGATCGGATAGAAAGATTCCCAGATCATTTAAAGAGAGCAGACTTGGGGGAATTAAGGAGACAGTTAACCGGTGCTATTGATTATGTTAAGGTTAAAGTAAGAACTAATTACAAACTTGCTGTTCCTCAATGCCATCATAAACAAATAAGTTTATTATTGCCGTTATGTTTAACATCTGGATCGCCCAACCCCGATCTTGCGTTGGCAATGGAAAGAACTGATAATAGTAATTACACGGCAAAAACTTGTTTAACTTTAAAAATGGCTTATTTAGGGGCACGATTAATTACAAAACCAGAGAGCAATTGGTTAAAACCTTAATCTATTTTCCCCCATCTCTTTTTAGCTGCCAAAATAGCAATTTCCTTTCTTCTTTCAGGACTTAACTTATTCGCCCTTGCCCTTCCGCCTTTTAATCCTCCTAATCTTCCGAGTGAAACAGCAGCAGGGTTTTTTGTTTCTTCCGGTTCTGTGATCTCACCAGTAGCCAGGTCAACGATCTGCTTTGCCCGTTGGTTTGTGTCTTTCATTCTTTGTACCTTTGCCATACTATTAGATTTAACAAGGCAAAGATAGTCATTCTTGACCGTTAAAGCAAGAATTATTCAAAGTGAGACACTACCCGATATTAGGTATCTTTTTTGAGGTGCCGGCGCGAAATGATAATTTACGATTAGACGATTTTCGATTCCTGATTGAATTTTTTATTGACGATTTACAATATTAAGAGTCACCATTTACTCTGTGATCATATTCCTGATAGTCATCCACTTGTCTACTTCCATTTTCGATCCGATCACCTCAATCACATGGCCGGCCAATAGTGCGCCTGTTTCGCCGCATTTTGCCAATGACCAGCCCCTCGCTTGACCATAAAGGAAACCGGAGGCATAAAGATCGCCTGCGCCTGTGGTATCGACCGGTGTTACGGAAATAACCCCAATTTCAACCACTTCATTTCCGCTCTTTATCAATGATCCTTTCGAGCCAGTTTTCACGATTGCGATCCGGGTCATCCCGGCAATCTCATCCAATGCTTCTCCTGGTTCTTTACCGGTAAAAGCTTTGGCTTCTTCTTCATTGGCAAAAACAATATCCACATATTTCGTGACAATCCCTCTTAGAAAATCAATGTTTTCTTCTACAACATTATAACTCGCCAGGTCAAGTGAAACGATCAGGCCATTTTCTTTCGCCAGAGATACTGCAGTTCTGATGAGATCGTGATTCTGAACCAAGTACCCTTCGATATGAAGGTAATCGTATTTTTTAAAATTAAATCCCTTCAGATGATCTGCTTCGAGTTCAATGGCAGCTCCGAGAAAAGTGGCAAATGTACGTTCTGAATCGCGAGTAATCAGAGCAATTGCGCGGCCTGTTTCCTGCTGACTGTGAATCATATGAGGTTCAACGCCTGCATCGATCATATCTTTGACAAATGACCCACCCAGTTCATCCTCTCCTATAACGCCTATGTATCCCACAGGAGCACCCAGCATCGCCAATCCATGAATCGTATTTGCAGCGGAGCCTCCGGCAGAAAAACTTTTCGGGTGGTTATCAAACTTTTTCAAAACAGCCTGGCTTCGCATTGCATCTACCAATTGCATACTCCCTTTGGGAAGCCCAAGCTGGTCAAGAAGCCGATCGTCTTCAAGCCTGATCATGATATCTACCAATGCATTCCCCATTCCAAGGATTTTTTTCATATCTTTCGTTTTCTAAAGGAACGCAAAGATATTAAAATAATCCCCAAAACCCCATGTCCCAACCCCCAATCGCACTGGGGGTTATTCATATGAAATCCCTTTGGGGTTATATTGTTGCTTAATCGAGTAGAAATTAATAAGTAATATCAATAAAGAATTTTTTTTTGAAAATTTTTATCTTTTATGTAATAATTTCTTCTTTTTTCCGTATTTATTAAGATTAATTCTAATTTATATGGACATGAAAAGTGTCATTATAAATATTCTTTTTTTATTTTCGCTCCTTTCAACGGGATGCACACAAAACACTACGAAGAAAATGGAATTCAAGAAACTTACCCCTGAAGAAGAAGAGGTTATTGTTTACAAAAGAACTGAGGCCCCGTTTACAGGAAAATATGATAACTTTTACGGGAAAGGAGTTTATGTTTGTAAAAGATGCGGGAATCCCCTGTACCGGTCTGAGGATAAATTTGATGCCAAATGCGGCTGGCCCAGTTTTGATGATGAGATACCCGGAGCAATTAAGCGTGTTCCGGACCCCGACGGTATACGGACAGAAATAGAATGTGCCAAATGCGGGGCTCATTTAGGACATGTTTTCGTGGGAGAAGGATTCACTCCAATGAACACCCGGAATTGTGTGAATTCCATATCACTGGATTTCATTCCTGCCGGCCAGGCTGTCATTAAAGTGGTAGCAAAGACTGATACGGCTATCTTTGCCGGTGGCTGTTTCTGGGGAGTTGAGTACTATATGAAAAAAATAAAGGGAGTGAAATCGGTGACTTCGGGATATACAGGGGGTCATAAAGATCATCCTACCTATGAGGAAGTCTGTTCCGGCAAAACAGGGCATTATGAAGCCGTTGAGGTTGTTTTTGATCCATCACAAACTAATTATGAAACCGTTGCACGTATGTTTTTCGAAATACATGATCCGACAGAGTGGAACCACCAGGGGCCCGATATGGGTGAACAATATCGCTCGGCAGTTTTTTACCGGAACGAAGATCAGAAAATGATCACTGAAAAGCTGATAAAACTACTCAGGGAGAAGGGATTTAATGTAGTAACAGAAGTGAAAAAAGCTTCTACTTTCTGGAAGGCTGAAGATTATCACCAGGATTACTATGATCATAAGGGTACCTTGCCTTATTGTCACGGTTATGTGAAGCGGTTCTGATGACGACCCCAGTTGCACTGGGGGTTATTCATATTACACCCTTGCGGAGTTATGGGTAGGGGATCAGGTTTTTTCAAATAATTGAATAAGCTCGGGTTCCATGGGTTCGATGCGTTCGAAGTTTTTCCACTGGAAGTCTTTGCGGTGGCCATTGGCATCCCAGGAATATACGTTGAAGAACATTTTACCGAAAACCAGGTCAGAAGAGTCATAATATTTAGCAAAGGCAACCTGCTCACCGGTTTTAATATCGTTACCGATCACAGATATTTTCATGTGAAGCCGATGTTTTCCTTTTCGTGCTTTGATCAGTGCTTCTTTGAGTTTCCGGTTACCGGGTTCATCCAAGTTGATGTCATAGTACAGGATCCGTTCCAGGTCGGGAAGGTCGCGCTGGAACTGGAAAGCTCTGATCCGTGAGTTATTTTCTATGGTCCATGCCTCAAAACGGCCATTCAAATCAATGATCGACCGGCCTTTATTTCCGAGCCTTGCAGAAAGGCAGAAATTTTTATTCCGGTAACGGATATATAGTTTTTTTGTCGAGAAGATGTCATTGGGACGTTTGATCACATAGTATACAAGCAGACCGGAAAACATGGCTGTGAAAAAGATCGAGATGGCCGACTGAATCATGACGATGGTTCTGCCAATACCGGTTATAGGATGAATGTCGCCAAACCCGATAGTATGAAAAGTAACGATGCTGAAATAAAGAGCCTTTGCGAAATCCAGTTTTTCCTTATCTGATCCTTCGTAGGTCGTGAGGGAGATGCTGTCGGTCAAATAATACCAATACGCAAAAAACAAGATGAACAGGGCGTAACAGCAGAATGCAAGAAAACAAAATCGAAGTAATCCACGAGTCTTGATAGAAAAATTCATATGCATCTGACCGGTTGTTTTGTTCCATCAAAGATACAAAACAACATCACTTCTTATCCGGGGTCGTATTAAGTGACTAAATCTTTTTTTGAGGTGCTTGAGCGATAAGATAATTTACGATTGGACGATTTTCGATTCCCGATTGAATTTTTTGATTGACGATTTACGATTATTAATAATGAATTAACCTATTAGTTGTTTCACTTTTAATTTATCCTTTGCAAAAAGACCGTAAATCGGCTGATCATTTCTTATCAGGAGTTGTATTAAGTTGCTGCACTTTTATTTTATCCTTTTCGGTAAGACCGGAAGTCACCTCAATGTTAATCCCATCCGATATCCCGGTTTTGATCAACCGTTTCTCAAATTTCTGGGGAGCTGTTTCCACTTCAACAAAGTCGGAATCGCCTTCGAATAAAAGATCGCCTTCACGGACAGCAAGGACTTTATTTTTCTTTTCCAGTACGATATCGGCATTTGCGCTATAGCCGGCTCTTATGAACTGGCCTTTTTTCAGATCCACATCAGCCTTTATCTCAAACTGAACTGCGCCGTTCTCCACCACACCTTTGGGAGCAATGTATTTCAATGTGGCCTGGAAGGTATCATTTTCGATGGCGCCGATAGAAAGCAGAAGTCCCATTCCCGGCTTTATTTTTCCGACTTCGGTTTCATCCACTTTGCCATCGAAGATCATATCGTTCACATCTGCAACAGTGGCAATGGTAGTGCCGGCATTGAAGGTATTGGCTTCGATGACGCTGCTACCAACTTTTATTGGAATGTCAAGGATCATCCCATTGATAGTTGAGGTAATGAGTGTATTGGTCACTTTTCCTGACTTTTTATTGACTCCTTCGCGGATCAGTTCGAGGTTGGCTTCGGCTGCATCTAATTCCTGACGGGCATTTTTATAAGTAACCTCGATGGGTTGAAATTCTGATTGTGCTACAACTCCTGATTTAAAGAGTTTTTCCTCACGGTCATAGCTGACTTTTGCATCATCAAGAGCAATCTTTGCCCTGTCGAGCCGTCCTTCTGCATTGTTCAGGTTTACCAGGTCGGGAATTATCCTGATCTTGGCGAGGTTCTGCCCTTTTTTGACAGTCTTACCAGCTTCGAGATAAATTTCTTCAACAATCCCCGAAACAACAGGCTTGATCTCAATCTCCTTCCTGGGAATCACAGAACCTGTTGCAACCGTTTTGCGTGTGATGGAAGTATAGAATGGCTTCTCTGTCTTGTAGACGACCGGTTTCTGTTTTGATTTATTGTAAAGATAAACAATGGTGAGGAGAAAAATTCCAAGGATAATTACCAGTGCTGCGATTTTAATTATTTTTTTCATAAGTTGGAGTAAACAGGTTATTTTATTTTGTAATCATAATCAAGTCTTCTCTGAAAAGCCTTTTTTACCGTAAAGGCTCTAAGACGCTAAGTTCGCTAAGAAAATATGTAATTGAACTTTAATCTTTTGCATACCGGCGTTTCCGGAGTAATATTTAAAAATGAGTTTTTGTAAGAGAATCATAATTCTTTATTCATTATTTCTATTCATATCTCAGGGCGTCAATCGGCTTCACGGAGACAGCTCTTTTTGCGGGGATAAACCCTGCGAAAGCTCCCGAGACAATGAGGATGCACAATGCAATGACAGCCACTTTAAAATCCACACCGGGATGCACAAACATCTGTGTGTTGGCGCCTGAAGATGAAAGGAGGTAGTTGATAAGTTCAAGCAGCCCCACCCCGACCACTAATCCAAAATAGCCTGCAAAGGTGGTCAATACCACTGATTCGGTGATGATCTCACTGATGATATTCAGAGGTGACGCGCCCAGAGCCCTTTGTATTCCGATCTCTTTCGTTCGCTCCTTTACCACTACCAGCATGATGTTGCTGACGCCGATGACGCCGGCCAACAGGGTTCCTGTCCCCACGATCCAGACCAACAGCCTGATCCCGAAGAAAAGTCCTTCCATTTTATCGAACTCTTTCTTCAGGTTGAAATGGCCAATGGCATCATCATCCGATGGAGCCACTGAATGTCTCTTTTTCAGAATCTCAATGGCTTTCTTTTCCACAACATCCACCGGAACATCATCTTTTGCCGTTATATTGAAAAATCCAACAGTGTTCCCATAATTGAATGTTCGCTGCAAGGTTGTAAAAGGCATATTGATCCTCTGATTATCTTGGGAAGCAGCTTCTCCGGTACGTTTTGATTGAAACACTCCGATCACCATAAAATATATCCCGTTGATCTGAATATATTGGTTGAGAGGTTTCTCGTTTTTTTCAAAAAGAAGATCGACTACCCGTTGACCAATTACCGCTACTTTTCTTTTCTCTTTCAAATCGAGGTCATTCAGGAATCGTCCTTCAATCATATTAACCGGATCGATTTTGTTGTACACCGGGTAATCGCCGAAAAGGGCAAACTGGCCGGTTTTAAGTTTCCTGACCACATTGCTGGTCCCGTTATACCCACCTACATTGGTACGGGGCGCGAGGTATTTTATCTCTGGGATACCGTCCTGTAACGCCTGGATATCGCTGTTTTCATAATTAAAATATCTTCCCCGCGGGAATCCTTTATAAGAAATAGAGGTCTGCTGTGCCCAGATAAAAACGCTGTTAGTAGCCATGTCACCAAAATCCTGAGTCACGCCATTCTGAAGTCCGGTACCTGATCCTAGCATGATCACCAGCATAAAGATCCCCCAGAACACGCCAAAGGCCGTGAGGAAGGTCCGGAGCTTATTCTTCCGGAGCACATGATAGATTTCCTGCCAACGATCGAGATCAAACATGTTTTAGGTACTGGGTACTAGGTACTGGGTACTGGGTACTAGGTACTGGGTACTGGGTACTGGGTACTAGGTACTGGGTACTGGATACTAGGTATTGGGTACTGGGTGCTGGGTACTGGGTACTAGGTACTGGGTGTTGGGTGTTGGGTTTTTCATAAATAATTTTATTCGTCTCTCAGGGCATCTACTGGTCTTACATTTGCTGCTTTCATAGCTGGTACCAGACCTGCGATGGCGCCTGCAACGATCAGGAGAATGGTTGCTCCGACAGCGATTGAAAAATCTGCTTCCGGGTTTTTAAAGAAGTCAGTTGCCGGCATTTTGCTCGAAACCAGTTCCAGTAAACCAATACCGAGAACCAGTCCGATGTATCCTGAAAAACCGGTGATCACAATAGCTTCCTGGAGTATCAAGCCGATGATTGAAGAAGGCGTGGCGCCCAATGCTTTTCTGACGCCAATTTCTTTAGTTCTTTCTTTTACTACGATCATCATGATGTTACTTACCCCTACTACACCTGCTATAATTGTACCTATGCCAATGATCCAGATGAACAGACGGATGCCGGAAAATAAGGCATTGAACCGTTGTACATCTTCATTTTTATTCCAGATCTCCATAGCACTTTTATCATTTACATCGAAGGTATGGCGCCGGGAAAGAAGGGATTTAGTGTTTTCGACCATAGCAGTAGCCTGTACGGGCGTGGCTGTGCCAGTTGTGAAGGAAATTTGCTGGATGACATTATCCCCATTAAAGATCCTCTGGGCCGAAGAGATCGGGATGTATATTCTTCTCAGTTCATTGTCATTCCTACTGAAATCCCTGAAAACACCCACAACTTTGAATAAGACCCCGTTTATAGTAATGTATTTGCCCATTGCCACCGTGTCTTTTCCCTTGAACAGGGCAGCTTTGACCTTTTCACCGATAACGGCAACCTTCCGGAAATCGCGGATGTCGATATTATTCAGGAAACGTCCCTGGATCATCTCAACTTCTTTTATATAGCCATAATCGGGATGGCAAGGGGAGATAAAAAACGAGCCGTATTGATTTTTGTAAGAAGTGAGGTTGTTTCCGAGAAATAAGCGGGCTGAGATATGATCATGTCCTTTGATGGTAGTATTCAAGATGTCGTAATCTTCGTTGGTAAATTTGATGTTGCGTCCGATCTGCAGACCTTTGTACTTCATGCTTGTAACCCCGCTGGTGATCCATATTCCATTGGTAGCGCCGCCCTGGAATTGTTGTGCAACGCCATTTTCCAAACCCTTTCCCGAACCCAGCAGAACTACCAGCATAAAGATACCCCAGGCCACACTGAACCCTGTAAGGAAAGTCCGGAGCTTATTTTTCTGCACCGTACTGAATATTTCCTGCCATTTATCCAGTTCAAACATGAGTCGGGTGTTGGGGGTTAGGAGTTAGGTTATAAGTTTTAAGTGTTAAGTTTTAAGTGTTAAGTGTTGGGTATTGGGTATTGGGTGTTGGATATAATGAAGAATTAAGAATGAAAAATTAAAAATTGGGCATTGGGTTTTGGGTTTTGGGTGTGAAGTGAATAGTCGAATATCGAATATTGATCAACGAAGTGAGCTGTTGGGTATTGGGTGTTGGATATAATGAAAAATTAAAAATTGGGCATTGGGTGTTTGGCATTGGGTGTTGGGTTTTAGGTAATTCTTAATTTTTAATTATCTCTGTGATCATACCGTCTGTGATATGTATGGTTTTCTGCGTTCGCATTGCGATGTCGTGTTCATGTGTAACTATCACCATAGTTATTCCGGTCCGGTTAATTTCCTGGAGGATATCCATCATTTCGAGGGAAGTGACAGAATCGAGTGCGCCGGTGGGCTCATCGGCAAGTATGACTTTTGGTTTCGCGATCAGTGCGCGGGCAATGGCAATCCGCTGTTTTTGTCCTCCTGACAATTCATTGGGAAGATGATGTGCCCATTCTGTTAATCCCATCCGTTCCAGGTATTCCATGGCAATCACGTTTCGCTTTTTACGGGAAACCTTCTGGTAGTAAAGGGGGAGGGCAACATTCTCCAAGGCATTTTTGAAGGAGATCAGATTGAATGACTGGAAAACGAATCCAAGCATTTTATTCCGCAGGGCTGCTGCTTTCCGTTCATTCAACTTCCGGATAGCTATTCCATCGAGAGAGTAATCACCGGAATCATAATTATCAAGGATCCCAAGAATATTGAGCAAAGTAGATTTCCCCGATCCGGAAGCCCCCATCACAGATACCATTTCTCCTGCCTTAATGTCCAGGTCGATCCCTTTCAGTACATGCAGTTTGGATTGACCTGTAACATAAGACTTATGAATTTTCTTTATGTTGATCATGCTTTGCGATAATAAAGTCTTATAATAACGCACATTAGACTCAAGTATTTGAGAAATGTTACAACTTTAATAAAAAAGTCACAGAGTCACAGAGTCACAAAGTCACAGAGTCACAAAGTCACAAAGTAAAATCGTGATTCGAAAATTATATGGTTTAAAATTGCATGTTATTCAGGGAATTTGAAAATGAATTCGTTCTGATCCGTTGAATTGTCGATGAAAGTGGGGTTTTAGGGGGTTAAGAAATGCACCTCATCCCCCGACCCCCATAGCCGTCAGGCTAATAAATAAACAATTGATTGTCAGTAAATAAATATATTTTGGATAAAACAAAAAGAGAGTTTCAATAATATAGCAATTCATCAAAACCGCTAATTATGAAACTCTCAAGTACCAATGATACTATAGATACCAAAGGTAAATTAATTGGATTAATAAAAGAGTTCTTTGACACAAAATTTATTTCAGAAACAGCAAGGTTAACGAAATTTGTACAACGTAAAAGCAAATTGGAAGCATATTTTTTTTCTCTGTGTTTTTACGGCCAGGAAAGAAGGAACAACGAGTTTGGATGATTTATGTAGGGAGTTACTAAAAGATGGGATTGAAATCAGAAAACAAAGTTTACAGGGCCGGTTCAATGAATCGGCAATGTTATTTATGCGAGCGATGGTAGAACACGCATTATCGAAGAAGTTAGGATTGGACAGAGAGAAGATCGAATGCAAATTTGAGAGGGTTGTAATAGATGATTCAACGGTGTTTCAACTGCCTGGAGAATTTTCTGGCACTTATAGAGGCAGTGGAGGAGGAGCATCCACTGCCGCGATAAAAAATCAATATTGCTATGACCTGCTTTCACAGGAAATTATTGACATTACAGTACAAGAAGGAACTGTACCGGATTGTAAATATCCTTTGCAAGACATACGAAAGAATGATTTGCGGATAGAAGATTTAGGGTATTTCAGGATTGACAGGTTCCGGTTGATAAAAGAAGCAGAAGCGTATTTTTTAAGTCGTTTAAAATTTGGCGTAAACATCTATATATTGGAAAAAGGAATATATAAACGACTGCCCTTACTTAAAGTGATTGGCAAAATGCAGGAAGGCGAAATAAAAAGCATGTGGGTTAATTTAGGACAAAACGAGAATTTTCTAACACGGTTAGTTTTAGAAAAAGTACCCAAGCAAGTAGTCAATGAAAAACGGAGGAAACTGAAAACAGATAAGCAAAATAAGCGTAAATCGATTAGTAAAGAAAGGTTAGTTCTCTGTGATGTAAATGCATTTGTAACCAATTGCACAGAAGAACAACTTCCCGATCATTTGTTGAGACAGTGCTATAGTCTCAGATGGCAAATCGAGATAATATTCAAGGCATGGAAATCATTTTTCAAAATTGACAAGGTAAAGCAAATGAAAATTGAGAGATTCGAATGTTTTCATTATGGTTGTCTTATGTGGATTGTGGCCAGTACTCACCTGTTAAGATATTTTAAGCATTTGTATTTAAGTAAACAGAAGAAAGAAATAAGTGAGTTGAAATTCTTTAAACTAATCGCTTCGATAAAACAAGAAATGAAAGATGTAATAAAATCAAATATGGACCATATCTCAGGCTTTCTAGACCAAATGGAAGGTTTGATAGAAAGGACATGTGTCAAAGAACAAAAGAAAAACAAGTTAACCCCATTGAAAATACTAGCAAATTTACCTTAGCCTGACGGCTATGCCCCCGACCCCTTCTCCTGAAGGAGAAGGGGGGAAAGCAGGAATAAAGCTGGATAGAGGAAATGCACGGAAGGCATTAATATGGATAACATCCGGTGAAACCGGAGGGCAGGATGGTGACTCCACTTTTCCCTGAACTCCTTCAAAATTTATTGTCAGTCGTGTTTGTCATTTCAAGAAAAGAAATAATTTTACCTTAGGGATAGGTAATTGTTAATATTGAAATTATGACTTTTATAAAGATGGTTTCAATCTGTTTTTTTTCTTAATAGTTTTTTGAACTAATGTTAATTGTAATCTGAATCTATTCTGATCAAACTGCTGATATAATGAAAACACCATTGAAAAAGGAAATACCGAAACAATTATTAACGAATAAAGATCATAACAAGAAATATCAGAAACCAATTAAACGGGTTAAAAAAAGCAGACATTCTGAATTGATGGGATTGGCTATTATAATCCTGCTGGGAATTATCATTTATTCCAATTCTTTTAACTGTTCATTTCATTTTGACGATATTCTCCGCATCGTTGATAATATCAAAATTCAGAATTTAGCCGACATAAAAGCCTGGTGGAATTATTATCCTTCCCGTCCAATAGGTACATTTTCCTTTGCACTCAATTATCATTTTAATCAGCTTGATCTATGGTATTGGCATTTTGTGAACCTGGCCATTCACCTTATCAATGCTTGCCTGGTCTGGTGGCTTACCTTTTTAATCTTTTCTTCCCCGGTTTTGAAAGACCAACAAATTGCCAAAAATAAAAAGATTCTATCCTTTATGACGGCTTTACTTTTTGTTTCGCACCCGCTTGCAACACAATCTGTTACTTATATTGTTCAACGACTTGCCTCCATAGTTGCTATGTTTTATTTCCTTTCCCTGGTGTTTTATATTCAAGCCCGAATATTAAACAAAAAGGATATAGTCAAAATTTTACTTTTTACTGCTTCATTTATCTCTGCAGTGTTAGCAATGCTTACTAAGGAAAATGCTTTCACACTTCCTTTTGCCATTGTACTAATCGAACTATTCTTTTTCCGAACAAAAAAGCTTTCAATAAATTTTAAAGATTATCGTCCAATTTTGTTGATTGGAGTATTTCTTAGCCTAATTGTCATAATACCTTTAAAGTTCTCATTAAGTATTTTTAAGCCGATCCCTCAATCGTATATGAATACCTTTGCTGTTACACCACTTATACTCAGTGAAAATGGATTTACGAAAAAATCAAGCCTGAATCAGTTGAAAATTATCGGTCATTAAACTCTGTAATTCCAGTTTATAATTTTCAATATTTTTAAAGAAATTCAAACAAGCACTTTTAAAGACAGCAAATTTTTCATAATACTTGTTATAGGTGATATTTTTCTTGAAAAATCTCCACAAACGCTCAATAATGTTAAGATTAGGGCTATATGCAGGCAAAAACAAAAGTTGAATTCTCGGATGCTTTCTTTGAAAATCTTGTACAATTTTTGAACGATAGTATTTTGCATTGTCCAAAATCAAATATAGAACCCCCAAGGGTTGCTCCTTTAGCATTTTTTTAAATAAAGAAACAGTTGACTGGGCATTTATACTCTCTGCTTCTTCAATGATGACGTTATGTTCTTCAATATTATAAGCACCATTAATATTGACTCGTTGACGACCTGTGTTCGATGGAATAGTATAGTCGAAACCTTTTTTCATCCAACCATATGCGGGTTGTGAATTATGCAACTGATGGACAGCATCAAGAAACCAAATTCTATCATGTTTAGACTTCGTTTCTTTCAATTCAGTGTATTGCTTAATAAATTCTTCTTGGGCTTTTTGATCAGCCTTTCCAGGTACATGCTTGGGCTTACGGTAAGAAAAACCAAGCCTGTGAAGCAGGTTGGTCATTCCTTTTGTTGTGTATTTTATCCCGAATTCATTTTGTACGTATGCGCAGATTTCTTTGCTTGTCTTATAGACCTTTTCATCCAACTGATTGTTCAAAATCTTAATCTGTTTCGTTGTCAGTTTGCCATCGCTTCCAACATAGTTATATCTCAACAGAGAATTTATGCCCTCTGAATCAAATAGTGCATACCAGCGTCTTATGGTCGAGTCATCAAGTAAAAGTATCTCAGCTACTTCTTCAGGTGTAAATCCTCTGTTCAATAATAGGATGGCTTTGATTTTGTCGGCTTTTTTACGGTCAGATGTCTTATGCATACTTTTCAAAGCTCTAATTTGTTTCGATGATAAAAAGTTCGACATGGTGATGCAAAGAAAAAGCATCTATTGTTGTTGGAATCTGATGTCGAAGAGTTTTTCTCAACATCCCATTGTTAATTTGTTCGCATTTTCATTCAGCATGAGTATAATTATCTTTTCACTCAGTTCAGTGTTATTGTCAAATATATCCAGCTCTTGTTTTTTCCCATCAATCAGAATTTAGACTATGACTTACCGATTTCAAATAATTTTTTTGAAATAAGAACCCTGGTCAGTTTCCTGATACTTCTATCATTGATCATTCTGGCTGTATTATCCTTTAAAAAATACAGGATCATTTCTTTTGGCATTTTCTGGTTTTTTCTTACTTTATCAATCGAGTCGAGTTTTATTCCAATAAAAGATGTGATCTTCGAGCATAGGACATATCTTCCTTCATTTGGGTTTTTTCTGATATTAAGCGCAGGTATTTATTATTTACTTTGGAAAAAATTTAAATACCTTGCATTTATTATTTTAGCAATCATAACAGGATTAAATTCTTACTTAACGTATCAGAGAAATAAAGTCTGGAAGGACGACCTTACCCTGTGGAGTGATGTTGTACAAAAATCTCCGAATAAACCCAGACCACTTTATAACCTTGGCATGGTTTACGATTATCTTGGTCAATGGGATAAATCAATTCCCTATTACTCAAAAGCAATTAGTGTTTACCCGAAGGATTTTGATGCATATATTAACCGCGGTGTTGCTTACGGGAAACTTGGGCTGTGGGATAAAGCAATAGACGATTACTTTACAGCAATCGAGATTGATCCAAAATTTCCTAAGACATATGCCAATCGTGGCATTGCTTATGGTAACCTTGGGCAATGGGACAAAGCAGTAGCCGATGACTCGAAGGTGATAGAGATTGATCCGAAATGTACCATAGCCTATTATAATCGTGGAATTGCTTACGGGAATCTTGGACAGTGGGACAAATCGATTATCGATCAAACCAAGGCGATAGAGATTGACCCGAAATATGCAAACGCATATAATTACCGTGGAATTGCTTACGGGAATCTTAAACAGTGGGACAAATCTATACTAGATTTTTCGAAGACGATTGAATTTTCTCCACAATATGCCACAGCCTATTACAATCGCGGTAATGCATATTATTATATCGGGCAGTGGAACAAAGCAATAGCCGATTACTCTATATCGATTGATCTTGATCCGAAATCTGCTAAAACCTATTACAACCGTGGCATTACATACGGGTACCTGGGACAGTGGGACAAGGCAATAGACGATTACTCCAGAACTCTTGAGATTGACCCGCATTACACCAGCGCATATTCTAATCGACGGAATGCTTATGAAAAATTGCACAATCATAAAAAGTGATATAGGTAAGAACCCCACCCCCGGCCCCTAGGTCAAGTGCGAAGTGTAAAGTGCAAATTTTGACGTGTGAAATGTGAAGTTTAAGAAAACCATTGCCTGACCATTGGGGCGAGATAAGCATAAATTTCGCGGATCAGTGAGCTATAAACTGTATATGAGGTTTTTACGACTTGTTTCAGAAAATGCCAGGTTCCGGCGTAGCCTGAGCCGATAAGTTGTAATGACAGACCTAACAGGAAAATTCCGAAGCCGGTGATGACCAGGAATGCAAAGATATACCCTACTTTCCCGATATCGGATTTTGTTTTCCGGTTGTCGCCGGCACCGGTGAAAGTATGTTTTGTCCACGATAGTTTTGTTTCATCAACAGTTGAGAATATATGAAATGCAAGAGTGGCTCCTATGAAACCATCGTACCATGGGAACCAGACTGGCGGCAGGAAAGGCCTGATAAGAACAGAAATAAGAGTTAAAGTCGGAAGATAATAAGGCGCCAACCCGATAAGGAGGGTGCCGAATTCGCCGCCAAAGTTTCCTGAATATTGAACCTGACCGCCACGTTTTGAGGTCACGATGAATTTATGGATCCTTCTGAAAAATAATAGCGCTACCAAGACATGGGTGAGTTCATGTTCGAAGGTTGAAATGACATGGACTCTTTTGATCACAATGAAGTAAAGCGGGATGCCAAGTGCGAGTCCACAGACTAACGGGATCCAGAGGTCATTATGTTCTGCAATGACAATTAGTGCGTCCCAGAAAGCGAGGGCAGAGCCGGGAATGAGGAAGAGGGCGATGAGGCCGAGAAAGAGACGCATGTTGGGTTCTAGGTTCTGGGTTCTAGGTACTAGGTTCTGGGTGCTGGGTGCTGGGTACTAGGTTCTAGGTGCTGGGTACTGGGTTCTGGGTGCTGGGTGCTGGGTTCTAGGTACTAGGTACTAGGTTCTGGGTGCTGGGTACTAGGTTCTGGGTGCGGGTGAAGTGAATAATCGAATATCGAATATTGATCAAAGAAGTGTGACATTTGGGTGTTAGATGTTGGGGTTAGTAATGCAAAAGACTTCTGTTTCCTCGTACCTGGAAGCCACTACGATGCGAACGCCATTGGCATGCTTACTAAACAAATCGTTCACTAGTTGGGGAGAGTTGTTCTGGGCAGAGAGGTGTGAAAGTATCAGGAGTGTCATGAAGGGAGGTCTATGAGTGGTGAAGAGGTCCAGCGCCTGGGTGTTAGATAGGTGGCCATCGTTGCCACGGATGCGTCTTTTCAGAAAGATCGGGTAATTTCCTTTCTCCAGCATTGTTTCATCATAATTTGCTTCCAGGAAGGCTGCATGAACACTTGCTTAGATTTTTTATAACATGTTCACAGGCCGTGCCGATGTCGGTCAGGACGCCAATGGTGACGCCATTACCTTTTATCGTAAAACTGTGGGGTTCTGATGCGTTATGCCGTTTCGGGAAAGCATGTATGCTTAGGTTGCCAATATGTACCGGGCTTTTGATGGAAAAGGATCTAACGAGTTGAGGTTCAATCGAAAGATTGCTGTTGTTATGAGTTGTAGCAGTGATATAAACCGGTATTCTGTGCTTCCTTGAGATAAATTCGACTCCTCTGGTATGATCGGTATGTTCGTGGGAGATGAAAATGGCTTTGACTTTTTTTATGGATAATCCCAGCCGGGACATTCGTTTTTCGGTTTCCCTGCAAGAGATGCCGGCGTCGATCAGCACGGCTTCGTGCTCATTGCCAACATAATAGCAATTGCCGTTGCTTCCGGAAGCGATGGAGGTGATGAAGAGGGACATAGTGAGTACAAAGGAAAGGAAAATTTTGATACTGGATGCTGGGTACTGGGCACTGGGTACTGGGGACTGGGAACTAGGTACTAGGTACTGGGCACTGGGGACTGGGAACTAGGTACTAGTATAACGTTCTTATAATAATGTTGCATTATAATAAAAATCGTTTTATCTTTGTGGCAAAAATACGCCACAATGAGAAGGACAAAAAAAGCCAAATTGAATCCGACAGATGACGAGAAAGTTGATCTGACAAGGATTGCCAAAAGTAAAACCCTCCCTCATCGGGAAGTGATAAGGGCAAACATTCTTTTGCAATATATGGAAGATAAAAGCATCACAAGTATTGCGGAAAGTTTGAGAACCAACAGGCCCCTGGTTGAACGCTGTATTGATAAAGCCATTGGATTTGGGATTAAAACAGCATTGAAGGATCTTCCAGGCCGGGGTAAAAAGCCTGTTATTACCGATGAGGCGAAAAGCTGGGTTTTGTCGATTGCCTGTCAACGCCCTGTTTCTTTAGGATATGCACATGAGGTCTGGACCTATAACTTGATGATAAAACACATTCGTAAAAACTGCCGTGATACCGGGCACCAATGTCTTGAAAACATAAACAAAGGTGTGCTGAACAAAATACTGTCCAAAGGGAATATAAAACCCCATAAGGTCAGTTATTACCTGGAAAAACGCGATCCTGATTTCGAATTTAAAATGGCCAATATATTACAAGTTTATAAAGAGGTGGCTATTGTTAACGACCAAATGAAGAAACAAGGAAAAATGACGACCATCTCCTATGATGAGAAACCTGGAATACAGGCTATTAAAAATATAGCCCCTCAACTTCAGCCAGTTGTAGGTAAATATACAACGATACAAAGAGATTATGAATATAAACGGTTAGGGACTCTTAGCCTGCTTGCCGGAATAGATTTACATACAGGAAAAATTATTCCTCTGGTAAATGAAAAACACAGAAGCAAAGAATTTATCATGTTTCTTGAGAAAGTAGACAAGGAATATCCGCAAGATTGGAAGATAAGGATTATTCTTGATAATCATTCAGCCCATGTATCAAAGGAAACACAAAAATATTTACTATCCAAACCATCCAGATTTGAGTTCGTGTTTACTCCTAAACACGGTTCATGGCTAAACATGATAGAAATGTTTTTTAGCAAAGTAGCCCGATCCTTTTTAAGACAGATCAGAGTGGATACAAAGGCAGAATTGATGCGTAGAATATATCAGGGAATCGAAGAAATGAATAATGAACCGGTAATCTTCAGGTGGAAATATAAGATGGATGAGTTAAAAGTCTTATGATATGTTATATAGAGAACGTTATACTAGGTACTGGGTACTGGGGACTGGGAACTATGTACTAGTGTCAAGACAAGTTAATTATGAAACGTAATAATTTGATAGTTTTTTGTCAGCTTTATATCGTGTAAAACTCCAATTGATTTTTCTTTGATCGGAATTGTTCGCATTACACCAAAAGAGGATTTGTCTTTCAAGTTCATTTCGATTCCCGATATTTCTATCAAGACATTCGTGGTCCAGTAAATTTATTTCGATCTCTGCCATGTTTAGCCAACTCGCATGTTTGGGAGTGTAAACAAATTTGATTTTTTTCAGTAACCGACTACATTCCTGAGGTGAAAAGGTTTCATAAATGGATTTCTTGAAATGAGTGTTCAAATTGTCTAAAACTATTATGACTTTCTTTGCCTGCTTATATTTATTGTCAATCAACCATTTCATGAATACGGCAAAGTCTTTACGGGTGCGCTGGTCGGTGACTTTTATAAAATGCTTTCCTGCCTTTGGTTCAACCGCGACAAAAATGTTGCATGTCCCCTTTCGCCGGTATTCATAATCATATTTCTTAACCTGACCAGGTTTCAAAGGGATAGGGGTTCGGGAATCTTCCAATAACTGTTTACTCTTTTCGTCAAAACACACCACCGGTATTGCAGGATTATATGGTTTATTATACAAGTTTAGCAATCGGTACATGCGCTTTCTGTATTCCTTTGTGATTTCCGTTATACACCACATTTTTTTCAACCAAGGCTTACATTCGTTTTTTTTAGGAGTAACCGGATTGTTTCACGATTGATTGATACCATCCCCTTCTGCTCTTTCAAGGTCTTTTCGAGAAGCCGTATTGTCCATCGGGCTCTTCCATCTGGCGCTTTTGAACAAGCCATGGCAATAATCTCAGCGTTGTCAGTTTCATCGTATTTTATTGGTTGTCCTGGCCGTGGTTCATCTTTAATGGCTTCTTCAACACCTGATTCTAAATACTTGTTTTTCACTCGCCATATTGTAATTCTGCTAACGTTGTAAAACTCTGATATCTCCTCATGTTTCTTACCTTTGTCCAGAGCCAACAGTATATAAGCTCTTTCAAATTCCCGGGAATTACGGGTGCCCGTTTTTGTCAAGTTATTAAGAAACTCACGTTCTTTTGATTTTAGTTTTAATGTTAACTTTGCCATGGCTTTGTGGTTTTTACCCCACAAAGATAATGTTAATTCATTAATTTGTCAATACACTAGGTACTAGGTACTGGGGACTGGGGACTGAATGGTTAGTGGTGAGTAGTGAATGGTGAGAGGTGAGAAGTGAGAAGAGAGAGGTGAGAAGTGAGAGGTGATCAATCCGAATAAGTCGTAACAGATAAATAAATCTAAGATTCAATGTATCTTTGATCCATATTTAATTCTTATAGATATGAGTAATAAAGTCAATGCAATTATTACAGGGGCCACGGGGATGGTGGGGGAAGGAGTACTGCATGAATGCTTGCTGCATCCTGAGGTGGAATCGGTGCTGGTGATCAACAGGAAACCATGCGGAGTATCACATTCCAAACTTAAGGAGATCATTCATAGTGATTTTTTTGATCTTACAGCCATCGAATCTCAGCTTACAGGCTATAATGCCTGTTTTTTCTGCCTGGGTGTTTCATCTATCGGGATGAAGGAACCAGAATACACTAAAATATCATATACACTCACTATGAACGTGGCACAGACCCTGAGCAGGCTGAATCCCGAAATGACGTTCTGTTATGTGTCGGGGGCCGGAACCGACAGTACAGAAAAGGGAAGAATTATGTGGGCCAGGGTGAAGGGAAAGACAGAAAATGATCTTGCAAAACTGCCGTTCAAGGCGGTGTATGCTTTCCGGCCGACATTTATCCGGCCGACCAAAGGGCTTAAGAATGCGTTGTCGTTTTACAAGTATATCAATTGGCTTTATCCTATTGTCCATCCTTTGTTTCCCAATTTCTTTGGCACACTGAAAGAAGTCGGATTGGCCATGATCAATTGTGTGCGGTTTGGAGCGGAGAAGAGGATTTTGGATTCGAAGGATATCGCAATATTGGCAATGAAAGAAGTCTGAACTTTGAACTTTTTTTGAATAATCGAATATTGTTCAACGAAGTTTGAAGTAAGAGTGAGTAAAGCCGCAGGAATGCATCTTTCTTTTTGAATAATCGAATATCGATCAACGAGTTTTGAAGTCGGAGAGAAATTCAGAATGGCAAGAGAATATAATACCGCTCCGATGGAGCGGGGGAAAATCAGATGAATGGTCAATTCTACGAACATACCGCTCCGATGGAGCGGGGGAAAGACAAGTGCAAAGTGCCAAGTGCAAAATGTGAAGGATGAAGGGTGAAGGGTTTTGAATAATCGAATATCGATCAACGATCTTTGAAGTCAGATCGGAGGGCGGAGAACGGAGGATGGAGAATGAAGAATGAAGAATGAAGAATGAAAAATGAAAAATAAGGCTCTTTATAATTTCGAGTGGGTAACATAATAAGGATTGATTTTACCAAAGTTGAGTTTACCAGTAAGCAGATAAATTATTGCTTTGATTGTATCAGTTCTTTTATAACCTCTTGCTTTAGCTTTAGCAGCTTGGAAAATAGAATTAAAACCTTCCAATATTCCGTTACTGATTTTATAGAAAATCCAATTGACAACTCCATGCCAATGCCTTTGGATAGTGTAAGCGGCTTCTTTTATAGGTTGGATACGACAATGAGTCGCCCAGAAGTACCACTTTCTGAGAAGTTTATCAAAGATTTCAGCAGTGGGAGCTTCGTAGATTTGTTGGAAGGCTTCCCTGATCATCAATGCTTTCATGGTTTTCAGGTTAAGTCCACTGAGCTGAATTTCTTCAAGACGTTGATTCTGCCATTCACTAAGATTACCTCTGTTTTTAAGGAAAATGTATTTGGAGTTCTTCAGGATTGGATTGTTTGCCACTTCCGCTTTACGAACCTTATCAACTGCCTCGTTTATCACTTTGGTAACATGAAATCGGTCAAACACAATGTCCGCATTCGGCAAGTTTTCTTCGACACCAAATATAAATGCAGGGGACATATCACAAGAGATCTGACTGATTTGATCTGCATTTCCATTATGGGCTATGAGATCGTCTACAAAATCAGCCACCACTTCATTGTCTCTGCCCTCGGTAACAAATATGGTTCTTTTCTCCTCCAGATCAACAAATAACGAAACGTAGTCATGACCCTTGCGAACAGCTTTTTCATCCACTCCAACCACTTCGACAGAAGAAAAGTCTTCACAAGCACGAGCAGTATCGGTATAAGCCTTAATCATCTTCCACAGTTTGCTGTCATAAACTCCCAACAACTGACTTACCTGATGAACTGGCATGACTCTTACCAACTCAAGTATCAAGGCTTCAAAAAGCAGTGTAAAGCCTGCAGCATGACCTTCCCATGGAGCTTGAACCTGTCTTACTTTGCCATCCCCGATATCAACTCTTGGAATCCAGGCATGAAGATAGCATTGGTACTGAAAAAAATTAAGATGCCGCCAAGTCTTTTGAGTGGTATCATACGCTTTAAAATGACCTTTAATTCCTGACTCTTTATCCTCATAGTAGAATGTCGAACCACGCTCGAAATCAATCCAAATCTCAAGTTTACCAGCAGCTTGGTCAAACTGAACCTTATCAACAAACCATGGTTCCTCTACCATCAGTGCCTTGGCAAATAAATTTTCCTGCGTCAGCATCATTACATTTTATTCGTTTAAACAAATTTACCCACTTACTTTTACAAAGAACCAAAAATAAAGAAATATTGGACAAGGTATTGCTTCCAGTATTCATTATTCACCAAATTTACTACTCACCAATTTTCACTGAGGTCATAGAGAGGGAGCCGGCTACGAGTTTGTCATTAAACAGGACTATTTTTTCATTTTCTTCTTTCAGTGCCAAAACATAGAGGAGGGGTAAGAAATGTTCAGGTGTCGGAATTGCAAGGTTGAATGCTCTTCCCTGTGAATGATAATCAAGAAGGGGTTTATAATCACCGGCCAGGATCTGTTTCTTCATCTTATTATTGGCATCAACTGCCCAATCGTAACCATACTCCGAATCATCTAATTTATCCCAGGCCACCATTCTGAGATTGTGAACGATGTTGCCGCTGCCAATGATCAGCACGCCTTTTTTACGAAGCGGTGCAAGTTCTTTTGCAAGGTTATAATGAAAGTCAGTATCCTGCGAATGATCCAGGCTTAATTGCACAACAGGAATATCTGCTTCAGGATAAAGGTGCATCAATACACTCCAGCAACCGTGATCCAGTCCCCACCTGTAATCCAATCCAATTTCAACGTTTTTAATCATTTCCCTGATTTCTTTCGCCAGGCCGGGACTGCCCGGCGCGGGATATTGCACGGCAAACAATTCCTGAGGGAATCCTCCGAAATCGTGAATGGTTTCTGGTTGCTCCATTGCAGTTACGAGGGTTCCGCTTGTCTCCCAATGTGCCGAGATACATAAAACTGCACTGGGTTTTGGGATTGTCTTTCCGGCTTCCTGCCAGCCTCTTGAGAACTCATTGTCTTCAATAGCATTCATCGGGCTGCCATGACCAAGGAAGAGAAGGGGCATTCTATCCGTATTGTCTGTACTGTCAAAGGGTTTTGTCATTTTATTAATTCGTTTATCGTTTGCCTGGATAAACCGGACAATAAAGATAAATACAATTTACGATTGGACGATGTTAATTTACGATTGGACGATTTTAGATTTCAGATTGAATTTTTTGATTGACGATTTACGATTAAAGTCAAGAAGACTTATTGAATTCAGGCTAAATCTTATTTTGATGTGCCGGAGCGAAAAGATAATTTACGATTGGACGATGTTAATTTACGATTGGACGATTTCAGATTTCAGATCACAGCTGTCCAAAATAAATTTAACTTCTCATAATTACTATTGATAACCAGATATATAGGTTATCGTTTTATCGATTTTCAAGATTAACCCTCCCCATCAAACAGTAATAATTGTTCTATTTTATTGCTATTTGGACGGATAAACGGCTCATTAATCCAAGCCCATAGGTCAATTTTCACGAATAGATTCAATCGAATAAATGTGATCAGGTTTGACATGTGCCATTTGTATTGTGCCTTTGTCTTCAGGAATGCTAGTAGTAATATCGTGATTAAAGCTGTCCAGATTTGTATTTGAACTGCATTCTCAGAGGTTCCAACAAATGATTTGATTTTCAGGTTCTGTTTAATCATCTTGAAAAAAGATTCAATATACCACCGCTCCTTATAGATCATGGCAACGGTCGTTGCTGTCCAAGATCGGTTATTGGTTATAAAGACAAGTTCTCTTTGATGCTCTTCATCCCAATACCTTACCATTCTAAGCATTTTGGGGTATTCTTCTTGGGCTTTTACCCCTTTCAGTCGAATATTGCAGTCCTGGAGCACATTCTTATCCTTCTCGTCCGACAAATCAAAGTCTTCAACGATTTCATAATCCATGTTGTCTTTCGCACGGGTCACAAACCAGTTGTTCATGCTGTCCAAATTATACCACCAAGAAAAATCATAGTAGCCCATGTCGAACACCAGAATGCTATCCAAGGGCAACCTCATCTTTCGTGCAACCTTTATTTCATGTACTTTCCCATGGGTAAGATCAGCGAATGCTGGTAAACAACCCTCGTAGTCAAGTAACAGGTGAAGTTTTACAGCCCCTTTGCGAGTACGGAACTTAGCCCAGTCATAAAGCGAAAGCGATAAGGAGATCACGCTGGCATCTAGCAGGAATACTTTGCGTTTAATCTTCTTCAACGCAGGTTTGGAGAACTTTGTCTGGGTACGGAAATAATCGGCAAGAACATAATAGAACTCTTGAAAAATCTCATAGTTGCGGTGCTCGTTAACATAAGACACGGTGGATTTGGCGGGTGCATGGCTACATCCAAGATGTTTTATGTTCCCCGTGATGCTTCGCAAACCGTTTGAAATGTCTCTTACTGAATTTGCATGACCCAGATGGCAGAAAAGCATACTGACCAGATGCGTCCAGCTATCAATTCCTTTGCTGTATTTATCAGTACCGTACTTTTTAACAATATTGCTGAACAATTCTCTGGGTATTAAACTTGTCATTTGTGAAAAAAGAGATAATTTTACCATAGGGATTGGTTTTTGTCGATATTGTAAAATTACCCCTTTCAGGGGTATCTCCAATCCCTTCTTTTTTTCTTAAAAATTTATTTTGGACGGATGTGTAATTAATTATAATAGTTCAGGACTTCAAACTACAGAACAAGTTTCAATTTTGGTAAAATGGGTAGTACCACTTACTCAAGTAGTAACTTTAATATCATTATCTTTTGGTATTATTCTAAGTATTTTGCAATATCGCCTTAAAGTTAAAGCTGAAATAAGATTAAAAGATGCTTCTATCGCGGAAGTGGATACAAAGCTAATTAAGCTTTTCACCGAGGTAATGGATATTGCACATTCAAGGATTAATCATATCGTGTCAGATACAATAATTGAAGAACTGTTTAAGAAAAACGTTTTCAATCAAGCGGATTTCGATAATCTAAACCAATTAAATAAGAAAATTGAAGAAGCTGCTACTTTGCCAATACCTGTTGGTGCAGCTGCTCAGGATGCAGCAATTATTGCAATCGGAAATTTAGCAGTAAAATATGATATATTACGAGAACCCGCCATTGTTGGACTCGAGACAATAAAAACTTTTCATCCTTTGTTGACTACTGAGACTATTGAAAAAATTAAAGCCGTGAATAAATAATGTTTCATGTTTGGTACTGGACTTACTCACGAAGACTTATTTATTCTGTAACTTTTAAATTTACGAATTATGATTGGCAAGTTGCCTGCTATTGGCCTGCAGTTCTTCGTTTTGGCTAAGAATATCTTTAATCATCGGCTTGATTTGTTTTTCTAAAGTATCATTTTATAAACCTGTTAAAATCAAAATGTTCAATATAGTCTTCAAATGACCGGATCATATCCAGATCGCTTTTCCTGAACAGCATATGCTCACAGTCAAATACTTTGCGGGTATTCAGTTTTCGTTCCGCTGCAGCTTTAAGCAAAGCAAGCTTCAATTGCTCCGGATTGTCAATGCCGCATTTCTGTTCCAGGAGGCCGAAATCAGGTTTTGCAAAGTTGATGAGGAAAACGACATCATAAAAATCCCGGTCCTTTTTACGGTTCAGGGCAGCAGCGATCTTCGAAGAAAAGAGGATATTGAGAGGCATTGTCCTGACCGGGCAGGTCACTCCAAAATTATTGATGGTCTTTATCTCCGGCTTATAATCAAAGTTCTGTGGCTCGGCTTCAACCTTTATAAAGAATTTGGCTTCTCTTTGCTGGCTCAGCCCCATTTTGTATTTTAGTTCAGGAAAGACGAAAACCCTTCTGAAGGCTTTGAGTTCTTCGAATCTTTTCTTGTCTTCTACGACAATATCAAAACCAAGAGCTTTTATTTCACGGAGAAGGCGATCGGTAATGTCCATAAAATCTGTCCTCGACAGGTCGAAACAATCCAGGTCAATGTCTTCAGAAAACCGCTTCAGATCATAAAAATACCTGAGGGCAGTACCTCCGATAAAGGCAATCCGGTTGGCCAGTTTATCGCTGAAGAGCGTTTTAAGCATGTGATGGTGAAGATACTCCTTAACCATAGGATCGTAAAATTCCGGCTTCCGGAGTTCCATGGGATACTGCCTGACGATCTCGTGCAATGCGATCATACCTGATAAATTTTACGGATAGTCTGGATTTTCTTGTCCAGTATTTTCAGGCCAAATCTTTGGAGATATCCTTCCATCCTTTCCCAGTCGATATCCTTTTCAAGGGCAATCTCATTGAACCTGATTTCAGAAATATCTTCTTCTGTTCTGTAAAAGTCAAAAATGTAAAGCAGGTCCAGAATGGCTTTTTCCCTGTCTGCGATAAGGAAATTTCGTCGGAAACCATTAGCCGTCATCTCCTTGAGTTCATATCCAAAAAAAAGTCTGGGATGAATTGAATAGTACTTGAATGTTTTGCCCAGAATTTCGAAAGACTTGGTCTTTTTCGTGGTAATGGATGTCGAATCAACAATGTGCTCCGGTATCAGTCCATAAAACAGCAGCGCTTCCTGGTGACTCACGTAGGAGGGGGCGTAAATGTTATTTGCAACCAGGAAATTGAACTCCTGTACCTTTGTAAATTCACTGAAGCAATACCATTCTCTTCTCAGCCTTATGATATACCCCTTCTTTTGCCAATGAAGCAGATTATTGGTGTTGAAGTCCGGGAAATGCAGGTTCACCTGGGCAAGAGAAAAAAGCCCCTGTGGATACAATGCTTCCCGAAATTCCAGATAACTGACCGGCATAATTTTTATATTTCCACTAACCCACAAAAATAGTGATTATCGGAAATAAAACAAAAATAATAAGATATTTAAATCAAAGGATGGAAAAAACGCTCGCTTTGACCAATCTTAGCCAGAGAAATCTGACCATCTCATCTGGTTGATCATTAACCCATCCTGAAGCTAACCCTTGCGGAGTTGGTTATAAAAAGTCGGCAGAGGTTGGTCAAGAACTCCGGTTTTTCCACAATTGAATAAACTTATTGAGGAAAAGATAGTCAGACCTAAGGGTAGTAGAAAATTCAGAATCTATTCTTTATTTTCACAAGTAACGTGAAATAAAAGTTAAAAATCAGGATCCTGAAAATAAAAAGTCAAAAAACAAGACACTATTTAACTCTATTACAATAGCTTATGTTTTCTCATAAATTGAATAAATCCTCCTTGATAAACGTTACTTTGAAAACAAATCCATGCTCAAAGCCGGCAAAAATGATGTGTTGTGGTAATTGCTGACACATCTGTTTTAAGAAATGGGATCTGGCTTTACCTTTGATTATTCTCCGTTTGAATTTCCGGAAACGAGGGTATATTGAATCAGAGTCTCAGTCGCCGCTGTATTGTTTGAAACATAAGTCGGGTTGAATACAGCTTGTATTTCTTTTCTTTTCAGTACTTCCGGATTAGCGCCGATCATGTTTTTTTTCTTCGACTCAGTAGTGTGCTTAAAGACTTGGTATTTTGGGAATTTAACCCTTTTTTTATTATTCACCGGAACAAGAGATTATTATTAAATTACAAAAATACTAAAAGTTGTAAAGAACCGGAGACTTCTGTCGTATGGATGACTTGTACTTATTGGAAAATCATTGTGATACTTAACGAATTATTCTAAAAATCAGGGACTTCCAACTGATGTCTCTTATATAAAGAAAAAGAGTATTTTTGCCGTCAATTTATTTTGAATGAAACCGAGAGAAAGACTGAGTATCGCTGAAAAAGCCAGAAATATTTTCGTTGGTAAAGCGAGGGATCTCAAAGATGAACGCATTTTTGAAAAAGTAACTCTGGTTGCTATCCTTGCCTGGATTGGCCTTGGCTCTGACGGATTGTCTTCATCCTGTTATGGCCCTGAAGAATCGTACCGTGCACTGGGCCAGTATCATGGGATGACTATTTTCGTTGCACTTGCGGTCGTTATTACCATTGCTATCATCAGCAGCAGCTATTCCCAGATCATCAAAATCTTTCCTTCCGGCGGCGGCGGCTATAAAGTTGCCACGAAACTTCTTAGTCCCCAGTTAGGAATGGTTTCCGGCTGTTCACTGATTGTTGACTATGTTCTTACAATTGCCATTAGTATTGCCAGTGGTGTGGATGCAATATTCAGTAATTTTCCGCCAGCTTACCAACCCTATAAACTTACCGTCACTTTATTTGTGATTCTGGTTCTTTTGCTTTTAAATCTAAGGGGAATAAAAGAATCAGTATTTTCACTGATGCCTATATTCGTTATTTTCCTGCTGACTCATGCTTTTACCATCATTTATCCTATTTTTTTCCACACTAAAGAATTCGTCAACCTCGTTCCGGATGCTACAAGAGAATTCAGGCAGGCAGGCAACAACATGGGGACTTTGGCCGTTCTATTGATTCTCGCCAGAGCATACAGTATGGGCGCAGGTACTTATACCGGGATTGAGGCTGTATCCAATTCCATGGTGATTCTGAAGGAACCAAGAGTGAAAACAGGTATTCATACTATGCGGCTGATGGCCTTTTCATTGGGTATTACAGTATTAGGTCTTCTTGCAGCGTATTCCATCTTTCATCTGAAACATGTACCAGGTAAAACGATGAATGCCAACCTGTTAGAAGCTATGACAGCAGGCTGGAGCAAATGGATTGGTGAACCCTTTGTGATCATAACCCTGCTTTCTGAAGCAGCCCTTTTATTCGTAGGGGCACAGACGGGTTTTCTTGATGGCCCCAGGGTGATTTCCAATATGGCACAGGATAACTGGTTCCCTAGACGTTTCTCCGTTCTTTCCGATCGGCTTGTGACACAAAATGGCCTTAATCCTGATGGCCGTCGCCAGCCGCTTTTATTTTGTTGGTAACCGGTGGCAAAGTTACTACACTGGTCGTCCTTTACAGTATCAATGTATTTATAACCTTCTCGCTTTCCCAGGCAGGGATGGTAAGGCATTGGTGGCAAGTCAAAAGAAAAGAAGGAAGCTGGATCCCGAAACTCATGATTAACGGTCTGGGCTTAGTACTTACTATAAGTATTTTATTCACGGTTATTTTTATCAAATTCACAGAAGGCGGCTGGCTTACCATTCTGATAACCTCCAGCCTGATCTTTTTTGTTGTAAGGGTAAGAAATCATTATGCACGTGCTTCAAAACTGCTTACCAGGCTGGATCATAAAATGTCAAGGCAGGTGGAAGGAGCAATGCATGTTGGGAAAAATCAGGCATGAGATTTCCCGAATTTAATCCGGATGCACATACAGCCTGTATCTGCGTGAATAGTTTTAATGGTGTTGGTATTAACACCTTCCTTAAGATACGGGAAGACTTTGAGAATTATAAGAACTTTATTTTTATTTCCGTGGGAATAGTCGATACCAGGCACTTTCAAGGGAGAAGAGGAGCTTCAGAATCTTGAAGAAAATGTGAAGTTAAACCTTAAGAAATATGAAGAGCTTGCCCGCGCTTACGGATGTTTTGCTGACAGTTATTATGCCATAGGTACTGATGTTGCCGATGAAGTCAAGGAACTTTCCAAGACTGTAGTTCAAAAATATCACAGGGTTATTTTCTTTGTCGGTAACCCGATATTTGCCCGTCCATCATCCCTTACAAGGATGCTTCATAACCAGACTCAGCTTACTTTACAGAACCGCCTTGCCCACAAAGGATTTATGATGGTCATGATTCCGGTGAAACTCACATCCGATTAAAATCACGGTCGATTTTTCCTTTTCGGTTGTTCTTCGTAAACCTCAAACCCATGTAATAATCCTCACAATAGATATTGATCTGCATACATCAGCCGCCAATTCATTAAATATAGTGATCAATCTGAGTCCAGTATCAAATGGAGTTTATTCCGTTGTTTATATATATCTTTGCACCATGATTAATTTTAAACGCTATATTTCCATTTTTTTACTGGCGTGTTTTTTACCTGTCATAACCCCCAGGGAGTTCATTCATGATCTTTTTGGGCATGAAGACACACATGACGTTTATCATTCAACAGTTACCATTGAAAAAATACACCGGCATTGTAGCATTTATCAGATTACATTTTCCTCTTTTATTTCCTATTTTAAGAACATTTTACTTGAAAAGGAATTTAATAATTCTTTCTATTATTTACCACACCAGACATTTATTCCCGCAACATCTGTAAATCTTTCCTATTTAAGAGCCCCTCCGTTATATCACGTCTGATTTATTGACCGGAGGCTTTTTCATCGCCAGTCATTTTATTTTATGTTTTCATCTGCGATGAATTTCTGATGGCTTATTCATTGCTTTTTATCAAATATCAGATCAACAATAATGATATGACCTGTTTAATTAAAAAGATTTGCTTAATACTTTGTTTGCTTTCATTTCTTAATGTTCACTCTCAGGTAACGCTTACAGGCAGAGTGACCGATCAAAAAAATAAGGAACCATTGTTTGGAGTCAATATATTTATTCCGGAACTTACGATTGGCGCTACAACTGACACATCAGGAAAGTACAAGATCACAAATCTTCCAAAGCGGAAAATTCTTTTAAGGGTCAGTTATATAGGCTATAAGACTATCATTGAACCGGTGGATTTATCAGTCAGCTCACACAAAGATTTTTCGATTGAGGAATCTCCTGAACAAATGAATGAAGTTGTGATTACGGGAACTTCACAAGCAACTGAAATCAGAAGAAGCCCTGTTCCGATTGCTGTTCTTGAAAGCAAAGAAATAAACCTGAACCTTAACACGAATATAATAGATGCACTTACGAAACTTCCGGGCATCAGTGAAGTCACTACAGGGCCAAATATTTCCAAGCCCTTTATTCGTGGCCTGGGATATAACCGGGTATTGACTTTATATGACGGTGTAAGGCAGGAAGGCCAACAATGGGGAGATGAACACGGTATTGAAGTGGATGAATATGCGATTGACAAAGCTGAAATCGTTAAAGGTCCTGCAAGTTTAACTTACGGGTCCGATGGTTTAGCGGGTGTAGTGAACCTGATTCCTTTCCCTTCGGTTCCGACCGGTACAATAAAAGGAAATTTCCTGGTTGAGTATCAAACGAATAATGGCTTATTTGGGGGATCTTTAAATCTTGACGGTAACGAGAAAGGCATTATCTGGGGAGGACGATTATCGCATAAACAAGCAAAGGATTACCAGGATAAATATGATGGCCGGGTTTATAATACAGCCTTCAATGAAACAGATGCAAGTATTTACACAGGTATTAACAAGCAATGGGGCTATTCGCATCTTAATTTTTCCTTATACGATGACTTGCAGGAGATTCCAGATGGCAGCAGGGATTCGATTACCCGCCAGTTTACAAAGCAAATCACTGAGGCGGATACGGTCAGACCTGTTGTCAGCAAATCTGAATTGAATTCATACAAGATCTCAGTATTGCACCAGCATGTTCAGCATTACAGGATTTATTCAACATCCAGCATTTATCTGGATGGTAGTAAAATTGGCATTATTCTGGGATATCAGGAAAATATCCGGCAGGAATTCAGTCACCCACAGGCTCCGGAAACTCCGGGATTAGATCTTTACCTTCATACGATTACCTATGATGTGAAATATTATTTACCTGATCTGAAAGGATGGGAAATTACTCCAGGGATCAATGGGATGTATCAGCTTAATTCCAATAAAGGGACGGAATTCATAATACCTGATTACAGGCAATTTGACCTGGGCCTTTTTTTGCTCCTGAAGAAGTCATTCGATAAATTTGAAGTCAGTGCAGGAGCGAGATATGATATGCGCTTTTTCACGAATGATCAGATGTTTATCCGTAAAAACCCTGTGACAGGTTTTGATATGCAGGTAAATTATCCAGATACTGCAGGAGCAACAAAGCAGTTTTCGACATTTAAGCATACTTTTTCCGGTTTATCAGGAAATGCCGGAATGACATATAGTATCATAAAAAGCCTTAGCCTTAAGGCTAATATTGCCCGTGGTTTCCGGGCTCCCAACATCGCGGAAACATCTGCCAACGGCGTTCATCCGGGAACGAACATGTATCAAATCGGTAACCCTGATTTTAAACCTGAATTCAGCATGCAGGAAGACCTTGGCCTCTTCTATACATCAAGGCCGGTAATAGCAAGCATCGAAGGATTTTACAATGAGATCTCCAACTATATCTTTAACCAGAAAGTTCTGAATCATCTCGGACAGGATTCAGTCATTGTCCGTGGAAACCAAACATTTAAATTCCATCAGGCCGAAGCTGTTCTATATGGGGGAGAAGCAAGCCTGGATATTCATTTTTTCAAATGGATGCACTTTGAAAATACTGTATCTGTGGTTTATGGAATTAACAAGGGCGGGAATGGTACAAAAATCAATGATAGTTCCAAATATCTGCCTTTCATTCCGCCATTACATACACGTACGGAACTTCGGGTAGAATTTGATAAAGGGATCAGACATTTTTCATCCATCTATGCCTTGGTTGCCATAGACTATTATGCAAAACAGAACAGGGTTTATCTGGCAGATAATACAGAAACACCAACCCCGGGTTATACTCTTTTCGATGCAGGTATAGGAGGCGATGTGACCAAGAAAAACGGGCAGGTTTTATGCAATATTCATATTGCTGCAAGCAATATTTTTGACGTTGCCTATCAGTCGCACCTAAGCAGGTTGAAGTATTTTGAACCTTATCCGAATAACACTACGGGCAGATCAGGGATTTATGATATGGGAAGAAATATCAGTATTAAAGTGATCATTCCCATCGATATTAGAAATTAGTAAGATTAAAAGCCCAATTTCCTGATTCTCTGGAAATGTTTACTATCTGAGCAGAACTTTAACAATTTTATACTTTCTTCGTCAATTGGAATAAATATTTTATAACCAGAGATATATTTATTTTCTGTGCCCTGGCTTTCTTTATTGTTACTGTAGAGGGACAATCCCAAGCCAACAAAAAGGTTGATATCTATCCTCAAAGGCAAAACGATTAATGGTTAAAGCCTACCAGCAAAAAGACACAAGTACATATACTACACTTTTAGATGATTTTTTATCGAAATATGAATGATTATCAGATGAAGACAAACAGAGTTTCAAGGATTATTATATTAATTGGATCTACAATTTAAATTGCATTTATTCATTGCTGGATGACAAAGGCGATGCCCTGGATTACATGGAAAAAGCGATTAAAGCAGATTACCAAGATTATAGCCATATGAGGGTTGACCAGGATCTGGACAATATCAGGTATGAGGAAAAATTTAAAACATTGCTGGAACCTTTACGTGAAACAGGAGACTATCTCTACATATTGAAAAAAACTGAACAGTACAATTCAGACGAAAAAAGTACTTTACCTGGATTTATTTATAAGGATGCCAACAATCCCCAATTTTTTTGGCAAGCTCCATGATGATCGGCTTTCAGAAATAGTCGTATATTTAGTGCGCGAACCTGAAAAAAGAACATCATGCGCCTTTTTCTTTCGACACTAATCATTTTTTCTTCTCCCTTTCTCTTTGCCGCCAGGCAACCCTACTCTTTTCTTGTAAAAGCGGAATCTCATTATAAAAATATCATTACAGCCTCTCAACAAAATAGCGGAGGTAAAAAAATTATTGATTCCCTGCTCAATATTTCTTCATATTCCATTAATTTCAATAGAGCATATTATATTTCGTGGGAGATTGGTTTATTTATGCTTGAACAGGGTAATCATGCAGAAGCGTTGGATATTTTTAATGATTTAAGGCATTATATGGAAGCAAAAACACCAAAAACAAAGGAAGATCAAAAAAAAATATCCTCACTTTATAATGTCATTGGGGCAATTTATGAAGAAACAGGGCTATGGAAAGATGCCCTGGACATGTATATGAGTTCCTTACAGGTTTGCAACGCTATCGATTACAAAGCTGGCAAAGCCAAAGTTTACAATAACATTGGAAAACTGTATTATAGCAGGAATGAATTGAATAAAGCCGAAGATCTTTTCAATAAAGCCATTGCAATCAACAAAGTGCTTGACATCCGACCCGAGCTATTTAACAATTATAACAACCTGGCTGGAATTTACAATCTTCGTCATAATTCAGGTAAGGCTCTTGAATATGCTTTGTTTGCTTTAAATCAGGTTGATATTAATAAGGATTTCTATGACCTTTCAATCGTTTATTCCAACATTGGTAATTTATATCAGGATATGGGCAACTTTCCGGTTGCACTATCTTACTATATGCAGGCTGCAGGTATACAGAAAAGAAAATCATTTCAGATAGCCCTGCTTCGTTCTTACTTATCCATTTCATCCTTGTATCAGAGTATGCCCAAAAATGATTCTGCCACTTATTATCTTTACAAATCATTGAAACTCGTCGAGCTACTGAATAACCCTTCTCAAAAACTACTTGTCTACCGGGATGCTGCCAGATACTTTGAAACATTGCGGAATTTTGAGAAAGCTTATAATTTTTACTCTAGATATGTCGTATTGAATGATTCACTTGAATCGCTGAACAGCCTTACAAAAATTGAACAAATACAAGCAGTTTATGAAGTAATTAACAAGGATAAAGACAATAAAATTCTTCAGCAAAAAATAAACCTCCAGCAATTAGCCATACAGCGGCAAAGGATTGTTTTAATTGGAGCCGTAGTAATTTTTCTTTTATTCATCTATTTCGTGTTCAACCTTATACGCAATAACAGACGCGAACGAGAAAAGAATCAGATGATCGTGAATCAGGGAAATCTTTTACATCAGCAGGAAAAAGACTTACTGCTCAATAAAGAGCGTATCCTCGAACTGGAACTGGATTATAAAAACAGACAGCTGACTTCTTATACTTTACACCTTGTCCAAAACAATGAATTTGTTTTGAGGACTACAGAAGAGCTAAAGAAGATTTTAGTGGGAATGAATCCAAGGGATAAAGAACGCTCGGAACGAATAAGACAATTAATCTCTGATCTGCATCAATATTCAGCAGGACATGATTGGGAAGAATTCCGTTTATTCTTCGAAGAGGTTCATCAGTCATTTGAAAAGAACCTGAATTCAGCTTTCCCGAATTTATCGCAAAATGATAAAAAGATTTGTGCTTTATTAAAGTTGGGTCTGTCAACCAAGGAAATTGCATCCATCTCTTTCAGAGAATTGCGAAGTGTGGAATCTGCCAGAAACCGTCTGAGAAAAAAATTAGGATTAACAGCTGATATTAATATCCATACTTTCCTATCTCAATTTTAATAACTGATATTCAGTAATATAATTATTATTGCAGTAGTATTTTATCGTTCGTCATTTCTGATGCCGTAGTACGGATATGGTATATTATTAAGAAAAAGTCTCAAGAAAGACTAATTTTGGTATTAAATTAATTACCCATGTATCATTAATACAAGAAAATGAGATGAAGACATTCCAAGGACAACCTATCGCAGTATTGAGTATGAGCATTTATTTACTTATAAGTTTTATGCTTTTTGCACTATTACCGGAAACGATAAATGCGCAATGGAATAACAATACATACGTAAACATACAAATATCGACACTTCCCATTGCTGATATGCAAACGGCTTCAACCTCAGATGGGAAAACCTGGATTGCGTTTTATGTTCAGAATAGCAGCAATTATGACATGAGGGCTCAGTTAATTGATGCAAATGGCTATAAACTGCTGGGGACGGACGGAATTCTTGTAAGTAATGAGCCTTCGGGATCTGCTACTTACGTTTTCAATGTTTGCGTGGATGCTTCTAATAATCTTATTATTGCATACCAAGACATGAGGTCGGGAAGTCCACAGGCTGTTTTATTTAAAATATCGGAGTCCGGTACTCAGCTATGGGGCTCAACAGGACTTGTTTTGGGAGGAGGTCTTGCTCCTTATCCTGCTGTATTAAACAATGGTGAAGTAGTAGTTGCATGGAATGGAGATTCAACTGTAAATGTTCAAAAAATAACAACAAGCGGAACCTTGGCTTGGGCATCCCCGATAGATATAGTTGTTGGATCAACCAATACAACACGTGGACAGGTAATTGGAAATACCGCAGGACGATTTACTTTAGTATATCAAATGCTTGGTAACGGTGTTTCAACCACTTTATATGCACAGATGTTCAATAATTCGGGTTCAGCACTCTATTCACCTTTGCAGATCTGCAACCAGACTACAAGTGCTGCACGCTATTATTCCATAGTTGCTGAAGCCGACACCACATATTGTGGATATTATAGTTCGACTGGATTTCGGTTTAATTCTTTTCTTCAGCGGATTAATCCAGGAGGAACTATTCCCTGGGGAATTAATGGTTCGAATTTCAATACTTCAACTGGTCAATATGATAACTATCAGGGACAGACAGCTATTAACATGACTCAGGGATCAAACTATGTATGGTCTGTTTGTACATTTAGCGATTACAATGAAACGACGTACGGTGTTTATATCCAAAAATTTCTGAAAACAACCGGGGGAAGACAATTTACTGATGCGGCTAAAGTTGTGTATGCCATAAGTTCCAGTAGTGACCAACAATGCGGCAATCTTGCTTTGGTAAATAATACACCCATGTTTATGAGTTATGATGTCAACTATAAAATTTATGCAACGAGATTAGATTCCAGTGGTAATTTCACCTGGCCGGGAAACAGAGTCGAACTAAGTTCAACCACCTCAGCAGTTGGTAAGATGCGATATGGGTTTACTCCGGATGGTCCGAATAGATGTGCCGGGACCTGGGCTGAAGAAAGGAACGGGACTTATTTGGGTTATGCACAGGGTATTTCTACAGGTGGACTCATTGGAATAAGTGTTGCAACCCAAGGCAATGTCCCTGCTGCAATAACTGCTAATGGTGGAACTTTACAAATGGTTGACACTGTATTTCCCGGGTCCGCAAACCAGAGTGTAACCTGGAATATTATTCCGGGAACGGGTCAGGCTTCGATCAGCAATGGAGGACTGGTAACTGCAATATCAAATGGGACAGTATATGCAAAAGCCACTGCAACCCAAGATGTTACAGTAAGTGATTCATTGATGATCACGATTACAGGACAGGTCCCACAACCGCCTACAGTTTTAACTCTTGCAGCAACTAATATTACCTTTTCCGGAGCAACTCTTAATGGATCAGTAGATGCGAATTCATTAAGCACCACTGTGTCATTTGACTGGGGCCTTACAACAACCTATGGCAATACAATCATCGCCACACCTTCCCCTGTAAATGGTAACACACCTACATCCGTACTTGCGAACATAATTGGTTTGCAACCTTTAACCACCTATCATTTCCGTGTGACCGGAACAAATTCTGCTGGAACGAGCTATGGTAATGATCTTACTTTTACAACGCTTTCTGCTCAGCCAATCGTTGTTACAGATGTAGCCTCCAATATCTCGGGGAATAATGCACAACTTAACGGCACTGTTAATGCCAATAGTTTTTCAACGACCGTTTCTTTTGATTATGGACTTACAATAGCTTACGGCACTAATGTTGCAGGGATACCCAATCTTGTTACAGGAAATACGCCTACACCTGTAAATGCTAATATTAGCGGGCTTACTATAGGATCCACTTATCATTTCCGTTGTAATGGTACCAATTCATACGGGACAACCAATGGCAATGATATGATCTTTATAGCGGGCTGCCCATTACCAGGTAATGCAGGCACTATTACCGGGCCGGACAGTGTTTGTGCCGAAGCAACTAATGTAGGATACAGCGTCGATTCTATCACGAATGCAACGACCTATACGTGGACCGTGCCAGCGGGGGCAAATATTGTTTCTGGCCAGGGAACGAAAAGTATTACTGTAAATTTCGCTTCTACATCAGGAAATGTAACCGTCACGAGTAGCAATAGTTGCGGTTCTGGTTCTTCTTCTTCATTGTTTGTGACTGTGAATATGCTCCCGGTTCCTACTGTTACAGGTAACACTTGGCTTTGCGTAAACAGCGGTTATTATTCATATTCAACAGAATCAGGTATGAATAATTATGTTTGGAATGTATCTTCAGGAGGTTCAATCACTTCCGGACAAGGAACAGCGACAGTTCAGGTTAATTGGTTCACAGCGGGTGCACAAACTGTTTCTGTGAACTATTCTAACGCCAAAGGATGCCAAGCTACTACCCCGACTATTTTTAATATTACGGTAAATGCTGTTCCCGATCCTGCGGGATCCATCACAGGTACTTCTGACGTTTGCGGAGGAACCGAAGGAGTCGCTTATTCTGTAGCTGTAATAACTGGAGCTACTGCCTATATCTGGACCTTCCCTATTGGAGCTACCATTGCCTCGGGGGCCAATACCAATTCTATCACCGTAAACTTTGCTGCCAATGCATCCAGTGGTAATATCACTGTTTATGGCAACAATGCCTGTGGAGATGGAGCTGTTTCGCCTCCGTTTAGTGTTACCGTTACTTCGTTACCTGATACAGCAGGTTCCATAACAGGACCTGACTCTCTTTGCCAGGGCGTTACAGGAGTTGTCTACACGGTTTCCCCTATCAATGGCGCAACCAGTTATACCTGGATACTTCCAGCTGGCGTTACCCCAGAGAATGGATCAAATACCGATTCAATCACAGTTGATTTCAGTAACTCTGCCGTTTCAGGTAATATTGCAGTTTATGGAAGCAACAATTGCGGAAATGGTACTGTTTCCCCGAACTTCGCAGTCACTGTTAATGTTGCTCCTGCTGTTCCTATAGTCACAAATACAGGAACTACATTACAAAGCAACGCAGCCGCAGGCAATCAATGGTATTTCGAAAGAACCCTTATTACCGGAGCTACAGGGCAAACCTATGTTGCGACCCAGGATGGCTATTACTGGGATGTGGTTTCACTAAACGGTTGTTCTTCCGATACTTCGAACCATGTACTAATCCTCACTACGAGAATTGATCCGCATTTTTCACCCTCAATCATTGTTTACCCGGTTCCAAATAATGGACAGTTTAATGTTTCTATCATTACAGCTTCCGAAGAAACATTCTCCATCAGCATTTATAACAGCCTCGGGATAAAGATCTATAGAGAACCTAAGGTTGATGTAAATGAGTCATTGCAAGAGGTGATCGACCTGAGACCTGTTCCGGATGGAATTTATACTCTGATCCTTGAAAACAGCATGCAACAGGTTGTCAAGAAAATTGTAGTGAATAAATAGGCGTTAGGTTTTAGGTATTGAAGGTTGGGTTCTCATTTTCATCCGCCAGATCTTTCATTAGTAATTCATCATGATGTTGAACCAGGTAATCGAGCTTCTTTTTCCCATATGCTATTTTTATAATCACAACAAACAGGACTGGAACTATAAATATGGCCAATGATGAAGCTGCGATCATTCCACCCAGTACCGTAAATCCTATTGTTTTGCGAGCCACTGCACCCGCCCCGATTGCAAATGCCAATGGTAATACACCAAAAATAAATGCCATCGACGTCATGATAATAGGCCGCAAACGTAAGCTGACTGCATCAATGGTGGATTGTAAGAGATCTTCACCTCTATCAACTCGCACTTTAGCATATTCCACTATCAAGATTGCATTCTTGGCAGCAAGTCCGATTAAAGTGATGAGTCCTATCTGTGCGTATACATTATTGCTAAGAGCAGGTATGAACGTAAGCGTAAGTATGGCTCCAAATGCTCCAATCGGCACCGATAACATAACTGCGAAGGGTACTGACCAGCTTTCATACAATGCCGCAAGGAAAAGAAAAACAAAAGTAAGGGAAAATAAAAAAATGTAAATAGTCTGTGAACCTGCTATTATTTCTTCATAGCTCAAACCCGAAAACTCATAGCCATATCCATGTGGCAATGTTTTAGCGGCAACTTCTTTAATCGCATCTATTGCCTGACCGCTGCTATAACCAGCAGCCGGACCACCGTCAACTTCAGCCGAGCGGAAGATGTTAAAATGAGGTATAACAGGAGCGGCTTCTATGGGCTGGTAGCTGATGAGGGAACTAATTGGCAGCATGTCGCCGTTCTTATTGCGCACGTAATATTTTTCCATATCAGTCACTAATCTGCGGTATATTGTATCTGCCTGGATAACCACGTGGTAAGTGCGATTGTAAAGTGTAAAGTCATTTACATAAGAACTACCCATATAAGATTGAATAGTTGTGAATATATCTGAAATATTCACTCCCATTTTCATGCATTTCTCTCTGTCGACAGTCAGGTTATAGCTGGGTGTATGTGCCGAATAATAGGTAACAGCGCGTAAAATGGCTGGATTCTTATTTGCTTCGGCGACAAAATTGTGAACAACTTTTTCAAATGTATGAACATCATCTGATGTATTACGCTGTTCTACTTGGAAACTGAACCCTGCTGACTGCCCGATTCCCGGAATTGGAGCAGGCTGCATTACAACAACCTTTGCATTTTTTAAACCTTCTTTAGCAATGCGTTTGAACATTACTTCTATAATGCCCGGCACTCGCTCGCTCATTTTGCTTCGCTGGCTCCAGGGTTCTAACTGGCAGAAAATGGTGCCGCTATTAGATTTCTGTGCGCCGTTAGTTACATTAAATCCTGATGAAGCTGTATAATGTCCTACTCCGGGTGTTTCGCCAACTACCTTCATTAACTTAGTCATGAATTCAACAGACTGAATGGTAGATGATGCTTCGGGTAGTTCGTAGGTAATCTGTAATCGTCCCATGTCTTCATTCGGAATAAACCCGGAAGGCTTATATTTGAACAAGAAGAATGTAGCGACACCAATACATAACAATAAAATGATGACATACTTTGATTTACGTATGCCTTTTTTTACTCCGCTGGAATAACGAAAAGTAATTTTATCTAAGTTGGTATTGAACCAGTAGAAAAATTTATTCAGACCTTTTGAATTTTCGTCAATATGATATGGCTTCAATAATAGCGTGCACAACGCGGGTGTTAACGATAACGCTACAAAAGTGGAGATTAACATAGATATAGCTATGGTAATGGCAAACTGCTGGTATAATCGCCCTATAATGCCGGGAATAAAAGCAACAGGAACGAATACTGATGCCAGAACTAATGCTACAGCAATTACAGGAGCCGTTATATCTTTCATGGCACGTTCGGTTGCTTCCCTGACAGATACTTTTTTATCATCAATGTAACGCTGCACTGCTTCAACCACTATAATGGCGTTATCCACCACAATGCCAATAGCCAATACAAAACCGAACATTGTCAGCGTATTTATTGTAAATTTTAATGGGACAAAAAAGATGAAAGTGCCGAGAATAGAAACAGGTATAGCCAAAACTGGAATTAACGTGGCACGCCAGTTCTGAAGAAAAAGAAATACAACAAATGCCACCAGGCAAAGAGCTATTAAGAGCGTATGCAACACTTCCTGCATCGAAACCCTTACAATTGTAACTGCTTCAAAAGGAACACTGTAATCTACATCTTCGGGAAACGATTTTTTTAGTTTTGCAAGTTCTGCATAAACGCCGTTAGCCACGTCTAACGCATTAGCACTCGGTAATGCGTAAACCATAAGAACGGAGGAACGCTTACCATCTACATAGGAGTTGCTGGCATAAGTGAATTTGCCTAGTTCTACCCTGGCAATGTCTTTGATGTAAACCATTTCTCCTGTATTCGGTAATGTTTTTACAATGATTTTTTCAAAATCGGAAACCTTATTCAATCGCCCATTCACAAGAATGGTTAATTCATACGATTGCGTTGCCTGCTGTGGAGGGGTTCCCACAGAACCTGCTGCCACCTGAACGTTTTGTTCGTTCAACGCATTAATAACATCCTGTGGGGTTATTGAATAGGAAGCCATTTTATCTGGATTCAGCCATATTCGCATACTGAAATTATCAGAACGGGTACTGATATCACCTACACCCGATACACGAAGCAGGGCATCCATTAAATAGATATTGGCATAATTGTCGAGGAAAGTAATATTGTGTGTGCCCTTAGGAGAAAAGAGGGCTACCATCATTAACTGGCTTATATTTCTTGCCCTGACAGTAAGCCCTAAACGGCTCACAGACGATGGCAGCAAAGGTTTAGCTATACCTACCCTGTTTTGGACATTAAGCGTTGCAACATCTATATTAGTCCCAACCTTAAAAGTTGTATTAATTGACATCATTCCGGTGCTGGTACTATTGCTTTGTATATATTCCATGCCGCTAACACCATTTATCGCTTCTTCAACTGGAGTTGTCACATTTTGCTCTACAGTAATGGCATCTGCGCCGATATAATTTGCGGAAACAGAAACAGCAGGGGGGGTAATATTAGGATACTGGTTAACAGGGAGCGTAAAAACACAAATAATCCCCAGTATAGCTATTACAAGAGATATAACGATTGCCGTGACCGGCCTTTTGATAAAAGTATCAGCAATCATAAGTTCTGAGATCTCTTATGGCTTGTCAGGTATTCGAGTTGTTCTTTCCCATATGCTATTCTCACAATTACTACAAAGAGTACAGGAACAATGAATATAGCAATAGATGAAGCGGCAATCATTCCGCCAAGTACAGTGACTCCTATTGTCCTGCGGGCAACAGCTCCAGCTCCACTTGCCAACACCAGAGGCATCACTCCTAGTATGAATGCCATTGAAGTCATTATAATAGGACGCAATCGCAGCTTCACGGCTTTAATAGTTGATTGAATAAGATCTTCCCCGCTATCCACGCGGACTTTGGCATATTCTACAATCAGAATAGCATTCTTGGCGGCAAGTCCAATTAATGTTATAAGCCCTATTTGCGCATATACATTATCGGTAAGACCTGGGATGAACGTAAGCGTAAGTATTGCTCCAAAAGCACCTATGGGGAATGCAAGTAATACAGAAAAAGGCACTGACCAGCTTTCATATAGAGCTGCAAGGAAAAGGAAAACAAATGTCAACGAAAACATAAAAATGTATATGGTCAGCGAACCTGCCTGGATTTCTTCATAGCTCAATCCAGAGAAGTCATAACCATATCCCTGTGGTAACACTCTGGCGGCAATTTCTTTTAAAGCAGCTATGGATTGACCGCTGCTATATCCTTCAGATGATGAACCGTCGACTTCAGCAGACCTGAAAATATTGAAATGCGAAAGCAGTGGCGCTGATTCAGTTGGTTGGTAGCTGATAAGCGAGCTTAACGGCAGCATTTCTCCGGCCTGGTTACGCACATAATATTTATCCATATTCGATATCATTTTACGATAAGTGGTATCTGCCTGAACTACTACATGGAAAGTTCGGTTGTAAAGTGTAAAATCGTTAACATAAAGACTACCCATGTATGTTTGGATAGCTGTAAATACATCGGAAATGCTAACCCCCATTTTTTTGCATTTCTCCCTGTCAACAGTCACGTTATAACTCGGCGTATGGGCAGAGTAATATGTGAATGCATGAGAAATCGCGGGATTTTTATTTGCTTCGGCAACAAAGTTGTTCACTACATTTTCAAATGCGTGAACGTCATCGTTTGTATTCCGTTGTTCTATCTGGAAGCTGAATCCGGCGGTTTGCCCTATACCGGGAATAGGAGCAGGGGGAATGACTACAATATTAGCATTTTTAATATTTGCCTTTGAAATACGATTACGCAGCACATCTATAATGTTCGGTATCTGCTGGGCGGATTCTTTTCGCTCAGACCAGGGCTTAAGCTGACAGTAAATTGTACCGCTATTGGATTTTGTTGCGCCAGTTACCACATTAAACCCAGCCAAAGCTGCATAGTGGTCTATTCCGGGTGTTTTGGATACTACCTTCATTAATTTAGTCATTACATCCACAGACTGAGTGGTAGCTGATGCTTCGGGTAATTCATAGGTAACATAGATAAGTCCGTCATCTTCACTCGGAATAAATCCCGAAGGCTTATGCTGAAACAGGAAGATATGTAGCGATACCAATACATAACAATAAAATAATAACGTATCTTGATTTACGAATGCCATTCTGCACCCCATTGGAATAACTGATTCGTTATGTTACCGAACCATGTATTGAACCTGAAGAAAAGTTTATTCAACCCTTTTGCTTTTTCATCTATGCTATATGGCTTTAAAAGCAATGTACATAAAGCAGGCGTTAATGACAATGCTATGAATGCGGAGAGTACTATCGATACGGCAATAGTTATTGCAAATTGCTGGTATAATCGTCCTACAATTCCGGGGATAAAACCTACCGGCACAAACACCGAAGCCAGTATCAATGCAATTGCAATTACAGGAGCCGAGATATCGTTCATTGCATGGATGGTTGCTTCTTTGACAGACATTTTTTCCACATCAATATAATGCTGAACTGCTTCCACCACAATAATAGCATCATCCACCACAATTCCAATAGCCAGTACAAAACCGAACATAGTAAGTGTATTTATTGTAAATCCTAATGGAATAAAAAAGATAAATGTGCCGAGAATGGAAACAGGAATAGCCAATACGGGAATTAGCGTGGCGCGCCAGTTCTGAAGAAATAAAAATACCACCAATGCTACCAGGCAAAGAGCTATCAATAAGGTTTTTACTACTTCCTGCATTGAAACCTTAACAACGGTTACTGTTTCAAAGGGTATCTTGTAATCTACATCGGCAGGGAATGATTTTTTTAGTTCTTCAAGTTCTTTAACAATTCCCCTAGCCGTCTCGATGGCATTGCTTCCCGGTGTCTTATAAAGGGTAAGAATTGATGCGCGTTTGTCATCTACATAAGAATTGCTCGAATAAGTAAATTTTCCTAATTCTACCCTGGCAACGTCTTTCAGGTAAACCATTTGTCCCGAATCCGGCATTGTTTTCACAATGATGTTTTCAAAATCAGAAACCTTGCTCAACCGACCGTTAACAAGAATACTTAATTCATAAGTTTGTGTTTTTTGCTGAGGAGGCACGCCGGCAGAACCTGCAGCTACCTGTAAGTTTTGTTCATTTAAAGCATTGATAACTTCTGTTGGCGTTAACGAATAAGCTGCCATTTTATCCGGATTTAACCATACACGCATACTGAAATTGTCGGCGATGGTGGTGATTGCTCCTACACCAGGTACACGGAGCAAGGCATCCATTATGAATATATTAGTATAATTATCCAGAAAGGTAATATTATGCGAGCCTTTTGGTGAATAAAGAGCCACCAGCATTAATTGACTTGGATTTAAAGCCCGAACAGTCAGTCCCAAACGGCTTACCGCTGCTGGTAATAAAGGCGTGGCAATACTTACTCTGTTTTGAACATCAAGTGTGGCAATGTCAATATCGGTTCCAATCTTAAAGGTTGTGTTGATTGTCATTAGCCCGTTATTGGCGCTGTTGCTTTGCATGTATTCCATGCCATGTGTTCCGTTTACCTGCTCTTCAATAGGAGTAGCAACGGTTTGTTCAACAGTTGTGGCATCTGCACCCATATACTGACCGGTAACCTGGACGACGGGAGGCGTGATATCAGGATATTGGTTGACCGGGAGATTAAAAATGCAAATAGCGCCAATGAAAGCCAATACAAGCGATACAACGATTGCGGTAACCGGTCTTTTGATAAATGTATCAGCAATCATAAGGTACTGGACTTGTTTGTTTTTCCATTTGCCGGTTTCCTGGAGATATTTATCAAAGAACCGGTATGTAATGACTGAACGCCGTCAACAACAATCCGGTCATTGGCATTAATTCCTTTATTTATTATTACATTAGGCTCTATTGTTTGCCCTAATTGAACTTTCTTTTGTATTGCAACCTGAACAGGATAAGTTTTTGTTAAATCATTCTGATCATGAGCCAGAGTGTCTTTAACCAGATACACAAAATATTCTCCCATTAGTTCTACTACGGCCTTGCCGGGAACAACCAACTTAGGACCGGATTCTTGGTTATGTACGCGTAAAACACAACTTGTTCCTGGTCTTAAGGTATAATCGGGATTTGGGAAAACTACTCTTACACGAATCGTACCGGTTTGAGGATCAACAGCGCGGTCGATAACAGAAATTTTTCCCATATAGGGATAAATGGAATCATTAGGAAGAGTAATGGTAAACAGCGAGTCAATTACTTGTTGTTTGATGTTTTTAAGTTCTTCAAAACGTGCCAGTTGCTTTTCAGATATTAAAAAATCGACACCTATAGGATCATCGGTGGAGATAGTATTCAGAATAGTTTGTCCTACCGTTACCATGTTTCCCAACTTAACCTGGCTGAAACCAATCGTACCGTCAAATGGAGCGTAAATAATAGAATAGTCCAAATTCGTGGTTGCCATTTTTAATGTTTGTTCAGCCGCTTTAACCGTGTTACTGGCGTTTTGTAAAGTGATCATGGCATGATCAAGAACCTGTTTGGCAACAGCATCATAAGTATTCAGATAAGTGTAACGGTCGGCATCCTGTTGTGCTTGTACCAAGTTACCCTGCGCCACCTCCAGGTTGGCTTTTGCCTGATCATAGCTTTCCTGGAACAACTGTCGGTCGATTTCATACAATGCCTGTCCTTTATGCACATGATCACCTTCACTAAAAGATATTCCTGTGATATAACCCTGTACCTGTGGCCGCAAGTCAACCTGGCTCAATGCTACCATATTGGCGGGATATTTATCATAGTAAAAAACATTTCGTGCTTTTACCGTAAATATATTGACAGGTACAGACGGAACAGATGGAGGTTGTTTTTGTTTGCATGAAACAAACAAAAAGCAACTGATCAATAATATTAAAAATGCACTTCTCATGGAGGTGGTAATTATTTAATTCGTTATTATTATTTAGAGGGAATATTCCCCATTGCTTTTTCCAAATCCACCTTATCGGATAATACCTGGAACAAGGCATTTAAATAACTGATCTCTGAAGATATCAAATTCGATTCCGCGGTTATCACATTAAGGTATGCAATCAATCCTTGTTTGTACTGGAGAGAAATGACTTCATAAACATCTTTTGCCATTGCCTTGTTATCACGCAGGACATTCAGATCATATAAATTGCTTTTATAATTTGCCAATGCCTCTGTATATTCAGAATAAATATGGGATTTAAGACCAACTATTGCCAAATCAATTTGTTTTCCCTGAAGTTTGGCTCTCTGAATACTTTCCATTCGTCGCATGCCTGTAAACAATGGAATATTAATTGATGCTCCTATATAAGAATAAGGATAGCCTTGATTCAGAAAATTTGGTAAAGTATTGCTTTCGTATTCATAAGTATAATTGTAAAAAGCGGATAGAGAAGGAAGAAATTGATTTTTGTAATACTTTACAAGCATCTGCTGTAAACTTTTTATAGTTTGAAGCTGTTGATATTCTATACGTTTTTCATATTGTAACAGTTGTGTTGTATCAAAATTGATCTCCTTCATCATTTGCACAGTATCAAAACTCACGCTAAATTCTTTTTCAGGAGGGAAACCCATTAATTGTTTAAGTGTAGCGTATTGTGGACGAACACTTTCTTTCGCTTGTTTTAACTGCGCCTTGGAATTATTAAGCGAAATAGTGGCTTCTTTATAATCAGTTTTATCTACAGTGCCACCAATATATTGATGATAAGCATCCCTCAGGGTTTTACCAAGACGCGTCGTATCGTCTTGTAAGACGTTCATTTGCTCCAGTGTAAGCAACAAGTTATAAAATGCTTTACTTACTGTTGCGATAAGATTTATTTTGGTACTATCATTGGATTGCTGAGCCTCTTTAACGAATAAATGTGCACTCCTGGCTGAATATAAAACATCAGGGCTAAAGATGGTCTCTGTTACTGATAATTGGGGAAGGAAGGTATTAGTGATACCGGAATGTTCTTTGATTAAAGATCCTCCGGGGTTGCTGGAGTTTATCGAAAAAATAGTTGGCAGGGGATCATAATGTGAAAACTACCGGAAAGGTTAACCTGTGGTATCCAGGCCGACAGGTTTATGGCATTTGTTTTTTTTGCAATGGATACACTAAGTAATGACTGTTTAACAGCAGGCTGGTTCTGCAAAGCATAAACAATGCACTGATCGAGATTTAAAACCTGAACGGTTTTTGATGAACTTTGATTCTGAGCGTAGGTGTAAAAGGATGTACTAATAATGCTGACAATAAAAATACTAACAACCTTTAAAATTTTTCCACTATAGCTTATGCACTTCCAATCTTTTTTGTAATCACATACTTGACTCATTTCTTCAGAAAATGATTTTTATTTTTTTTAGATACTTTTTTAGTGTAATCAAAGTGTTATTTTAACGGGACAAATTATTAATAAGTATTAACAAGAGTAAATAAACTTCTTTTAATTTGAATTTTTAATGCCTGACAATTAGCTTTTGAACAAAATTCCCTGCCCTGAGAATATAAAAACCGGATGGGATGTTTGATAATGACAAACTGAAATTCTGACTTGTTTCGGTTTCAAGAAGAACTTTTCCTGTTATATCGATGATGCTGACCGTGATCATCACATTTGGCTGCAGTGAACCGACAAATCCGTAAACAACAAGATCTGCCGGATTAGGATATACAGAGAAATGGCTTGTTACGGGTTCATGCAGCTCCTGAACAGATGAGATTACTTGAGGTTTGTCACTTTTTGAATAGTAGTTCAATCCTCCGCAATAATTGCCAACAATAAGATCCATGAAAACTGAATCTGTAAGGTTGCCGATTGCCGGTGCAGTCCGCCATCCGGATGAGATCTGGAAAGGAGTACCACTTATTAAACTGAACAGTGAATCAGATTCTGTGAATTTTTCATTCAGATGACCGTCAATACCGGTAAAATAATGGATTATTCCTTCATCCGAACCAACCAACAACTTCGTGTTTCCTTCTTTATCACTGAAAAGACAAGGGGTACTGTAACCATAATAAGACAAATTGTAGTTTGTAACGTTGATCTTTCCCAGGCTGTCAGTCACCAGTGTAAATGACGGATCAGTAATACTCCCGGTATTTCTATAATAGCTCAGATTTCCATTTTGCTCCCCAATGATCAGATCCTTCAATCCGTCTTTATCCAGATCGAACAACTGCGGTGTACTAAATGCACCTGTTTTGATATTATTATAATTCAGTTGTGGCTTGGCATACACAGGATCATTATGGGGGGCAGCAGTATTCTTGAATAATAAAATTGTTCCATCAGAATTGCCAATAATCATATCATCACTTCCATCACCGTCAAGATCACCAAAAGTCGGGTAAATACCTTTAAGATGCAATGAAGAGAGATTTGCAAAATCATCAGTCACGAGGTGGAATAATGGATTATTCAGGGTACCTATATTTTTATAGTAAGCAATTTTGGAAGTATATTCAGAATATAAATAACCTTCTTTAGAATAGGAACTATCATAATAACCAAAGTTTCCTATAAGAAGATCAGGCAACCCATCTCCATTAACATCATAAATGACCGGAAATGAATTTGATCCAACGCTGATCATTTCGCTGACGAAAAACCTGTCGGTTACGAATTGAAAATTAGGACTACTGTTTGTCCCTTCATTTTTATAGAACCATACATTATGGAAATTATCAGCAACAACATAGGCTGGGTTATTTGTCGGATCAAATGGCGAGACCACGAGGTCATTAATCGAGTCATTGTCCATATCGATGAAAAATGGACAGGGAAATTCATAAAGGTGAATAGGTTTGGAATAGGAGGGGAATAAAGTATCAACACTGATCATATGTGCCGAATCCTTCGTTCCTCCATTATATAAGGCTATCATGTTGGGAAAATTAATGCCTCCCGTGAGGAGATCCTTTACCCCGTCATTATTAAGATCAAGAGTAAGAAGTGTAGATCCGACATGTTTTGGATCATTCTTTGTTTCAGAACATGGAAACGGCATTTGACTATTCTTATAAGGGCAAGGAACATTCAATGTGATTGAATCTGAATAAGCGCTTTCCTTGAAACCACCCCAGCAACTACTTGTGAGTTTGTAGTCAAGGCTATCGCAATTTCCATAATCCTGAACTGAAAGGTTCCGGTGATATTCTATGTAGGACCCCAAACCAAAAAAAGTCAGAATATCCACGGCTCCATCCCCATCAATATCTGAAATTGAAGGATAGTCAACAGTTGTTCCCAGAATTCCGACTTTACCGTTATAATAATATGATTCAATCATATCGGTGACAAGTTCGAATTTGAGTATTGTATCCGATATATTATGAAAAACCCTTATACTTCCATTCCCATATGTGAATATATCTTCTTTTCCATCGCAATCATAATCATAAAAATACACCCAATCATGCAAAACCGGAAATAAAGAAGCTAATTCAGGGTGAAAGGAATAGCTTACTGAATCAGGGATCCCCTCATTGATAAAAGGAAGGATCCTGTTTCCCTGGCGATCGAAAATAACCAGGTCTTTTATGCCATCGAGATTGATATCTATTTTACCGAACTGGCAGGTATTTAGTCCTCCTGCCCAGGGATATCTAAGGGTAGAATCAAGAAGATTCTGGTTGAAACCAAAGAAAGGAAGGATAAAAAAAATAATCATTAACCCTGTCCATCTGAACAGGTTTAGATAATCTTTAAAAAAGCCAAAATAAATCATAAACAAAAGTATACAAAACATTCAATCCCTTTGAAAATTGATGTAAATATTTACTGCAGATCTTTAAATCACCGGGAATCTAATTCATGTAAAATATCTATAAGATAAAAAAAAGTGTAAAATTTTGTTAAACATTTTTTTGAAAAAAAAACTTCCATATAAATTTGCATCACAATTTTAAACAGGATTCTTATGGATGTGATTGTTGAGAAAATCACGAAAAACTATGGGTTTCAAAAGGCAGTAGATAATATTTCCTTTAAAGTAAATCCAGGGGAAATCGTCGGTTTTCTGGGACCAAACGGTGCCGGAAAGACCACTACTATGAAGATCATAACCTGTTATATGCCACCCAATGAAGGTGACGTCAAGATCGGGGGAATATCAGTACTGGAAAACCCTGAAGCAGTGAAAAAGCATATCGGTTATCTTCCTGAAGCCAACCCACTGTATAAAGATATGCCTGTTATTGATTACCTGAAATTCGTTGCAGAGATCCAGGGTGTTCCGGCAGATAAAATCCGCGAAAGAATTTTAGAAATGATAAGAATTTGTGGGTTAAGAAATGAAAAGTTCAAAAAGATCAATGAGCTTTCCAAGGGTTATCAGCAAAGGGTTGGTCTTGCCCAGGCGCTGATCCATGACCCGGAGGTGTTGATCTTGGATGAACCAACATCAGGACTTGATCCAAACCAGATTGTCGAGATACGGGAACTAATCAAGAGAATAGGACGTGAAAAAACCGTAATCCTTTGTTCACATATTCTTGCCGAAGTTGAAGCCACCTGCGACCGCATCCTCATTATAAACAAAGGACAGCTGGTTGCTGATGGAACAGCTGACACCCTGAGAAAACAAGCTCAGGATAAAGAAATTGTCAAGGTGACAATTGAGGATGGCGACAGGAATGAGATTTATCGTAGTCTTCAGGTTATCGATTCTGTTGAGTTGGTAGATCTGATGCCGGCAAACACTCAATCTTTCGAAGTTCAAAGCAAACCAGATACTACTTCCAGAAAAGCGATCTTCAGGATGTGTGTCGAAAAAGGCTGGTCGCTTACAGAAATGACTCCGGTTGAGCGCAAACTTGAAGAGGTATTCAGGGATCTGACCATTACGAATTAGTTTACGATTGGACGATTTTAGATTTACGAATGAATTTTGTGATTTACAATTTACGATTAAGACTTTTAAGGGTTTAATTCCCGGCTGGTTGCGGTGGGGAACTTTATTGTTTATTAAAGAAAAAAAATATTCTGTTTATGATAAAGATCTGGATTATTGCAAAAAGGGAATTACGGTCATTTTTTGATTCTCTGATGGCTTATGTGATGATCGTATTGTTTCTTGGTTTCAGCGGTTTTTTTACCTGGCTTTTCGGCAGCGATGTCTTTTTTGTAAACCAGGCCAGTCTCCAATCATTTTTTGGGATCTCATTCTGGACACTTTTCTTTTTTATTCCAGCTATTACCATGGGATTATTGGCCGATGAAAGGAAATCAGGGACTCTTGAGCTACTTGTGACCAAGCCGGTAAGCGACTGGCAGATCATTGCAGGGAAATTCCTAGCTGCTTTTTTACTGATCTGCATTACACTGGCTTTGACACTTCCTTATTATTTTACTGTCGCCAGTATCGGGAAAATTGATCATGGAGCTGTTTTGATGGGTTACCTGGGGCTCCTCTTTATGAGCGCTTCCTACATCAGTATCGGGTTATTTGCGAGCAGTATTACCAGTAATCAGATCGTAGCATTTCTGGTAGCGCTTTTCATCGGGATCTTCTTTCACCTTATCTTTGGTCTGGCAGGTGGTAGTTCGGGCGGGTGGCTTGCTGGTATCCTTAGTTATCTGAGTCTTTCAAATCATTATGAATCCATGGCAAGGGGAGTGATCGATTCAAAAGATATCTTCTATTTCCTTTCTATCATTTTTATTGGACTACTTGGCACTGAACTTGCATTGTCAAGACATAGTGCATAGAGTTGACGAAAAACAATGATCAACACATTATAAAGAAATGAATAATAATTCATCTGACCATAAAAAATTTACTGACAGATGCAAAAAAGAAAATCAATCTTAACCTATGTTTTACTGATTATCGGCGTTTTAGTCCTGGTAAATCTTTTGGCCGACCGGTTCTTTGTAAGGCTTGATTTTACTTCTGATAAACGGTACACTCTAAGCGAACCAACAAAGAATATTCTGAAATCCCTGAAAGAGCCTGTTACGGTCACCGCGTATTTCAGCGAGGAACTTCCTTCTGAGTTCCTGCAGCTCAGGCGCGATTTCAAAGAAGAACTGATAGAATACTCCAATCGTTCAAAAGGAAAAGTACTGTTCGAATTCATAAACCCAAATAAAAATGAAAACACCGAACAAAAAGCCATACAGGAAGGAATAAATCCTGTTCTTATCAACGTCAGGGAAAAAGACCAGGTCAAACAACAAAAAGCATACCTGGGAGCCGTCGTAAGTTACGGAGATAAAAAAGAAGTTATCCCTTTAATTCAACCTGGATCTGCAATGGAATATAGTCTTTCCACAAGCATTAAAAAGATGACAGTTGACGACAAACCCAAAATAGCATTTCTGGAAGGTCACAGAGAAGCTTCTTTATCCTCGATGATGCAGGTTTTACAATCTCTTTCTGTCTTGTATGATATAGAACCTTTGAATCTCCACGATGCTACTTTAAATCTTAATAAATACAAGACACTGGTTATCATAGATCCAAAAGACACAATTCCTCCTGAGCAACTCCGGAAACTGGATGAATTTCTCTCCCTGGGGAAAAACATTTACATTGCCATGAACCGTGTTGATGGCAATCTCCAGACAGCTTCGGGAACAGAAGTAAATACGGGGCTGGAAAGATGGCTTGAGGGGAAAGGCATCCGGGTAAATCCAAACTTTATCATTGACGAGAATTGTGGAAGTGTGACCCTGAACCAGCAGCAGGGAATGATGACCTTCCAATCCAATCTTAGATTTCCTTATCTTCCATTGATTACGAAATTCGCCGGGAATCCTGCGACCAAGGGACTAACCTCTGTTATGCTGCAATTTGCCAGTTCTATTGACTACTTTTCTATGAATAAAGATGTGACATTTACTTCACTGGCAACGATCTTCCGAACATTCAGGTACCGAGAATCCACCAATCCGTTTTAACATCAACCGCAATTGGCAGCAAAGGGATTTTCCTTTATCACACCTGACGGTTTGCGGGTTGTTAAGCGGTAAGATTGTTGGGAATATGTCCTCAAGACTCATCGTGGTTTCTGATGGTGACTTTCCTATCAACGGCGAAGGACAACAGGCAAGGCAAATACCACCCGATAACCTGAACTTCATTGTCAACGCCATTGATTGGCTTTCGGATGATACAGGATTGATCGATCTCAGGACAAAGGAAGTTAATTCAAGACCTTTAGATCAGATGGATGACGGGGAAAAAATACTGCTCAAATACTTCAATTTCCTTGTTCCGATATTGCTGATCATCGGTTTCGGAATAGCTCGCTGGCAATATAACAGGAATCTCCGCATGAAGCGGATGAACGAAGACTACATCTGACCTTTAAATCTGATAAAAGTTTTTGTCTTATTGATGTCTAATTTAGGGAGAAATCACTATGTTCAGAAAATTTAGCAATAAATCATTATTGATCATTTTTGCAATCCTGGCTATTCTGGCAGTTATCGTTTTTGTGCATGACAGCAAAAAAGGTGAACGGACATTTAAAAGCGAATTATTTTCCATTGACTCCTCTGCTGTAACATCAATTACGATCTATCCGAAAGGCAACGGGAATGATATCCTTAAACTTAGTAAATCAGGAAAAGAATGGGAAGTCCTCATTAAAAATAAGCATTATCCTGCCGATTCCATAGTCATTAAAAATATCCTGTATGCATTGGCCCATATAACTCCTGAAAGAGTAGCAGGTACCGACAAAACAAGCTGGAAGCACTTTGAAATATCCGATTCTTCAAGTTTTCGTGTAGTTGTTGAACAGGGTAAGAATATTACGGCTGACTTCAGGGTGGGCAAAGTTTCATTTTCGCAGGCAAGAAACAGACAAAATTTCAGGGGTAACGGGAATATGGAAGTAAAATCGCATATCCGGGTTGCCGGTGACGACCGGGTATATGTTGTGGATGGATTTCTTTCTATGATGTTTAGTACTAATCAGGCACAATACAGGAACAGATTGGTTTTCAGGATTGATAAAAACCAGCTTACCAAACTAGCCTTTATTTATCCTGGTGATAGTTCTTTTGTATTGACCAGAAAAGGGAGTAAGTGGTACGTTGACGATCTTCCGGCTGATTCCTCCGGAATTGAAAAATACCTCAGTTCGATTGAAAATACTGCGGGGAATGAATTTGCAGTTGAAAGTGCAAATTTTCCGAATTTCGGATATACCCTGAAGATTGAGGGTAATAATATGCCTACTATCGAAGTAAATGGAGCTGTTGATCAGGGGTCGCAGAAGTACTATATCAAATCAAATGAAAATCCCTCTGCCCTCTTTGGTTCGTCGACTCCTAACCTATTCAACCAGATCTTTATCGGGAAAACAAAACTTCTTACTAAATAAAGAGCGAACGGCGAGGTGTCGAATTAGTGACTGGCGAGTTAAAGTTCCTCATATAAAAGTGAAAGATGATCTATATTTGTATAATAGAAAACAGAAATAAAATAATGATCAAAAAGAGTCAGAATGAATATAATAAAATTTATTATAGCTCTTGCTTTACCTTTGGCATTAGGCGGAATTGCCGGCATATTCACTGCTAAGGCAATCCCGGGATGGTATGCATCATTAAATCGCCCGGTAATCAGTCCTCCCAACTGGGTGTTCGGTCCGGTGTGGACAATCCTTTACATCTTAATGGGATTTTCATTTTATCTTATCTGGATACAACCAACAGGCAACCTGCGGACGATGGCCATTATTATTTATCTCCTGCAATTATTCCTGAATTTTACCTGGAGTTTTCTTTTCTTTTATTTTAAGAAGCCGGGATTTGCTCTGTTGGAGATCGTAATTCTTTGGCTCGGCATTCTGTGTATGCTTTTCCTGTTTTATAAGGTTAGACCTGCTGCTACTTATCTGAATATCCCTTATTTTTTATGGGTTAGTTTTGCCACTATCCTTAATGCGGCCTATTTTCACCTGAACTGACCCGCCGAAACACCAGATAATTAACCCACGCTTCCGTGCATCAATTTAAAATCAGGTGTTCTTCTAATATTTATACTTCCTATTTGTCCGTTTCTGTTTTTTTCTCATTTTCTTTGTTTACTTCCATCGTCAATGCTGTTAATCCGGCGAGGCCGCCTAACTGCATGGATTCAACGGCAGAACTGGGTACGATAACAATTGTAGAATTCTGTTTCAATCCTTCATAAAGCATATTCATTGCTCTTAAATGCAGAGCGGTAGGGTCGTGGGTATAGGTTTTCGCAGCTTCCGAGAATTTCTCAGCTACCTGACGTTCAGAATCACCAAGAATTACCCTTGCCTGTCGTTCCCTTTCAGCCTGGGCCTGCATCGACATTGCATCCTCCAGTGCCGGCGGGATCAATACATCTTTAACCTCTACTGAAATAACATTAATACCCCATGGTTCGGTTCGTTCATCAATGATTTTCTGAAGCTCGCTACTGATTTTTTCCCTGCCTTCCAGCATATCAGAAAGCATAGTTTTTCCGATCACATCCCGAAGTGCCGTTTGAGCAGCCCAACTTATCGCACTAATATAATCTGCCACATCCAATGCTGCCTTTTTGGGATCGATAACTTTCCAGAATAAAACTGCATCAACGTCTACCGGCACCGTATCTTTAGTCAGCGTTTTCTCTGTTCTGAAAGTCGTCGTGATCACACGGATGTCAATCCAATAAGGTATATTATCAATAATAGGTATGATGAAAAAAAGCCCGGGTCCTTTCAGGGCATGGAAATGACCCGAATCGTAATATTACTGCCCTTTCCCATTGATTTGCAACTTTAACAGAGCTGGCAACTAATGCTGCGACTACAAAGGAAATAATCCCAATCCATACACCTTCCGGGCTGTTTGCCGACAGGCCGGATATTATAACTGCTAATCCCACTCCAATTCCAAAAAGGACGAAGAAGATCAACAATGCAAAAGAATTGATTTTTCTCATTTTAATGTCCTCCAAAAATTATTTACATATATACACTTTGATAAAATTGATTTTCAAATATACTTAATTTTCAAGGGTAATCAACTATTTGATTCAGAAATAATGCATATTTGCAATTTACGAATAGCGAATCAAAAATAATCACATGAAAAAACAAAAAGAAATACAGCATTTTAAGCCAATTGCACTTTTAAAACCCAAAATTGATAATGGCAAATCAGTGCTAAAAGCATTGCAGCAGCGAAAGACTATCCGTGAAATAAGTGATAAAGAACTTTCTTTGCAAACGCTGTCAAATCTTCTTTGGGCAGCATGTGGAGTAAACCGAAAAAAGGTCCATTTGCAATTCCGGGACGAACTGCGGCAACTGCAAGCAACTCACAGGAAATTGATCTTTATGTCGCTATGCAGGAAGGAATATATTTTTATAATGCATTTCATCACAAACTGATACCGGTTGTTGCCGGTGATTTGCGTTCACTGGCCATCGGACAGGGGCAGGCTAATTTTGGAGATAAGGCTCCCGTTCGTCTGATCTATATTGTTGATATCAATAAACTTGTCAATACCTTAGGTTACCAGGAACCGGGGTTACAAAACCCTGAAATTCAAAAGTCATATTATTATGTCGATACAGGTTTAATTGCGGGTAATGTTTATTTATTTGCGGCTTCTCAAGGCCTGGCGTCATGGTTTCATAATTGTAACAAACCAGCTCTTATGGCAAAATTGAATTTGAGGGCTGACCAAAGAGTTCTCTTTGGCCAAACAATCGGTTATCCTCTTAAGAAATAAAAAATCATTGGTTATCCAACCCTCACTTTTTTTAGATGGAACCCGGATCAGGGATATCTGTCTTCATTTCAATACAGACGTTTCTTATTTTTTCAAATGACCAGGGAAGATCGTAATTAAAAAGTTTACCATAGGGTTGTTCAAGCATCCGCACCAGGAGTTGGGTATCCCTGTCATACCCGTCTGTGATCATTGATTCGATTTCACTCCAATCAGGAGCTGATAATTTAAGTGTGGAAAAAATTTCATGATCCATTGACGACAGAGTTACCGTACCCAGGTCATCGGTCAGGATCCTGTTCCTTGTTCGGCTCAGGTGGCGTTCCCCGAATTCATAAAGCACTTGCAAATATTTTTCAAAAAGAATAAATTCATTCAGCATAAAGGCAATCCCTTTGGAATCAAAAGCGTTCCAAAATGACAAAGGATGCATCTGGCATAGAAACCGGCCAAGCATAAATGCACCGGCAGAGAATCCACTCAGCTTTTCTTTTCGGCATTTCTGGATAATATTTTTAAAAAACAAAATTTTTCGATCAACAGTAAGCAAACTATAAATTTTGTGCTGATCCAGATGCGATCCTAATCCGCTTTTCAGTAGTTCCGTGAAATAATACTCCTGATGAGCATCGAACCAGCCATTGACAAATTCACCGGCCTTATCTGGATCATGATCATAATCATTTCTGATCAGCTTGACAAGCTCAGTCAGGGTCATTGCCTCCTCCGATTTTATGGTATTGAGGATCTCGCGATAAACCTGGTAAGCCTGCGCCATATTGATAAATACCTTTTCTTCTTTGGGTTCCATCTCCAGGGTTTGGCCTTCCAGATATTTTTGAAAGCGGGCCGGTTTATAGGAAGCTTTTCCGATATAGATGTAATGATGTTTGCTTGAAACAGTGATCCATGATCCTTCGGTGATGCAAACACCCGTATCGTTGACAAGGGTATTTTCAGTCAGGTTCATACGATTGTTCTTCAGGTCGATGAATGCTGGCACTCCATAACCCAGGCAGGCAGTCACCACATGGATGGCGAGGGGATTCATACTCAGGATGGCATCCAATTCGCCCATAAAGATGGTCTCCGACGGAATGAATTTTTCCTGGCAAAGGCATACCTTCTCACCCTTCTTCTTTGCCTCCAATGCTTTGGACATCGAAAAATAGATCTTTGCGGAAACAGCTGACCGGGGCAATACCGATACTCCGGAACCAAAAAAGGTAAGTGATTGCAGCGAATCATCGTCTATACGTTCAGAAAAGATCTGCCGCAGATGATAAGGCCGGATAAGCTGGATCACTCTTTTCTTGGAGATGATCTTTTTCTGATAGAGGTCTGTGGCAGTCAACAAAGTTGACCGGCCGGTAAGTTCAGACATATTCAACTGAAGTAAGGCAAAAAGCGAGATCTTTTCAAATGATTCAACCGCGAATTCAATGGTCGCAGGAGATTTCAGCTTCACTTCAAGCCGTGGGAGCATGGGTGTAATATGGTAAATGGCTGGAAATTCCTCTTTGATCTCTTCACGGTCAAAGTATTCCCGCTCATCGGCATAAATGGTTCCGGTCATGATCTCCTCGCCGAAGATTTCCCTTACACTTTCTATCTGCATCCCGAGGCCGGTTCGTGGATGTCGGCTGTACAGCACACCGGGGTATGAATCCTTGTTGCGTACGGTCCAAACCATCTTTTGAAGGATGAGCGAAGGAAGAGTGCTATGTCCCCGCTGAAATGTATAAATCAGATCTTGGTTTCGTGTAAAAAACCCGTGAGAAACGTGCATGAACATCTTTGCCTGGTATTGGGCATCGTACAAAATTTGTTCATCAATTTGTGAGATCCTGTTGAACAGAAACGCGATCCTCTCTTCAATATCCTCTGGTAAAGAGGCACAATCACCCCTGGCCGACCGGGGAGATCCTGTATCCGTGCCCAGGATCTGGAAGATAGATTGAAGGTTATCGATGTAAATTTTGTTAGCTGCCGACCGGCCGTAATTTTTCTCCAGTGACCTGAAGGTCAGCTTCGTAACCCCAACATTCAGGTAGGTAGGCATAAATCCCGGGATATAATAAGGCGTGGCCGATCGCATCGCAAATATCAGCGAACTGTCAGGATTCCCCAGTTTCTCTCCGGTCATCTGTTCCAGATTGGAAATAGCCAAATTCAGACATTCTTCCCGTTCTTTTGCAGTAAGCTGATAAGAATGTGAAGTGAGAACACAAAAGTCCGGAACCGGATAACCCTCGTTGTAAAGATCTAAAAGCACTTTCCCCTTCTGGCTCAGGAGAATTTCATCATATGGATTTTTAGTGTATGCTGGAACAACGGAATCATTCTCTATAAATGAGCCTGTTCCAAATTTCAGATTAAGGAAATCGATGTATTGTGCCGACATCGCTTCTTTCTCTTTCATTGCCAACGAATCCTTCAGCGACGATGCAATCACCAGATTCAGGTAATGTTTGGCTTTAATCCTATCTGACTGGCAAAGGATTAACACATCAATTTTTTTCAGGAGAAGAGAATGAATCGTTTGATCTTCCGGATCCACATATTCCAATTCTGGCCGGGGAAATCCTACGTTGTCAGACGTTACTCTATGATCAGAAATTTCACCCAGAATCTGCCGGATAGCGAAATAATTCGGATAAAAAGCTCTCAGGCGAATTTCCTTATAAGGTTCGTGAGACATTTTCAGGGTTGTTTTTTGCTGTAGCAGCCAAAACTGCTATTATATTACAAAATTATTATTTATTTACGGATCCTGGTTTTAGTCAATAGATAATTCCTGAATGAAGGCGCATTCAGCTATCAATATTCAGGACAGAGCCGGTACTCTTTCCTGTGTATATGATAGATTATTTATTTTACTGAAGAATCTGAATTGCAGAATGTTTATCCGCTGATGGTTAAGTAACCAATTTGGGGAATTATTTGTGAGTTTTGATAAAAAACAGAGAGAAATATTTACCTTTAGCCAAAAATTATTATAAGCAAATTGAACCGAAATAAAATTATGTACCATGAAAAAGAGTGTATCCAAAACAAGTACAAAACAGGAAATTCTTGTAGCATACGAAGATCTGGTCAATGAACTAAAAGAACAGAAAAACCCGAAAGAACAACAGGATCAACAGGAAAAAGAGAACCTATTATCCAGGGTTTCATCGCAAAGCAAGGATTCCTTTATTAAGCACGTCTCTGAACTCAAGATACAGTTGAATAAACAGTTGGATGAGATTGGTGATTCAATGCTGGCAGAAATCAGGCAATTGACAGATATTCGTGAAGCCATTGGCATTGGGCGGAAAGATCTTGAAGAACTTTATAAAATAAGAGCCGAAGGTGAATCATTGATGGCGTTGGTTCAGTTACAGGAAGAGAAGAAGCAGGAATTTACATCGGAAATGGAAACGCAACGTCAGGCATGGATAAAAGAAAAAGAAGAGCTTGAAAAACAAACAAAGGAGCAAAAGATAATAAAAGAAAAAGAACGCAAACGTGAAGAAGAAGAGTATGCCTATAACCTCAACCTTAAACGAAAGAAGGAACAAGATATCTATGAACAACAAAAACAGATGATGGAACGTGAAGTAGCTGAAAATAAAGCTTCCTTTGAAAAAGAAATGAATGAACGTGAACAGAATATTGTCGCAAGGGAAAAAGAACTTTCAGAACTCCGTGATCAGGTTGCCAGGTTCCCTCAGGAACTCGATAAAGCATTGAAGCAATCTGTGAAAGACAATTCTGAAAAACTGTTACAACAATTCGAAATCGAGAAAAAGCTTCTGTTAAAAGAAACAGAAACGGAAATTAAGCTTAAAGACCAGGCAATCCAAACACTTGAACTTAAAGTTAAAGAGCTTGAGAATTCCATCAAACAACTTAGCCAAAAAAGTGAAACCGCTGAAAAAACGGTCAAAGACATTGCTATAAAAGCAATCGAAAGCGCCAGTAAAGTGCAGGTATTCGAAACTACAACGGGTGGTAGGAACAAGAAAGATATCGATAACTAAACAACAAGAACATCACTCTTTCAATCCGCACTTACCCGGCAAAGGTGGAAATGGATCAAATCCGGGTGGCTATACCAGTTTCGCCGAAAGTGTTATCTCCACTGCCTTAAGTGCTCTCGAAACAGGACAGTTGATCTTTGCTGCGTTGGCCAGCTCGATGAACTTCTCTTCTGTGATTCCGGGTACATTTCCTTTCAGGTCGAGGTGAATATTGGTGATCTCGAAATGATCGGTTATATGTTCAATATTCACAGCCGCTTCCACTTTCAACTCAGTTGCAACAAATCCTGCATCAGCAAGTGTAAAGCTTAGCGCCATGGCATAGCATCCACTGTGGGCGGCTGCGATCAGTTCTTCCGGATTGGTTCCGGAAAGGCCGTCTTCGTTCTTAAATCGCGTTACGAATGAATATGGAGTTTTATTAAGCACTCCGCTGGTGGAAGTAAGGTTTCCTTTGCCCTCCATCCCGTTTCCCTGCCATATGGCTGTTGATCTGCGTTTCATAATTTTCTGTTATTGTTAAAAATTAGTTATTAATGCCTTTTAAAATCTTTTGAACTTCATCTTTATAAGTCTCGCCGATATATAGTTCCAGGTCATTGATAAAGATACTGTTTTTCCGTATTGCAGTTATAGAGTTTACAGCAACAATGAAGGATTTATGTATCTGCACAAAAGACTTTTCCGGTAATTTTTCTTTCATAGCTTTTATTCCCATTCTGACTACAACCGGCTTGGGATTATTTCTCAGATGGATCTTGATGTAATCTCTCAGTCCTTCAATGTAAACGATATCGTTAAACAAAACCTTTACCATACTATAACCCGCGTTCACAAACATATATTCGGGCATATTGGAAGAAAAATGGTTCTTGGTCTTCAATAAAAACAGTTCCTGAGCTTTATTGCAGGCTTTCATAAACCGCTCGAATGGAACGGGTTTAAGCAAATAATCGACAACATCCAGGGTATACCCATCCAGAGCATATTGTTTATATGCAGTAATGATAATGGCCATGGGCTTTACAGCAAGACTTTCAATAAATTGTAATCCGGTGAGCCCGGGCATTTGAATATCGATGAAAACGAGATCAATTTCCTGTTCCTGCAATACTTTTATTGCTGCAAATGCATCGTCGCAACAGTCAACCAATTTAAGATACGGAACTTTGCTGATGTTGTCCTCCAATAACTTTAACGCAAGGGGTTCATCGTCGATAGCTATGCAACGTATCATTCATGCAGTTTTATGGTAAGAAGTACTTCAAAGCAGTCATTTTCTTTCTTTATTATTAACAGGTGCTGGCTTCCATATAAAATATTCAATCTTCTCTTTACATTCGTGAGCCCGATTCCTGAGGTTTTATCATTAATCTGAGTGGTGACAGGGTTGTATTTATTCAATACACGGAAAAACAATTCATTTTGTTCATTCGATTTAAGCTCAATATCAATCCGGGGTTCTTCTATCATTCCTATTCCGTGTTTAAAAGCGTTCTCAACAAAAGGTATCAGCAACATCGGCTCTATTTCATTCCATTCGTTTGCCAGCGAAATATTCAGATTGACTTTGACTTTTGCTCCAAAACGTTGTTCCTGCAATTCAATATAACTTTGTAAGTACTCGGCTTCTGTTTTCAACAGTACTTTTTCCTCATCCGTCTCATAAAGCATATACTGCATAAGGCCTGAAAGTTTCATCAATGTCGGTTCCAGATCATCACTCTTTAAACGGTTTAATGCCACAATGTTATTCAGAACGTTCATGATGAAATGCGGGCTGATCTGTGAACGCAGAAAGGCAAGCTCGGTTTTCATGTTTTCCTCGTTTTTTTGCATCTGAAGCTTATCGGCCTTTATTTTATCGGCCGTCATTTTATATGCCAAGCTTACGGCAATAGTCAGGAGAAATGCGGGGGAAGTTGAAACGAACAGAGTTCAGGAAAATAAAAGGTGCTGTAGTGATAATAAACTTAAAAAGAAGACTGTGTAGTAACATTACAGTTCCGAATGTCAATACCAATGATAGGGCATAAATCCAATACTTTTTCCGGTAAAAAAGTTTCGGCATTAGCACGTAAATATTCAGGTAAAAAGAGGCAACCCAGAAAAAAAACCCATACAGATTGAGTTTAAAAAATTCTGCTTCATGATTATCGCTGGGAGGTCGAATGGGATGAGCGTGACTGCTGTCGGTCAGATAAGGCAAAGCAAAAACCACACTCCAGATGAGTACATTCAGGAAAAGCTGTACCCACTTATTTGAAAGGTTGATCTTTTTCATAATCTGATCTCTATTGCAAATATAAGGATTATCCCTATTCATATTTTAATGCTTCAATAGGATCGAGTCGTGCTGCCTTCAGAGCAGGGTAATATCCAAAGAAGATTCCGGTAATCCCGCAAACTAAGAACGAAATAACAATTGACATTTCAGATATGAGAATAGGCCAATGTAATAATATGGAAACCAGTTTAGATGCGCTGATGCCCAATATAACGCCAATCATACCTCCGGTGATACTGATAATAATTGCTTCAATTAAAAATTGCATCAGGATATCAAGTCCTTTTGCGCCGATCGACATGCGTAATCCGATTTCCCTGGTTCTCTCGGTAACAGAAGTGTACATTATGTTCATAATACCGATTCCGCCTATAAACAATGAGATTCCTGCAATAGCAGTCAGCAAAATAGTCAGCATGGTACTTGTTGAGCCGATGGTGCTTAGTAATTCGGCCTGTGTACGAACTTCGAAATCATTATCGTCAGTTGGTTTTAAATGGTGATTCTCCCTGATGACATTCTTGATTTCTTGGGTTGCCGCATCACTTGTGGCTTCAGATGATGCCGATACATAAATACCTTGCAGGTAATGCGTGGCTGTGATCCTTTTTTGTATGGTCGTGTAGGGTGCTAATATGATATCATCCTGATCCTGCCCGAAATTACTCTGTCCTTTGGATGAAAGCAGACCAATTACCTGGAAAGGGATCTTATTGAAACGGATGATCCTTCCTATTGGATTTTCTCTATTAGTAAATAAGTTCTTAGCGACGGTACTTCCTAGCAAACAAACCTTGGTATAACTCTTTACATCTGATTCAGAGAAAGAAATCCCATTTTTAAGTTTAAATTGACGAATCGCCATATAATCAGGGCTCACACCAATCATATTTGTGGGCCAGTTATTTGCGCCATTAATTGCCTGTCCGCTTGTTGATATAATCGGTGAAACTCCTTTAATATTAGGAGAGTTCAATCTTGCAGATTGCATCCGCATCTTCCTGTTTCAGGGTTTCCATACTGCTGCCCTGTAAGCGTACACTCCCGGGTTCATTCATCACAGGCATGATATTGATCATGTTTGAACCCATTCCAGCAAGAGAAGAGTGAATACTTTCTTTTGAACCTTGCCCGATTGCCATCATCGTAATTACTGCGGCGACTCCTATGATAATACCGAGCATGGTTAAGAAAGTCCGCGTTTTACTTTTCCTTAACGCTTTTAAAGCTATTTTTATTAAATCAAGAATTTTCATGATCTGTTGTTAGAAATTATCCATATTGGGTAAAGTAGCAATACACTCTTGTGCAGAACGCTGAACTGTATTGATCGCATCTTTCTGAATTCTTCCATCGCTCAAAAAAATCGTTCTGTGGGTTAGTGCTGCAATATTTGGTTCGTGTGTGACGAAAACAATTGTTTTTCCATGGTCATTTAACTCCTGCATAAGAGCTATTATCTCATAGGAGGAACGTGTATCGAGATTTCCGGTAGCTTCATCGGCCAGAATAATAACAGGTTCATTTACCAATGCTCTTGCAATAGCGACTCTTTGCTGCTGACCTCCTGATAATTGATTTGGCATGTGGTTGGCCCTGTTCTCAAGATTTACAGTTTTCAGAGCTTCCATGGCTTTTCCTTTCCGCTCTTTTGGTGGGATCATCTTATTATAAAGCATAGGCATTTCCACATTTTCCAGGGCTGATGTACGGGGTAAAAGATTGTAAGATTGAAAAACAAAACCAATTTTTTTATTTCTTAGTTCAGCCAATGAATTCTTATCCATTTGGCTGACATTGATTTCATCCAGGAAATAGTTTCCCATTGTGGGTTTATCGAGGCATCCAAGGATGTTAAGAAGGGTGGTTTTGCCCGAGCCGCTGCTTCCCATGATAGTGACAAATTCACCTGAGGCGATGGAGAAAGAAACTCCTCTCAGGGCTCTTACTGTTTCCTCACCCATGATGAATTCACGTTTCAGGTTTTGTATTTCTAAAATATTCTTATTCATTATCATTTCTTTTTATTTTTATCACCTCCCGGTCTTTTAGGCATAAACGGACTGCTTGAAGTCTGGCTATTAACAGGATTGTTGTCAGTGTTCTGAGTTCCTATAACGACTTCGTCATTTAAAGTCAATCCTTCAAGTACTTCAACCTGGGTATTGTTATTTAATCCGATTTTTATAATCCTCTGTACAAGTTGATTATTTTGATGAATCCACACTGAATTTTCACTGGGTAAAAGTTTACGGTCAGAACTAAGGATCTGGTAGTTTTTATCCGTGCTGTCAGGTGAAAATTTTATTGCTTTAACAGGAATTAAGAGCGCATTCGTGGATTCACTCGTATAAATAGTTATGTTTGCGGTCATACCCGGTTTAAGTTTTAAATCTTCATTCGATGTTTTAATGATCGTGGTATAGGTCACTACATTGTTTGTCACAGTTGGATTCAGACGCACCTGTTGTATTATTCCTGAAAATACATCATCGGGGAAAGCATCTACGGTAAATGTTACTTTATTGCTTTCTGCTATACCACCGATATCTGCTTCATCAACTGAGGCTTCCACCTGCATTTGCTTCAAATCATTAGCAATACTGAAAATAGTTGGTGTGCTGAAACTGGCTGCTACAGTTTGTCCTTCGCTTACACTTCTGGAGAGGATGGTGCCATCGATCGGAGAATAAATACTGGCGAGTTCAAGATTTTTTTTCGCCGACTGAACCTGGGCTAAGGCCACATCTGCCTGTGCCTTCGTGGAATTATATGTATATAAGGCATTCTCGTAATCGGCTTTGCTGATGGCCCCAACATTGTAAAGCTGGCTTTGACGTTCAAGATTGCCTTTTTGATAAGTCAGCAGACTCTTAACCTGTTCATAATTCGAATTTGCCTGATTGAGGGAAGCGACAAATAAAGTCTTATCCAATTCTGCCAGGAGTTCTCCTGCCTTCACTACTGAGTTGTAATCGACATACAACTTTACAATAGTGCCCGATACCTGCGACCCTACAGATACAGTGTTTACAGGTTGTATAGTTCCGGTTGTTATAACTGTTTTTGAAATATTGCCTCTTTGCGGTCTTTCCGTAATTACAACAGCCGGATTCTTTTTTGCTACCGGATTTGAAAAACCAGAAAACTGCTGCTATAATAAGGAGCGTGATAATTACAATACCTGTTATTTTAATTCTCTTCATTGTTAATTGATTTTTATTTTATGTTGTTGGATATTCGTCAATAGTATTCGGTCAGAGTTACTCAGTCACCGGAATGCCTTTATAAAAATTAAAGATTTTCAGATACAGCATCCTTGAATATTTTGCCTGTATATACTGCTGTAAAGCTTGAACGTAAAGGTTTTTCTGCTGAAGATATTCCACATTGTTGTTGGCGCCGATTTTTAATTGTTCACCTGAAATTCTGTACGATCTTTTGCATAGTTCAATTGTTCTTCGGCTGCAGTGAACTGGCTTTGGGCATTTTTAACATTAATAAAAGCTTTTCTATTGTTTGCATCAGTTCTGTTTTCGTGTTGTCAAATGTGAGTTTAGCCTGTTCAAGCGAAATTTTTGACTTCGCGACATTTATGCTGTTTGTCTTACGGCTATAAATTGGAATTGATACCTGAAGCCCTAATTGTGGAGTTGAATTGTCTGATAATTGAGAAAAATATTTGTCCGAATTAGTTGATGCAAAGCCTGTATTTATACTTCCGGTCAAGCTCAAACTTGGCCAATAGCCCGCTTTGGCTTTGGACAATTCTATGGCTTGTTTGTTCACCAGGAGTGCGCTGCTTTTAATTTGCGGCATCGATTGCGATGCGACTTGTTGAACAGTATCCAGGGGGAATATTGAACTATCAGTGGTCAGATTTGTCGGGGTCGCTATCTCAAAAGTCGTATCAGAAGGTAACTGCAGCAAAATTTTTAGCACCAGGAGATTCTGACGTTTGGTGTTTTCAGCCTCGACAAGTGTATATTTGTCATTTGCCATGTTTGATTGCAATTGTAACAAGTCTTTAAGAGCAACCGTACCGGATTTGAATTCTTCATCACATTGTTTCACCTGAGATTCAGACGTTGCTACCAAATCTTTCACGTATTCAATATTTTCTTTTGCTAATAAAATATTCAGATATGCCTGTGTGATCTGAAGTGTGATATCATTTTCGGCTGTTGCCACATCAAGGTTCGCAGCCTGCCATGAAAGTTCATTCGACTTGATATCGTTGTTATAATAGTTTCCGTTAAATAGGATCATAGAAGAACTTATTCCATAACTGCTCGTGTTGCTGAGACTTTTATTGTTAAAGGATGCATCCTTTGCGAATGTCCCGCTTAAATTTGGGTATCTGGCGTATTTAGATTGTAAAAGATTTTGTTTGTCAGATGAAGCAGTCAACCTGAGTGTATTCAGGTTGATATTATTTTTTTTGGCATATTCTATACATGATTTCAAATCCCAGACTTTTGGTAGATTTTCTGCAATACAATTTTGTATGATTGACAAAAAAAATAGAACCATCGCCAGTAGCCGGAGATTATTTAGAAAATGTTTGAATGGTGATTGCATAATTTTAATGGTTTTGCCAGTTTATTTTTACTGGTACAAAATTAAGACGTTGAATTACTGACATTTTAGAAATGAGGCAAACGAGAAATAGTCCTCTGCACATAGTGAAAATCTATCTGCAAAACTTTTATCAGGCATCAGGAGGGGGGAAATATTTTTGACTGGTTTATCCAATCATCGCCCATTAATTTAAAGTAATTTTTTTCATCATCAATGAATGTCTTCTTTAACTTTAACATAGATTAAGATATCAAATATTTTATATACCTTTACTATGTTCATCGGATTGGGATTATGTTTTGCACCAATAAGCAAAAAAAGACAAAACTCACATATGAAATCCGATAAGTATCCGTATAACATATTTATCGCATTATTAACCAGGTTAAATCTGTTTAACGACTCCTTTTGCAACTAACTGATGACTACAAAAATACTGACGATAGGTTCATCCCGTAAAGAGATCTTTTCATATCTATACCTCTTGATCATCCTGGGCCTGACAACCCTGGTTTATTCGATCTCACTTCATTACCCTGTACTTTCGTTTGATGATGTGGATTACTTTTTTAATTATCCTGATATTCTTCATCTTTCCTGGAAAAGCATTCGTAATTACTTTTCAAGTTATTACCTGCTTATGTTCCAGCCTTTACCAGTGTTGAGTTTTGCCCTCAATTATGCGACTACTGGCCTGAACACCCTTCCCATGCATATAGTGAATCTTGGATTTCACCTCCTGAATATTCTTCTTGTTTATCAATTTTTCCGTAAGATTACAGGCAACAGTGATATTTCACTGGCGATATCGCTAATCTTCGCAATTCACCCGATGAATGTCGAAGCTGTAACCTGGATCTCGGCGCGAAGTACAGGCATGTACACCCTTTTCTTCCTTTTATCTCTAATTTGTTACTTACGGTTCCTTGAATCTGATTATAAGAAACGGTACCTGGCGATGACCCTGGGATGCTTCCTCCTTTCACTTTTATGTAAAGTTCAGGCTATAAGTCTTCCATTTGTAATGATTTTACTCGATTATTTCTCTTGCCGGAAACGTACTTTTTATGGTCAGATCATCGTTGAAAAAATTCCTTTTTTCCTTTTGAGTACTTTATTCGGATTAATTGCCATCTCGAACACGGAAACGGCAACAAACCTTTTTAATGGAAAACTGGTTAATTATTCTGTCCCCGACATTTTTTTCCTTTCCTGTTATTCGATCATCATTTACATTTTCAAATTCATTATTCCTGTCGGACTTTGTGCAATCTATACTTTTCCCCTGAAAATCGACAACCACTTTTCCTGGGTCATATATTTTTCGCCTTTGATCCTGATGTTCATCGCCTGGATTACATGGAAGATAAGGAAGAATAATTATTTCATTTTTGGTATCAGCCTTTTTCTGATCACTATTTTTATAAATCTGCCGGTCTTTTCTGTACGGGAGGTCATCATCGCTGATCGATATTCCTATTTTTCATTTTTAGGACTGACCTTCATTATTTGCCTTTTATTCAAAAAAAGAGGGGTAATAACACATTACTTTCCGGGAAACTTCAAATTCGTTCCATATCTTCTCTTAGCTGTTTACGTTACTTTTTTATTCATAACCACGACAGGACGGATTAAAATTTGGGAGAATGATTACAGCCTGATGTCGGATATAATAGTGAAAAATCCACAGATACATTATATTTCCAAATTTTACCGGAAAAGAGCGGATCTTCTCTATAAGCAAAAAAAATTCGAAAAAGCAGTCCTGGACTATTCACATGCGATCGCACTTAACGGAAACGATGAACAATCTTATATCTATCGGGCCTATTCTTACCTTAATCTGAAAAAGTTCGAGAATGCAAAGTCTGATCTCGATTCAGCACTAACACGGAACCCTCATCAGGCCATCTGGTATGCTAATCGGGCATTTGCGGAATACAATCTGAACGATTTTGATGCAACGATCCGCGACTGCAACATTTGCATCGCTATTGATCCGACGGTTCCTGATGCATACCACATGCGGGCACTTGTTTATTTTGCAGAGAATAATTTTTTTGCCTGCAAGATGAACCTTGATCTTGCCATTAAGTACAAACCAGATTATACCGAAGCCCTGATAAACCGGGGTAAGCTATACATGCACTTGGGTGAAACCGAAAAAGCATGTTTCGATTTTAAACAAGCTGCTGTGCTAAGGGATCATAATCGTTAGCAATTCTTGTGAAGTTCCATTCTTTTTTCACATCTGCAGTGTAATTTGCAAGGACGTGAATGAAATGAGAACAGAAATGGGTCACTTTTTCTTATAAGATACAGGATTGTTTAACATCAAACGCTGTGAATCCTTCAACTTAAGTATTTCCCTCAGTTTTTGCTGGTCCATAGAAGCCCTTGGTCTTGTAGCAAGCCCGACAGATGCACAAAAAATAGAAATATTTTGTGAAACAATTCCTGCATCACATGCCGCCCATACTATTTTTAAAGAATCACTTCCAGAGCGGAATCTTGAAATATCTGAGACTAACAGACAAAATACCGGGGCAGTGGTAAAATTCTCCTGCTTATCAGCAACAAGTTTCCGGTAATCACCATTAACCACTGGTTCAAGTGATTGTTTCTTTGCATCATAAAGATAGATGCCGGCTTTCATAAAAACATAAATATCAATATCCTGTGCGTTTTGTGCCGAAGGAGCTGTCCGTTTTCCTATTTCAGAGCGGTTAATTCCATTCGCAGCCCATAATAAATCGGACAAATCCTTAAGTTTTATTGTCGCAGTATCAAAATCCTTCTCTGACGCTCTTGCAGATAAAGACTTCATAACGGGTAATCCCCTGGTCAGATCAGGTGGGTTCAGTATTATTGTCTTTGTGCCCTGAGCAAACAAAGTGGTCGTTAAAAAAATTAACCAACTGTAAATGATAATCTTTTTCATTGTTATCCTTTTTTTGTAATCGTTAATATTTGTAAAATCACAGATCAATTAAATGCCGCATATCGTCTTTTTACCCATATTAAGCAATTATATGGCATTTACATTTCAACCTTCATTTTCTGACAGAACCATTATCTTTCAATAATACAAATATAATCATTTATTGTCTTTCTTCATAACTTTCAATTCTTGACCATTCCGGATACCCAATGTCAAAGGTTTTTTTAAATAAACAGGATTAATCCTGGCATAATCGTCTCATAATAAATATCCATGAATATTTCAACTTTGCGGTCAAAGGGAAAATTTAACTAACGGAAATTCCCAAAAATAATAAAGAAGGAGACAATCTGCCCCCTTCTTTGCATCAACAAATAGATATCGGAATTCAGAGTTATTTTTTAGAAAGAATTATTCCTTTCCCTGGTTTTCAACTTTACGCTTCAGATAGTCATTGAATGCTTGTTCCCCCTCTTCATTCCAATATTGATCATAATAGCTCCATTTTGAACCATGAGAAAAATCTTTACAATTTTTAACATCATTTATGTAACGCCTGTGCCTCCATGGTCCAAAATTGTGCTGTCCATTGTGATGGGAGCCATGATGTGAGCAACCGAATAAAAGTCTGCCAAGTATAGCCAGGCCGACTGCCTGCCAGTACGTAATTACACCAAGGTGGAAAATTAAAGGCATAAGCCAGTTCCAGAGCCACATCACGATTGCACCGAAAAGGAATAAGATTGCTATGAATCCAACAATACACATTATTATCCGGGCGGTGCGGTGTTTCTTATTGCAACAGCAGCTTCTTTTTTCATATTTATTTTCATTTGTTTCCATGATTTTCATTTTTTATTGTTTGACAATATTTTATATAGTTTTGAAAGGGCACGGTGTTTACGTGAAAGCAGTGTACCCAGCGGGACATCCCATTCTTCGGAGAGGTCTTCATAAGTTTGCTGTTCAAACTCAGTTGCAATGACTATCGCTTGTTCATCCGGCCTGAGTTGTGAAATAGCTTGTTTCAGTAATTCCGGCTCTATATTCGCATAATCCTTTTCTTCCGTTGATGTTTCATCTGTCACTGTATTAAGTAAATAATTTTCGTTTTTCCCGTTCGTAAAGCTCTCTATGGATACATTCCATCGTTTTTTCTTCTGGTAATCGATAATTTTATTCTTTACCGATCGATAAATATAACCAGTCAAATTTTCAATCTGTGCATCCAGATCAAGTCTTTCGATCAAACTTATTGCAACATCCTGAACGATATCTTCCGGCGAAGCTTCAAAATAGGTATCATCAAGGTTCTTCCTGACAAAATTGATCAACTTCTGGTACTCATTCCGGAAGAGCCGGTCTAACGACTTTTTCTGAATCTTCTTTTCCATGATATTACAGACGAAGTGGAATAGTTTTATTGCAATGAAATGAAAAATAAAGTACTTTATAAAAACATACCCGAAGGGGTGCAATTTAAGAAAGATTTGTTAGCTTTGTACCCTAAAGGGTATATTTTATGCAATTAAAGGAATTTGTTAAAGAAAAAAGACGGCTTACTAGAATTACCCAGCCTGACCTTGCTCAAAAGTCAGGCGTAGGTCTTCGCTTTGTCAGGGAAATGGAACAAGGAAAGAAAACTCTGAGAATGGATAAGGTAAACCAGGTACTGAAATTATTTGGTTATGAATTAGGGCCGGTTGAAATGAAACGGGATTTCTTGATAGATGACGAAGCGGGAAATATTAAATTTGACGGTAACGAAATTAAATTATCATACAAAAAAAATAAACAATAAAAAAAGCTGACATATGGAATACATAAGATTCGGAAATACTGGATTGAAGGTATCAAGGTTATGCCTCGGTACCATGACCTACGGGAAACCGACAGAACGGTGGCAATGGGCATTAAATGAAGAACAGAGCAGGCCGTTCATCAAAAAGGCATTGGAACTGGGAATTAATTTTTTTGACACTGCCGATGTTTACTCGTTCGGTGCCAGCGAAGAAATGGTTGGCGCTGCGCTTAAAGACTTTGCACGGCGTGATGATGTGGTGATAGCTACCAAAGTATTCAACCCCATGAGCGAGGCTCCCAATGACGGGGGCCTTTCCCGTAAACACATTATGAGCTCTATTGATGCTAGTCTCAGGCGACTGAAGACTGATTATGTGGATCTTTACCAGATACACCGCTGGGATTATAATACGCCGGTTGAAGAAACAATGGATGCTCTTCATGATATTGTGAAAGCAGGCAAGGCGCGTTATATTGGTGCATCATCCATGTATAGCTGGCAATTTATGAAGGCATTACATGTGGCAGATCTTAATGGGTGGACACGGTTTGTCTCCATGCAACCCCATTATAACCTGATCTATCGTGAAGAAGAGCGGGAAATGATCCCTTTATGCCTGGATCAGAAAATTGCGGTAATTCCTTGGTCTCCATTGGCACGGGGACTCCTGACCGGGAAAAGAACAAAGGAAAGAAATGAAACCATTCGCGCCAGGACAGATGAATTCGGGAGAAGTTTATATAAATCGGATTCGGATTTCGACATAGTAGACCGTCTGACTGAAGTTGCGACTCAAAGAAAATTGCCAAATGCCCAGGTTGCATTGGCCTGGATGCTGAGCAAGCCTGCCATTACAGCTCCAATTGTAGGAGCAAGCAAACCGGGGCATTTAGAAGATGCCATTGCTGCCCTGACTGTAAAATTAACTCAAGATGAAATCACCCGGTTGGAAGAACTTTACCAGCCCCATCCTGTTCTTGGACATGTATAAACCCATCCGCGGAAACCCATCCGGATATATAAAAGCCTAAATACCCAGGAATAATGAAAGATTTTTCTTTATCCAGGACCTATCATTTGATTGAACCGGGTCCGGTCGTGATGGTGACAACCGCCTGTAAGGGACGAAATAACATCATGACGATGAGCTGGTATATGATGCTGGAGTTTGAACCGCCACTTATTGGTTTTAGTCTCGGCCCCTGGAATTACAGCTTCGAGGTGTTGCGTAAGACCAAGGAATGTGTGATCGCCATACCAACGGTCGATCTTATATCCAAAGTAGTTGATATTGGCAATTGTTCAGGCAGGGACGTTGACAAGTTTAATGTATTCTGTTTGACACCGGTCGCAGCTGAAAAAGTAGCGGCCCCTCTGGTGGCAGAGTGTATAGCCAATCTCGAATGCCGGGTAGTGGATACTAAAATGGTAAGCAGTCATAATTTTTTCATTTTAGAAGCAGTTAAGGTTTGGGTTGCCCCGGAACGAAAGGAACGCCGGACTTTTCATGCCAATGGTGATGGCACTTTCGTGGTCGATGGCCGGACGATAGACCTGAAAAAGAAAATGGTAAAATGGCAAGGTTTGTTGTAACCGGCTTTTAAATGAAGATATATATGGTTAAAAGATTTCACGGGTTGAACAAATTGTCACATGATCGTAGCCAAACTTCTGCATACAAGTAAAAAATCAAGATTATGGGGAAAGATGTTGCTTTAGTATTATCCACCGGAGGAGCCCGTGGTTGTGCTCACATTGGGGCGATCAAAGTATTGAAAAAGAATGGGTTTAATATTACTTCCGTAGCCGGCACTTCTATGGGGGCTTTGGTCGGAGGAATTTATGCCACAGGCCGGCTTCAACAATTTGAAGAATGGATCAGTTCTCTTGATATCATGGAAGTACTGAGATTGACTGATTTTACGATCAGTAAAAAAGGAATAGTAAAAGGAAAAAGAGTAATCGAACGGATCAAAGAAATCGTACCCGAAAGCAACATCGAAGATTTATCTATCCCTTTTTGTGCAGTAGCCACCGACATCATCAATGGAACAGAAACCGTATTCATAAAAGGAAACCTTTATGATGCCATCAGAGCATCAATATCCATACCTACTGTTTTTCAACCCCTGAAAATTGATAAACAATATTATGTTGACGGTGGGCTGCTGAACCCTGTTCCGGTTAATCGGGTCAAAAGACATGATGGCGATTTGCTCGTGGTAGTCAATGTTAGTTCTCCCATTCCTTATGAAAAGAAAAAGGATGAGATTGAACCAGTCATGGTGAGGAAACAATTAAAGTATATAAACCAGATTAAAGATAAACTCAACAACTTAATTCCTGCAAAGAAAGAGGATGATATTAGTATCTTCAATCTGGTCAACAGTAGTATAAGTACAATGATGCGGAAAATATCAGAACTCACTTTAGAAAAGTACCAACCCGATTTATTGATTAACATTTCAAAAGAATCGTTCAGTACCTTTGATTTTTATAAGGCGAAAGAGATCATAAAAGAAGGGGAATTGGCTACACTACATTCTTTGCAGCAAAAGGGAATGAGCACATAAAATTATTTTTAAGGCTACCTGCACGATCGGAGTATTGTTTCCGCAAACTCTTTCGATGCGTCCGGCCCGATCCCTGTAATTATTTTCCCATCCTGTTCCACGGGTTTGCCTGTATAGTAAGCTCCCTGTTTAATTAAATTTTCTGAATCATTGCAGGTGGCTTTTTTACATTTTAAAAGTCCGGCATTTGCTAATATATTAGGAGCCAAACAAATAGCAGCAAGAGTTTTGTCTTTTGCAAAAGCGTCTTTAGCTATTTTTTGAGCCAGTACGTTTGTAAAATATTCTGCAGAACCGTTGCCTCCAACAAATACAACAGCATCAAATTTATCAACATTTACTTTATCCAATGTTATATCAGGCCTGACTTTCATGCCCAGCATTCCAACAGATTCAGAAAGCGAACCGGATGCAACTGTTACTGAATATCCGTTTTTTTCAAAAATATCTTTTGGTACCTTAAACTCTTCATCCCTGAAATTAGAACTGGCAATGATCATGACAATTTTATTCGTTTTTGAATAACAATCAAAAGGATAAAATAAAGTCAAAAAAGCTGAACATAGCAGGATAAATGACATTTTATCTTTGAAATACTGCCTGTTCATAGTTCCGATTTTAATTATTGAACTTTCACCCTTCACACCTGTAAAGGTAAGAAAGATTATTAATGACAGGAAAACAGATTGATTTTCAGATTTATCGAAAATGACAGATATAGTACCGAATGGATATCCTGACAGATCAGGATGCAATTGGATCTAAGGGATTTAATTTTTTAAACAGCGTACTGTAAACCCTATACCCTTAGCGCCACCCTTTCTGTATATAGCATTGGAGTTATAGACCAAATACACGTGATAGGCATCTGTGGATGAGGCTGCAGTTGAACTCCATATCCATCCATATTCACCATTGTAGTAGAAAAAACCATTAGTATAGCAGCTACCTGAGGGAAGTGCCGTGAAACCGGTGCTGTTACTGGCGCCGGTATTTGGGGACGACCAATGCTTTGTACCGGCTTCCTTTAATTTGCCGCCAACTGAGGTACTGTCACCCAAATAGGTAACTAATGTGGCCCATTCTGCATCGGTAGGCACATGCCAGCCGGTAGGAGCTAATTTACCGGTATTTACAGCGTACCAATTGTACAATGCGCCATAGGGAACCTCATAGAATGATTGATAATCGTTATACCAGCAATAAGCACCTGTTGTATCGGTCGACCATGCTGTGCCAGTGGCTACCAAGGGGATGGATGTTCCATCATTGTATTTCGTGGTTTTCAGATTCGCAGCCATCCAGGTTTGTGTGCCGATAACCACGGTAGGATAAACATTACCGTCAGCGTCGGTCACTGTAGGGCCTGATACCGGATTGCTGCTGCTTTTATCTTTCTTGCAACCGGTAAAAAAGATTAAAGAAAACCCAATGATTATCAATGAGTAAATCAAAATTCCTTTGTTTTTCATGTCAGTTTGGTTTTTAAAAGATTTAATGATTCTTTGTTTTATGTTTCTGATGCACTTCATTCCACACAAATTTATAAGTATCCATATTATCTAAAAGCGATACATTATCATTGTAAATTTAATTACTTCTTAAGTGCTGATAAAATGATTTTACACGACAGGCAGGAATTGAATGATGAAATGCCTGATATTCTTGATGCGTCTTAAGCAATCAGCACGAAATTGCTGTAAATTGCAGTGGTCAAATTTGACGCGTCAATGAACAGGAAAATTAAAATTACCGGTTTCGGCATATATTTTCTGTTGTGGATCATCCTCACCTTATTCTTGTTGTACATTATTTATGACCCCCAGACACCCTTTTTGCAGCAATTTATTGCAACGCTAGTTGTTACCGGACTTACGGCTCTTCCTGCTTACTTTTCATCCAAAGTGTTTGTGCCCAGGCTTCTGTATCGCAAACTTATCGGGAAGTTTATAGGGGTATTGTTGCTAGCTGCCTTTGTAAACACTGTGCTGACTTATTTTTTAGCCGGGGCATTCTATTATGAATTGAGCGGGAAATCCATTTTCAGGAACATTGTCTTTATCCAGTTTCTTTTTTCATTCTTTTTTATTATCAATTGTATTGTTATCACTGTGAGCAGTGCTATTCGGATTATTGTTGACCGGTTTAACATGGAACAGCAACTGCAGGAAGCAGAAAGTGAGAAAGTAAGAACAGAACTTGCCTTTCTGCGCGCACAGATAAACCCGCATTTTCTTTTTAATGTCCTTAATACTATTTACTTTCAGATCCAGAAAGAAAACAGCGAGGCACGAAATTCAGTGGAAAAACTTTCAGAGATGCTTCGCTACCAGCTTTACGAATGCACTACCGATATGATCGATATTTCCAGGGAGCTTGCTTATATTGAAAATTATGTTGCCGTTCAGAAGTTAAGGATGGAGGCCGGCACAAATCTCCAGTTGAAGCTACCCGGTGATATCGGCTCATTTAAAATTGCCCCGCTTCTCATCTTGCCACTCGTGGAAAATGCATTTAAACATCTTTCGAATTTTAAAGATCCAACACAAAACAAACTGCACATAACCATCTATAAAGAAAAGGATTCTCAATTTGTAGTTGATGTTGTAAATACTTACAATCCGCTGGATAATACTAAGCAATCAGGAAGTTCAACCGGTCTCGGGCTGAAAAATCTTGACCGGCGGCTGGCATTATTATATCCCGGTAAACATTCGATAACCAGAAAGCGTTATGAAACCACCTATGAAACAACCCTTAAAATCCAATACGATGATTAATTGTCTTGTAGTAGATGATGAACCGATTGCCCGTAAAGGTTTAATGGAATATATCAGGCAAATAGATTATTTAAATGCGGTTGCCCAATGCAAAAGTGCAGCAGAGGCCGCAGGTTTGCTGCAGAAGAACAAAATAGACCTGGTCTTTCTTGATATACAGATGCCCAAGCTTACCGGGATAGAATTCGTAAAAGCGCTTGCCACTCCGCCGCTTATAATATTTACCACGGCATACTCAGAATATGCTTTGGAAGGATTTGAGCTGGATGTAGTAGATTATCTGCTCAAACCAATTTCTTTCCCAAGATTTCTTAAGGCTGTGGAAAAAGCCCAAAACTATCTTCATGCAAGAAATAAGGAAGTAAGCATTAACCAGGATTTCTTTTTCATAAAATGCAACGGCAAGATTGAAAAAATTACCATGGCCGATGTGATATACATTGAAGCTATGGCTAACTATGTCATCATCCATACCCGGCAAAAAAAATATATTACCTATCTTACCTTCTCAGGTATTGAAGAGCAGCTTCCTGCTCATCTCTTTGTGAGGATACATAAATCCTATCTCGTCGCTATTTCAGCCATTCAGACTATTGACGGCAACGAGGTAATAACGAGTTCGCAGAGGCTTCCTCTAAGCAAAAATTACAGGAATGAGGTAATGAGCAGGATAGAATCCCGGCTTATTAAACGATAGACAATTTCAGATACTACGCTTATCAGTTGTAAGATCTTCAGTACACTGAATTGCAAATCTCCCGGTTCATCTTCCTGATCCTGGTGATATCCATTTTGATCACTTTCCGGTCGTAGGTCATCATTCCGTTAACCTCGCTCTCGACATCGGTGGTCTGGGTATAAATGGCGGCTGAGAACCCGCGTTTTATCAGCTCTTTTAATTTCCCTGTCAGGTCAAGATATGCCTGCGTCACCTCCTCTGCGGTCTTGTATTTTACATAGCCCCAGTTGCGGTCTTTATCCCAGAGATGGTTTTCGACGGCAAAGCCGAGTCCGCCAAATTCACCAAGCACAGTGGCCCTGTTGCCATCATAAAGCGTCATCTGGGGGTCGGGATAATGATGAACGTCGAGAATATCCCCAACCGGGTAAAAATTTCCTCCGCTGGCAGGATTTACCAGCCGGGAAGGATCGTAACTTTTTATCCATTGGACAATCTCGACGGTTTTAAACTGTCCCCACGATTCGTTGAATGGGACCCAGGCAATGACACATGGATTTGATTTCAACAGATCGATCATATTTTTCAGTTCGGCCCTGTATTCCTCATCCGATCCGGGCGATCTTACGGCTTCTTTCCCGTCGAAGTAATGATCAGTTTGCCATTCGGGGCCCTCATCGCCGCTTGGCATATCCTGCCAAACCAGTATTCCCTCGCGGTCGCAGTGATAATACCACCGCTGGGGTTCAACCTTCACGTGCTTGCGGATTAGGTTGAAGCCGAGTTCTTTGGTAACGACGATGTCCGATCTCAAGGCTTCATCCGTGGGGGCGGTATAGAGGCCATCGGGCCACCAGCCCTGATCGAGCAGGCCGAAAGGAAAACAATTCCTGTTGTTGAGCTGTATCCTTACTATTCCCGAAGCATCCCTGCAGGTGGATATTTTCCGCATCCCGAAGTAGCTTTTCACGGTTTCAATCGGCTTCCCGTTCTGCATCAGGGTAACCTCGAGATCATATAAAAAGGGCGATTCAGGACTCCACAGCCGGGCCGAAGAGATACCCACCAATGCCTCCTCCCCCGCGAGTGCCTTTGCACTGCCGACTTCTTTACCTTCTTCCAGTACTCTTACTTCTATCACTTCATCGGTCATGCTCCGGTTAACATCAGCCAGTATCGAAACCGAACCCTGGTCGATATCGGGAACCGATGTGATGCCAGTGATATGATCTTCGTTTACCGGTTCTAGCCATACAGTTTGCCATATGCCTGTCACGGAGGTGTACCATATACCCCCGGGTTTTGTCACCTGTTTACCCCTGGGCTGGGATCCATTATCAGCAGGATCCCATACCCGTACGGTGATTTTCTGTTCACTGCCCGACACCAGCAAAGTTGTGATGTCGAAACTGAAGGGAGTATACCCACCCTTATGCGAGCCAGTTTTTATGTTGTTTATCCACACGTCGGTTTTCCAGTCTACCGCACCAAAGTTCAGGATAATGTGTTTGTTTTTCCAGGATGCAGGGATGGTAAACGACCGCGAGTACCACAGTTCATTCTTTTCTCCGACTGGCCTCTGCACCCCCGAGAGGCTTGATTCGACAGGGAAGGGGACGAGAATCTTACCATCAAATTTCCCGGGTACGGGGTTCCCTTTTGGCAGGATGGCATAATCCCAAAGTCCGTTCAGACTTTCCCATCGTTCACGCATAAGCATCGGGCGCGGATATTCAGGCAATGGATTTGAGGGATCAACTTTTTCGGCCCATGTTGTTTTAATCCTTTCGCCCGCCGGCTTCCATTGCTGGCAAGGGCTTATAAAACCGGCAAAGATCATCATCATGCTGAGAAAATATCGTTTCATAGTGTATCTTATTACATGTTACAGTCTGTAAAATTAAGAAAGAGAAATCGCAATCCGGCAAAAGCAGGCAGCGTAATGAATGCATTGATGCAAAACTTGTTAATTTTTTAAATCTGGGCCCCTATCTTGGATGGAGTCTCATGATTGGCCTGCTGTTCCTGAAAGAGTGGAAAGAGGGCCCATTGAATGGGATCTTTTTGCTGGCAGGGTTCTATGGAACCATGTTCCTATTTATGACCCTGTTAATTTTAATATTTGACATTGCCAGGGAGCAGGGGCCCAAGTTGCAGCATATCCTTAAAAGAAAAACTAACCATCTTAACTTTAGCTCCTAATTCATTATCAATATGATTGCTCATGGCAACTTTTGTTTATAATTTTTACGGATTTAAGGAAATATTTCTTATTATTGTCTTTTTTATTGTAACTTGCAATTATATAGTGATGAACCATGTCTGTAATCGTGAAATCCAACAATGCAAACTTTATTCTGCCGAACCTTCGGGAGCCATTACTATTTTATTATTAAGGGTTATTCTTCCCTTAAAAAAACCAAAGATGAAAAGTCCAATATCCTAATTGTTTCATTAATCCTTCATTGACAAAATAGCTTTCGACAATTTTTAACCTTAAAATTATAACACTTACTCCCACGCATTATAAAATTGGATATAAATTGTCAGGAATCAAATACCTTTATTATTGTTAAATTATATCTTTATGAGAATAAAAATCAGAACCCTGATTTTTTCATCCATAGCAATAGGATTGGTCCTAATTATAATCAATGGATGCAAAAAAAATGACAACAATGCAAGCCCTGTTTCATCAGCTACTGATTATTCACAATCTGTACATTGGCTGTCATTACCAGCAACAGTTTACAAGGTCGATATTTTTTACCTTTATCCAACTGCCTGGTCAAACAGTGATACTATGCCTGTAATTTGCTCGATCGACAACTCATCCATGCTAACGATGGCCCCACAAGCGTTTGCACGGCAAGCTACTGCTTTTGATACCATAGCTAATATTTACGCACCCTTGTACAGGCAAAATAACTCGTCGCCGGTCAATCGTTGGAATGTTATCGCAGGCATACCAACAATGGATGCAACGGCAGCATTCGATTACTATATCAAACACTTCAACAAAGGCCGCCCGTTTATCTTACTCGGTCATTCACAAGGAGCCACTATCCTTACCAATCTGTTGTCAGGATATCTGAAAAATAATCCGCAGGTTTATGCCAAAATGATTGCCGCATACATAATCGGCTCTCCGATTACTAAGGAGTATCTTAATGAGAATAAACACCTGAAATTTGCCAACGGTCCTGACGATACAGGAGTGATCATTTCATGGAATACCGAAGCCCCGGATATTACGGGAGTGAATCCTGTATTGTATGGCATGGTGGGCATCGTTATAAATCCTATAAACTGGAAGAAAGATCAGACTCAGGCGACAGTGGAAGAAGGACTGGGATCACTTTTTCCACTTCCACCATCATTTACATTTGTACCCGTGCCTCAGTGTGCTGATGCCCGTGTCGACACAACAAAAGGGGTGCTGATCTGCAAGTATCTTCCCTGCGATTTATCAACCTATTCTAGATGCAATAGATTCGGCCCAGGGGTTTCCAAAAGGAGTTTATCACACCTGTGATATCCCGTTTTATTATTTCAATCTCAGACAAAATGCTGCTAACAGAATTCAAAAATGGTTTAAAAAATAATCAGAAACTCTACTGGCTAAATTGGGTGATAAATTTAACTCATCAATTTAACGAATCATGATCTGCTTAGTTTTCATTACCCTGCGGAACAACCTCCACATCAACCACATGCTGATAATCCCGCAATTAAACTCTATCGCAGCATTCATCGCCATCATTCTGAAATCCCAGTGATGTTGCTCTTAGCGGATGCCGGAAGCAAGGAGGGAAAGTTCGAGAGCAAATTCAACAAGGGTACCAACAATTAACAGGTAAAACAGATCTTTCCACCTGATCTGTTTAAAGAAAACGAGCACAATGCCGGCTGCCAGGTTCACTACCGCCAGCCAAACCATGATCAGGTTCTGAATTTCAATGTATATTTCCGCTGTCTGTACAGCATTTTTTCTTGCTGTCATGTTGTTGCGTTCCTTTTACCTTATCCTGATTCGTTCTCTGGCAACAGTATACCTCGGAAAAAATGGCCGATAATTTGAGACATTGGTCGGGAGTGCATATTTGTTTCAGTTGCTGAAACTGAACAATAGCCTCCTTTTGTAATTGTTTCTGCAGTTCCCCGATTTTTTCTGTATACTGGTTCAGCCTGGTGGTGTCCGGGTTTTGCGAAGTGAGCTCCCCAAGCAGGGCCGTACGGATATTTTTGATTTCAGCAACTATAGGCTCAGTCTTTTCCCTGAATTGCTTATTTATTTCAGAGACCTTTTCAGACTGAACCGTGTTCAATGCCAGTTGTTCATCAAGAAACCTGCAAGTCGCATTGCAGCTTGTCGTATCGGTGACAGTGGTCTTGTTGGCCCTGTAATAAAAATAGAAACTTGTCAAGCCTGAAATATTTATCACAATCATCAGGATCATGATCCAGAACACCACCTTGTATTTGTTGAAATAATTCATGGTTCGAAGATTATTTGTATAATTTCACTGTTTTGTCTTCGTCATTCAATTCGGAAATGAACAAGTCTGATTTCATTTTATTTAAATTTCTCTCATAAGCCGAATTGTGATTGAGATTTTTTCCCTGCCTACCGGCAAAAACCCCAGTCAGAATAGCCAGTAAAACCAGGGTCATGGCAAGAATAGGCTGAAGCACTTTGGGAATGCGAAATAAAAATCCATGACCACCGGTAGTTCCGTGTGATTCTATTTTCTGAAGTGTCCTGGTAGCAAGAAAAGGGTTAAGTTCCGTTTTCCTGTCCTTTTCAATCACATCCATGATAGAAGAAAAGGAAGCTATCAATGTAGAACATGTGGTGCATTCAGCAAGATGTTCACTGACTTTAGTCATTTCAGCTTCCGGAAGTCCGTTTTCCATGACTGTGAAAAGATTGTTTCTGATAAAATTGCAGTTCATGATTCAGTTCTTTTTAATTCGGGAAAGTGAACCGATAATTTATTCTGAAGATTGATTTTTGCACGATGTATTAGTGATTCCACCGATGATAAACTTAAGTTCATGACTTCACAGATCTCCCTGTAGGGCAGATCTTCATATTTGCAGAGGACAAATGCAATACGTTGATTTTCGGGGAGAGACCCGATAGCTTGGTTCAGCAGCTTTCTTGTTTCATTATCCTCAGTAGTTGAATTTTCGGTAACAGGATCTATTATCTGGTTTTTTCTGTTCTTGTCTTCGTTGAGAAAGTTCCCGATCCGGTGAAATATTTCTCTTCGATTATTTCTTTTAATCAGGTTCAGAGATCGGTTGACCGTGATACGGTAGATCCAGGTCGATAAAGAAGCTGAATGACGGAACGTTGCCGCCGAATCCATGATCTCTATGAATATTTCCTGTGAAAGGTCCTCTGCATCTTCCATTTTGCCTGTAAAGTAATATGCTGTTTTAACCACCCTTTTCTGATATTTATCAATCAGGTACTGAAAAGCCTGGCGATCACGTTTTAGTATTCCCTGGATCAGTTCTGTATCAGTCATTCTTTGGCGATGATAGAAAAACAAAGGTCAGACTAAATTGTTTATGAAATTCAGCCTGACCTTTAAAGCACCGTTATTATTTTTTAGGGGCAGTGGTCTTGGCAGGGGTACTGTTTTGATTCCCACAACTTTGATGGTTCTTGCAGCCATTGCAATTGGCGTTGCTTTTGCAGGAAGCAGAACACTTAGAGGTTCCAGAGCCACAACAATTACTTTGTCCGCAACAACCATGATTTTCATTGCCTTTAACACAGTTCCGTTTATTATCACACATACCGGCTGTGTTATTATTAACGACTTTCCCGGAACTGGCGACAGTCTGAGTGGTTTTAGTTTGTTTTGCAGTGACTGTTGTGTTGTTCTGGGAGTACCCATATAAAGCAAACACAAGTAGCAAGCCTAACGGCAGCATTGTTTTGAACATTGTTTTCATTGTTGTTGTTTTTGGTTGAACATTAACGTTTCCTATTTGACAACCGGAAACAGAAAAACTTGCGGCCGGAGATAAAAAATTAAATCCTTATTAATATACTTGTGAAAAAAATCCCCACCCGAATTGATGAGGATTTTTTTTGAAGCATCCTTTTTAATTATTACTTGTAGAGGTAAATTTCAAGGGTAATATTCCGCTTGAAATGATGGCAACTAATTTTCTGACTTCAGTCTTCGAAAAACCACCTCCGGTCAATGAAATCTTACCGGAAGAAATTTTATCCATAATTCGTGGAGCAGAATACACTTTGTTGTCAATGGCAAAGGCAACAGGTTTATTCAAATTTCTGATTGTTGTGTTTTCCCATGACTTCCTCGCATTTTCCTTAAATGTTACACACAATGTGGGGAGTTCAGGGTTCTCAATATCTGCATGCGCTTCCAATATATCTTGCTCATTTAAAGTTTTACCTGCAGTTGAAATACAATAAAGGTTATAAAATTTATCACCTGCCGGGTAGGAGACCAGAGCAATCTTAATTGTTTTGGAAGCAGTTCTTTTACAGTCATAGAGGTCAAACACGAATTGATGGAAATTGTGTCCTTACTTTCTGCAATTCCCAGAATAGACTTTGGTCCCGGATGGATTGTATCCTTAAGGTGCAATAATGTGAAGGCATCCTTGATACAATCTGTTGTCTGTTTCTCTAAAGATTTCAGAATTTCCTGGCTGTTCATGGTTTCATAAAAATTAAGATGTCCCTGAATCAGCAGTATTTCCGAAAGAGTCTCTTTGGAAATTGTATCCCCGACTATTATGACCAGTTCGGATTTTTTATCATTCTGAGTAATCTGAACATCCCGGAGACCTATAAGTGTCAATCTTCGCAATAAGATCTCTTTCGACTCGGATAGAAGCTTATTTGAAGCATTCTCAGGTACACTTTGCAATGTGATGACTTGTTTGTTTTTTATCGGAATTTGTGAATTGCAAAAGGGAATGATTGCGATTAATATTATTCCCATTAAAATATATTTTAATGTTTTCATAATCATTTATTTATATTCAATGAATACAGTAATTAAACCATGTATTCTCATACAATGGTTAAAAATAAAAATAGATGTAACTAAGTAATTGAAGGGATATTATCTTCCTTTCCCTGGTCTGGAACTTTTTGAGGGAAAATTAAACCGATGACTGGATTGTTAAAAAGTAATTTATCCTGAGAAGAGTGGAAATAACTGGATATAAGATTGTGGAAAATGAATTCTCTATTTGAACAGCAATCCAGGCATGCAACTTTCGCATTATTGGTGTTAATCGGGTGAAAGCCTGATTCAGGCGTTGAAATTGTAGGGCCGATAATTGCCTGAAGGTTGGAATTGTTTGAAATGGAAATAATAGATGTGACTATTCCGCTATTCTTATCTTTTTCTTTTTGAAAAAAAGATAAAAAGATAATCATTAAAAGGAGTATAAAGAATCCTGAACTGCTATTTCGTTTATCGTCAGCCATACTTTAACAAAAGTACTATAATATTGGTGAAAATGTCATTAAAGATAAATATTCTCAGATTTGACCAGATTCTTTCATCAAAAAACAGAAAACCCGATAATAGTTTAAGCCTGCTTATTTTTTGTACAATTCAAAATTAATGTTTTTATCTCTTGAGATTCCCTATTTGCTGAATTTCTTTAATTTTACATGGTCTGATTATGGTAGGGACCTGCAGAAGTAACACTATTAATATTTAAAATTGGGTTCTTCGCAATAATGCGTACCTGATGTTCTTATCTGTTTGTAAATGAATTTATTGATGGGTATTCTGAAAAATGTTAAAATGTGTAAAAAATCAATTTTTAAAGTGAATTGTGAAATGAGAATAACGCTTATCCTACAAGGCTTTCATAGGTTATTTCCCATTTCACAATTTTTACAACAAAATATGTTATTTTATTCATTTTTAATTGATTAACTCAGGTACGCATCTTTGTGATGAACCTAAAATTGATTGAATATGGAAAAACTTATAGCATGTTGTGGATTAGATTGTGCTACTTGCGATGCAAGAATAGCTACAGTAGCCAATGACAATGAATTGAGGGCCAAAACAGCAGAGAAATGGAGAGTACAATATAATATACCTGGCATTTCATCTGAAATGATAAATTGTATGGGTTGCAGAGAACCTGGAGTTAAATTTGCACATTGTGAACGTTGTGAAATAAGGAAATGTGTACAATCGAAAGGATTTCAAACCTGTGCTGATTGTGACAAAGTGAAAGATTGCCCAATTGTGGGAAATGTTCTCAAATATGTTCCCGATGCAATAGAAAATCTTAAATCGTTAAACTCTTTGTACTTCTGATCTGGCAGATAATTACTTTATATTTCAGACTTCACACTTTATAGGGAGTTCATATCCACAACGAACCTGTATTTCACATCTCCTTTCTGCAACCGTTCAAATGCCTCGTTGATCTGCTGAATATTGATTAATTCAATATCGGCTGTGATATTATGTTTGGCACAGAAATCCAGCATCTCCTGGGTTTCCGCAATGCCGCCAATGTTAGAACCTGCAAAACTTTTTCTTCCGAAAATAAGGTTGGACACTCCCTTCTCCATTTCCGTTTTTGCATGTCTTTCATTCTTTAGATGTTGTTAATTTTTATCTGATAACGTCGCCAATCACTACTCACTACTTTTTTGACTCGTGGAAGAGTAGCCGTATTACCTTTGATTCATCATGTTCCATATTGCTGAATCTTATAGAAATTCTTGGTCAGATTGCTTTTCCCGTCTCATAAGCCTGATCCATAGCTTTACTGCCTTTGATCTCTCCTGTCTTCAAGACTCCTGTTCCATAGATTATCCCTTTTTCCTTTGCCCCGTTAAGGCAATAAGTAAACCCCCGGATCCCTTCCAGGGTTCTTTCCATTGCCTTATGACTGCTGTTGGCTGCCGTGACAATGAAATAAAACTCTTTATTATTGATTTCAGTATACCGGGCACAGGTTCTGTCAATAAAGGTCTTCAACTGGCCGCTCATGGTGTAGAAATATACCGGGGTTGCCATTACAATAACGTCGGATGATATCATTTTATCAAGGATCTCAGCCATGTCGTCTTTCTGGGAACAGCGTTTGCCTGCAACAATACAGTTTCCGCATCCGATACAGTAATTGATCTTCTTATCTTTAAGAAAAATCTTTTCTGCCTGATGCCCGGCTTCCTGCGATCCGGATATAAACCGGTCGCAAAGCAAATCTGAATTTCCGCCTCTCCGTGGACTGGAAGAAATCACTAAAATCTTTTTATTCATCTCTGAAATTCTTTTATTCTGACTGCAAAGTTAGATATAATACTCCAGGGAAGTTTTTCTCTGCGGCTCAAACATCTTTGCTGTGAGGCTCAGGAGCATGTGCGATGTGTATAATGCAAAGTGTAAAAAAATAAACCCAAACACCTAATAACCAATACCCAATGCCGAACTCCTATAACCATTCTTCGCGTCATGCGTCACGATTTTTTCACTATCTTTGATTGGTTAATTTACTTTGCAAAGAAGAATTAATCAGGATGAAATATTCAGTCAGGAGTGATGTCTTAAAACAGAATAAATTGATATGACGATATGCCAAAACCTGAAAAAATGAAAAACGTTAGATCCTTAATTTATTGCGCAGGTGTGGTCCTGTACTTTATGGTCTTCACGGTAAGCGGACAACAATCCAAAATTGATCCAAAGGAACTTGAAAAACAATTTTATCTGTCAAAGGATAAAAGTGATGAAATCGTTAAAGATTATTCATGGTATTACAGGACGGATGTTATCAGAGATGGGAAAGTCGTGTCTATACAGATCGAAGCATGCCATTATGGACCCGATGGGAAACTTCAGGAAAAAATTATTAATAATCAGGAGGCAGCGCTGCCTTCAACATTCCTTATTCATGAGATAGCGCAGGAACAGAAAACCAAATTGGTAGCCTTTTTAAACGACCTTCGTGTCTTTCTCGAAAAGTACGCACTGAGCGATAAAAAGCTGGGAAGTGTCTTTTTTTCCAATGCAATAATTGGCTTTCCTGATCCCAATGACCAGGTTCTTGTTAATGGTAAAGATGTCATTATTAAAGGAGATAAACTTCAATGGTGGTTAGATTTGCGCAATAAAGCAGTCACAAAGGCTTCCCTTTTGACAACCTTTGAAGGATACCAGGTTGAATTTACGGCGACTTACAAATATATCAATCCGGGTTTGCAATATATGAACTTTGCCGAGATCAAAGTGCCTTCTAAAAGTGTCATTGTGCAACTGCAATTCTACGATTACTCAAAAGTCAAAATGTGATAAAATCCTAAAACTCACAGATCGAATTATCTGATCGCCAGAATCTTTTGGACTTTACATTTTGTACTTGAGTCATATCGGTCGTGTCCTGTATTCCGAAGGAGAACATCTCGTAAACCTTTTAAAATACTGTGCGAAAAAAGATTGATTTGAAAAATTCAGGTATTCCGAAATACCTTGGATACTCATGCCGGAATGTCGCAGCAAATGCTTTGCTTCCATAACAACATATTCGTTAATCCACTCCATGGCAGATTTGCCGCTTGTTTTCCTGATCAAAGAAGTCATATACTTGGGCGTGATGAACAGTTTTGAGGCATAAAACTCGATTGTGCGTTCACGCTTGAAATACTGGTTGAGCAGCGTCATGAATTTATTGAAATATTCCTCACTGCGTTTGTTACCCGTTTCGCCATCTTCGGGCTGAAGTTCCAGGTAATGAGTGATGAAGGAACAGGCTTTGTAAGTGACTAGATTGAAGTAACTCATTGCTATCTCGTTATAATAATTCTTTCCTTCGAATGTCTTAAGATCGTTCATCAGCGATAAGAATGTTTCTTCAATACAGTTTGCTTCCTGCCGGGTAAGCTGAACGCAGGGATGTTTCTGGATCCCGATAAACACGGATAACAAAGTGTTGTAATCATTGGTTGTGTTACGGAAGAAATCATCGTTAAAGGAAGTAACATATAATTTACATCCGTTCCAATCGCAAAGTTGAATGATGTCCTTGGGCATGCTCACATACAGCATGTTTTTTTCGATCTTATAGTGTTTAAGGTTAGAGTTGATCTCAACGCTTCCTTCAGTGCACAGTAAAGCAATATATGCATTGATCCTGCATGGATCTCTCAAAATATTGATTTTTTCGTCCAGGAGCGAATCAACGCGTGTAAAAAAACAACCATGGTAAAATGATTGTAAACTCTCTTCAGGCACTAAATCCATTTTACCCAATGATTCCAGTGAAAAAGTGTTCAGACTTTTGTCTTCCATAATTGAATAGAAACTAATAATACGACAAATATAATAATTATTAAATAATAAATAATGTAAAAGTCCATATTTCCCGACTAATAGAACAATACTTCAGTTCAATAGAACTTTTTACTATAATCTGATTAGCGAATTTTGCACTCTGAAAATTGAGTCACCTCGAAAAACTTAAGCGCCTTTGCGGTTAGGGAAACTTTTGGAGAATGCTAAAAATTGATAAATCCAACTTTATGTTAATGAAAAACATTTTTTATATATCAACTGCGACAGCACTTGTACTGTCAATCGCCGTATTGTATGGCTGCAGGAACGAAACACAGCCCCAAAAGAACGATGATGCCGTGAACGTAATAACCGAAACGGTGGCGGGATCAAATGACGCAGGCGCACTCGATTATGTCGGCAATATAGAAGAAAAGTCTTCTACGGCGCTTGGTTTCCCAACGATAGGTACCATTGAGAAAATTTACGTTTCGGAAGGCGATTTTGTAACGGCCGGGCAACTGCTCGCCAAACTCGATCCTACTACGTCACAGGGATTGCTTGATGCCACCGAAGCCACCCTGAAGCAGGCGCAGGACGGTTACAACCGCCTAAAATCCATATATGACAAGGGAAGCCTGCCGGAGGTACAGATGGTCGACATCGAAACCAAACTTCAGCAGGCACAATCATCGTATAATATTGCGAAGAAGAATCTGAATAATTGCACCCTGTATTCTCCGATCAGTGGTGTGGTCGGCAAAAAAATGGCCGAAACCGGTGAAAATGCCATTGTCGGAAAAACAATACTGACAATCTTGGACATCAGTTCCGTCAAAGCAGACATTTCAGTACCTGAGAGCGAAATATCCCTGATTCCCGCTGATTGCAGTTCGGAAATAACAGTTGAAGCGATTGGTGACAAGGTATTTCACGGAACCGGGATTGAAAAAAGCGTGTCGGCAAATATGATTTCGCATACCTATCCTGCACATATTACCATTGCTAACCCGAAGCGGGAACTATTGCCGGGTATGGTCTGCAAAGTCAGGATCAGTGCCGGCAGCGTGTCCCCAGAGATCACCGTACCCATCAATGTGGTGCAAACGATGTCCGGCGGACAGAGGTTTGTTTGGACCGATGACAAGGGGATGGCGAAACGGGTAGTTATAACAACCGGTGGGACGAAAGGGAATCGTGTAGTCGTGACAAGCGGGCTTTCGGCCGGCGACCGTATTATAACGGAAGGTTACCAGAAAGTCAGCGAAGACGGTAAAATCAACGTAAAATGAAACGAAAGTATAGTATCATTGAGTGGGCGATGAGGCATCCCGCCATTGTTTTCCTGCTTACAGGTCTGTTGGTTGCTTTAGGCGTAATCGCAATGGTGATTATGCCCAAACAGGAATTTCCGGGATACACGATCCGGCAGGGAATCATTATTGGTGTTTATCCGGGTGCAACTTCCGCAGAGGTTGAAAAACAGCTCGCCGAACCCCTTGAGAAGTTCCTGTTCAGTTATCCCGAAGTGAAACGTAGCTATACAACGACCACTTCGCAGAACGGGATCTGTTATGCCATGGTCGAACTCAACGACAATGTAAAGAATAAAGACGAAGTATGGTCGAAAATCAAACATGGGCTCGCAATCCTGAAAATGTCACTGCCTCAGGGTGTTTTGGCGCTCGTGGCCCAGGACGATTTTGGCGATACCTCTGCATTGTTGCTGGCAATAGGATCAGAAAAACGTTCGTATAAAGAACTTAAGGAATACGCCGACGAATTGTCTGACCGCTTGCGTCGTATCGAATCGGTTTCCAATATAAGATTCTACGGGGAACAGAAAGAACAGATAACGGTGTCCGTCAATCGTGATAGGCTGTCGTCATACGGGATCAGCGACAAAATACTGACAGCTCAGTTTTTTGCCCAATCGATTGCCCCGGGGGGCACTATAAAGAACGATGATGCCGTTGTTCCTGTTCATCTGGCCCCCAGCTACTCCGGTGTTAAGGAAGTCGAAGATCAGATCTTATTCAGCGATGGCGGCGGGAACATGATACGTGTAAGGGATGTGGCAGAGGTGTTACAGGGAGTATCCCGACGGGAATAAATATATAACGTATAACGGCAATCGTTGCCTCGTGCTTTCTATCGAGATGAGAGAGGGCTTCAATATTATGAAGTTTGGCAAAGATGTCAAAAATATAATCTCCGGATTTAAACAAACCGGCCTTCCACAGGACGTTACGGTGGACTGTATTACCAACCAGGCAGATGTTGTCAGTGGCTCTGTATTTTCATTCCTTCGCGATCTGTTCATGGCCATAGTAGTGGTCATCCTTGTAGTAATTATACTCTTCCCGTTACGCTCGGCATTGGTAGCCGCCATTGTTATCCCGTTAAATACCTTCATATCGGTCGGAATAATGTACCTGTTCGGAATACCATTGAATACAGTGACTTTTGCAGCGCTGATAGTGGTTCTTGGAATGACGGTGGATAATTCAATAGTTATTATAGATGGATATATTTATTACCTCAAAAACGGGTTTACACCCTGGGATGCTGCACTTGAAAGCGCCCATAAGTATTTTATGCCCATGTTTCTTGCAACAACATGCATCTGTCTTATTTTCTACCCGCTGTTAATACTGTTTACAGGCCAGATGGTCGAATTTATTCATTTCTTCCCCTTTACTTTTACTATAAATTTGATGATATCGCTAATTCTGGCTGTGACTTTAGTACCCATTCTCGAAGTTGCTCTAATCAAACCATCCGGGAAGAATTCAGATGAGCCGGAAAAAAAGAGACTTACGGAAAAAGTCCACGATGTTTATGTAAAACTGCTTGATTGGAATTTTCGTCATCCCTGGCTTACAGTATCAATTGGTGTTATTTCAATAGTGGCCACGCTGTTTATTATGCCTCATATCAAATTCAGGATGAATCCTGTTGCAGAACGCGATCAATTTGCAGTTGAGATCAATCTGCCCGATGGAACCCCGCTGGTACAGACATCAAGAGTAGCCGATTCAATGAGGATGATACTCGCAAAAGATAAACGAGTCAGATCCATCACCCAGTTTACGGGCATGTCCTCACCCCGGTTTCATATTGCTTATGCGCCTCACATGCCTGCCGACAACTTTGCCCAATTTATTGTCAATACGGGTTCCCCTGATGAGACCGAAGCTGTGCTGGATAAGTATGCAAATCTTTATGCCCACCATTTCCCCAATGCGTATATAAAATTCAAGCAGATCGACTTTCAGCATCTTCCTTCGTTTGAATTCCGTTTCTATGGTGATGATGCAGAAGAGCTGAAAAAGGCTGCAGATATTTTGATGGCGAAAATGAGGGAAAGACCCGAACTGACGAATATCCATACCGATTGGGGACAACTGCTCCCGGTGATGGATGTAGCCCTTGACCCGGTCGCTTCATCGCAGGTGGGCGCTTCACGCGCCATTATCTCGGCGAACATTGCGTTGATAACAGACGGATTAACGATGGGCTCCGTGAGCGAGAATAATGACAATATTCCGATCGTTCTGAAAACCGGCGAAAAACATGGCAAGGCAACTTTGGAAGACCTTTCGGGAACTTACGTTTCAACGTTTATACCGACCCTTAGCATACCTCTGCGCCAGATTGCAACGGTTACGCCTGTGTGGTGTGAAAACACCATAGTACACCGGAACGGTGTGCGTACCATTACGGTGACTGCCGACACGAAACGCGGAGTGATAGATTCAAAACCACTCTCGGCTATCCGGGAAGTAATAGCCAAAGAAATAGTACCTGGCCTGCCTAAAGGTGTAACATACCAGATCGGAGGTGAACCGGAATATGACAATGAAAACCTGAGGACTATTATCTACGGCATTATCGCAGCATTTGTCATTATTTTCTTTTTCTTTTTATTCACCTACGGGAAATTCAGACTGACGTTTATTTCATTATTTACCTTGATATTGTTCATGTTTGGTGCGGTGTTCGGTCTCTGGATCTCGAATTTGACGGTTGGAATTACCGCAGCGTTGGGGATAATTGGTTTATTTGGTCTGACAGTAAGGAACGCGATCCTGATGTTCCAGCATGCCGAGCAGCGGCTTAGAGTCGACGGCTGGGCGGCAAAAGATGCCGCTTACGATGCCGGCAAGCGAAGGATGATACCCATCTTTTTAACTTCGGCTGCAGCATCTGTCGGGGTTGTGCCCATGATCATCGAAGGAAGTTCGTTCTGGGCTCCTGTTGGCATAGTTATATTTGCAGGGGGGCTTTGCCTGCTTCTTATGACAATTACCATCCTCCCTGTTCTCTACTGGAAACTCAATGATAAAAAAAGATGAAAAAACTGATATATATTCTCCTGTTATATCCGGCCGTACTCTGCGCGCAGTCAAACTCTGCTGACCAGTACAAGAGGCTGTCTGCACCGGAGGGGAAAGTGCAGATAGGATTAAATCTTGAAACATGCAAAACCCTGGCAATCCGGAACAATTACAGTATTAAAGAAGCATCCAGCGAAGTTCTGCAATCAGAAGAAGTGAAGAAAAACGCTTTCACCGGATATTTTCCTAAAGTAACTGCAGGCTTTAGTGCAGTCAGAATGAGTGATTACCTGATCAAGAGTACAATCCCCCAGATGAATCTTCCTGTTTACGATGGTAATCCGGCCAATTTGGGATCTGCCACCCAGTTTGCTTACTTCCCCGGGATGACACTTAACTTGATTGATTATTTGAACTTCGGTTATACTATGGCTATGCAACCAGTATTCACAGGAGGCAGAATATACAATGGCAATAAATTGGCCAGTACCGGTTATGAGATCAGCCGCGAGAAGAAGTCAATGACAGAAACGGAAGTATTGGTCAAAACGGAGGAACTTTACTGGAATATCATAGCACTGAATGAAAAACTTGTAACACTTGACAGCTACCGGAAACTACTGGATAATCTGAACCATGACGTATCTGTCACTCTGAAGGCTGGTTTGGTTCAGAGGACTGACCTTCTGAAAGTCCAGCTGAAACAAAACGAACTGGAAGTGAACAGATTAAAACTGACTGATGGTATTGCGCTAAGCAAAAAAGCATTGTGTCAGCATATAGGAATATCTTATGACAGTACCCTCGTGCTGAATGATTCAATTCCTGTTATCATCAATCCTGCAACACTTTTTGTCAATCCGGATGAGGCGGTAAAAAACAGGGATGAATATAAAATCCTTGAAAAAGCTGTAAAGGCAGAGGAACTGCAGAAAAAGATGGTCTTGGGAGAGTACCTTCCCCAGGTGGCTGTAGGGGTAGCCGGGGTCTATACCGATGTTATGGATAAAACCACTGAAATGGGAATAGCCTTTGGCACCCTGAATATACCCATAAGTGACTGGTGGGGTGGGGCATATAAAATTAAACAGAGCAAGGCAAGAATCGATAATGCCAATAATAAACTTAACGAAACGTCAGAATTGCTTTCCCTGCAGATTACTCAGGCACAAAACGAGCTGAATCAAAATTTCTTTTCTATAGGAAATGCTGAAAAATCAGTGGAACAGGCAAGAGAAAACCTGAAGGTCACCAGGGACAATTACGACGCAGGCATTAACGGCATGTCCGATCTTCTTGAAGCACAGTCGGTCTATCAGGGTGCTCTGAACAGTCTTACGGAAGCAAAATGTAATTACCAGATAGCCAAAGCAAAATACCTGCAGGCAACAAATATTTATAAATAATCAGGAATAGGAACTTATAACGTGGGTCAAATGTCAAGTCAGGACATTACGGTGCAAAGAATGTAATGATTTTTTCCATTTTGCCATTTAGTCTTTCACGAGATCAACGATTCAAGCGTGGCTTTTTCTAACTTCTCAAAAGTAGTATCCCTGATTTCCTTAAACACCTTCCGGATGTTACAGGTGGCCTCATCCTTGCAAAACTCACATGACCGGTAAGCTTTCTCCGATACACAATAAAGTAATGCAATTGGTCCTTCAAATTGTCTTACAACTTCTGCCAGGTTTACATCCTTAGGGTGCCGGAGTAAATAATAGCCGCCCGTTTTCCCAAGTTTACTCCCCAGGATACCGACTTTCTTTAATTCAAGCAGAATGTTTTCAAGGAACCGCTGGGGAATCCTTTCGCTTTTCGCAAGTTCACTGATCAGCATGGCCCCTTTCCCATATTCCCGGGCAAGCCTTGTCAGTGCAACCATTGCATACCTTGTTTTTTGTGAGAGCATGGTAAATCAATTATCCTATTTTACTGATTTCCTTTAATTTGTTCAAATCTTTGATGATAATCTTTCTTCCTTCAAAACCGATCAACCCTTCCTTATTATATGTGGATAGTACAGATATGACATTTTCATGGGAACGGGCTGCAAATTCCGATATCTCCTTTCTTGTTAACGTAAATTCATATTCCGAATTCCTGTAAACATTCTCCCATAAAAAAATCAGGATATCTGCAATCCGGCCATGCACATGGTTATGTGCAAGACTGATAAAATTGAAAATTGAAGACTGAAACATATCAGAAGACCGTTCAACCAATGATAATAAAAATTTTCCATGATGTTCAAGCTCACCAAGAACTTTCCGGCTGTCTAAAAAACAGATATCACAGTCCTCAACCGCAACAATGGAAAAGATATTCTTTTCTTTGAAAAACAGATTAGCCTGTCCTATAATTTTTGGCCCGGAAACCACAGTCATGATATAAATCTTTTTCGCATCCCTCTGATAGGTGAATTTTACAATCCCTTTATGCAGAAAACCGATGCTGGTGGAAGTTGCCCCCTGCTTTAGAATCATCTCTCCTTTGTTAAAATGTAATTGATTTGCATTATCGCAAATATGCTTGCGATCTTCCTCATTTAAATATGCACTGGCAAATCTATTTAAAAAACAATGGTCGCAACTGAACAAGATGTATGCGTTTTCGACTGATTCCATTTTTTTTGATACTTGAGTATAGAAAAGTTAAGATACCGGTATTGAATGTTTGGTGCAAATGTACACTAAAACGATGAACATAGTGTATAAATTTGTAAAAAATTCTGATCATATGAATGTTCAAAAAATTACCCTGTTTGGTGGCTATGGTAAGGATGGCTCAGCAGAGAAAGTTAAAGAATTCAGTATGGAAGTCGGTGACATAGTCAGTATTGTCGGGCCAACGGGCTGTGGAAAAACAACGCTGATCAATGATATTGAACTTTTTGCTAATAATAATACTCCGTCCGGCAGGCGGGTTTCCATCAATGACGAACCACTGCCGGAAGATTTCTCTTTTGATCCTTCGGATCATCCTATTGCATTGATCTCTCAACATACGAATTTTCTGAGTGATCTTCCGGTAGAAGAATTCCTTACAATTCATGCCAGGGTGAGGGGAGCACATGATGTCGGATCGATTATTACTGAGACGCTGGATTTTGCTAATAAACTTACCGGGGAGGCAATCATGAAGGATATTGCAATGACGGGATTATCAGGTGGTCAAACCCGCTCATTATTAATTGCCGATGCTGTTGTAATAGGTAACTCCCCCATCATATTACTGGACGAAATAGAAAATGCAGGTATCCATCGTACAAAAGCGCTCGAATTACTGAAAAAGTATAAAAAAATCTTTGTCTTCGTTACTCATGATCCTTGCATCGCATTGATGTCAGATTTCAGAATTGTCATGAAAAACGGTGCCATGCAACAATTGATTCACACTCGCCGGGAAGAAAAAAATGTGGTTTATAAAATGAAACAGATAGATGACATGATGCTTGATTTCAGACAAGTTATCAGGTCAGGAAATGAACTGACTGAATCGGTTTTCAATGAAAGGATGAAAGTGCTAACCTTTTAATTAACTTATATGAAACTCGTGATTTTTGCTGGTCCGCCAACAGGCGGAAAGACTACCGTGATAAGACAGGTACTGAAACGGATGGCGTTGAAGCAAATTAAAACAGCTTATCTTAAAATTGATGTTCTTTATGCCGATGATGATATTATCATTGAAAAAGAATTCGGTATTCCGGTTAAAAAGATCTATTCCGGTGAGTTATGTCCGGATCATTGCAATGTAGTAGTTCTCGATGAAGCAGTAGAATGGGCTGAGAAATCAGGTGCAGGTTACCTTTTTGTTGAGACAGCCGGGTTGTGTCTGCGCTGTTCACCTTATGTGGAGAATTCCCTGGGCATCGTTGTCCTTGAGGCAACAAGTGGCATGAAACCTTCCCCGGAAAATCGGCCCCATGCTAACATTGGCCGACATCAGTGTAATTACTAAAATTGATCTCATCTCCCAGGCAGAACGGGAAGTGTTCCGGTATCGTGTTCTTGAATCTGCAAAGCGCATCACCGTAGTCGAAAGCAATGCCCTGTATGGAATAGGAATTGACCCCATTGTAAAACATATCCTTAAAACCCCCGAGGTCGAGTTTCCCATGTATCTCAGGGGGAACCCACCTGTTGGGACATGCACAATCTGTGTGGGCAAAAAAGAAATTGGTGCAAAAAATCATTTTGGTGTCCTTCGAACCCTTGAACAGGAGCCTTATTATGTCGGTGAATAGTAAGAATATTCTGAAAAACAGCATCTATCTTGATAATGCTGCAACAACCTGTGTTGATGAACGGGTAATCAAATCCATGATTCCTTATTTGTCTGAAATATATGGTAATGCATCAAGTTTGCATTATTTTGGTACACACGCAAAAGAAGTTCTGGAAAATTCAAGAGCCATAATTGCACATTCTCTTGGGGCGGCTTCCAATGAAATATATTTCACCTCAGGCGGAACGGAATCCAACAACTGGGCGCTGAAAGGGATCGCATATGCCAACAGGCATCAAGGGCGACACATTATTGTTTCATCCATTGAGCATGATTGTGTTGTTAACACATGCAAATGGCTTGCCGGGGAAGGCTTCGTCGTCACATACCTTCCGGTTGATTCGAATGGTATCATCGACATAGAAGCATTGAAAACGGCCATTAATCCTGAAACCATCCTCGTCTCCGTAATGCATGCCAATAATGAGATCGGAACCGTTGAACCAATTGATGAAATTAGTAGGATTTGTAAAAAGCATCAGGTGTATTTTCATTCGGATGCGTGTCAGTCTTTCGGGAAAATTCCTCTTGATGTTAACAAAGCCGGAGTCGATCTTCTTACCATCAATGCTCACAAAATTTATGGACCTAAAGGTACCGGGGCTTTATACATAAGGAAGGGAGTCAACATTGCCCCTCTTTTACATGGAGGTGGTCAGGAGGCTGGTTTACGGTCTTCGACTGAAAACCTTCCTGCAATTGTTGGATTTGCTGAGGCAGCCCGGTTATGTTTGCACGAATTGAAGAAAGAAGCAGAACGATTGTCAAGTCTCAGAAAGAAGCTTGAAAACTTTCTGTTTTCAAATTACGAAAATGTTTATATCAACGGGCATCCTGATCAGCGGCTTCCGGGCCATCTGAGTTTCAGTTTTCATGGGTTGGAAGGAGAAACAATCCGGCTGTTGCTTCTTCTTGATGACATGGGAATTGCCGTATCGGCAGGGTCGGCATGCTCGTCAAATGATGTATCATATAACGCTTCTCATGTGCTTCAAGCCATCGGACTTAATCCATTTGAAGCAAGAGGCGCTATCAGGGTAAGCATGGGTCGGTTTACTACTGAAAATGACGTGGATATTTTTATGGATTCGCTAAAACAGGCCGTACATAGTTTGACATCTATATTTTCATAAAATTCTGATTTTAACCAATAACATCTTTTTTAATATTAATAATAACATGGAAATAAACGTAATAAATAGTGCGACATTGAATCGGTTGCCTAAACTTGATTGTGGGGTTTGCGGGTACAGAACCTGCAGTGAATTCGCCCTTGCGGTTGATAATTCCGAAGCCTCTCTGAAGATGTGCATTCACTTGAAACATAATGGATCGGAAATAAAGAAAATTATCAACTGCATTGATTGTAAGGATGCAGGTCAAATGGGTGAAAAAATGGGCTGGAAAGATCATCTTAAACGTGATTTTGATTTTATCCTCGATTGCTTTGATAATGAACCGGGACCAAGGGAAACAATTCTGCCATATAATCCGCAACTCACTAAAGAACTTGGAGTTAAAAAAGGAGATGTTATGATAGGCCGTCCTATGGGTATGTCCTGTGGCTGTCCGATAACTCATTGTGGCGTCGTAACTTCTTCTGATCCCAGGAACGGAGTGATCAATTGGTGTGTAACCGGGCCTCTCAGGCCAAGATCAGAGGGATTTGTAGATATCGGGTATTATATTGCACACGGATATGAAGGAATAATAAGGGAATCGAAAGAGAAAATAGAATTAGGACGGAGGTATTGGTTCTTACCTCGCAGGTGCATGCTGCAATGGAGACATAGTGGACTGGTCAATGCCGTCACAAAACTCTCCGATGGTAGTTTTAAAGTAAGAATTGAAGGGCTTTTTATAGGATAGCCTTCTCATAGGTTTTACCAGGGAAAGGAATTCCTTAAAATCATCTTTGTTTTAATTCATTTCCGACTGAGAAGGCATCAGCAATTTTGTTACCGATATTATAATACGCCATATTGCCGAATGAACCAAAAAGCAATGGTCGTACCTTCTCGATGTCCGGAAGTTGCTTTGCAGTCAGTACATCGCTGTCAGCTACCATTCCGACAATTTCTCCGATGAACATTGTATGCATGCCAAGCTCGATCTGCCTTACCAATTTGCATTCAAGGGCATAGGGAAATTCATTTACAATTGGGGCATTGACCAATTTGCTCTTTATCGGAGTAAGCCGGGCTTCCTTGAATTTATCGCATTCTTTTCCCGACACCAGGCCGGCAAAGTCGGCCTCCCTGAAATACTTTTCCGAGGGAATATTTATTGTGAATGCTTCAGTTTGTTTGATGTTGTGATAACTAAGCGTTGCCTCCCTGATAGACACACTGATACATGGCGGTTTGCTCGATACGATTCCTCCCCAAGCGGCATTCATGATATTAGGCCTCCCATCAGGGCCATATGTTCCAATGATGAGCACCGGCGAAGGAAGCAAAATAGTTTTTGGAGGAAGGGATAGTTTCATATTCATGTTATTATTAATTATTGAACTTTGATTAAACCTTATGAAATTGAGGCTTCATAAACTGATTGGGTTGTTTAATTTTCTGTAAAGGTATGAGAAATTTTCTCTGGCATTTAATTACCAGTAATAAATATATCGTATATTTGCGATAAACAATTATTATGGCATATACAAGCACAAATTATAAGGAAGAAGAAATTCTGCTGGCTCGCTATGCAAAGGCACTAAGCCATCCGGCCAGAATCGCAATTGTCAAACTCCTGGCATCCATGGACACCTGTTTCTGCGGTGAAATAGTGGAAGAACTGCCCATAGCTCAGGCTACAGTTTCACAACATCTGAAAGAACTAAAAGATTCTGGACTGATTCAGGGATGTATAGAACCACCAAAGATCAGGTATTGTATTGAACCGGAAAACTGGAAAAAGGCTCAGAAGTTATTCTCAGATTTCTGGGAGCAGTCCTATTTATCCCAACCTGAAAAATAGAAGTTATGGTTATCAAAGTCCTTGATACTGGTTGTGATACTTCATTCTTATCATCGAAAAAGTAACATTATTTAAAAATCTATAAATCAATCAGGATATGAATATTAAGAAGAAAGACATCAAAGAAATTGTCAAAGAAAAATACAGCCGGATTGCCCTTCAATCAAAGAAAGAAAATGAGACCTCCTGTTGTGGTTCTGGTAGCTGCTACGAGATAGACTATACGGTTTTCAGTGAAAACTATGAAAAACTGGAAGGTTATGACCCCGATGCAGACCTTGGGCTCGGATGTGGAATACCTACCCAGTTTGCTCAGATAAAAAAGGGTGATACAGTTCTTGACATAGGTTCAGGAGCAGGAAACGATTGTTTCGTGGCTCGTGCTATTGTCGGGGAGACGGGGAATGTTCTTGGACTGGATTTTAGTGATACAATGCTTGAAAAGGCACGGGAAAATGTTAAAAAACTTGGTTTTACCAATGTCGGATTTGTAAAGGGGGATATTGAGGAAATGCCTGTTTCTTCCGATTCAATCGATGTCGTGTTAAGTAACTGCGTTCTGAATCTTGTTCCTGATAAGAAAAAAGCTTTTGCTGAAATCTACCGGGTGTTGAAAAGAAATGGTCACTTTAGCATCTCTGATGTTGTTCTCAAAGGGACCCTGCCGAAAGGATTAAAAAATGATGCGATTATGTATGCCGGTTGTGTTGCGGGAGCCATCCGTAAAGATGAATACCTTGAGATCATCAGGCAATCGGGATTCCGGAACATTGAGATAAATAAAGAAAAAGAGATTAATCTGCCCGATAAAATCCTTCGAAATTACCTTATTGATGCGGAACTTGAAGAGTTTAAAAATAAAAGGATCGGGATATTTAGTATAACAGTGACTGCCAGTAAATAAATGTCAAATACATAAAACTGAAACTCTGAAAATGAGCCCATCAAAAAAACGTCTTGCATTTTTTGATCGATTCCTGACCCTATGGATATTTCTCGCCATGTTCGTGGGGGTCTTTTCGGGATACTTTTTTCCATCGATTGTTGGATTCTGGAATCATTTTCAAAGAGGTACAACGAATATTCCAATTGCAATCGGTTTGATCCTGATGATGTACCCACCACTTGCCAGGGTCAGGTACGAGGAACTTGGTGATGTGTTCAAGAATTTAAAAATCCTGACGGTTTCGCTTATACAAAACTGGATAATCGGGCCCATTTTTATGTTTCTTCTGGCGGTCATATTTCTGAGGGGATATCCTGAATATATGGCTGGATTGATCCTGATAGGATTGGCAAGATGCATCGCCATGGTCATCGTATGGAATGACCTTGCCAAAGGAGACCGGGAATATTGTGCCGGTTTGGTGGCGTTTAACTCGATCTTTCAGGTTCTGTTCTTTTCTATCTATGCATACATCTTTCTGACAGTTTTTCCGTCATGGCTGGGGCTGAAAACCTTTGCTGTTGATATAACCATCGGTCAGATTGCCAAAAGTGTGTTTATTTACCTTGGTATTCCTTTTATCGCTGGTATTATCACACGATTCAGCCTTATCAGGTTAAAAAATAAGAACTGGTACGAAAGAAAATTCATTCCGAAAATCAGTCCGGTTACCCTTATCGCTTTACTTTTCACGATCATTGTCATGTTCTCTTTGAAGGGAGAATATATTGTGAAGATTCCTCTTGATGTAGTTCGCATTGCCATCCCATTGGTTATTTATTTTGTAGTAATGTTCATCGTTTCCTTCTTTATCGGAAAACGGGTCGGGGCAGGTTATCAGAAAACGGCCACACTTTCATTCACCGCTGCAAGTAATAATTTCGAATTGGCGATAGCAGTTGCAGTTGCTGTATTTGGAATCAATTCAGGAGTCGCATTCGCAGCCGTTATAGGCCCTCTGGTGGAAGTCCCGGTACTAATCAGTCTTGTAAATCTTTCCTTCTGGTTCAAACAGAAGTATTTTTCTACCGAAATTATCTGACAAATGGAGAATAAGAGTGGTTGTCTGATCTGTGGAGCTGACCTTAAATATAGTGATGATTATCAAGCACTGAAATGTTACTATTGTAAAGGTACTTTTCAGTCCAACGTCTCCTGCCTGAATGACCATTTTGTCTGCGATAAGTGTCACGCCCAATCAGCGATTGAAATCATAGAAACCTGGTGTCTCAATTCAAAATCGGTAAACCCCTTGGAAATGGCTGCTGAAATCATGCATAGTGAGAAAATCAAAATGCATGGCCCCGAACATCATTTCTTAGTCCCGGCAGTCCTGATTTCCTCTTACTGTAATGCAATAAATGATGACACGAAACCTGTACAACTTGAAGTAGCACGGAAACGGGCAGAAAAGATTTTAGGTGGATTTTGCGGGACTCATGGAAACTGTGGGGCAGGAGTAGGTACCGGTATTTTTATAAGTGTGATAACAAATTCAACCCCTCTTTCAAAAGAGGAATGGAGCCTGAGTAACCTTATAACTGGTAGAAGTCTTATCTCCATTGCAAATCATGGAGGCCCCCGGTGCTGTAAAAGGGATGTATACCTTGCAATTTTGGAATCCATTCAATTTCTGAAGGAAAAGTTTAATGTCAGACTCGATCCGTCAGAAGTAAAATGTCAATTCTCGGATAACAACAAGGAATGTTTAAAGACTTCCTGTTTATTCTATCCGATGCCATGACAAAAGGGAAATCTGCAGATTTTAATTCCCTGATTTTAACAAATATCGTTACTGTTCAGCTATAGTTAATTGAAAATTTATTGGAGTACCATCAATAGCCAGTTGTATCGAGTCAATAATGTTGTATCCCTGTTTTCTTATTGTGGAAATATAAGAACGGATTCTACAGAAAATTTCCGCACCTGTTTTTGTACGAAAACAACCTGATATTTTCTGTTTTAATTTTATCATTCTCAGGTCACGTTCTGCGAGATTATTATCGAATGGAACATGCTGTTTTACGAAAAATTTCAATATCTGATCCTTCCTGTTTGAAAAAGTTTCTAACAGGCGCAAAGAATCGGATTTCTTCTTTCGTCCTCGTTTTTTGACTGTATTTTCTTCCAGAACAGGTTCAAGTTTTAACCCAACAGAGACTATTCTATCGTATTCTGAAAAAATTTCATCTCTTATCTTTTTACTTAATATCTCGGTTTCTTTATACTTTTTGGCTTTTAGAAGCAGTTCTATCATCTGTGAAGCCCAAGTCTTGTCATCTTCGACAAGCCCTTTCAAATCCCTTAATAGATGTGCATTACACAAAGCGTGATCACATAGATAACTGTCATAACTGCTATAGCGGTCATGTACACTTACACCCCTGTAATCTGGCAAGATGTCAATATCATTTATAGCCTCGGCTCCTCGTTTATCGTGAAATGCATAATGGGTAAAGTCCTTATTACTGCTAACATGTGCCCATTTAAGTTTCTTTTCACACCGTAAGCCTGTTTCATCATTATGGACGACTGGACTCAACCTTAATTGATCCTTGATTTGTAGTTCTACAGGTTCCAGATTTACATAACACTTTTCGTTAGCGCTAACCAAGGCCCCATCGCTGATCTCTATGTCAAAACAATCAAAGAAGAAATCTTGAAGACGGTCATAGGGAAGGAACCCATAATTGTTCATATAAACGGACATGGCCTTTATCCTGCTGCCATATTGGACAGGAGCCATACTCATGGTCTTTCCGTAATAGATTTGTCCACATTTACATTGTTTAACCTCAATTTGGTGTTCTGTTATTTCCTTAAGCTTTTCAGGAATATCAATCACCTGACTGCGTTGAACATTTATGGTGGGTTGGTTCTTTAATGCACGACCACATTCACATTTCCCTACTACAGGATGAAAGATGATTTTATCTGGATCTCCTGCCATTGTCAGAGTTGTTCCCTTATGCCCAGGCTGTGCACCTTGTTTCTTATTACTCTTCTCACGATTATTTTGTATCGGTTTACGAAAAGAATCGCTCGAAGGAGGTTTATGACTGTTACTACTATCTCTTTTTACCTGATGTTCTAACTCCTTTATCCGTTCCGCTAAAAAAACCATCTGCTGTTGCATCAGAAGCAATTCTTCTTCTCGAATTATTACATATCCTTTTGGTAATTGCATCGCAGATAAATGTTTCAACCAAAATTAGTTTTTGATTCTACATCTTGCAATAAAAGTTATCAAGAAAATCCTTTCCATTACCAATTGTTTTTATTTTTACTCTGTTAATTTGTTAATAACCCCTGAACAGTAA
>CAWAVC010000029.1:0-11047 GCA_963785325.1 uncultured Bacteroidales bacterium | reverse complement strand
AAACAAAAGTTGAATTCTCGGATGCTTTCTTTGAAAATCTTGTACAATCTTTGAACGATAGTATTTTGCATTGTCCAAAATCAAATATAGAACCCCAAGGGTTGCTCCTTTAGCATTTTTTTAAATAAAGAAACAGTTGACTGGGCATTTATACTCTCTGCTTCTTCAATGATGACGTTATGTTCTTCAATATTATAAGCACCATTAATATTGACTCGTTGACGACCTGTGTTCGATGGAATAGTATAGTCGAAACCTTTTTTCATCCAACCATATGCGGGTTGTGAATTATGCAACTGATGGACAGCATCAAGAAACCAAATTCTATCATGTTTAGACTTCGTTTCTTTCAATTCAGTGTATTGCTTAATAAATTCTTCTTGGGCTTTTTGATCAGCCTTTCCAGGTACATGCTTGGGCTTACGGTAAGAAAAACCAAGCCTGTGAAGCAGGTTGGTCATTCCTTTTGTTGTGTATTTTATCCCGAATTCATTTTGTACGTATGCGCAGATTTCTTTGCTTGTCTTATAGACCTTTTCATCCAACTGATTGTTCAAAATCTTAATCTGTTTCGTTGTCAGTTTGCCATCGCTTCCAACATAGTTATATCTCAACAGAGAATTTATGCCCTCTGAATCAAATAGTGCATACCAGCGCTTATGGTCAACTGATCAAGTAAAAGTATCACAGCTACTTCTTCAGGTGTAAATCCTCTGTTCAATAATAGGATGGCTTTGATTTTGTCGGCTTTTTTGCGGTCAGATGTCTTATGAATACTTTTCAAAGCTCTAATTTGTTTCGATGATAAAAAGTTCGACATGGTGATGCAAAGAAAAAGCATCTATTGTTGTTGGAATCTGATGTCGAAGAGTTTTTCTCAACATCCCATTGTTAATTTGTTCGCATTTTCATTCAGCATGAGTATAAATGATTAAACAATAAAAATTATCGACATTGACAATGGAAACAATAAACCCAAGACTACTTTATAATAGTTCTTCCCAACTCCTTTCCCTGTATTTTCATTCGCATTTGTAATAACCTTATTTGTTGTGTAATGTAATGTGTTGCGTTTTCTTTATCTTCATTTGTCGACTTTATTTCTTTAAGTCTTTTCTCATTTTCAGCAATCATCCGTTCCACTTTTTTTGCCTTGAAATTGTACAAAGCCGGGAAAACAGATTCCGGTAAACGTTCAGATTCGGGTTGAACGTAAATTTGATTTCGTTCCCAATGATGGCTGAGTTCGTAAGGGAGAATGATCAAGTCGATGGCCAGGGTTGCGAGGATGGGATCGGAATGATGAGAGAAAATAATCTTTATCGGGAATAACACCTTTTTGCTGAAGCTCAGCCATCTCTTCGAAGATCTGCCGGCACAGAGGAGTCTCAAATGGTATCTCGTCCCGAAGTAAATCCTGGATAATAAGATCGGAAACTTTTACCTGCATCTCTTCCTCCTGGTCATCATTGCTTTTTTGTTTCAGAATAATGGATTCAGTGCCGAATTGCAAAAAGCAGCCTGATAATCTCTTTTTCCTGGAATTCGGGTGAGTCGAAATCGAATTTGAATTGCGGTTCTGCGATTTCAATTTCTTCCGGTTCAATATAAGGTTGCTGACCTTCTTCCTGCAGTTTTTTAGAGAATTTCCGTCGCAGGATCTTGTTCATTTCATTCACCAGCGTCTGTTCAGGAACTGTCAGGAGTGATGAACATTCCCTGGTGAAAAACGTACGTGTGATCCCATCCGGAATGATCGCTATGGTACTTACGATTTCCTTTACCAGAGCAGCTTTTTTGACCGGATCACCTGCTGTTTCTTTAAGCAGAAGACGGGTCTTAAAAAGAATGAAGTTAACAGCATTCTTTACAATGAACCCCTCCACTTCAGCGGCACGATGTGTACGGGCAAAGGAATCCGGATCTTCATTTTCCGGAAAGAGAACGATCCTGACATTCATTCCCTGTTCCAGGATCATATCAATGCCTCTCAATGATGCTTTGATGCCCGCAGGATCGCCGTCATACAGGATAGTAACGTTTTGGGTATAACGCTGGATCAGTTTGATCTGGTCAGTGGTGAGAGAAGTGCCTGAAGAGGCTACTACGTTTTCAATGCCGGCCTGGTGCAACGAAATCACATCGGTATAGCCTTCCACGAGGTAGCAGTTGTCTTTGGCGACTATTACATTCCGCGCGAAATATAACCCGTAGAGTGATTTGCTTTTACTGTAAATATCAGATTCAGGAGAATTCAGATATTTAGCCGTTTGTTTCTCTGCTGTAAGTATACGGCCCCCGAAACCAATGATCCTACCCGAGGCACTGTGGATGGGGAATATCACCCGTCCATGAAAACGATCAATAAGCCGTTCTTTTTGAATGGACAGCCCTGTCTTGACAAGGTATTCAGGCTTATATCCTTCAGAAACGGCATGGGATGAAAAATCGTCCCAGCCCGCTTTTGAATAACCCAATTGAAACTTCCGGATAGTATCATCACGAAAGCCGCGTTCCTGCAAATAAGTCAGCCCGATCGCCTTTCCATCCTCGGTTTCAAAAAGAGTTTGTTCAAAATATTTCTGAGCAAACTGGTTTATGAGAAAAAGAGTTTCCTTCTCATTTTGTTCCTGTATTTTTTCGGGGGTCTGAGCTTCTTCAGCAATCTCAATATGATAACGTTTTGCAAGGAACCGCAAGGCTTCCGGATAAGTAAAATGTTCATACTCCATCAGGAAGTTAACCGTATTACCGGCTTTCCCGCATCCGAAACATTTAAAGATCCCTTTTGCGGGAGAAACTGTAAAAGAAGGCGTCTTCTCATTATGAAACGGGCATAACCCGATATAATTCGTCCCTCTTCTTTTCAGAGAAACAAAATCTGCAACAACCTCTTCTATCCGTGTGGCAGACAGTATGTTTGAAATAGTATCAGGAGTAATCAAAACACAGTTTTTTTCTCAGCTAAAGTAACAAAAATCAATGAATTCTGATTGTGAAAATAATCCACGTTCCACAGATAATTTGTACTTTTATAATCTAATTTCAAACCAATGGACCGCAGAGAATTTTTCAAAAAAAGCATTCTGGCAGGAGTCGCTGCAGGTGCTGCTATGACCATAGGCGATTTCAGTAAGGTTATCGCCGGAAAAATATCTTCTCCCGACCCCAATCCCAGTTCCAATCCTGATGCCCATGGATCTTATGACCTTGTTGCAGTCAAAGACGGCGAACCAGTTCAAATGTTCGACAAAGCCATAGAATCACTCGGAGGAATGAAAAATTTCGCGAAAAAAAACCAGACCGTCGTGGTTAAACCCAATATTGGGTGGGATACCTCTCCCGAGCGGGGCGCTAACACTAATCCTGATCTGGTAAAGCATATCATCCAACAGTGTTATAGCGCCGGTGCGAAAACGGTTTACGTTTTTGATAACACCTGCGATAATTGGAGTAAATGCTATGAAAACAGCGGGATCCAGAAAGCCGTAAGAGATGCAGGGGGAAAATCGTTCCGGCAAATTCGGAGAGCAACTACCAACAGGTAGAGATAAAAAATGGAAAAAAGTTAAAAGCAAGCCAAAGTTCACGAACTGATCCTCAGCTCAGATGTATTCATCAATGTACCTGTTCTGAAAGACCACGGCTCTACAGTAATGACGGCAGCAATGAAAAATCATATGGGAATCGTATGGGATCGCGGATATTGGCATCGAACCGATCTCAACCAATGCATCGCCGATTTTGCTGCGTACCGTAAACCCGACCTTAATGTTATCGATGCGTACCGAGTCATAACTAAACGCGGTCCCAGAGGCGTTTCTGAAGAGGATGTGGTAATGATGAAATCACTCCTGCTTTCAAGAGATATTGTTGCTGCAGATGCTGCTGCTGCAAAATTGTTTGGAACAGAACCCGAAAAGGTCTCCTACATTAAGCTTGCCCACGAAGCAGGACTGGGTTCAATGGACCTGACGAAACTATCCATCAACCGGATAAAAATGTAAATAAATGCAGTTTGTTTTCCTGAAAAAGATCAGGGTCGTTGTTTCGCTGATCTTTTTTATATTTACCATTTTCATATTCGTCGATTTCACCGGGCTTGTTGCACCAAGGCTGATCCAGGCAATCCTCTATCTTCAGTTTATTCCTTCTTTTCTAAAATTTATTAATGCCTTTTCCATTGCGGCTGCAGGATTCCTGTTCATGCTTCTTTTAACGATGTTCTTTGGAAGGGTTTACTGTTCCACAGTTTGTCCCTTGGGTACCTTACAGGATATCTTCATCCGGATATCTAAAAAATTCCGAATTATTAAGCGGGTAAAATTTACAAAACCACATAATTTACTACGGTACACGATATTAGGTATACTGGTACTAATCTTCTGTTTTTCATCTATCTTTTTGGTGAACATGCTGGATCCATACAGCCTCGCTGGAAAGATCTTTTCTGACCTTCTCCGGCCGTTGGTTTACCTGGGGAACAATATCCTTTCGAGGGTATTGCAAATGTTCGATTCCTATTCCATTTATTCAGTTCCCATTAAAGTTTTTTCCTGGCAATCGGTTCTATTTTCGTTATCCTTCCTGACACTTATTGTCTTCCTTTCGGTTTATAAAGGAAGATGGTATTGCAATAATCTGTGCCCTGTTGGTACGCTCCTTGGGATTCTCTCCCGTTTTTCCTTTTTTAAAATTAAAATGGATAAGATTGCTTGCACTTCATGCGGACTTTGTGCCAAAGAATGTAAGGCAGGATGCGTTGATATCAAAGAGAAAGAAGTGGATTTTTCCCGTTGTGTCGCCTGCTTTGATTGTTTTAAGGCATGCCCTGAGGAAGGGATTGGCTACAAATATCAATTCCGAAAAGGAATAACTTCAAACAAAGAACCTGATCCGTCACGAAGAGACTTCTTCAAAACAACAATTCTTGGAACTGCAGCGATTTTGTCCGCGAAAACAGTATTCGGTGGAAAAAGAGAACAACAAGGGATAAGCGCTGTTCCGGTCACCCCACCGGGTTCAATCAACATCTGGCATTATACATCCAAATGTACTGCCTGCCACCTGTGTGTGAGTAATTGTCCCACAAAGGTTCTGCAACCTACACTCATGGAATTCGGATGGAACGGGATGTTTCAACCGAAAATGAATTATCATGCTGAATATTGTAATTTTGAATGTGTGAAATGTTCAGAAGTCTGTCCGACCGGGGCAATTCTTCCAATTACAAAAGAACAAAAGTCGACCATACAGATCGGCACTTCAAAGTTCATTAAAAATCTCTGCGTTGTTGTTACCAAACATACTGCCTGTGGCGCTTGCTCAGAACACTGTCCCACGAAAGCCGTCGAAATGCTACCTTACCTTGGCGACCTCTTGATTCCCCGTGTCGACGAAAAGATTTGTGTGGGGTGTGGTGCCTGCGAATATACCTGTCCGGCCAAACCCGATAAAGCTATCTATGTTGAAGCAAATCCATATCATCGTAAAGCATTAAAACCCATAAAGAAAGTAGAAGAACAGAAAAATGTAATCAAACCAACCGATGATTTCCCATTCTAAAAATGTGGCGAACTTTTTATTATTTTTACTCACCACTTCACCAGTTCACCAGTTCACCACCTCACCAGTTATTATATGTTTGAAGTAAAAAGATTCAAATTTTCTAACAGTGAGCTTACATCCCAAGCCTTCGCCATTCGCCGAAAGGTGTTTGTAGAAGAAGAAGGTGTCGATCCAAACCTGGAATATGATCATGAAGAAGAATCCAATTATTACCTGCTTATTCTGGCTGGAAAAGCAATAGCCACAGCCCGCTGGCGTGATACAGATAAAGGAATCAAGCTGGAACGGTTTGCGGTGCTGCCTGAGTTCCGCAACAGGGGTTTTGGGGCTCTTATTCTTAAGGATGTATTAAAAGACGTTATACCGCTCGAAAAGACGATCTACCTGCATTCACAATTACGTGCAGTTCCTTTTTATGAAAGAAATGGGTTTATTAAGGAAGGTCCCGTTTTTTACGAAGCCGATATGGGACACTATTTCATGAAATTAAAAACATCTTAAAAAAGAGGAATTTCTTTCCATCCGCCGGCAGTCTTTAGCCAGTTGGATTTAAAACCCAGGTCAGCCAATACTTTTTGTGCTTCTTCAAAATACAGCGACAACTCATGGGGTTTGTGTGCATCGGAAGCGATGGTAACCGAGATATTTCTCAAAAGGATCTTTTTCAATATTTCCGGACCAGGAAATAAAGTGACAGATCGTTTTTTGTAAATCCCGCGGGTGTTCACCTCTACCACACAGCCTGCACCAGCTGCCACGTCGAGAGTTTCTTCCACCAGTTTAACATACCATGATTCTTCTTCCGAGAAATACCGGTTGCGGTTGTACATCTTGATCTTGTCCAGATGACCCACGATATCCGGCTTTTGGGTGACGATCATCTCCTGAACCTGACGATAATAAGTGTTTACTGCTTTCTTGATATCTCCCGAAAAAATTCCTTTCAAACCGTTATCATAAATCGTAACATCCGGGCCATCGATGAACCAGAGTTTTCCTGAATTTTCATTTTTAACCAGATGAACAGAACCAATAAAATAGTCAAATGGGCAGGTTTTCCTGTAATGGTCGATCGGCACAGTAATATCGGGAATATAATCTGTTTCGAGTGCCAGCAGAATATTTATACCGGGTGATGCATTACTGCTGTCATAGTCGTTTTTTAACTTTAGTATGGTTTGGATATAATTTTCCAACTCCTCTTGCCGGATAGCGAAATTATTTTCAAAGGGCACCGGTGAATGATCAGAAAACCCCAAGGTATCAAATCCCTGGCGAATAGCCTCTTTGATATAATCTTCCGGATCTGAAGATCCATCGCTAAAACGTGTGTGAGTATGTAAGTTAAATTTCAATTATCAATTATCTTATAGATCTTATCTGCACGGCGAAGGAATGTATCTATAGGAATGGAACATTGATCGCCTTTCACTGTTTTTTTCACAGTTTTCAGATCGACACGGATCTCAGGGATTATCATCTCAATGGAACCGGTTGTAGGGCCCTGGATATAAATAGAATCACCCGGTTCCAGTGAGCCGGATTCCATGTGAATTTCTGCAACCATCAGCTTCCGGAAATAATTTGTGACCTTCCCAACATACTCTTTTCGTTGTATAGCCAGCGAACCATGCTGAACGGTCCATTCACCCAATGTTTGACCGAGATAATATCCGTCCCAGAATCCACGATTATAAACAGTTTTAAGCCGGTCCATCCAACCTTCAACTTTTTCCGGGGAGTATGTTCCTTCATTCACAGAATCTATCGCCTCACGGTAACAAGAAATTACCGTTTTCACATATTCAGGACTACGTCCACGACCTTCAATCTTCAGAATACTGACCCCGGCTGCAATGATCTTATCAAGGAAACCAATAGTGCAAAGGTCTTTTGGCGACATGATGTATTCATTATCGACTACCATTTCAACGCCACCATCAAGGTCAGTGACTTTGTAAGGACGGCGGCAAAGCTGGTAACAAGCGCCACGGTTGGCAGAAGCGTTGTAATTGTCTAGGCTGAGATAACATTTTCCGGAAATGGCCATACAAAGAGCACCATGAGCAAAGATCTCAATCCTGACCGGTTTCCCGGATGGTCCTGTAATCTTTTCCCGTTTAATGGCCTTTGTGATTGAAGCTACCTGCGATAACTCCAGCTCTCTTGCAGTAACCATCACATCGGCAAACTGTGAATAATATTTAACGGCCGCGAAATTGGAGATGTTCGTCTGTGTGCTCATATGCACCGGCATTCCTGTTGAAACCGCATATAGGATCACAGCTTGATCGGATGCAATAATGGCAGAAATCCCGTTTCTCTTAGCCGAATCTACGATCTTCTTCATTTCGACCATTTCTCTGTCGTAAATCACAGTATTCAGGGTAAGATAGGTCCTGACATCATTTTTACTACAGATCCTGCAAATCTTCACCAGGTCGCGAAATGTAAAATTGATGGATGACCGCGAACGCATATTCAAACTTCCGATACCGAAATAAACAGAATCAGCGCCTGCCTGAATAGCGGCTGATAATGATTCCCATGAACCCACGGGAGCCGTGATCTCGGGTCTGACAATCTTTGATTTCATAAGGATTGCAAAGGTAGAGATTTAAAATATATTTGTACCTTCGCTCGCTGAATAGGGGATGTTAGCTCAGTTGGTTCAGAGTGCATGCTTCACACGCATGAGGTCGGGAGTTCAAATCTCCCACATCCCACAATATTCGAATTAAGAATTACGACCTATACAAGGTAATATTTCCACTTTAAAACAGCAGAACGGTAAAACCGCTCTGAGATCTTATAGTTTCAGCCTTCTTATTTAATTACCGATATTTTTTCTGTATAGATCTTGTTCCCGACGTTTAATTCCAAGATAAAAAGCCCGCTATTGAAATATTCCCCGTTAAGCAGGACCTTATTTTCACCGGCGGGATAGGTTTTCGCGTTTTCCTGGTAAACGGTATTCCCCAGCAAATCCAATACCTTCAATTCTGCTTGTGAAGCTTGCGGAAATGTGAATTTAACAGTGCAGGAAGAATTGAACGGATTTGGATAGACGGCCAGCTGGATTTCCCTGTTTTTATTTTTTACGCCAAGAGGGTAATTCAGAACGTTGTTGGCATTCAGGATCTGGCTGTTTGAATAATCCATCAGCAAGGCAATGAAGTTAAGCTTCTCAAATACTAAGGTAGAGTCTAAAGTATAAGTATAATGATGGGAATAGTTCCCTGCAGTTGCCGGGATCGGCAGGCTGCCGGGAGTGCCATATGGAGAATCCAGAATGGCCCTTGCCACATGATCATAATGCATATCGGCGGCCGGAATCTCAGAAGGTAAGGACTCGAATCCGCACATGACCCCGTTTCCTCCCCCGGAATAATAATTGGCTTGGATATACCCCGTTCTTCCCCAGACGCTGTCTTGGGAGATTACAAGCCCGAACCTCAGCTCATTATACACATCTATCAGGATATTCGAAGTCACGTCCAGATTGACGACCCTCGTGGAAGGATCATAGTTGAAATTATCGATCTCGACAGATCCCGGTGAAACCGCATTGATCCTCTGCTTATAAGCTGTTTCAAAGTCCTGCGGGTCCCAGTTGCCTACCCGGTCGATCGTCCCGCTCGGGTAACCGTAAAAGCCTGGAATGATATTGGGGATATCGGCATCATAAATGGAATCCACCATAGGGTCATAGTCATGAACAGCGACACCCAACCAGGTGTCTGGATATGTCTCTTTCATGTAGTTCATATAACAGATTCCGCGTACACACCACCCGCACCAGGTTCCTGTCGCCTCTTCGGCAAATACCTTTTTCCCGGGTTTATACGGAACGATCCCTATGTAAGCAGCCAGGGTATCATTTCCATGGTTACAATCATTTCCTCCATTCACATTCTGAATGTTTGCAACTACATGATATGTGCCGGAAGAACTGAGAGCCAAAGGAATATTATCGATGAAATCGTAATAATTGCCCATGGGAATGTTTAACCCGGTTATGGGCCATACTGTCGGCGTACCTCCGTCTATGGAATAGGAAACATCAAAGGATGTGATATTTGACAAGCCGAGATTCTTTACTTTTCCTTTCAGCGTGTCGGAATCGCCGATAGTATCATATGCAGGCAGACTGATCGATATGAGGCCTAAATCCAAGGGACATGGCTGATAAAGATAGATATCGTCCAGGTACCAGTAATTAATGTTATAAAGATTTCCAGTGATAAAAAAACAGAACTGGAAATTCGAATGGTTCACATCGGAATTTTTGATTTTCAGGATCACTGTCAGGGGTCCTACCGTTGTGTCTGGCAGGATCTGCCAAATTGTGTCCCAAGCCCCGCTTCCATGACGCGTGGCAACTCCGACCTGTGGAGCAGGACTTGTGAACCAGTCGTAATAATAATCGAACATCAAGGTTACAGAGTCAACACCGGTCAGGTCGACCGAGGGAGAGATCAACTGGGAAGTCGCCGTGGAATCGATATAGGTGAATTTCCCTTCGGGAGGATTCCCGCCGGCATTGTTGCTAAAGGAAATTGACCACTGGGATGACAGGTTCTGAATTGTCCAGCCCGCTGGAGGCATCATGCCGCTGCTGAAGTTTTCGGAAAGATACGTCTGGCCGGAAACATAAACCGACAAACAAAGGAAAAACATGAATGTGTAAAATTTTTTCATAGTGTGGTTTTTAAATTATCAAAAAATTACTCAAATATAATAAGAAATCCTAAAGAAAAGTAAAATATAAATAAAATATTAATGAATAATAATATTATAAATACCTCTTTTACAGCATAGTTATTAAAATAAACTAAATAGTCCTAAAATAATGAAAATGAAATAGATTATGCTTCACACACATGAAGTCGGGAATTTGAATCTCCCATATCCCACCTGATCAAAATACGAATTACGAAAGGAGTTTTATTTGATAAGAAAATAATTTTACTTGGTAGCTTTATACAAACTACTCTTCGGCAGGCGGATTGTTAGTTATAAGAGAATTTTCAGCTTCGGACCCGGAAAATGATTCTTCAGGTTTTTCAACTGATGGTCCTTTTATCCGTAAAGGTTTTCGTAAAGAAACCAGGGATATCCTTTTTGATCTGCGTTTCCCTGAAAATCTTTTCTTAAAGACATTCTTTTTCTTAGGGGTGGGTCTATTCATGGTTTCCATATCACCAGACTTGATGGCATCATTGGTCGCGATCTCAGCAGTTGTGGGAGTAACTAAACGCTTTGGCCTCCCTCTCTTTTTATGTTCTTTGAGCTCAATGGCTTTTTCCTTCGGTTTACGCCCTCTTTTTTTAGGTTCTTTAAGTTCAATAACTTTCTCCTTAGCCTTGCGTCCTCTCTTTTTAGGTTCCCTGGGTTCAATAACTTTCTCCTTAGGTTTGCGCCGTCTCCTTTTTATGACTTTAGGTTCATTATTAATAGATTCTTCTTTTTTATACTC
>CAWAVC010000028.1:0-68403 GCA_963785325.1 uncultured Bacteroidales bacterium | reverse complement strand
TAGAGGAAGGCGTGGAACGATGAATGCATTGTTTGTGGCATGGCGGTCCGAGTGCGTCCCATCTCGGGGATGGGGGCCCGTGGGACGTTACACTTTGACGGACAACTGTATTGGTTCTGCTACACGCAGAGGCGCACTTACGTTGCCGGACTTTCTGTGCGTTTCCCGGGATGGACGGCATGGAGCAAATGTACGCGTCAGACGCGCTGTTCCCGCTGTTCGCCATTCGATTGCTGTCGCCCTCGCGTCCGGAGTATGAAGCATTCCTGGGATGGGGAGGCTTTGCCCCGGACAATCCCCCTCCTCCATTGGCGATCTTGGGAGTGACGGAGGGAATTCGGCAGACTGACTGATCGAAGTCTTTCCTTGTCCGAAGCCAGACGCCAGCGGTTGCTATCTCAACCGGTTCTTCCTGCACGGGATTCGCTGGATGACGCAGGCCGCACTTGAACGAATTGACCGGCTCCAGACGGGGAACGGTTGCTCCTGATGCCTGATCCCCAAAACGCGGCTGATCGCTATGCCGTTGCAGTGCGAACGGAGGAGGAACGTACTCTGATTGGATTACGTTCCCCGGTACCTCGCCGACGTCAAGACGTTCTATATCAGTGCGATTAGTGAGCTGGCAGCGGAACAGGTCAACTGGGAAGCCCCGTTCCAGCAACGACTGCTCTGCTCCATGCGATCGTGTTGGCCCGACGGATTCCGCCCGTGCAGTGGTGAAGAATCCCAGCCCATCCCCGTTCATGCACCAGACCCGTGCGAGGCGATGTGGTAATACAACGGCGCTAAGGCGTCTGTGAGCGTCGAGAGTCCAGAATAGGCACGTGTCTGCACCGGCATCAAGATGAGTTGCGATCCATCCACTCCCGCTGCCACAACTCCAAGATCAGCAGCGACCAGAGCCGGTAGCCGTGGTTGAAGCGGGACTCCTGGTGCTCGTCCCAAAGCTGCAAGACCGCCTCGGGCCGGAAATAGCCGCGTTCGAGAGTTTTTCTTGTCGAGAAGAATCTCGCGGGTGAAATCGCGCAGCTCGTGGCGGAACCAATGGTCCAGCGGCACGCCGAAGCCCATCTTCGGCCGACGCTGGATCGATCGCGGCAGCAGATCGGCGAACGTCTCGCGCAGAATCCGCTTGCCCTGGCCGCGGCGGAACTTCAGCCGCGCGGGCATCCGCGCCGCCAACTCCACCACGCGATAGTCCAGGAACGGCTGCCGGCACTCCAGCCCGTGGGCCATCGAGGCGATGTCCACCTTCGTCATCAAATCGCACGGCAGATACGTCACCAGATCGGCCAGGCTGAAGGCCGTGACCGCGTCGCGGCGGTTGCTGCGGGCCAAGGCGGCGGTGAGGAAACTCAAGCGGATCCTCGTCGGGCAGCCGGGCCAGAAAATCGTCGCTATACAACGCCGCGCGACGCGCCTCGCCGAAAATGGCGATCCATTCCAGGTAGCGACGCGGCGGCGATTGGCCGAGCATTTCGACGAACCGCTTGAAACGCCGCCCCATCGACTTCTGCCGCGTGCCCGACGGCAGCCGCTGCCAAAAACGGCCGGCGAGAATCCGCCGAAGCCAATCGCGGCAAGCGATCGAAGCCCTCGGCCAGCCACACCGCCAGGTAGCGCGGATAGCCGGCGAACAACTCGTCGCCGCCGTCGCCGGTCAGCGCCACGGTGACGTGCTGCCGCGTCAGTTGCGAAACGTACCACGTCGGCACGGCCGAACTGTCGGCGAACGGCTCGTCGTAGTGCCACACCAGCCGCGGCAAGACCTCCATCGCGTCGGGCCGCACCTGAAACTCCTCGTGGATCGTGCCGAACCGCTCGGCCGCCGCCCGGGCGTAGTGCGTCTCGTCGAACTCCTTGACCGGAAAGCCGATCGAGAAGGTCCGCACCGGCTCGGCGGCCAGTTGCGACATCAGCCCGACGATGATCGTCGAGTCGATCCCGCCGGAAAGGAACGCCCCCAGCGGCACTTCGCTCTGCAATCGCAACTCGACGGCCGAGCGTCAGCAGCGTGCGAAGCTCCTCGGCATACTCGGCGGCGGGCCGGGCCTCTTCCAGGTTGAAATCCGGCTGCCAGTACGAACGCACGTCGAGCCGCCCCTCTCGATACACGGCATAATGACCGGGCGGCAACTTGGCGATTCCGCGAAGAATCGTGCGCGGGTGCGGCACGTATTGATACGTCAGATATTCGTCGAGCGCCTGCGGATCGATCTCGCGCGGCACGCCGGGCACTTCCAGCAGGCTCTTCAACTCGCTGGCGAACAACAGCCGGCCGGGCTCGTGACGATAAACCAGCGGCTTCTTTCCCAGCCGATCGCGGGCCAGGATCAACTGCTGCCGCTTGGCGTCCCAAAGGGCCAAGGCGAACATGCCGTTCAGGTGCGTGACGAACTCCGGCCCCTCCTCTTCGTAGAGATGGACGATGGCCTCGGTGTCGCTGTGGGTGCGAAACTGGTGGCCGGCGCCTTCGAGTCGGCGGCGCAGGTCGCGGAAGTTGTAGATTTCGCCGTTGAAGACGATCCAAACCGAGCCGTCTTCGTTCGCCAGCGGCTGCTGGCCGCCGGCCACGTCGATAATGGCGAGCCGGCGATGGCCGAGAGCGACGCCGGGCGCGAAGTCGCTGCCGGGCTGAACACGGCCCTCGGCCAGATAGACGCCTTCGCCGTCGGGCCCGCGATGGCGCAGCACGTCGATCATCCGCTGGAGGGTTGCCCGCTCCACGGCTTTGTCCGCGTCGTTCCAGACTGCGCCGGCGATGCCGCACATGATAGCGTATGATACTTCCTAAAAGACTGCTGAGGCAATGAGTTAGACGCTTCGCTGGGAATCTGCGCCTTGATCGCCGTGGCGATTCAGGTCAATGACGCCGCGATTAGCCGACATTGGCGACTTCACCTTGATCGCCGGCGGCGTTTCGGGGTACATTACGCACGCTTTCGATCAAACTCTGCCACAGGCAACAGGAGGTTGCAAAAGCCATGAGGACGGATCCTCTTCCCTACGAAGTGCGTGAGTTGGTCATTCGGACCTTCGAGTACTTCGACGTCTTCCTTGAAAGCCCTTGGGATCTCGACGAGACGATACTGATCGACGACGGCCGCTATTCCGCCCGAACCTACGAAGCCGACGGCCACATGGCGATGTGGCTTCTCGACATCGGCATCGTGCAGTTCTACGATCCCGACGGAAACATGCTCCGCACGGTGAATTTGTTCGAAGAGCTGGAACCGCAGCGAATGGCGGCATGACTCGCTCGATCCCGGGACTATTACCGTCGCGGCGCTCACGAAGGCTGGACGTCACGGCGAGCAGGTGTCGCGCGACGGTTTCCAGCAGGATCGCCGATCGACGGGCTTCGCCAGGTAGTCGTCGCAGCCGGCATCGAGACATTTCTGCCGGTCCTGGATCATGGCGTGGGCGGTCAAGGCGATGATCGGGCCGCCGTAGCCCATCGACCGCAGTCGTCTCGTGGCCGCATAACCGTCCAGCAACGGCATCTGCATGTCCATGAGGATGACGTCGAAGGGGCCGCGGCATTCGCTCTCCGTTTCCTCCGCGGAGGACTGCCGCGGCGACGACGGCGTCGATCGCCGCCTGACCGTTCTCGACGATCGCCACCTCGGCGCCGGCTTTTCGCAGCAGAAAGGCGATCAGCCGCTGGTTGTCGGGGCCGTCTTCGGCCAGCAGGATGCGGCCGTCGAGTCGCGGCTGTCGGCGCCGGGCGATGCTTCCGCCGGCCCGCGCTCTCCGACGCCGCTTCGGCCGGGTCGATCACATCGGCACGCCGTCCAACGGGCCGGGATCGATGGTGACGGTGAACGTCGAGGCGCGGCCGGGTTGGCTGCGGACGCGGATATCGCCCCCCAACAGATTCGCCAGGCGCTTGCTGATCGTCAACCCCAGCCCGCTGCCGCCGAAGCGGCGGCTGGTCGAGGCATCGGCCTGGGTGAACGGCTGGAACAGTCCGGCGATCTGCTCGGGGCTCATGCCGATGCCCGTGTCGATCACGTCGAATTGCAGCAGCGGCGGCTTTCCCTCTTCGCGTCGCAGGCTGGTGACGATGCGAATCTCGCCGAATTCGGTGAACTTGACGGCGTTGCCGACCAGGTTGATAAAATTGCAACCTTATAATTTTTCACAATCCCAGTTATACATCCAGGATCATTATAAAACCGGTCCGAATCCGGTAAACTTCGTCTTTCATGGCGGTTCGGGATCAGAACCTGAAAAAATTAAAGAAGCGCTCACTTATGGCGTTGTTAAAATGAATATTGATACTGATACCCAATGGGCATTCTGGGAAGGAGTAATGAAATATTACAAGAAGAATGAAAGATATCTCCAGGGTCAGATCGGGAACCCTGAAGGCGAAGGACAAAACCAAACAAAAATATTATGATCCGCGTGCCTGGCTGCGTGAAGGCCAAAAGTCGATAGCTGAACGGCTGAAAATTGCTTTTACCGATCTAAATTGCCTTAACCGGTACTAGAAACCAAGTCCTGCAGCAAGGGTATTTTTAGGTCGTATACATAAAACAGGGATCGGGGAACGATTGATTGTTTGTTGTGCATAAGGCCCCATCCAAAGGTTGGCTGCATTAGTTTCCTGTTGGGTCATGATAGAGATCAGGTTAGCATCTATACTTTTTCCATAACTGATCATAGTATCTGCAAGGTTGTCGGTTTCTGCGCTGGTAATTAAATATTTAACCCCTTCTTTTTCAAAATATTTTGCAACCTGTTCGGAATACGAGTCAACAATATGCCGGGCTGCCTTGACCTTTGTAGTATACAACGATAGAATATGTATCTTGGCATCGTGTTTCTTAGCAAGGTATCCCGTAAAATTAGCCTTCTGTCTCGTTTCTGATGTGTTATCGATGGGAAAGACGATTTGTGAAAGTGGTCGTTGGATATCAATGCCACTCCGGATGGTAAGAACGGGGCAAGGGGAGAGTGAAACGATACGATTTGCATTGCTGCCAATCCAGAATTCAACAAAAACCGAAGCGCCATGGGTACCTGTAACCACCAGGATGGCCTTGCTTTCTTTAGCCTCATCCGCAATTTCTTTATAAACTTTCCCTGTTCGGATCTTACAAATTATTTTATTTTCAGGAAGTTCGGACTGGTACTTTGCAATCAGTTCCTCAAAATGGACTTTGACTTCTTTTGTCGGGTCTCCTTCTGTGTCAAATTTATCTTTTTCTTCAGATGATTTTCGCACCCAAACCAAGTCCAGGTCGGTTTTGCATTTCTGTGCAATAGATAATGAATGACGAAAAGCATTCATCGAGCTTTCCGAAAAATCAATGGCAACAACGATTTTATTCATATCTTTCTTTATTTATTCCACAATTGGGAAATTGATTATATCTGCTATAATCCAGGCATTCGGATATTCATCGATAATATTGTTTAAAAATCGCTGAGCATCAAGCCGGGTTCCGGAAATTTCCGATCCTCACCTTGTAATTCGGCGATTTAAATGAAAGGTATGCCTTTATATCCGGATATTTCGCTTCAAATCCTTCATAGATAGACTGCGCTCTTGTCTTTGAGTTGTTTCCCGAATCAAAAAAAATCTGAATCCTGTATCCTTCAATACCTTTTCTGTTCTGGTTTATTTGGATATGCTTGCTGACAAGTAAATCAACCTTTTCATCCTGAATAACCTGAATATGTCCCTTTACTTTGCTTGTATCCTGAGCAAAATTTCTGGATATGCCCGTGTTTAAAAGAAACATGATGAACATCGGAATCAGAATCTTATGAATAGTCAAATGACTCATAAACGAAAATGTTCCACTGGGTGAATACTTAATATCGGAATCGGAGATTGGTTCACCAGTTGCTGCGCATGTGGTCCGAGGAGAATATTGGCAGGGGTTTCCTGTTCTGTCATGATGCTAATCAGGTCTGCTCTCATATTCAAGGCATAATCGATAGTCATCTTGGTAATGTCGTTGGAGATGATTTTATCTCTCACCAATTTAACATTGTATTTCTCAAAATACCTTGCTGCTTGGTCTGTCAGATTTTCGGCGATCCGTTGAATGGATTTCAATTGACTGTAATGAGTTGCAATAAGTTGTACTTCCGACCCGAATATCCCTGCCAACTTTACAATGAATGGAAGTTTCTGAAGTGTTTCCGATGAACTATCAATCGGAACCAAAATCTTGTCAATGTTCTTACCTATAGGAAAATCATGCCTTACGGTGATTACCGGACAAGTGGAATAGGTCACAATTTTGATGGCATTACTACCGATCAGATATTCTTCAAACCCCGAGATTCCATGAGTTCCTGCAATGATCATCAAGGCGCCAACTGTTTTTGCAAGTCCATTAAGTTCATGATAGATCTTGCCTTTCCGTAGTTTGTATTCCAATTTAACATCTTTCGAAACCTGCTTTTGATAATGCCGGATCATCTCTTCAAACCTTTTCTTTGCTTCATTCCTGTTTTCATTAGAAGTGTCAGAATAGATGCCTTCTGTTGCTACAACTTTATCCACCCATACCATGATTATATTTGATTTTAGCCTATTAGCTAATAGAATCGAATACTCCAAAGCATAAATAGAAGTCTTTGAGAAATCAACAGCGACGATAACCGGTTGCATTTTTATTAAATTTGAATAATTATCTGATGTAAAATTACACAAATTTTAATTTCACAATATACTTTAAGAATGGAATTAATTAAGTCTTAACGCGAATTTTTCTACTTTTGTAATAATATAGATCAAGATCCTCATTTACGTTCTAATCTTGTAATTTATTTTAGCCATCGAAAAATGAATGATAACCTTGACCCAACGGGGAATCAATTCAATAATGTTGAAAAGGAAATTGAAAAGGTTCTCAGGCCAACGGAGTTTATTGAATTCGCAGGACAGGAAAACATCATTGAGAACCTGAAAATATTCGTTCAGGCTGCCAAGCAAAGGAAAGAGCCACTCGACCATGTGTTGTTGCACGGCCCTCCGGGATTGGGCAAAACTACTCTCTCTCACATCATCGCCAATGAACTGAAAGTCAATATCAGGGTCAGTTCGGGACCTGTACTTGACAAGCCAGGTGATCTTGCTGGGATTCTCACGAACCTGGAAGAAAATGATGTTTTGTTCATTGACGAGATCCACCGGCTGAGCCCTGTCGTGGAAGAATATCTGTATTCGGCCATGGAAGATTTCAAAATCGATATCATGATTGAGACAGGGCCAAATGCACGCAGCATCCAGATAAAATTGAACCCCTTTACTTTAATAGGTGCTACCACCCGTTCGGGTTTGCTCACAGCGCCTCTCCGTTCAAGATTCGGGATCAATTCTCGTCTTAATTATTATAATGCAGCAACCCTTGAACGCATTATCTTCCGTTCGGCCCAGATTCTTAAAGTTTCCATTTCACCAGATGCAACTTCTGAAATTGCTCGTCGCAGTCGTGGAACACCTCGTATTGCTAACCTCCTCCTAAGACGTGTACGAGACTTTGCCCAGATTAAAGGTAATGGGAATATTGACCTGAAGATCAGCCAATATGCACTGACAGCACTGAATGTCGATAAACACGGATTAGATGAGATGGATAATAAGATTCTCCTAACTATCATAGACAAATTCAAAGGAGGTCCGGTTGGGCTCAATACTATCGCTACTGCAGTTTCTGAAGATCCTGGTACCATCGAAGAAGTTTATGAGCCATTTCTCATCCAGGAAGGATATCTCATGCGCACTCCAAGAGGCCGGGAAACTACCGAAGCGGCTTATAAGCATCTTGGAAAAATTAAAGCCGGGCCTCAGAAGGAATTATTCTGATTCAGGGTTATGGAAATTTCCAGCCAGAAAATAAAAATCAAAGCCATTGAACTGGGGTTTTCTTTTTGTGGTTTCGCTAATGCCGGATCCCTGAACCGGGAACGGGATTTTTTCTTTTCTTATCTACGCGAAAAAAGAAACGTCGGACTTCATTACCTTGAAAGGGATTTTGAGAAAAGAATTGATCCCCGGCTTTTGTTCGAAGGCGCCAAAACTGTCATAGGACTTCTGCTGAATTATTTTCCGACAGAAATCATTCCGGAAGAAAATAACTTCATTATCTCGAAATATGCCTACGGAAAGGATTATCATGAAGTATTAAAGGAACGCACCCATTCCTTGATACAATTTATGAAGGAAGAATTCGGGCAGATGAGGGCGAAATCATTCATCGATCGGGGACCTGTTCTGGAAAAAGCATGGGCAAAACAATGTGGTCTTGGGTGGACAGGTAAAAACACCCTTCTTATCAATCCTGAGAGAGGATCTTTTCATTTCATTGCAATAATTCTTACCGACTTGCGAATTGAACCGGATTCAATGGAAACCGATCGTTGCGGAAATTGTAAGTTATGTATGGAAGCCTGTCCAACCGGGGCATTGGAAAATCCTTACGAACTCAACCCATCGAAGTGCTTGTCATATCTCACCATTGAAGAGCAATCAAGTATTCCGGAAAAATTCAAAGATAAGTTTCATGACCGTATTTACGGATGCGATATCTGCCAGGATGTTTGCCCTTATAACCGGTTCGCCCTGCCTTATGCCGTCAATGAATTCTTATCAGGGCCGGAATTAAAGTCGTACCGGAAAAAAGATTGGTTTCACTTGACAGAAGCGCAATTTGAGGTTCTTTTCAATGACTCAGCCATCCATAGGATTGGCTATGAAAAGCTGATGAAAAATATACACAATGCAGGAACTGGTGATATTCTTTACATCAAATCCTCACTTACCCCAATGGAATGAAGAAAACTCAAAACCAGCCAATATTAAAACACGGTCAACAACAGTCATAACCACTTCTTTAATGTTTTTAGGTTTGCTGTAGAAGGAAGGCGAGGCCGGACAAATAATTGTTCCTGCTTCGGTAAGAAGTCTCATGTTGTTGAGATGGATCAGGCTGTAAGGCATTTCGCGTGGAACAAGAATGAGTTTCTTCCGCTCTTTAAGGATCACATCTGCTGCACGGGTAATAAGTTCGGAAGAGACTCCCGAAGCGATCCTTCCCAGGGTTCCCATGGTACAGGGGCAAACAATCATTACATCATATCCTGCTGAACCGGAAGCCAGTGATGAAAAGAAATCATCTGGGCGGTACATCCTGAAGGGTATTTGTTTCTCATGAAAAGGTCCAATTTCATAAGTCCATACGGTCTTTGCGTTATCAGAGAACAGCACTCCACACTCCTCAATCTGATCTTCTAGACTTTTAACTTTATCCAGCAGTAACTTCCCATAAATGGAGCCGCTTGCCCCCGTTATCCCAATAATTATTTTTAGTCTCTTCATCTTCAGAAGATATTATTCCTCCACTCCTTCACAATGCATTCCTGCATTTTTTATTAACTCACAATTCGCTAATTCATTAATTCGCCAATTTATCTAAAGGTCTTTCGCTTTGAAATCCCAAAGGACTGACAATGACATAACATTGTTATATTGCCCGACTTCAAGGATTATTTTACGATAGCCATTAGCGGTGCCATTACGAATGGACATTAATGAGTAGTTATAGCGGAAATTTAATCGCAGGTGGTTTGTAACGCTGGCACCAAATCCAAAAATCCCTGTAAGGGTTATTGGGCGCAACGGAATCGTGGTTGGCGGTATTTGATCATTTATAAGCTCCAAAGATCCGATTAAAATATCGGCTGCTGGACCAGCTTCAAAATAGAACCGTCTTATAAAAATATATTGATATAGTATGGGAATTTCTAAATAATGAATTCGTAACTTGTAAGTATTTCCCGTATTGGTGACTGAATCCGCATTTCGCTTACTACCTTTCTGAATGTATTCCAATTCCATTTGGAAAGATGAATGGGGTGATACCTGCAAACCAACATAAGCCCCACCAAGATAGCCGAATTTGTCATAACCTGCATATGTATCTCCGTCCACCTGGCTGACGTCACCCCCAATCATTACACCACCATTAAATCGCTGGGCCTTGAGGGAAAATGAGACTATTACCAGAAAAAAAATGATTAATGTTGTTCCGCGGAAAGTAATTTTCATATTGTTATTTGTATTGAAGGGAAACTTCCATTAGAATTATTTATTACGTTCAGTAGTAAAAATCACGAGCTGTTCGAGTGAATTCCGGTAAGTACTCTCTGGGAATAAACGAAGAAGATCAATGGCTTTTTGACGATTCTCTAACATTTTTTCGTGTGCATACGCTATGCCGCCATTTGCTTTGACTTTTTCAATCAGGTTAGCTACCCGTACCGGTTCTGTATTATGATTCTTGACCGTATTGACGATCCATCTTTTTTCAGAAAGACTTGAATGATTTAGAAGGTAAATCAGGGGAAGGGTTATTTTCTGTTCTTTAATATCGATAGCGGTAGGTTTACCGGTAGTATTCCCGGATTCATAATCAAACAAATCATCTTTGATTTGGAAAGCAATCCCTGCATATTCCCCGAAAAGACGCATTATTTCGATGGTTTCCCGATCAGAACCTGAAGAAGCTGTACCACAGGCACAGCAGGAGGCAATAAGAGATGCAGTTTTTTTGCGAATAATTTCAAAATAAACCTCTTCTCCAATATCGAGATGACGGGCTTTTTCTATCTGCAACAATTCTCCTTCACTCATTTCCCTGACTGCAGTGGAAACGATCCTAAGAAGATCGTAATCATCATTCTCAAGAGAAAACAATAATCCCTTTGATAAGAGATAATCACCAACAAGGACAGAAATTTTATTTTTCCACAGTGCATTGATGGAGAAATATCCTCTACGGAGATTTGAATCATCCACTACATCGTCATGCACCAGTGTGGCTGTATGAAGCAATTCGATGAGGCAGGCAGCACGGTAGGTCGATTCCCTGATGCCCCCGGTCACGCTGGCGGCAAGGAATACAAAAAGCGGACGCATCTGCTTTCCCTTTCGTTTTACAATGTAGTGCATGATCTTGTCCAATAACGGAACACTGCTTTTTAAGGAGGCTCTGAATTTGTTTTCAAAGTTTCCCAGGTGTTCTGCAACGGGGGCTTGTATCTCCTTAAGTGATAGCATCGGATATATTAGATTCTGTAAAAATAATCAAAATTGGTTCAACAACGGTAAGTTAATCAGTGGAAAATTCTCACATTTGTACTCTCATTCGATCAAATGTCCGGATTTCTTTTTCACGACGTCATTTTTGGCCCTGTCCGTAGCCGGCGACTTGGTCTTTCCCTGGGTATTAATCTCCTTCCTACCCATTCAAAATATTGTTCGTTCAACTGCATTTATTGTGAATGTGGATGGACTCCGGAAATCAGGAATGTAATTCCTGATCTTCCATCATGTGACCTTGTAAGCCAATATCTTGAATACAGGCTGAAAGAACTAGTTGAGGAAGATCATATTCCTGATGTAATGACTTATGCTGGTAATGGGGAACCGACCCTTCATCCTGATTTTGCTGGTATTGTGGATAATACTCTTGCATTACGTGATAAATATATGCCCGGCGTTAAAGTTTCCATTCTTTCCAATGCATCTATGATCAATGAACCTTCAATTTTTAATGCATTACTCAAGCTCGATAATAATATTCAAAAGTTAGATGCAGGTACTGAACAACTTTTTCTAATGATCAATAATCCTGTCCGGCCTGTAAATTACAACGATCTGATCGGAAATCTGAAAAGATTCAATGGAAAAGTGATCATCCAGAGTATGTTTCTCAGGGGATGGTATAAGGAAGAAGTTATTGATAATACTATTGAAACGGAAGTGGCCGGATGGTTGCAACACCTTGACTTCATTCGTCCTTCCCTGGTGATGATCTACCCAATTTCGCGTGCCACACCTGTACACAACCTTGAAAAGATTGGTATCTTTGAGCTTGAAAAAATAGCTAAGAGAGTCCGTAAACTGGGAATTGAAGCGAGGGTTTATAGTTAATGAAAAACCGACATCCAATACCTAATACCCAGAATGCCTGACCTGCTTAAATATCCTCCCAAAATTCTTATCGCCTTCGGTGAAACTATTGATGGCGGGAAAGATATTCTTAAATGGTTGTTAAAAAACGGGTATCCTGAGCTTGCAGCACTCTCTTCTGCAGTACAAGGAAGTGATGAAGCTGTTGACTGGTTGATGAAAAATGGATTCCCTGAATTGGCTGCACTCGACAGCGCCATCGATGAAGACCAGAATGCCTATGATTGGTTGAAGAGGAACAATTATACGTTTCATATAGTTTTTGCGGAAGCCGTGCATGGCAAAGGGGAAGCAATCGAATGGTTTCTACGAAAGGATTTGAAGGCACTATTGGTTATAACACAAAAGATCCGGAGATTGCGAGACAGCCAAACATTTGATTATCACAAACTGCATTTCTGAGAAGTGGATCAGGCACATTTGGTGTATCCACACTTGGTACAGATAGGGCATCCTTCCTGGTATATCAGGACATTTGCCTCATGACAATTGGGGCAAACACGCTCAGGAGCCTGGGTTCCATCAGGAATAAATTTTTTCAGTGCCCTTTCTACCCCGTTTTTCCATGTATTGATAGAATCGACTTCAAAATGAAGTTTGCTGATTATGTTTACAACAAACGGTAAAGGCATGCCATGACGGAGGATCCCAGAGATAAGTTTCGCGTAATTCCAATATTCTTTGGTAAATGATCTGGAAAGTCCTTCGATTGTGATTTTGTATCCCTGTTTGTCTTCAAATTGAAAATCATAACGTGAGTTAACTCCGTCAGGACGATTTTTACAAATCCAGCCTTTCTGCACCCACTGCGGGATCCAGAAATCATCGGCACGGCCGGTAAAGATCTCATAGGGATGTCCGTTCAAAAGGCCAACCACAGCTATCCATTTTTCATAATCATTCTGAAAGCGAACGATCTCGGCTTCAAGCCTATCCGGACGATGAGGTGCACGAGTTTCCCTGAAAACATTTGCATTATCGGGATCATCTTTCTTGTCATTATTCACCAATACTCCTTCACGGCTGCCATCGCGGTAAACAGTCATGCCTTTACAACCAGCCTTCCAAGCTGCTTCATATATGCTGGCAATCATTTCTTCTTTTGTTTCACTTGGGACATTCACGGTAACGCTGATTGAATGATCCACCCATTTTTGAACAGCTCCCTGCATATGAACCTTTGCAACCCAGTCAATATCACTTGACGTTGCCTTATAATATGGAGATTGTTTAATAATGGCTCTCAGTTCTTTTTCATCCATCCGTGAAACCTCATCCACATTGTATCCCTTTGATTCAATCCAGGTCACGAATTTATGATGAAAAACGTTATATTCTTCCCAGGTATCCCCTATTTCATCTGTAAAAGTGATCCGGGCATGTTTATCATTGGGGTTCACTTTGCGACGGCGCTTGTACGTCACTGCAAATACCGGCTCCAGTCCGGATGTAGTCTGCGAAAGTATACTAACAGAACCGGTAGGGGCAATAGTCAGGATGGCAATGTTGCGACGGCCGTGCTTTACCATTTCTTCATATAGCTCAGGTGCAGCTTCTTTCATACGTAATATGAAAGGATTGGTCTTCTCCCGCTCAGCTTTCCAGATCGGGAAAGCACCTCTTTCTGCTGCCATGATAATCGATGATCGGTATGCTTCAATGGCCAGAATCTTGTGAACCTCCACCGAGAAATCTATGGCATCATTTGATCCATACCGTGTTCCAAGAGCAGCAAGCATATCTCCTTCTGCTGTAATCCCGAAGCCGGTCCTTCTGCCCTGGATGGCTTTTTCCTTGATATTAAGCCAAAGGTTCCGTTCACGGGATTTGATGTTTTCATCTTCCGGATCGCTTTTAATCTTCTTTAAAATATTATCTATCTTCTCCAGTTCCAGGTCAATTATGTCGTCCATCATCCGCTGTGCTTTATGAACATGGTCAATAAAAAGATCGCAATCAAAGCTGGCATCAGCGGTAAAGGGTTTATCTACATAGCTGTAAAGATTGATAGCCAACAGGCGACAGCTATCATACGCACATAATGGAATCTCTCCGCAGGGATTCGTGGATATGGTTTTGAAGCCGAGATCGGCATAACAGTCTGGAACTGACTCCCGCCGGATTGTATCCCAGAAGAGGATACCGGGTTCGGCTGATTGCCAGGCATTGTGAATGATCTTTTTCCAGAGTTCCCGTGCTTTAACTTTCTTTGTGACCTTAGGGTCTGATACTTCTATGGGATATTGCTGGGTATATTCTTTATCAGAAATCACAGCATTCATAAATTCATCCGTGATCTTTACAGAAATATTGGCGCCAGTCACCTTACCTGCTTCCAGTTTGGCATTGATAAAATGTTCAGCATCTGGATGCTGGATTGAGATGCTTAGCATGAGAGCACCACGACGGCCTTCCTGAGCAACTTCACGTGTAGAGTTGGAATATCTTTCCATAAAAGGTACAATACCAGTCGAGGTCAATGCACTGTTCTTGACAAGGCTGTTCTTCGGGCGGATATGAGACAGGTCATGGCCAACTCCACCTCTTCTCTTCATTAATTGAACCTGCTCCTCGTCGGTTTTCATAATGGCGCCATATGAATCCGAAGCACCTTCATTACCAATCACAAAACAATTAGAAAGCGAACCAATCTGGAAATTGTTACCGATCCCTGCCATCGGGCTTCCCTGGGGTATGATGTATTTGAAATCCCGGATAAGTTCATAAACATCATCCTCGTTCATAGGATTTGGATATTTTTTTTCGATTCGTGCGATTTCATGCGCGATCCTGTGATGCATATCATCAGGTGTGAGTTCGAACAGATGGCCTTCGGAATTCTTTAGGGCATACTTATTTACCCAGACATTTGCTGCAAGATTATCCCCATGAAAATATTCTGTCGAAGCCTTCATAGCCTCTTCGGTAGAATAGACTTGCCGGTCCCCTTGACCGTGTCCTTCTGCTCTTCTCTACTTTTAATTGGTTCCGTTTCTTTACCCTGATTCTTCATTTCCGGTTCTTCTATCGTTATTTTCGGACGTAATCTCTTCGATAACACATCATTGTAAAAATCCGTTTTTTTATCCTGATCAGCATTTACAATGGGCTCTTTTTCCATGTTAAAAATCTATTATGAAATCATAAATCTGTATACAATGCAAAATTAAATGTGAAATGATTGTAAAAATGAAGAATTTTGAAGCAGCAATTTACAAAGAAGAATGTCTCCAAATCAATTTAACTTATTAACATCTTAGGTTCGGTAATATGTAATTGTTTGAGTACAAAAATAATAGTGCCTGATAATTCATTTCTGTTTATAAGAATGTAATCAGGACTTAAGAAGTCCGGAATTGATTTATCAAAACCATTGCCATTGTTGATCTCAGGAATGCCAGATTAATTTTTTCCCGAATCCTAAGCGGTTGTCGGTCATCTTGATCATATTGGGTTTGATACCCCAGAGATACAGAGTTGAGAACCGGGCAATTGGAAACTTTTCCAGATAGGCTTTTTTTGCTGATTTCAGGCCCGTCCCTTCAAGTTTAAACATGATCCCACTAAACTGTATCCCCCTGAGTTTGCCAATCATTTTTGTTTCAAGTGCAATTGCACCTGCCGTTAAAAAGTTACCGGTTTCAACTGCATCGCGGATATGGCGAGTATCATCTTCAGAAGTAAAAACAAAAAGATTGTGTTCCTCATCATAAATATAAAAACAGGTGGCACACCATGGTTGAGCTCCCCGGGTGACGGCAAGTGTAAAAATATAATGTTCGCGTATCAGGGAAAGGATCCTCTTGTCGATGAGATTATTCATATTAGAAATCAGTGCTGAGTGACAGGTAAAAAATAGGCTTTTGAATTTTCCATTCCTCAACTCCCCACGCCAGATCACCTCTTATAAAATACCCGAAAAGTTTCGTCCGCAGACCACCTCCAAAACCTTCCACAAAAGGTTCTTTCATCAGTTCAACTTTGATATAGAGGGGTTTGTTATCAATATACGTAGTGAAAAGCTCGTTTGATTCCGAGTAAGGATTCCATCCTGTCCAAGCTGTTCCTGCATCACCGAAGGCAATAATCTGAAAATTATTTAGAATTTCGGAGCGAATGGGCCGGTTAAAGAAATAACGTATGACTGGAAGCCGGATCTCGCTATTGAGAACAACGAAACTATTACCATTTCGGATATTTTGGGCGAACCCTCGCATATCCGTTGCCAAAGTCTGAAAAATATAATTCTGGTTATTTGCAACGGATACCTGGTTATCAAAACTTGGAAACAGCCAATTATCGACCCCTCCCATATAGTACAATAACCGGTTGGTACCGAAAGAAGTACTTCCGGCAATACGTAATGCCAGAATCATGCAACGGTGGATCTTTTCATAATGACGAAAATCAGCACCTAATACAAAAACGTTGTTATTTGCACCGTTTATTAACTGATAATATTCACCGAAAATTTTGTAACGGGTTCCATTATAAATGTTTAATCCTAAGCTTCGAGTATTATCATAAGTAAGTTCTCCTTTAAGACTTCCCCAGTAATTGTTCAAATCCGGTGTTTCCAAGCTGGGTTGGTCCGTAGAAAGAGACACCCCACGATCGTACCGGAGAGTTGCAGTTCCTTTAATATTGAATACAGGAGTAAACGGATAAGTGGCTATGTAGTAAAGTTCATTGATTCGGTGACGGATAGTAGATGTATTACTACTTTCTTCGATCGATTGGCGATGGAAAGTGATCTCATGATGCAGACGACGACGATAATTGGCATAACTGAACAAATATTCATTGTTCACAAGATCGAAGTTTAACCTTACGCCACCTGTAATCCGGTAATCTTCCATAAGGTCGGTCACCCCCACCATCAGAAGAGCATTCAACCCCGGATTAATAAAGATAGGATTCTGAGCTCCCGTAAAAGGTTGATAAGCCGTATTTATATAATTGAAATCGATCTGGGTGACCATCTTGTTTATAGAATATTCGACATTGTAATTCAGGGGACGCGAATTGTGATACTTGTTGGTAGTATCTTTTACCGCTATGCGTGAGAAAGCTGTCTCATGTTTATTTTGGGAAGTATCCAGACCCGCACGGTGTAGCGAATCTGTAACCTCTTCCCCTGCCGTCAAAGGAAAGGTTTTTGCATTCCCAGCATTTGATGCTTCACTTATCCTGACTGTTGTAAAGTGTTTTTTTACTACCTTATTAAATACTTCCTGTTTTGTGACTGTCGTATCTTTCCCCGATGATACTACCTTTGCCTGATTTAATCCCATTTTGAAATTTTCATAAAACGTGTTCTGCATCTGAGCAGGTTTTAGGTACTTAGAGTCGATCCTGTCGGAAGTAACCAGTTCATTACGATTGTTCAGAAAAATGACATCCCCAATCTTTGCAGCCCTGGTATTTACATCCTGTTCAAGAAGATTCCTTGAATAATTGGTAACAGGAAATGAAGTTGTGAAATAACGATAATGTGTTGTCGTATCAATGAAGGTAATGGCACTGTCGAACCGCGCAATGTAGCGATTATAGATCCCATTCTGGTCACTGAGATAGCAGAAAAAATTATCATCATAGGCCATAGGCTGGATTTCATCAACCATTGGTGTCGAAGTAATCCTGCGCAGAACAGGTTTTTTCCCTGCATAATCATAAATAAAAATATCATGATCAGGATGAAGATTCTTCGGTGACACAACAGGATCAAACCGGATGGTATCATTATCCCGGTTTGAACTGAAAATGATTTTGCTGGAATGATTGATAAACCGGGGATTCAGGTCATCATAAACGTCTTTAGTGATCTGTTCATAGGACCCGGCAATAATGTTGTACACATAAATATCTGACTGCCCTTTCTGCACGGCAGAAAAAACAAGCTTGCTGCCATCATCTGAATAGGAAAAATCAAGGATCTTCTGAAAATCATGAAGGATCTGCAGATCAAGGGTCTTTTCTTTAATGGAATAAAAATAAAGGTAATCTTCTCCTTTTTTTTCAGTGATGATTGCCAATATTTCACCGGTAGGATGCCAGGCAAGAATAGGAAAAGAAAAATCGGGTTTTTCAGAAAGCCGGTATCCCCCCTTATAAATTCTGTGACATTTTTGGGACTCAAAATCATACAGGTAAATCTTGTAAATTCCCAGATAATGCACACAATATGCTGCATATTTACCGTCAGGACTGATCTTCATTTGGCGATAAACCTTCTCCATTTTCGGCTTCTTAATGATTTTATCACCAGCCGGATCAATACGAGAGAGGGCTTCTGTCTTGTAAATTCCTTTATAAAAATTAAGCCAATTGGTAATCAGGTCTTTGAAAGAAATTCCCAGTACATAAAAGAACCCTTTTTCAACATTTCTGTTCAAACGGGCAATATAAACGATATTGGGAATTGAAGATTCTCCGTATTTCATAGAGATATAATTCCAAAGTGAATGTCCTGCATAAGTTGCCTCGGTTCCCATCAGATGGTTAAACTTTTCATATTTTTTATTCAGAATAGCATCTTTCACCAGGTTGTCCATTTCGGGATTCCATTTTTCCGAGATGTAAGATATTAACCCGTTCATATACCACTCGGGCATCGTAAAAATCGCGTTATTCTTGATCTGTGCTCCTATTCCTGAACCATAGATCATTTCGTTGAGAATGACTGTAGCGATTCCTGCCCGTATCTGCCGTTCAAAATGATCATAATTGCCGTCAAAGTATATCATTACCTTCCCGCCGATAATTTTTGTAACCCCACCGGTGTTATAACTTTCTTCCTCTTGTTCCAAACCAATATTGCTTTGTTTCAAATCGGTAAGGTTATTGAAAATAATAAACTGAACCTTCTCCTCAAGGTTCGACTGTAGTTCTGTTTCAATTTCTTTGATATGGGTGTCAGCATATTCGGCCGCATACATCGCTAATTCCCTCCCATTGAGGTAATAATAGGTATCGAATTTCTCGAAACGGAAATAACCCCATAAAAAGTTCTTGAACTGAACCCGGTTTTTTCCGAATGTCAGTTGGGATCCATTGTAAAATTGTGCATAAGTAGGAATGGGAATGTAACCTAAAACGAGGAAAAGTATGAAGGATACCTTTGCGAGAAAGAGGCGTATTCCAGACCATTCCGCAGTATTCATAGTTCTATAAGCAATGGATATAAAAGGGACGGCTAAGTTAAGATTATTTTAAATGTCACGGCATCACACTCAATTTTCGTACTTTTACAGGGCTTTATATATTAGTACATATAAATGTTTTTGCATGCTAAGGATACAAAAATTTATTTTTAATTCATTCCAGGTCAACTGTTATATTCTGGTTGAGGAATCCGGTGAATGTTTGATCATTGATGCAGCCTGCTATGAAAACCGTGAGAAACAGGAGGTGAAAGACTTTATTGAAAAGAACGACCTGAAACTGGTCAGGAATCTGAATACTCATTGTCACATCGATCATATTCTCGGAAACGGCTTCATCGCAGAAACATTTGGAATCCATCCCGAGTACCACGAAGATTCTGTTCCTTTATTGGTTTCAGCAAGCGAGATCGCAGAATCATTCGGTTATACAATTAAGAAAATTCCAGTACCTGCCAGATATCTTAAAGATAATGAGAAAATCACATTAGGGACTTCAATCCTTGAAGTCTTTTATACCCCCGGACATGCCGCTGGAAGTGTTTGCTTATATAATAAGGAACAAGGGTTTGTGATTACCGGTGATGTACTTTTCCGGGATACAATTGGCAGGACTGATCTGCCGTCAGGAAACTTCGACCTGTTAATGAAGAGTATACATGAAAAATTATTTACCTTGCCCGATAATACAATCGTCTATACCGGCCATGGACCGGAAACCACTATTGGGTATGAAAAGCTGAATAATCCATTTATCCGTTGAAAAAGATACTGATCATCCGCTTCAGTTCTATCGGGGATATTGTTCTTACGACCCCTATGATCCGTTGCCTGAAAAAACAGCTTCCGGATGCAGAGATTCATTATCTGACGAAAACACAAAACCATCTGCTGCTACAGGAAAATCCATTTCTTAGCAAGATCTGGCTATATGAAAAAAACTTTAAAGAATTACTGCCCTGCCTTAAATCCGAAAATTTTGATTTTATTGTCGATCTTCATAAAAACATACGTAGTTCTTATGTTCTCTTTCATCTCCGGAAACCTTACGGCACATTTCAAAAGCTGAATCTGAAAAAATGGTTAATCGTCAACCTCAAGATCGACCTCCTTCCCCGCATTCATATTGTAAACCGTTATTTCGGAGCGGGAAAACGCTTAAGCATCCGAAACGACGGTGAAGGTCTTGATTATTTTATTCCATCCGGAGAAGAGGTTGATTTATCCATTTTTCCTGAGACATTCAGGAAAGGTTTCATCGCCTTTGTTATTGGGGGTAAGCACACAACGAAGATCTTCCCTGAAGAAAAAGTAGTTGAAGTTTGCTGTAAAATTTCCAAACCTGTTATATTATTAGGCGGAAAAGAAGATGAAAAAAGAGGACATCGGATTGAACAACTTGCAGAAGGTACAGTATTTAATGCCTGTGGCCGTTTTTCTATCAACCAGAGCGCTTCTATCATCCGTCAAGCTGGGAAAGTCATTACCAATGATACCGGTTTGATGCACATTGCTGCTGCATTCGGTAAAACAATTCTTTCTATTTGGGGGAATACAATTCCTGAGTTTGGAATGTACCCGTTCCTAGAAGGAAAAGAAAATGCTGTGTCTTCAATCTTTGAAGTAAAAGGTCTGTCGTGTCGTCCCTGTTCCAAACTCGGTTTTGGTAACTGTCCGAAAGGTCATTTCCGTTGTATGAAAGACCAGGATGTTGAGGCCATGATCAATTTCCTTAACTATTAGAACAAATCATGAATTTTATTGATACACATACCCATCTTTATATGGAGGAGTTTGATGCCGACAGGGAAACGGTTATTCAGAATGCCGTCGGGAAAGGCATTACCAGGCTCCTGCTTCCGGCAATTGACAGAAACTATTACGAAAGAATAATGTTATTGGCTTGCAATCACAGCCAACATTGTTTTCCCATGATTGGTTTACACCCAACATCTGTTAAAGGAAACTACCGTGAAGAGCTTGATTTTGTTAATGATGCCTTGGAAAAATATCGGGAAAAATTTTATGGTATTGGTGAAATTGGCATCGATCTTTATTGGGATAAAACCTTTATAAACGAACAAACCACTGCATTCAGCCATCAGCTTGACCTGGCAATTAAATACCAACTGCCGGTTGTTATCCACACCCGGAATTCTTTCGAGATTGCTTTTGAAATGATCCGCCAGAAAAACAACCATGGACTAAAAGGAGTATTTCATTGCTTCAGTGGATCAATTGAACAGGCACAACAGGCAATAAAATTGGGATTTATGCTGGGAATCGGAGGAATCCTCACTTATAAGAATTCAGGATTACGAAAAATTGTACAGGAAATCTCACTCGAACACCTTGTCCTTGAAACCGATGCTCCCTATCTTCCTCCTGTTCCATATCGTGGTCAACGCAATGAAAGTGCCTATATCCTGTTTATTGCAGAAAAGATAGCGGAAATAAAAAACGTTCCCCTTGTCAAAATTGCTGAAGAAACCACAAAAAACGCCTTAACTTTGTTTAATCTCTAACTCAGTCGGCAGTCGGCAGTCGGCAGTCGGCAGTCGGCAGTCGGCAGTCAGTCCGCAGTCGGCAGAAATTGAACTTTTTGTGTATTTTTGTCTTGATGGTACAATTTTAACCTAATACCCAATACCAAATACCCAACACCCAAATCCAATATGCGTGAACAAGCATCAATTCTGATCATTTATACCGGTGGAACGATCGGGATGGTACAAGACCCAAAAACCGGTGTCCTGAAGCCATTAACTTTCAAGAATCTTTACAGGTACCTGCCGGTGCTGGAGAATTTCCATTACAAATTTGACTTTTATACTTTCAAGCCATTACTCGATTCTTCCAATATGAGTCCTGCATTTTGGATTGAATTGGTAAAAGTCATCGAAGCTAATTATGAAACTTTCGACTGCTTTGTTGTATTGCATGGCACTGATACCATGGCTTATACGGCTTCGGCGCTAAGCTTTATGCTCGAAAACCTTAATAAACCGGTTATCCTGACCGGTTCTCAACTCCCGATCGGGAAGGTTCGGACCGATGGTCGGGAAAATTTCATTAATTCCATTGAAATTGCAGCAGCCAGTGAACAGGAAACTCCCCTGGTTCCTGAGGTTGCTATTTGTTTTGACAACAGGCTTTTCCGTGGTAACAGGACGACAAAATTCAATTCAGAACATTTCGGTGCTTTTGTTTCAGGTAATTACCCTGTTCTTGCCGATGTGGGAGTTTACATCCGCTATCATGAAGAACTAATCCTCAAACCCAATTTCAAGAAACTTAAAGTTCACAAAGAGTTGGATGCAAACATCGCCATCCTGAAGTTATTTCCGGGAATTAACGAGAATATTGTTCGGAGCATATTAGCTATTCCGGGGTTGAAAGCCGTTATCCTAGAGACCTTCGGAGCGGGCAATGCCCCAACAGTGGCTTGGTTCCTCAACCTTCTGAAAGAAGCAGTTGATAAAGGGATTATCCTTTTCAATGTAACTCAATGTAAAGGCGGGACAGTGGAGATTGGGAAATATGAAACCAGTGTAGAGTTAGGAAAGATCGGTGTGATCGGTGGATATGATATTACCACAGAATCAGCGGTTACTAAGCTGATGTATCTTTTAGGATGTGGTTTCCCGAAGGAAGAGGTAGAAAGGTTGTTACAGATCTCACTCCGCGGTGAGATGACCGTATGAGAATTCAATATTTTTAATACCTTTGCAGCCTGTTTGGAGAGATGGCCGAGCTGGTCGAAGGCGCACGCCTGGAAAGTGTGTAATCGCCAAAAGCGGTTCATGGGTTCGAATCCCATTCTCTCCGCGGTCGAAAAAGGCAAAAATGTGAAAAACACCGAAAACATTGATAGTTCGGTGTTTTTTTATTTTCTGCGATTGGAGAAATAAGTGGGGTTAAAGCAGAAAAAAGCAGTGTTTCAGTGGCTTATTCGGTGGACTGAAAAAAAAAACCTTCCAAGTCCACCGATATGTAAATTATGCAGTGTTTATCAGTGTTTTGCGTTTCGTACTCTTACTCTAACGATCTAATTTTATTAACCTAAAATTACATGTTATGACAAGAGCGACGTTTACTGTTCTTTTTTACATTAAAAGAACGAAAACCTTACAGGATGGCACGGCCCCAATCTACGTGAGAATTACTGTTGATGGGGAGAGGTGTGAATGGGGACTTCAGAAAAGCATTGCGGAATTGCAATGGAATAAAGAAAAGGGTTGTGCCCTGGGTTATTCAAAGGATGCTAAGAAACTTAATTCCGAGCTTGATTTTGTGAAAGCAAGCCTAATTCTAAAAAAGCGGGAAATGGAGGAGCTCGGGAGACATTTGTCTGCTTCGGAATTGAGGAACTATTATCTTGGTATCGATGATGAATCGAAAACCATTCTGGAAATCTTCCAGGAGCATAATGATAAATGCAAGGGATTGGAGAACAAAGATTATGCTCCAGGTACGGTGCAACGATATACTACTACCTATAGTCATCTTAAGTCTTTTATTAAAGCTAAGTACAAGAAGGATGACATGAGGCTGAATGAAATTAATCAGATGTTTATCAGTGATTTTGAATACTATCTGAAAATTACCCGGCAGTGTTGTCACAATACGGCTGTTAAGTATGTCAAGAATTTTAAGAAGATTGTACGGATTGCGTTGGCAAATGGCTGGATGAAGTCTGATCCTTTTTCGAATATTAAGTACCACCTAGATGATGTTGATATGGATTTTCTTTCAGAGGAGGAGCTGGATGCCCTCCAAAAGAAGGAGTTCACAATAAAGCGGCTGCAGCAGGTGAAAGATACTTACCTGTTTTGCTGCTTTACCGGATTGGCTTTTGTGGATGTGAAAAGCCTGGTTTATTCTGATATTGAGAACAAGGACGGCAAACTCTGGATTAGAAAGAGAAGGCAAAAAACAAAAAACTGGTGCCATATTCCACTGTTGGATCCTGCTGTACAGATTATGAATAAATATCGCGGTCATCCTTACTGTTTGAAGAAGGGGCTGGTTTTACCTGTAATGAGTAATCAAAGAATGAATGCTTATTTAAAGGAAATAGCAGACATAACAGGTATCACAAAACATTTAAGTACGCATACAGCCAGGCATACCTTTGCAACCACTGTTACGCTTGCAAATCAAGTCTCCATCGAGGTCGTATCAAAGATGCTTGGTCATTCAAGTATTAATATGACTAAAAAGTATGCTCGCGTGGTGGATGATTTGATATACTCAGTGAAAATGGATTTACGAAAAAATCAAGCCTGAATCAGTTGAAAATTATCGGTCATTAAACTCTGTAATTCCAGTTTATAATTTTCAATATTTTTAAAGAAATTCAAACAAGCACTTTTAAAGACAGCAAATTTTTCATAATACTTGTTATAGGTGATATTTTTCTTGAAAAATCTCCACAAACGCTCAATAATGTTAAGATTAGGGCTATATGCAGGCAAAAACAAAAGTTGAATTCTCGGATGCTTTCTTTGAAAATCTTGTACAATTTTTGAACGATAGTATTTTGCATTGTCCAAAATCAAATATAGAACCCCCAAGGGTTGCTCCTTTAGCATTTTTTTAAATAAAGAAACAGTTGACTGGGCATTTATACTCTCTGCTTCTTCAATGATGACGTTATGTTCTTCAATATTATAAGCACCATTAATATTGACTCGTTGACGACCTGTGTTCGATGGAATAGTATAGTCGAAACCTTTTTTCATCCAACCATATGCGGGTTGTGAATTATGCAACTGATGGACAGCATCAAGAAACCAAATTCTATCATGTTTAGACTTCGTTTCTTTCAATTCAGTGTATTGCTTAATAAATTCTTCTTGGGCTTTTTGATCAGCCTTTCCAGGTACATGCTTGGGCTTACGGTAAGAAAAACCAAGCCTGTGAAGCAGGTTGGTCATTCCTTTTGTTGTGTATTTTATCCCGAATTCATTTTGTACGTATGCGCAGATTTCTTTGCTTGTCTTATAGACCTTTTCATCCAACTGATTGTTCAAAATCTTAATCTGTTTCGTTGTCAGTTTGCCATCGCTTCCAACATAGTTATATCTCAACAGAGAATTTATGCCCTCTGAATCAAATAGTGCATACCAGCGTCTTATGGTCGAGTCATCAAGTAAAAGTATCTCAGCTACTTCTTCAGGTGTAAATCCTCTGTTCAATAATAGGATGGCTTTGATTTTGTCGGCTTTTTTGCGGTCAGATGTCTTATGCATACTTTTCAAAGCTCTAATTTGTTTCGATGATAAAAAGTTCGACATGGTGATGCAAAGAAAAAGCATCTATTGTTGTTGGAATCTGATGTCGAAGAGTTTTTCTCAACATCCCATTGTTAATTTGTTCGCATTTTCATTCAGCATGAGTATAAATACTAATTCTCCTTTATGAAGGAGGAATTGAATATCAGTAGTTTTTCCCAATCTATACTCCCATCTTGATTACAAAAGTCGTCTAAGAATTCTTTTGTTAGTCTGTTGACGAGATTACCGTAAGATATTTTGAATTCATTGTTCTTTTCGGCGGCTTCATGTCCGAGGGGTTCAATTATTTTGATGTATAAATCGGGTTCACCTGAGATTAGGTCCCAGAATCGTTGGCCGCAGATTTTATAATAATTTCCTTTTGATTTGTATTCACTTTGCTCACGGGATTTCCCGTAGCAGCAACCATTTACACAGACTATAGAGCCTTTACTGCCTGAGGTTGATAACCTTTTTCTGGCTGTATCAAATTGGTCACACATTTTTTTTATCTGGCTGTCATTGCCCCAATTTGGACCGGATTTGATCGAGACAAGATACCGCTGATCCTCTTTATCAAAATCTAAGTCGATACCTTCTATTCCAGCTTTGCGACCATTGTAGACTGAATCGTTGATAAAAATAGCAAGCCTTTCAAGCCAATTGCCAAATATACCCTCCTCACTTGATGAAAGAAATGCATTTAAAATCCCTTCGACGATTTCACTTGCGGATGAAACATTTGTTGCTTTAAAAAGATAGGGGTTTTTAGATTTTAAGACTTCCTTTAATTTAATACTATTTACAGTTTCCAGGCGTCTTTGATGAAATTCTCCGATATTGTCTTCAACGTACTGCGTGACGTTTTGCAGGTTCAGCTTTTTCATATTTTGCTTTTGGCTCTAACAGATATAACTCGACAGGACTCAACAGCTTATCAACCATTTCATAATATTCGGGAACAATATCAATCCCAATTGAATGTCTTTTCATTCGGTTAGCAACAATCAAAGTCGTTCCGGAACCCATGAAAGGATCCAAAACGGTATCATATTCCTGCGTGAAAAGTTTGATAAACCATTCGGGTAATTCTTCAGGGAATGCTGCACTATGGTTCTTGTTACTGCATTCAGTTGCCAAATGCAAAACGTTTGTAGGATATGCCTTTTCTCTTTCCAACCAATTGGAAATGTTCTTACCAAAGCCGCTGCCGACTTTTGAGTTATCACGGGTTTTATCAGTATCAGACAAGTTTTTTAACCTGGTTTTGGCCCAGTTGCCCATTGGAACCATCACTGCTTCCTGATACATATTAAATTTCCGGTCTTTGTTAAATTGAAGAAGTCGTTCCCATGAATCACGAAACCGGTTAGGCCATTTTCCCGGATAACTGTTTTTTTTATGCCAGATAAACTCTTCTGTCCAAAGCCACCCTTGTTTTCGCATCTCCAGGATAAGTTCCATTACATAGGTACTTCTCTCACCTTCAACAACTTTCTCCTTAATGTTCAGTATGAATGTACCTGTGGGTTTGAGTACCCGGAGGAGTTGTTCGGAAATCGGCAAAAACCATTCAACATATTTATCATGATGAATTCCTCCGTAAGTGTCCTTTCGTTGATCAGCATACGGTGGAGATGTAACAATGAGGTCAATAGAGTTTTCCTCCAACAATCCGAGTTTCTCTTTACTATCGCCAAGGTATAACTCTGTTCGTATTTCCATTTTTCATTATCCCAGGATTACAAAATTACCATATAAAATTGAAGATTTTCCGGATTGTTGGTAATTCGTAGAAAGTCGGCAGTTCGCAGTCGGCAGTCAGAAGACGGAAGGCAGATGACGGGGCGGAGAACGTAGGACGGAGAGCAGAATATTTAGAATGGACACGATTTTAATGTGTGAATGAAGAATTGAGAAGTTGTGAAGTTGTCGGACTATTGAAAAACATGGTACCTGAGCAAGGTCCATGTAGTATCGTGTTTATTTTCTTTTAGATTCAATTTGATAAATCCTACTGATTTTGCAATAAAATAGTCAGCGGTCGTTGTGTCACCAGAATTAGGAGTCTTTTGCCATAAAGTATGAATGACATTGTAAAACATCTTATTGTTAATTTCCACTGAATCAAAATATTCGAGATTTCTAAATGAAAATTCAATATTTTCTTGAATAAACCCTGGCTGGAAACTTGCAGACATCAAACAAGGGTTCTGTTCACCATAATAAAATCCGTTTTTGAAAATTATATCATTCTCGGAAGGGGACAGCATCGCTTCCTGAAATAATGAACCGCCATAAACAATATAATAAAATTCCCAAATTTGCCCACCCTGCATACCAGATATATTCAAGTAATCATGTCTCGGAGAATTTAGAATATAAATGCTATCAGATCGCCCTGTAATTTCATTTTTGAAAATCCAATAGCTCCCAGCCTGAAAAACCGAGTACTCTATCATTTGTTCAGGGATGTAAATTGGGGATGATTTCTTTTTGGTACAGCCAGATAGAATTAAACCTGCTGATACTGAACAAAAGTAAAAAAGAAAGATTAGGCGTTTCATAATCTATCATTTTCGGTACTTAAATAATACACATGACGTTGATAATACCCTTTCTTTTTTAAAAATATCGTAATAAGAAATAAGAAAGTCAGATCGCAAAATGTTATCCATCATAGAACTTTATTTTCTACAAATATCGTAACAAAATCCGATAGACACAGGGTTGAATTTAGATTTCGTAGGAGATAAATTCCTCAAGCTTTTCGAGGGTTTCGAATAGTTCACGGCGGGCGTAGATGTTGTGGAGGAGGGTGAGGCGCCTGATCAGTTCTTTCCGGATATTTGTTTGTCGGGCATCATGGTGATTTCATTCTTATTAGATGACACCGTTGAGATGTTCCGGAGAGATTATGTCCATCATTTGCCGGTAGTAGAATGCATCGACTTTAAATTGTAATTCGGAAAGCCGGCGTAACCGTCGTTCCAGTTCTTTTTTACTCATGATCTTCATAAAAGAATGTTGAACCACACAGAAAAATTAATCCAAAACTCAAGCTTACCACCCTTCCGGTCAAACTGAACTTTATCAACAAACCATGGTCTCTCTACCATTAGTGCCTTGTGAACCATAAATCTTCTTGTGACATCATATATTTTACTTGACATTTTAATTTTTTCGTAAATTTATCCACCTACTTTTACAAAGAACCGGGATTTATTTCTATACCGTGAAGCTGGATTATCATAGTATTACGAAGAAGATGATCGTTCTATGAAATTATTCACTAAATAAACGAAAGAGCCTGACAGCAGATTGAGACACTACAATAAATACAACCTTGATTACAAAATAAAACTTAAAAACGAAACAAACAATTAATAAAAAGAAAGATTATGAATAAAACAGTTTTACTCATTGCAGTATTTATGTTACTAATAATGGAATCACAAGCGCAGACAGTGAGCGATTATGACGGAAATGTTTATCAGACAGTGACCATTGGAAGGCAGGTTTGGACAAAAGTTAACCTGAAAACAACCCATTACGACAATGGAGTTGAGATTCCAAATGTAACAATGGCATGGGGTAACCTGATTACCGGCGCTTATTGTAACTATAATAACTCTGACACCAATGTGGCCACTTATGGTAGATTGTACAACTGGTTTGCAGTAGCCGATAGCAATAAACTCTGCCCGTCACGTTGGCATGTTCCCACTGATACCGATTGGATAGCTCTCGCCACATATCTTGGTAACGATTCGGTTGCAGGTGATAAATTAAAAGAAGCAGGAACATCACATTGGACTGGTCCAAACACTGGCGCCACCAACAGTAGCGGTTTTACAGGGCTCCCCGGTGGTAACAGGAGTTTTGACTATGATGGAACATTCGGTGGCCTTCACGACCGGGGACACTGGTGGTCATCTTCAGAAGTTAATGAGACATTTGCATGGCACAGAAGTCTTTACTATTATAGTGAAGGTTTCTATAATGTTGATAATGGCTACATCAAGCAATCCGGATTCTCCGTGAGGTGTTTGAGGGATTCCTTGTCAAACTCAATCAATGAATTGGATCATAAACCACACATCAGGATTTACCCAAATCCTGCTGCAGACAATATTGTTATCGATTGTTCTCCACAACAAAACCTGAAAGTTTCTATCTATAATCTGACTGGAAAACTTATCCTGAAAAAAGATTTAGGAACGGGAACAAACAGGATTGATATCCGCTCTTTTTATCAGGGCATTTATGCAATTGAAGTTGCTAGCGAAGATTGGACTATTTACCGGAAACTGATCAAAGAATAAAATACGATTTATATGAGCGTTTAATAATATCGTAAATAATAAATTTCCTTATAGTCCCTGATCGTCAAATTGTTCACTCGAATCCGCTGGCATCGGCTCTTTGGTCTTTAATAACAGTTTCGCCGGCCCCTTCAGGGTAACATCCGGATTCAGCTTATCAAATTCCTCCTCGCTGATCAATCCTTTATTCAACATCTTCCCCGACAGCAGGTGATAAAAATCTTTCTGCGATTGCCGAAGGTGTCCCGTTTCGTCGAACGAATACATAAACCATTTGGGTCGAGGAATTATGGAAGCGAGGAAAATGGATTCCTGCAGGTTCAGTTTTGAAGCATCTTTGTTGAAATAAAATTGAGCCGCTTCATTGGCGCCATAAATGTGTGGCCCTAATTCGATAATATTGAGATAGACCTCAAACATCCGCTCTTTCGGACAAAGTTCCTCGTTTTCGATCAGCCATACAAGTAGGATCTCTTCCAGCTTCCGGGCAATGGTTTTGTTGCGGTTCAGGAAAACATTCTTCACCAGTTGCATGGTAATGGTGCTTCCTCCCCTTGCAAATCTCCGCTCCTTGATATCCTGGATGACGGATTCCCTGAAGGCATCCGGAATGAATCCCCGATGCTGATAAAAGCTTGGGTCCTCTGAATTCAATATTGATATTTGCAGGAAAGGAGAGATCTTATTCAAAGGCCTGAATTGCGGGTTCTCTGGGCCTACATTAAAAGTTCTTGCCGGCTGGTCCTTTTCATATGCCGTATATTCAAAAGATTCGTTCAGTCGTGTGAGGCCGGCATCGCCATAGGAAAGAACACTGAACCGGTTTCGTTTCAATTCCGCCCTGAATTGAAGGGAATCGGGGTGTGAAAGGTCTACAAAGAAATCAAGGTTGAATGCAAGTTTCCCATTTACCTTGATCCCCTTTAAGGTCGAAAACAATCCTTCAGGCAGGGAAGAGAAAAGCTCTTCTGCCGGAAAATCGGGTTTTACGATGGAAAAGGTGATCTGTTTCGTCGGCTTTGGGCGATAGCGTATATAAGGATGAAAACTCAGACGGTTAAAGAATACTTGCGTTGAACTATCCATTTCAAAATAATCCGATCCCACATTAACAGCATACTCAATACCCAGACGGTCAAATGCGACCTTGTTAACGGATATCTTTTCCTGTTGAATAACCAGACCTCTGAAAATGGTAATCCCCCTGTAATGAAAAAGATTATCTCCCTTGTCTTCTTCCCAGAGCCGGAAAGTCAGGGTATCGAACGCAACGGCTGCCCTGAAATTGAAACCAATGAATGGAACGGATAGCTTTTCATGATCTGATGAATAAAGCCGAAAGCCGGCGCTGTGATTTTGTTTGTCAAGACTTCCCGCTATAATCCAATTTTTTATAGTATCCTCCTCCGCTACACTCACTAAAGTATGAAAGGCGTTATGATCTGCCGTGAAATGGTCGACATGGAAAGAAACCTTATGTTCGTTTTTCTGGTGCGAAACAATGAGATCCGTTATCTTCAGGACAGCGGGAATCCTCTCAAAAATAGCGGAAGTCACCTGAGATAATGTTGAGGCATAGTTTCTTTTTTCAAGCGAATCAATTTTGTTTTTTTGTTTTCTGCCATCAAGTAAAAAACTGGCATTGTTCAATGTATCAACCTGCACCATACTGAGACAGGTTTTGCCCAGTGCCAACTTGCGAACCACGATATGACCGACAAATATTTTCCAGAGATTTAAAGAAGCATACGCCGTATCTATAACAAGAAGAGTATCGCCGTTTTCCGGCTTCAAGCTGATTCCGGTAAACATGACAGTACTGATATTACGGATTCTTGCTTTTTCTACCTTCAGGATGATGTGATACTTCTTGTTGAACTTATCGATCTTACGATCCAGGTAAGATGAAAACAGCACATTTCGAAGAAAAAAGGAAACGATTATCAGGCAGACAATTATTCCTGCTATATATTTCAAAACCTTCATTAATTTATCCCGGTTCATGGCTTAATATTCTGGGTCTTCCTTTTGTTTATGATGAGAATACTATATAGCAGGACCCCTGTAAAGATCAGGCTACCTATAATCATGAAAACATTATCCGTGGAACCGAACTTTTCATAATCAGCATGAATTACTCCTGTATTCGAGAGATAGGAAATGAGAACTGCCGAGCCATTATTGATAAAATGTGCAAAGACCGGTGCCCAGAGTGTACCGGTCCACAAGTAAAGATAGCCGAACATCACTCCCAGCATCATCCTGGGAAGCAAACCGTAAAACTGAAGATGGATGGCACCAAAAAGGAACGCCATGATGAAAATAGAAATATGGATATTTTTAAACCATTCGCCCAGCAAGCGTTGAAACAATCCGCGAAACATCATCTCTTCCCCGATGGCAGGAATGATGGCAATCATCAGCATATTAACTCCAAATCCACCCATGGAATGAACATCCAGGAACTTTTCCGTTACCTGTGCTGCCTGGTCCTCTGTTTCCTTCATCCATTTTTCCATTCCTCCTAAAGCAGCCGGTAGTTTCATCATCTCATTCAATGAAACCAGGCCGTTGATCAGCGGAAGACTGACCATCATGATAAGAAAGATGATAAGAAGGATCATTCCTGGCGGAACTTTTTTCATTCCGAAATATCCTGCAGAACTCTGTTCAAAAAGACTTCCGGCTATGAATGCAGGAATGATGAACAAAAATATCGATTGGAGGATCTGTAGTTCTTTCAGTAGCAGTAATGAAGAAGGATCATTGACGTTGGAAAGAAGCAGAACGGCTTTTGCCATATCCGCATGATACTGGATCATGGTCAGAAATAACCCACCCAATACAGCTACGATAAGGCCGATGATGATCAGCATGAGCACGAAGATGATCTTTGAAAAGGGAGTGAGATATGACAGCAAGGCCTTTTTCATGGGAACTTCTGAATTCATTACTTTTGCTGCAAAAGTACTGCTTTTTGGTAAAGATCGGTAATATCGGACTAGGGGATTGTCCGCTAATCATGGCGCCCATGGAAGACATCACGGATATGCCGTTCAGGTCCGTCTGTAAGGAATTCGGTGCCGATCTCCTTATCACTGAATTTGTTTCTTCTGAAGCTTTGATCCGCGAAGCCGACAGGAGTACTATTAAAATGCAATTTGGAGAAGGTGAACGTCCTATTGGCATCCAGATCTTTGGCGATTCGGTTGAAAGCATGCGCAAAGCCGCCATTATTGCCGAAACCTTTCAGCCCGATTTCATAGACCTGAATTTTGGCTGCCCTGTAAAGAAGGTGGTTGTTAAAGGAGGAGGAGCTGCCCTGCTGAATGATCTTCCGAAGATGGCGGCCATGACCCAGGCAGTAGTCAATGCTGTAAAGATCCCGGTAACAGCCAAAACCCGGCTGGGATGGAATGATGCGAACCGTAATATCATGGATATCGCCGAAGGACTGCAGGATGCAGGAATCCTGGCCATCAGCATCCATGGCCGCACACGCGCGCAACTTTATGGAGGCCAGGCTGACTGGACCCTAATCGGTAAAGTAAAAAAAACCCCGCGCATACATATCCCTGTTTTTGGCAACGGAGATATCACCAGTGCCACAGTTGCAAAAGAAATGAAAGACCGTTATGGTGTCGATGGACTGATGATAGGACGGGCAGCTGTTGGAAACCCCTGGATCTTCCGTGAATGCAAAGCTTATCTTACGAAAGGCGAAATGATACCACCTCCTTCCCTTAAGGAACGATTGGAAATTTTAAAGATTCACATTTCGAGATCTATTGAATATAGAGGCGAAAGGAGGACAATCCTGGAAATGCGGAAATTTTACAGCGGCTATTTCAGGGGCGTATCAGATTTTAAAAAACATCGTTTGATGCTGATGACTTTGGATGAGATGGATCAGGTACTTGAATTGATTGGGAAGATCGGCCATCTTTGACAATCAGTGAATCAGAACTTTTCTTCCACCAGTTCTCTCAGGCGTTTGAAGGCTGCTAATTCACTTTCCCACAAATTTTTTACCCTTATCAAATCCAGGTAATCAAGTGCTTGTCTGAGTTCCGCAAAACCATTCAACGTTTCGATAGTAATATTGTATTCCCTAAGGTTTCCATCAAACAACTCATTGATAAAGAGGAATTTTTCGTTTATAGAGATCATGGTTTTAAGTTCCTTTCGTTGTGAAGAAACCCGTTCCGAAGCATAGCTTTTTTCCCGCGTTTCTTTCAGTTTCTCAGAAAATTCAATACTTTCAGAAGAAAAAAGATCGATCTCAGATGGATTTTTATCCGGTCCATTATGTTCTTCTGGCAATGGTTCCGTTGATTCTGGCTCCATTTTGATCTTGACTACGGGTTTTAATTCCTGCTTTTCATCCGGTTTCGTTGTTTTATTCCTTTCGTTATCAGCAGGTTTGAAAGGCTTTATCTCAGGAATTTCTGCTTTTGGGACGCTAAAATGCCGAAATGAATCACCTACACGGTTTAACAGGTGAAGGTTTTCATAAAGTTTCCGGATATTTTCCATAATAATATCAAACTCAATCTGTGGGATTTTGTCTTCATAGGCGTTGATAGCCTCAAATTGTTCTGCAATGGCTTCCAGTAACCATTGTATCTCTTCCCTGATGATGGTTTTGTTCAATTGATTCATAATGGATTCGACAAATCTGAATTTTCTTACTTTTGTGATTAAATGAGCCATAAAGATAAATAACTTTTCCGGGTATTCATGCTTATTGAAAAAAACATTCCCTCACGTGTCGGTTGGATTGAAGTGATCTGCGGATCGATGTTTTCAGGCAAGACTGAAGAACTGATTCGTCGCCTCAACCGGGCAAAGATTGCTAAGCAAAAAGTCGAGATCTTTAAACCGGCTTTGGATGAAAGGTTCAGCGAAGTCCAGATTGTGACCCACGATGCACATGCCATTCAGTCCACGCCCGTTCAGAACGCTTCCCAGATATTACTCATGATCAATGATGTGAACGTGGTAGGCATCGATGAAGCCCAGTTTTTTGATTCAGAGATCACATTCGTTTGCAATACCATGGCCAACAATGGAATCAGGGTGCTGGTTGCCGGTCTTGATCTAGATTATATGGGAAATCCTTTCGGTCCTATGCCAGCCCTTATCGCCAGTGCCGAATACGTAACGAAATTACATGCCATCTGCATGAATTGCGGTGACCTGGCACATTATTCCTATCGTATCGTCAAAAATGAGCAGCAGGTGTTGATCGGGGAAAAGGAAGCTTATGAGCCCCTCTGTAGAAAATGCTTTATCGAAAAGCAGAAAAACAATCCTTCCCGCTGATTTCGGGTAAATAATTTTCCTTAAATTTGTCCGATACATAACAACCAAATCTTTAAACCATGAAAAAAATTGTATTTCTTTCTTTTATTCTTCTTATGATGATGAACGTAGTAAGCAGTGCCCAGGGTGGCGGAGCCGCCCAGAAACAGGTGAAATTTGTGATCCATACCGAGTTTGGAGATATGAAAGGTATCCTTTATAATGAAACCCCAAAACACCGCGACAACTTTGTGAAACTGGCAAAATCGGGATTTTATGATGGATTGATTTTTCACCGGGTTATTATGGGATTCATGATCCAGGGTGGTGACCCTCTATCAAAAAACGCTAAGGCTGGTCAAAGACTGGGAATGGGTGATCCGGGATATACTATTCCTGCAGAATTCAACCCGGCCCTGAAACATGATAGAGGTGCACTGGCTGCTGCACGAAATGAGAATCCTGAGAAAGCATCTTCCGGTTCACAATTTTATATTGTTCAACCCGAAAAAGGCACACATTTCCTTGATATGAATTATACTGTGTTCGGTAAAATTACCGAAGGGCTGGAGGTTATTGATAAAATAGCCTCTGCACCAAAAGATGCAAACGACCGCCCGTTGAAGGATATTAAAATGACGGTGAAAATCGTTGATTAAAGTTTTTTAATGTTAGAAAAGATTAAAAATTTATTCCGGGAAGTTCAGGATTCTCCGATTCTTACATCGGAAGGTCTTGAACAATTCCGGATTCATTATCAGGGACGCAAAGGGGTTCTTGCAGGGCTGTTTGAAGAATTCAAGACTGTTCCTCCGGCACAAAAGAAGGAAACAGGTAAAATTCTTAATAACCTTAAGCTGGCCATCCAGGAAAAAATTGATGCCTGTATCTTGAAATTAGAATCCCATGAAGCAACCATCTCATCAGATCTCGATCTCACCCGTCCGGTCAATTATATGGAACCTGGTTCCAGGCATCCTTTATCGATCGTACGGAATCAGATCATTGAAATCTTTTCCCATATAGGATATACGGTTGCCGAGGACCGGGAGATCGAAGATGACTGGCACAATTTTACTGCACTGAATTTCCCCGAAGAGCATCCTGCACGGGATATGCAGGATACTTTCTTCATTGAGAAGAATCCGGATATCGCATTGCGTACACATACTTCCTCCGTGCAAATCCGCATCATGGAGAAGAATCAGCCTCCAATCCGCAGCATTTTCCCTGGCAGAGTATTTCGCAATGAAGTCATTTCTGCAAGAGCTCATTGCATTTTCCACCAGGTGGAAGGATTATATGTGGATAAAGATGTTTCCTTCAAAGATCTAAAACAAACGTTGAAGTATTTTGCAAAAGAGATGTTCGGGGAAAACACACAGATTCGTTTACGTCCTTCATATTTCCCCTTCACTGAACCTTCGGGAGAAATGGACGTTTCCTGTAATATTTGCGGTGGAAAAGGATGCAATATTTGTAAATATACCGGCTGGGTTGAAATTCTCGGTTGCGGAATGGTCGATCCTACTGTTCTCGAAAACTGCAAGATCGACAAAGAAATTTATACCGGTTTCGCTTTCGGTATGGGTATCGAACGCGTCGCTATGGTAAAGTTCCAGGTTAAAGATGTACGTCTGTTCTTTGAAAATGATCTGCGGTTTCTCAATCAATTCAAGGGAGTAATTTAGTCGTTAGGAACTGGTCAATAGCCATTAGGCATCAGGGAAATATCGAAAATCTCATAGGGCGTTATACGTCATAGTAGCATCCATTTTCCATCCTCTAAAACTTGTTTCTTCTGAACAATCGAAAGATCAAGAGGAACCCAAATATTCCTGCCAGGAAAAAGATAATAGTTCCAATCCAGCGAACGTTTGGCCATTGGGAAATGATCGAGGCGCCAATGATGAGTGAGGCAATAACAATGGCAATTGAGACACGGTTGCTTGCCTGGTCGATTTGCTCTGTAAGTGGCTCAAATCCTTTAAGTTCAATCATGGTTTTGAACCGTCCTTCCTTGATCTTATAAATGATCTCGTTCAGGTCAGATGGTAATTCCATTATTAGCTTATAGTATTCCTTAATGGATTCAAAAACTTCCTCGGCCAATCGTGACGGACTATACTGTCGTTTGATCAGTTCGAGTGCATAAGGCTTCATTTCTGTTGCAAAATCTATCTCAGGATAGAGTTCGACTGCCACTCTTTCTATGGTTATCAGGGCTTTCACAAGAAGGTAGATACCAGGAGGGATCCGTAATCCATATCCAACAATAATATCGATGGATTCATTCATCACCTTACCAAAATCCATTTCATCGATAGATAGATACTTATAATGTGCAAGCATATCAGCAATCTGGAATTCGAGATCCTTGAACCGTCTGAAATTTCGCTTACCGGATAATAAAAGCAAAGCTTCTGTAAGATCATGAGCATCACGCTTTATATATCCCAATACATATTTTCCAAGGAATTGCAGATGCTCCGGTCGTATAGTTCCCATCATCCCATAATCGATGAATGCGATAACATGTTTGTCTTTGATAAAAATATTGCCGGGGTGAGGGTCGGCATGAAAAAATCCGTGGGTAAAGATTTGTTCAAATACCAGGTGCATTGCTTTTTTTGCAAGCTCAACAGGATCGCTTCCTGAAGAGAGAAGTGTTTCCATTTCACTCACCTTAACACCTTCGATGAATTCCTCGACCAGGATCTTCTCGGTTGTAAACTCCAGATAAACCTTCGGAACGTAAATATCCGGATCTCCTTCAAAACAATGACTGAATCTGATTATATTGGCTGCTTCATGACGAAAATCCAATTCCTTATTAATAGTCTTCCCAAATTCTTCAACCACACCCACCAGATTTATTGCTTCCATTTCCGGATTATTCCGCTGCGACCGTGCTGCAAAATATCGCATCAGGTTCAGGTCGAGGTTGATCTTTTTATCAATTCCAGGCCGCTGAACTTTCACACAAACATTTTCCCCATTCAACAAGGTCGCCCGATAGGTCTGAGCAACAGAAGCCGAAGCAAGGCGACGTGTATCAAATTCCTTAAATAATTCCGAAATGGGATGTCCCAGGTCTTTTTCTATTTCAGCAATAGCCACTTCATCAGGCATGGGAACTGCTTCATCTTGCAACTTCCGGAATTCAACACGTAACTCTTCAGGAACTATATCGGGACGGTCAGCCAGGAGTTGTCCGAATTTTATAAAGGTCGGACCCAGTTCCTCTACTGCCATACGTATCCGTTCCGCTTTTGTATATTTTTCGATACGGGCAAGACGCTTTTTTGTAACCAGTAATTTGCCCAATCCGTTTTTTGTGACCCAGTCGTTAAAACCGTATTTAACGGCAGCTCCAATGATTTCTCTCGCACGTCCGATCTCACTGACCGTCGTCCCGATATTTAAAACATTCACAGTTTTTCGAGTTTAGTACAATGAAACATGTGATGACTCTCTCTGAAGGATCAGGTTTTCCGTAATTCTATTTGATCCTTTTCTTACAGTTATCGGATGCTACTGACTAAGAGGTTTTTTTCTCGTTACCTTTGTTACAGGTTTTGCTTTCAGGATTTTTTTGACCGGTATCATTCCTTTCCCTTCCAGTTTATTGATCCTGGTTTCCAAAGCCTTATAATCCTCCATAGTCACAAGATTCATCTTTGCAATTGTCTTTTTCTGAAGTTCTGTGATCTGTTTTTCAAGGGTCTTTTTCATCTCATCCGATTTTTTGACCCATTGATCGATCAGTTTTTTGGCTTCTTTCTTGCTGAGATTATTCTCTTTCGCAAATTCTATTGCAGCTTTTTCGACTTTTTCAGTAGTCGCAAAGGCAAATTCTACCCCTTTATCAAAGGCTTGTTTCAGATTTTCAAACATAGCTGACCTCCTTTTTAACTTTTAGAATGATGTTTAATTTTCTTCTCTCTTATAATGTTCATTAAGTGCATCTCCATATCGTTAAGGAGAGTTTCATAATTTTTTATTTCGGCAAATTTAATTTCGTAAGCTGTAAGGATATTCGGAATGCTCCTGGTTGATTTTATTAACCGGTCTTTCTGTGCTTTTTTGAACTCACCTTCCACGATCAGGAGAAAATCCACTTGTTTTATTTCGGGCGCCAATACGTATTCCTGGCAACGGTTGCAAACCAGGTAATATATATTGAAATAATCTTCATCATAGTAAGTATAAAGGGAAAATTCTGCAGGTTCTTTTTTGTCAGTCAACGTGATTTTCAAATCCTCCATTTTGAGAAAATCCAATCCAAGATGCTTGTTTAAAAGGAAAGAAATCCGGTAGTCCTTCAGGTGGCAGGAAATGCCGATGAGGGTAAAAATTGCCGGTTCTGACCGGATTTCCAAAAAGATTTTCTTCGACATTGCGAATCTAGAATATAATAACAAATATAATGAAATATAGAGGGACGTCAAGGGATATCTTGAAAAATCAGGTCATTTTCAGATAAAACGTTGGGGTTTCGGTCTATTTCGGATTTTCTTTTGTGAGTTTGTTCCAAGCTTTCTCAGCAGCATTTTGTTCAGCTCCTTTAATGGAGAAGTCCTGTCCACGGCTCAGCGGGATGTTATTAACAAGGATCTCAATGATATATTGTTTTTTGTAACCTGAGCCTGTTTCACTCAACACAGAAAAGGTGAGTTGTTTTTTTTCTTTTTGTGCCCATTCAATCATCCGGCTTTTAAAATTCACTTCCAGACTTACCAGTTCATTTATATTAAAATAATGTTTAATGATCCTTTCCAGAAGAATGTACCGGGTAAACTTGTATCCCCTGTCAAGATACATGGCACCGACCAAAGCTTCAAATGCATCACCCTGTGAAGAGCGGTAAATATTGCTGGAATTAGAATCGAGCTGGATTAGCTTTTCGAGTCCGAGTTTCTGTGAAAGTTTATTAAGCTGGACACGGCTTACAATTTTTGAACGCATCTCAGTCAGGAATCCTTCATCTTTGGTAGGGAAAGTCTTGAACAGATAATCAGCAATAATGGCATCCAGAATGGCATCCCCAAGAAATTCAAGGCGTTCATTATTGATCCTGATTCCATGTAAAGTTGCTTCTCCTGCTGATTTATGCAAAAATGCAAGCTTATATAAATAGATATTCCGGGGATAGAATCCGAAAATATTTTTTATAGCCTGATAAAGATGTTTTTCGCTGGAAAAGAAATAAGCAACCGGTATAATTATGCGGAATTTCAATTCGTCCTTATTCCTTGAATTTTCTGAAGATAATGGATGCATTATGTCCGCCGAATCCAAAGGTGTTGGTCAGTGCAGCGTTGACAACCCGCTGCTGTGCTTTATTGAAGGTAAAGTTCAGCTTATTGTCAATTTCCGGGTCGTCCGTAAAATGGTTGATCGTTGGCGGAACAATATCATTTTTTACAGCTAGAATGGCGGCAATGGATTCGATGGCACCTGCTGCACCCAGCAGGTGTCCTGTCATTGATTTGGTTGAATTGATGTTTATTTTGTAAGCCTGCTCCCCGAACAGTAGCTGGATGGCTTTTAGTTCGACGATATCTCCCAGTGGGGTTGAGGTTCCATGTGTATTGATATGATCAATTTCGGTTATGCTCATTTCAGCATCTTCGAGAGCAGCACGCATTGCGAGAACAGCACCTAAACCATCGGGATGAGGTTGTGTCATATGGAAAGCATCGCCTGATAAACCGGCGCCAGCAACCTCGGCATAGATCTTTGCACCGCGGTTTAGGGCATGTTCCATCTCCTCAAAAACCAGAACACCGGCACCTTCGCCGATCACAAATCCATCACGGTCATTATCGAATGGACGCGATGCAGTGGAAGAGTCATCATTTCGTGTCGAAAGTGCATGCATGGCATTAAACCCTCCTACGCCGGCAGGATTGAGTGCGGCTTCGGATCCTCCGGCAACAAATACATCTGCTTTGTTTAACCGTATGTAATTGAATGCATCAGCCAATCCGTTGGCCGAAGAAGCACAGGCAGAAACCGTGGCAAAATTTGGCCCATGGAAGCCATATTTAATCGAAACATGTCCGGCAGTAATATTCGATATCATTTTGGGTATGAAGAAAGGATTGAAACGAGGCGTTCCATCACCCTCCAGAAAATTCTTCACTTCATGGATCAGGGTATCAAGTCCTCCAATCCCCGAAGCCATGATAACTCCCACACGATTATGATCCAGCTTATCCATATTGAATGCTGCATCATTCACAGCTTCCTCTGCTGCAATTAAACCAAAATGGGTGTAAATATCGTATTTTCGAACTTCTTTCCTGTCAAAATAGTTTTCTGCATTAAAATTCTTCACTTCACAGGCAAATAGTGTCTTGAATTTGGAAGCATCGAACCTGGTGATAGGACCTGCACCACTTACACCATTAATCAATCCATTCCAATATTCCTCCGTGGTATTGCCGATCGGGGTCAACGCCCCAATTCCGGTGACAACAACTCGACGTAACTTCACATGAATCAGGTTTAATGGTTCATTTAAACAGGAATCCCTCCGATTGGGAGGGATTTAATTTCTTCTCAGGAATAAATAAACAGCCCAAACCAGGAATTCAAGAGTAAATGTGAATGCCTTATTTGGTGTTGTTTTCGATGTAAGCAATCGCTTCACCAACGGTTCCGATCTTTTCAGCCTGATCATCCGGAATAGCAATATCAAATTCTTTTTCGAACTCCATGATCAGCTCTACTGTATCGAGAGAGTCAGCGCCGAGATCATTTGTGAAACTGGCTTCTGGTGTAACTTCATTTTCGTCAACACCGAGCTTATCAACAATGATAGCTTTAACTTTTGATGCAATATCAGACATGATTTTTCCTTTTTTGGTTAAACGGACTGCAAAGAAATGCATTTTATCCGTACAAACCAACAATATTTAAGATTTTTTAACATTTCAAAAAATCAATAATTTGATCTTCAGGGGTTTAAAAACGGCCCAACCTGGGTCTGTCAATTTACCGACCTAACAATCCATCCTGATAATAATCCTGGAAAAGATCATATGCTTTCATATTTTTGCAGGATTGAATTCACACATGGAGAAGATGATAAAGATTGCCATTTTTGCTTCCGGTAGCGGCACAAATGCCCAACGTATCACAGAGTATTTCCGTGACCGGCCCGAATTTATTGCCGTCGATCTGATCCTTTCAAACAGAAAGGATGCATTTGTCATCGAAAGAGCAAAAAACCTTGGCATTCCCAGTGTCACCTTTTCGCGTCAGGAATTTTATGGAACTTTTCATATTTCTGATCTCCTGAAAGAGCACTCAATCGAGTATGTGATCCTGGCCGGGTTTCTCTGGCTTATTCCGGATTCTCTTCTGAAAGTCTATCCCGGCAAAATCCTTAATATTCATCCTGCCCTGCTGCCAGGATATGGAGGAAAGGGCATGTATGGGATGAAGGTTCATGAAGCCGTCATTTCTAATCATGATAAGGAATCAGGCATCACAGTACACCTTGTTAACGAAAGGTATGATGAAGGACAGATCCTTTTCCAGGCAAAATGCATCATTGAAGAATCCGATACACCGGAAAGCCTGGCAGAAAAAATTCATGCTCTTGAATACCGCTATTTTCCAAGGGTTATAGAACACTATATTCTTAAACATACTCCGTTTACTGAGGTGATGGAATCATGAAAGGGGCTTCCCAGGAACTTAAAGTCCCTGAGAAAACGCTAAAAGCAATATTAAAATAGGAAATCAGCTTAATCTTTTCCTCAAATTCTTCCCCTCTTCCTCAAAGCCTGGTTTTCCGATGAGGGCAAACATGTTCTTTTTGTATGCCTCTACGCCTGGTTGATCAAACGGATTAACCCCCAGAAGATAACCACTCAGGGCACAGGCAAATTCAAAGAAATAGATCAGGGTTCCCAGGGTCTCTTCATTCAACCCTCCGACTGAGATCCTGATATTGGGAACACCACCGTCAACATGTGCCAGCATAGTACCCATCTCTGCCATGTGGTTGATTTCTGTATATCTTTTTCCGGCCAGGAAATTTAGACCATCGGAATTTTCTTCCATGAAAGGGACACTCAATTCTTTCACCGAACTTTCCACTGAAAGGATTGTTTCAAACATAAGTCTTGTTCCATCCTGGATATACTGACCCATGGAATGAAGATCGGTTGTAAAACTCACTCCAGCAGGAAAAATGCCTTTGTTCATTTTACCTTCACTTTCTCCGTAAAGCTGCTTCCACCATTCAGTAAAATAGCAAAGATTTGGCAAATAGTTTACGAGTATCTCAACCGTCTTTCCCGACTGATACAAGGCGTTACGGATGGCTGCATAGCGGACGGCAGGGTTTTTTTCAGGATCAGTTGATGCAAGACATACCTCCATCATTGTATAAGCGCCACTGATCAGTTTTTTAATGTCAAAACCTGCCACAGCAATGGGAAGAAGCCCTACCGCAGTGAGGACTGAGAATCTTCCCCCGATATCATCAGGGATCACATAGGTGGAATATCCCTCTTCGTCCGACAATTTCTTCAAGGCTCCGCGCTTTGCATCGGTCACAGCGAAGATCCGTCCTGCCGCCTTTTTCTTCCCATATTTATTTTCAAGATGGTCTTTTATGATGCGAAATGCAACTGCAGGCTCGGTGGTCGTTCCCGATTTGGATATAACTGCAACACTGTAATCATAATGTTCCAGAATTTCCAGCAATCCCGCATGATAATCTTCACTCAAATTTTCCCCGGCATAGAGGATGATCGGGTCTTTCCTGCCCACTAGCAGAGGGAGAAACGGGTGGCTAAGACAATCGATCACGGCTCTTGCTCCGAGGTAAGATCCGCCAATCCCAATGACCACTAAAATGCTTGATTGATCACGGATTTTTTCAGCATCAGCTTTAATCCTGTGAAGAATTCCTGAATCTGAAGCCGCGGGTAATTTCATCCATCCAAGGAAATCATTTCCTTTTCCTGTTCTGTTTATCAAAGATTTATGGAGTAATCCAACTTCTTTCTCGTTTTGTTTGATTCTCTCCACTCCTGCATATGAAACTGCTTTACTGATGTCAATTTTCATCGGTTACCTTTAATTTTTTTGTAAGAAGACGAAAGTACTATTTTATAGTAAAGGTGCAAAAAAAATGTGTCCGCCTCAGCGGACACATTACTCAATCAATAAACAAAACTTTTAATCAGATAATTCGCACACACTCACATTAGCCAAAAAAGAATCACTGGTATCGCATTTGCTCTTTTGCCATTTTCCAGCACAACAAAGATAGTCTGGAATGAGGGTTTGTACTGTTAAGGAATATTAATTTACGTTAAAAAATGTTAAAAGCCCATTTTAAAATAGTGTACTTTTGTAGAAATGAACCGCAAGATCATCATATTTACGATCATCGTAATGACCATTGCGTTGATCGGGTTGATGGGAATCCAGATCTATTGGATAACAAATGCATCAGCTGTTAAAGAGGCTGCTTTTCAGAGAACAGTCACTGATGTCCTGGCCCATTTGGTCAATAAGGTCGAGAAACTGGAAAAACGCAAAGCATCAGAGACAAATCCTTATGAAGGAATGCAAAACTTCAATCGTCACCTGCAATACGATCGTTTTATTACCGAACAACAGCTGGACTCACTGATCCTTCTCGAGTTGAATACGAGGGGTATTGACACGCGTTTTGAGTTCGGCATTTACAACCCGGAAAGGGATTTATTTCTGATCGAAAAGGATCCGGGAATGCGGAAAGTGCTGATTGAAAAAGGATCTGCTGCACGACTTTTTGTATTCGACATTTTCACTTCGCCGGAATATCTTCTTCTCTATTTTCCAAATGAAAAACAATTTCTTCTTACGGAACTATGGGGAATGTTGCTGATATCCATTATCCTCATCATCGTCATTGTATATTCATTTACTTATACGATTACCACCATTTTCCGCCAGAAAAAATTATCGGAAATGAAGAATGACTTTATTAACAATATGACCCACGAATTTAAAACACCTATCTCAACGATTTCATTGGCATGTGAAACATTGACGGATCATAGTATTGTTCGGTCACCTGAGTTCATGGAAAATTATATAAACATAATCCAGGAAGAGAACAAGCGCCTTGCAATAATGGCAGAGAAAATCCTGCAAACAGCAGTAATTGAGAAAGGACAGCTGAAGATGACACGGGAACGTATTGATCTGCATGAAATAATAAACGATGTCATAAAAAACATCCGCATCCAGGTTGAGATTAAAGACGGAATTATCAGGAAACAATGTAAGGCAACAAACCCGGTTCTTGTGGGTGATAAGGTTCATCTTACAAATCTTGTTTATAACCTTTTAGATAATGCAAACAAATATTCGCCCAGAAAACCCGTTATAACCGTAAGAACTGAAAACACATCCAATGGTATTATTCTGACAATTGAAGATCATGGTATCGGTATCGGCAAGGGGGAACAAAAGAAAATATTTGATAAATTGTACAGGGTCCCTACAGGAAATATTCAGGATGTGAGGGGATTTGGATTGGGGCTAAGTTATGTCAAGGCAATTGTTGAAGAACATCATGGAAGGATCAGTTTGGACAGCGAAATCAATAAAGGAACCAAATTCAAGGTTTTCCTGCCATTTACAGAATGATTAATAATTTTATCAGATAACACAGGCAATGGAAAGAAATCAGGCTCGCATTCTTCTTGCAGAAGACGATCGTAATCTAGGGAACATCTTAAAGAATTTCCTTGATGTAAAAGGATATTCCACGACACTTTGCATCAATGGTCAGGAGGCGGTAGATGTATTTCAAAAGAAAGAATTTGATTTTTGCATTCTCGATATTATGATGCCAGTGAGGGATGGTTTCTCTGTGGCGAAAGAGATCCATTCTTCAAATCCGAAAATCCCGATTATGTTTCTTACAGCGAAAACTTTGCAGGAAGATAAGTTGAAAGGGTTTGAGACCGGCGCTGATGATTACATGACTAAACCCTTCAGCATGGAGGAATTACTGATGCGCTTACAGGCAATCCTTCGCAGGACGGAAGATTCCGGACGAACTGCTGAAAACGAGAACATTTATCAGATTGGAAAGTATCATTTTGATTTTAATCGCCAGATTTTATCCATAAAAGGGAAAGAACAGAAACTCACTTCAAAGGAGGCTGGGCTTCTTCGTTTGTTATGCAGCAATGCGAACGAAGTGCTTGAACGCAGCACTGCCCTGAATAAAATCTGGAATGATGACAGCTATTTTAACGCCCGCAGCATGGATGTTTACATCGTCAAACTCAGAAAATACCTCAAAGAGGATCCATCCGTGGAGTTGATCAATGTTCATGGGATTGGGTTCAAACTCGTCATGAACAAATAAAGTAGATGGCAAAGCTTTATATCGTTCCAACACCCATTGGGAACCTGGAAGATATTACTCTTCGGGCCATCCGCATTCTCAAGGAAGTGGAACTTGTGCTGGCTGAAGATACCCGGAAAACTCAAATCCTTCTGAAACATTATGGAATAGAGAATAAATTATTATCCCATCATGCTTTCAACGAACACAAAGCAGTTTATGCAGTTATCGAAAAACTGAAGGCAGGATGCACTATTGCACTGGTAAGTGACGCCGGGACTCCGGGTATCTCCGACCCAGGATTTCTGCTTGTAAGGGAATGTATGAAAGAAAATATAATAGTTGAATGCCTTCCGGGCCCTACTGCACTGATCCCTGCACTGGTAAATTCAGGGCTTCCGTGTGATCATTTTATTTTTGAAGGATTCCTTCCACATAAAAAGGGCCGGCAAACGAGATTATTGAAACTGTCAGAAGAAGAAAGCACACTTGTGTTCTACGAATCTCCATACAGGCTGGTAAAGACTTTGGAACAATTTGCTGCTTTTTTTGGTCACGAGAGGTTGGCATCTGTATCACGGGAATTGACGAAGATCCATGAAGAGAATATAAGGGGAACATTAGAAGAATTAGAAAAATATTTCAGGGATAAGTCCGTCAAAGGTGAGGTAGTGATCGTAATAGAAGGGAAAAAGTAGAGACTATTAAATTTTTCTCTTATGTGTGGCCGTTATTCTTTTATTCTTGAAGATGAAATGATCAGGGAACGATTTGGCGTTACCGTAAGAAGTGCAATTTACAAAGCTCGTTACAATTGTGCTCCGACCCAGAAACTTGCCGTCATTTCTAATGAAGCCCCCGGAGAATTGAGTCTTTATCGCTGGGGATTTATTCCTTTTTGGGCAAAAGATCCCGCCATCGGGAATAAGCTTATCAATGCAAAGTCGGAGACTATCCTTGAAAAGCCTGCATTTATAAATTCCTTTAGAAGCAAAAGATGCCTGGTTCTTAGTGATGGCTTTTATGAATGGAAGAAAGGGGCCGATAGAACTCCTTATCGGATAACTCGAAAGGATGGTTCTGCATTTGCAATGGCCGGGATCTGGGACAAGTGGATTAGTCAGGAATCAGAAGAAATTCATTCATTTGCTATTCTAACAACCGTTTCGAATTCGTTAATGGAAAAAATCCATAACCGTATGCCAGTCATTCTTGACAGAGAAATGGAAAAAAGATGGATAGAAAATATATCACAGGAAGAGTTGGTCGCTATGCTTAAACCATGTGACCCTTTCACTTTTTTTGCCTTCCCGGTTTCCACATTGGTGAACTCCCCTCAAAATGATTTACCGGAAGTTATGAAGCCGGCTGTAAATGCGCTCGATTAATCCACCATTAAGTTACAACCACGTAAATCGCTGAAATCGAATCTTCCCAGTACTTCGAAAGTGCCATCATTGTTCATTTTCCCAAGATCCTGTAGTGACAGGAAAGAGCAGGAATTGAAATTGGCAAGGTCGATGATATTGATACCCCCGGTCTTCCCGGAAGGAAGCAGGCTAAGTGGATCGTTCGTGTCCCGGATTAACACTTTCATCCATGAAGGTGTCCTGAAATGTCCATTTTCTTTTGCATATGCCTGAGAGAGCAATTCGGTCATACCATACTCTGAATGAATATTCTTGCAAAGAAACCTTTCTTCAAGAAAGTTATGTAATTCCTCTCTGACTATTTCTTTTCTTTTCCCTTTCATACCACCGGTTTCCATGATGATCGTTTCTGGTAAGGATATTGGAAATTTTTCTGCAAAATCGATCAGCGCATAGCTCAATCCGATAAGCAGTGGTTGTTTTCCGGATAATTCCTGTTCTTCAAGTAACTTTGCCAGGCTTTCATGGCGATCAAGATAAAATCCTGAGTCTTTTGATCTGCTTTTCAGGATCCATTTGCTGATCATATAAATGAGAGAGGAATCAGGATTTTGTTGCAGGTCAGGGGTCAGGGCAAAAATAGTAAAGTTTTCAAGAGGTCCGTAAAAGCCCTCAAATCCTTTCACAAGAGATTCATCATATACTGAAAGGTCAAGGATATTGTGGCGGCTTCGTTCCAGGCCGGTGGTCCCGCTACTCAAGAAACTTCTTTCGGGAAATGAAACTCCTGAAACCACCCGATAAGTCTTGAAGAATGATGCCGGAAGAAAAGGAATCTGCGAATAATGGGTTATTGTTTCCAGAGTAATTTTCAGGGAATCAATGTATTGCCTGTAAATTCCATTTTTAATATACTGGTATTGAAAAATATCCAGTGCAATACCATTAAAAGTACCCTCATTAAGGGGTTCGAAGATCCTTTTCTTAAAATCCATTTTCTATTTACTGACCTGATCCTGATCGAAAAAATAGTACTTTTATACCCGGAATCAATTTGGAATTCAAATCCCTGCAAAGGTAATATTTTAAGAAGATATCATTTTGAACAGCATTAACCATGAAAAAGCAATTTTACTTCTTCATTCTATTTATTGGAACAATCCTTATGGTTTTCAGCGGGTGTATGAAGAAACAAAGCTTTTCTGATATCCCTCAAATTTCCTTCCTTGGAATGGAGTTACTTGTCGATACTGCCCAGATTGTAAGAACAGGTATTCTTACGATCTCTTATCAAGATGGAAACGGAGATATTGGATTGAATCCATCCGACACTTTTCCTCCTTATCAAAAGAATGGTCCATATTATTATAATTACGTTATTAATTTTTTTGAGAAGCAGAATGGCATTTTCCAACAAGTTAACGTGGATCCTCCTTTCAGTCTGAGAATTCCGGTATTAACACCCAATGACCCCAACAAAGCAATTAAGGGTTTTATTACAGACAGTATCGATCTCTATCCTCCACCCCTTTATGACACCATCAAATTTGAAGCTTTTATTTATGATCGCGCCCTGAATAAAAGCAATACGATCACCACACCGGAAATTATCCTGAGGAGAAAATAGAATCAATGGAAAGTGCTTACTCGAAAAGAAAAATTATTGTCATCAGTTTTTTTCTGTTGATTGGGTTAGCGTATGTAATCCGGCTGTTCTTAGTTCAGATCGTGGCTGATAAATATGTTCTTTCAGCCAATAATAATGTGTTGCGATACATGACACAATACCCTGCAAGGGGATTGATTTATGACCGTTATGGAAAATTGCTTGTTTACAATGAAGCAGCATACGACCTTATGGTCATCCCAAAACAGGTAAAAAATGTAGATACTGCCGAATTGTGTCGTCTGCTCGAGATCGAAAAGAAAGATTTTGTCGAAAGGATAGAAAAAAGCACGAAACTATTCCCCTTACCGTCCTTCAATTTTTGAATCACAGATCACCCGTGAAAATTACGGTCATCTCGAAGAAAAGATGTTCTTGTTTCCAGGATTTTTTGTTCAGCCACGTACCCTTCGTAAATATTCCTACCCGATTGCCGCTCATGCTTTGGGTTATATCGGGGAAGTAAGCACGGAAATCATTGAAAGTAACTCATATTATAAACCAGGAGATTACATTGGGATAAGCGGTATCGAAAAATCTTATGAAGAAGTACTTCGTGGAAAAAAAGGAATGAAGATACGGGTCGTTGATGTGCTGAATCGCGATAAAGGCAGCTTTCAGGGTGGAAGATATGATACAACTGCCTATGCCGGCACGGATCTTTATTCCTCACTCGATGCCGATCTTCAATCCTATGGAGAACAACTTATGGCAGGAAAGAAAGGTAGTATCGTAGTCATAGAGCCTTCTACCGGGGAAATTCTTTGTATGATTACCAGTCCTTCGTATGATCCGAATCTATTGGTAGGTAGGATCCGGAAAAATAATTATGTCAAACTTCTCGAGGATTCTGTCATGGTTCCTCTTTTCAACCGGGCCCTGATGGCCAGTTATCCACCGGGATCGACGTTTAAACTGGTGGATGCCCTTGTAGGGCAACAGGCAGGTGTTCTGACACCAGAAACACGTTACAGTTGCCCCGGAGGGTTTCCACTGGGAAATGGCAAAAAAGTTGCTTGTCACAATCACTTCTCCCCACTCGATCTTCGTCAGGGTATTCAGCACTCATGCAATACTTATTTCTGTCGTGTGTTCAGATCGATCATCGACAAAAAACCCTTCACATCTACCCGTGAAGGATATGAATATTGGAGAGACCTGGTGATGAGTTTCAGTCTCGGTCATAAAATTGGGGTTGATCTGCCAGGTGAGCTGAATGGGAACATACCATCTTCCAATTATTATGACCGGTATCATGGGAAAGATCGCTGGAACTCAATGGCGATCATCTCCCTAGGCATAGGCCAGGGAGAGATTGGGATCACACCGTTGCAGCTGGCCAATCTTGCGGCACTTATTTCAAATCGAGGATTCTATTATACTCCTCATATTATAAAAGCGATCGGAAAAAGAGACAACCTGAACAGACAATTCAGGGAAAAGCATTATTGCAACGTTGATCCACGATATTTTCCTATCGTGATTGAAGGGATGCATGATGTGATGCAGGCAGGTGGTACAGGATCTGAATCAAAAGTTGATGGTATAGAAATATGCGGGAAAACCGGAACTGCACAAAATCCCCATGGAAAAAATCATTCTATTTTCATTGCATTTGCTCCGAAAGATAATCCCCGGATAGCAGTTGCCGTTGTGGTTGAAAATGCGGGTTTTGGAGCTACCTATGCAGCTCCTATGGCATCATTGATAATTGAGAAATACATCAATCATGAGGTTAAACGGAAGGATGTCGAACAAAGCATGATCAGCGGAAACCTTTTGCATCAGGGAAAAGTAATCGACCAATGAGAGAACGTCAGAATGTATTTGCACATATTGACTGGTGGCTGGTTATCATTTTCCTGCTTCTCGTAACCATTGGATGGATCAACATTTATGCAGCCGTTTTTGATGAGAATCATATCAACATTTTTGATATGCATGTGAAATATGGGAAACAAATGGCCTGGGTACTCGCAGCTTTATTTCTCGGATTTGTCATTCTTTTGATTGATGGAAAATTTTTCTCACAGTTTGCATACCTGATTTATTTTATTTTCATCGTTTTGTTGATTGCCGTCATTTTTGTCGGGAAAGAGATATATGGTTCAAAATCCTGGTTCCAATTTGCAGGTATTGCATTGCAACCTGGTGAGTTTGCTAAGATGGCGACAGCCCTCGCATTAGCAAAATTCCTGAGTAAAGTAGAAATTAATATGAGAAAAAGAAATGATCTGTTTGTAGCAATCAGTCTTATTTTTCTCCCGGCATTTCTCATTTTCCTTGAACACGATACCGGATCAGCCCTTGTTTTCCTTTCGTTTATTATTGTTCTTTACAGGGCAGGATTGTCAGAAAAACTGGTCATTGGCCTTGTTCTGGTTCCTTTGCTGGCAATTTTTTCCTTGCTAATTAATAAACTCATTATTCTTGGTGTACTTTTGATGATTGCCTTGTTATTCTTCCTCTATTCAAAGCGAAAGATCAGAGACATTCTCCTAATTTCCATTATCTACCTTGCTTCTGCAGGTTTTGTTTTTTCAGTAGACTTTGCTGTTAACCATATACTAGAACCACATCAACGGGTACGTGTGAATGTTTTAATCGGAAAGGAGACTGACTTGCAGGGAGCAGGTTATAATGTAAATCAGTCACTTATAGCCATTGGTTCGGGAGGTGTATGGGGCAAAGGATTTCTGCAGGGCACTCAAACTAAATATAATTTTGTTCCAAAGCAAAGTACTGATTTTATCTTTTGTACAGTAGGAGAAGAATGGGGATTCGCAGGAAGTCTTTTTGTGATAGGGCTTTTCATCGTACTGATTATTCGTATTATTATTGTAGCTGAAAGACAGCGGTCACGGTTCAGCCGATTTTATGGTTATGGTGTTGCCTCTATTATCTTCTTTCATTTTACTATAAATATCGGGATGACGCTCAGCCTGATCCCTGTGATTGGTATTCCCCTTCCATTTTTCAGTTATGGTGGATCTTCGCTCTGCGCATTCACTATCATGTTGTTTATTTTTATACGCCAGGATTCTTACCGGTACGAGTTGCTTTAAGATTGTTGAACCATACCTATATTTTGCTTAACGGAAATGAAAAAAATGTAATTTTGAAAAAACGTTTAATATGAGAACAAAAACAATTTTATTCATTGTGGCTTCCTTTTTAGGTTCCCTCTCCTGTTGGGCACAGGAAGTAAATCTTGACGATATTCTTTCCGCTTATTACAAAGCAATCAATATTGAGAAAATGAAAGATTGGCAATCGATCACCAGTACAGGAAAAACCACTACACAGGGTATTGAGTATCCCTTTAAGTTTTATCTTAAACGCCCCGGGAAACTGAGGATTGAGGCAGAGGTACAGGGAAATAAAATGATCCAGGCATTCGACGGAAAACAAGGATGGAGTATTATTCCATGGTCCGGGTCATCTGATCCACAGGACATGACCGCTGATGAGGTAAAGGGAATGAAAAGCCAGGCAGATCCTGAAGGGGGACTTTATAATTGGAAAGAAAAAGGGCATAAGGCAGAACTAATTGATAAAGAAGACCTTGAGGGTTCACTAGTCTATAAAATTAAACTAACAAAAGCAGATGGGGATATTGAAACCTGGTTCATTGATGCGGAAAATTATGTGCCGCTTAAGATGTCTGCCAAAGTAAAGATCCAAGGTAATGAAACCGAAAGCGAATGCTACTTTTCCGATTATAGTGAATTCAATGGTGTGTTAATGGCTAAAATTATGACGAATAAATTCAAGGAACAGACGGTTTCCCAGATTGAAATAGCTAAAATGGAGATCAATCTTCCGGTCAGTGACAGCCTCTTTGTCAAACCAGCTAAAAAATAGTTTATCGTTGAATCCAAAAATTTGAATACTATGATCCGTATTATTTTTATCTCAGTGTTCGCCTTTTATACGCAACTGGCTTTTACGCAGTTTAGGATGGACGAAAATATCTTTGGAGACATTAAAGCACGACAAATAGGTCCCGCTACAATGAGTGGACGGATTTCTGCTTTGGATGCAGTTGATAAGAACCCTGCCATTCTTTATGTCGGTGCAGCAAGTGGCGGATTATGGAAGTCAAAAAACTATGGAACGACGTTTAAACCCATTTTCGACAAATACAATCAATCGATCGGAACTATCACCATCGACCAGAATCATCCTGATACGGTATGGGTTGGCACGGGTGAAGTTTGGGTACGGAATTCTACTTCTATTGGTGACGGCATCTATAAAACAAACAATGCCGGCGAGACGTGGCAGAAAATGGGATTGGATAAAACCGAACGTATAGCAAAGATTGTTATCCATCCACAAAATCCTGATGTCGTTTTCGTTGCAGCCCTCGGAAACCTCTGGAACTCCAGTCAGGAAAGGGGATTATTTAAAACGACTGACGGTGGAAAAACATGGGATAAGATACTATATGTAGATGAGAATACAGGATGTTGCGATGTAGCCATCGACCCAGAAGATTCCAATATACTTTATGCCGGTATGTGGGAATTCCGGAGAACTCCGTGGTCATTCAGTTCAGGAGGTAAAGGGAGTGGTCTCTTCCGGTCGGCCGATGGAGGAAAAACATGGTTAAAAGTCACAACCGGACTTCCTCCTGGCATCCTTGGAAGAGTCTCGGTCTCTATTTCTCCAGTCAGGCCCGGAATTGTATACACACTTATAGAAGCCGAAAAAACAGGATTGTACAGGTCGGGCGATAAAGGCATCACCTGGAATTTGGTGTCCCAATCGGAAGCTATAAACGACCGGCCATTTTATTTCTCATTTCTTGCCCTTGATCCCCTGGACACAAATATCTTATATAAACCGGGGTTTTCCTTGTTTAAAAGTACTGATGGTGGGAAGACTTTTAGTTCAGCAGCGGTAGAAGGTGGAAACTACCACAGCGATTGCCATCCTATTTATATCGGTAAAAAAGATCCCAATTTGCTTTATATGGGTACCGACGGGGGCGTTTATTATTCCATGGACAAAGGGAATACCTGGCGTTTCATGCGAAATCTGCCTGTTTCTCAATTTTACCATGTAAGCACAGATATGGCAGAACCTTTTAACGTTTATGGCGGACTTCAGGATAATGGATCATGGTACGGTCCATCCAGGGCATCGTCAGGTATTACAAATAGCAGTTGGAAAAGTGTCGGTTTTGGAGATGGGTTTTATGTGTATTGCGACAAGCTGGATTCAACAATTCTCTATTGGCAATTCCAGGGTGGAAAGATTGCACGATACTTCGTCCGGACTGGCGAATATAAATCGCTGATCCCTTACAGGGAAAAAGAAATGAAAGAATTGCGCTTTAATTGGAATGCACCACTGGTATTTAGTCCAAACAGGAATACCTTTTACACCGGTGCACAATATCTTTACAAAACCTGCAACCGGGGCGATACCTGGAAAAGGATTTCCCCCGATCTCACTACCGATGATCCAAAAAAAGAAAAGCAGGAAAAATCAGGAGGACTTACAATAGATAATTCTTCTGCAGAAAATCATTGTACGATATATACAATCAACGAATCACCACTCGACAGTCTCATAATCTGGGCAGGTACCGATGATGGAAATCTGCAGGTCACTGTTGATGGTGGAACAACCTGGTCGAATGTCGTGAAGAATATTCCCGGGCTACCTGCTAACTCCTGGTGTTCATACGTGGAACCCAGCCGTTTTTATAAAAACACAGTTTATGTGACATTCGACGGCCATCGCACGGGCAACAAGACTCCCTATGTTTTTAAGTCTACTGACCTGGGAAGGACTTGGGAGACCTTGGCCGATACTTCAATAAAAGCCTATTGCCATATTATCAAAGAAGACCCTGTGAATCCCAACCTGCTTTTCCTGGGAACTGAATGGGGTCTTTATATTTCAATCAACGGAGGAAAGAATTGGGCCAACTTTAAAGGAAACGTCCCCAAAGTTCCGATCATGGATATGGTTATTCACCCTCGTGACCAGTCGTTGGTATTAGCCACTCATGGACGGGGAATCATGATTATTGACGATTTGACCCCCTTTCGTCAATTATCAGAAGAGCTGCTCCTGAAAACGGATGTGAAATTCCTCAAGACAAAGGATTATGTGATCCGGGAAAATTCATTTAACCAGGAATGGAACGGAGATGATGAATTTCTAGGGCAGGTTCCTGAAGAATCAGCGCCGGTTTTATACTATATGAAGAAACGGCAGGTTTTCGGTGATATCTACATCGAGATTTATGATTCGGAAGGTAAACTGATCAAGAAACTACCTGCCAGCACACACAAAGGTATCAACCAGGTGAATTGGACAATACGAATGAAACCGCCCAAAGTCCCTGTTTCTCCTCAGATGGAAGGAGAAGCCATGATAGGTCCTGATTATTCACCGGGGGAATATACTGCAAAACTGATCAGGAATAATGAAATTTTGGAAACGAAGATACGGCTCGTTCCCGATCCAAAATCCATCTTTTCCCTGGAAGACCGTGAAATCAGGCAAAATGCCCTGATGAAAACATACAACTTGCTTGAATCCCTTGCATTCATTGACGGGCAAGCAAAAGACATTCGCGACAAAGCAATAATACTTTCAAAAGAAGTTCCGAAACAGTTCGGCAGGAAACTTTCAGCAATTGCTACCCGCATGGATACCATACATATGAAACTTGTTTCCATCAAGGAAGGCAAGGTCACCGGCGAGGAAAAACTCAGGGAAAAAATCGCATTTATCTATGGCTCTATAATAAGCTATCCCGGAAAACCAACGGATTCGCAACTATCCGGAATCGATTTTCTTAGCAAAGAAGTTGATTCAACAAGAATTTTGATTAATGATTTTATGGCAGCAGATCTTGTACTTGTGAATCATCAGCTTGTCGCGCTGAAGAAAGATGAAATTAAAGTCATTTCACAGGAAGAGTTTAAAAAAGAACCTTAGGATTATCACGATCAAGGAACATATTACTGATGGAATTGAAGAAATAAACGTATTTATACGATAAAATATTTTGGTATTTTTGCTTGACTTGTTACGTATAAATACATACATTTGCCAAATCTTATTATTCGCTACATATTAATATATACATGCCTGACAAGACTAAAATAATGATAGTGGAGGATCATGTTCTTTTCAGAAGTGGGTTAAAAAGGGTAATTGATGAGATAAAAGACCTTGAATTGGTTGGTGAAGCTGAAAACGGGGCAGTCTTTATCCAATTATTGAGTAAAATTAAACCTGATGTCGTCCTAATGGATATAAAAATGCCGGTAATGGACGGGATCGAAGCTACAGAAAAAGCCCTTAAAATTGACCCCTTTTTAAAAATTATTGCACTGACCATTTTCGGAGAGGAAGAATATCTTTATACAATGATCGAAAAAGGTGTTTCCGGGTTTATGCTAAAAAGCACATCCATTAATGAATTGGAAAGAGCCATCCAAATGGTTTCAAACGGACATCAATATTTTTCGCCAGAAATTAGTGGAATGTTAGTTAAAAAAATTAAAAATAATTCTTCTGTTAACATTCATCTCACAAGTAAAGAAAAGGATGTCCTGCGGTTATTGTGTGAGGGTTTTTCTTCTTCAGAAATGGCAAAAAAGTTATATCTCAGTAAAAGAACTGTGGAGGGGTATAGGGCAAAGCTTCTCCAGAAAACCGAGCAGTCCAATACTCTTAACTTAGTGATCTTTGCTTTAAAAAATAATTTAGTATCAGATAAATAAAGGCCTCCATATCATTTTTGATTTGATCTGCAATCCATTCTGTCAATTTTCTTGCTCCTTTCTGGTTGAGATGAGTTCCATCGTAGTAATAGGAAGATCTTACAGAATAATTAAATCCGGAATTTTCGCCTAAAATGATTCCAATATACTTTTAATAAGTTCAGGTAATACTGTATATTTGACATTTTAAAAGAAAGATGTGACGGGATCAGGCATGATGAATGATCAGGATGGAAAATCTCAGATAAAGAGTTGTAATTATTGTTCGGCACAGTCTATAATAAGTTGACCATGAGGCATAAAAAAATATCCTGTTGAAAAGACTTTTCGGGCAAACAGATTTTCTCCGGAACACGGTAATCCTTATTTTCGGTACAGGTATTGCACAGTTGATACCTATTCTCCTTCAACCGGTATTGCGACGCATTTATACTCCTGCAGATTTTGGGGCATTTGCGGTCTATTTCAGCTTGATAGGTATCCTTACCGTGATTGCCAATTTTCGTTACGACCTTGCCATTGGGTTGCCTGAAAAGGATGAAGATGGAGCTAACCTTTTCTTTTTATCCCTGCTGGTCAATTTCGTTTTTAACATGCTTCTTTTGCTGGTAATTATTTTCTTCCGGCATCCAATTGCACAGCTCTTCAAGTTCCCTGAAAAGTTCTCTGGCTTTCTTTTCCTCTTGCCTTTCGGCACTTTTTTCTTTTGTTCTTTCCAGGCAATGAATTATTGGCTTATCCGGAAAAAGGCTTTCAGATCTCTTTCAATCAATAAGATCTCACGAAGGGGGGCTGAAGGTATTGTGCAGGTTTCGTTTGGTCTTTTCAGAAATTCAGCAGGTCTCTTTTGGGCAGATATAGCTGGCAGTATTTCCAATAATATTTCCGGGATCAGGCAACTGCGGAAAACAGCATTTAACATTCATTTCTTTTCCCGTCCAATAATTATTTCAGTAATGAAGCGGTATATCACATTTCCGAAATATAACCTGATACCGCAACTTCTGGGAACATTGGCTTTACAATTCCCGGTATTTATAATTAACCGGATGTTTACAAAAACCGATCTCGGATATTTTGACCTTACGCAACAGGCTATTCTGGCACCCTTTGCCCTCATCAGCATAGCTGTCTCTCAGGTTCTGCTTCAGTCTGTGACGAAAAAAAAACATGATAAAGAAAAAATCTATCCTGATTTCATTAATCTTACTTTCCTGCTCCTGGTAATAGGATTAGCATCAGTTGTTGTTATAGAATTATGGGGGCCTCAACTGTATTCGTTTGTTTTTGGGAAAACCTGCCGTATAGCTGGAGTTTACTCCAGGATCCTTATCATCGGGTTCATGTTTTTTCTCGTAGTTTCACCCATGGGTGCAGTCTTAATTGGGCTTGAAGAAATACGGGTGATGAGCCTTTGGAATTTAGTCCATTTTATTCTGATCACTGGGTTATATTTCATAAAGGATGTTACTTTTATAACTTTTCTTAAATTATTTGTAGCCATCGAAGTAGTAGCTTTTACAATCTTTTATCTCCTGATAGTCAAAGCTATTATTAAGCATGACAAGGGACTTATAATCGTTCAGGAAAATGACACAAAATAAGCAGGTAGTTATTTTAGGCGTTATCTATAAGTCCTACATAGAGACCATCTGGTTTGTTGAAAGTATCGAACATTGTTTCAACAATGATGTGAAATTAATTCTTGTTGATAATAGTGAGATGACTCCTGATCCATTTTTTATAAAGAAGATTCAGGGTTGTGATTTTATAACTTACCTGAAAGCGGGGAAGAATTCAGGATATTTTCACGGTGCAAAATCAGGTCTGGCACATTATCTGGAAAATAATCCAGCGATTCCGCAATGGGTTATTGTTTGCAATGTTGATATCATTTTTGATACTCCGCAATTATCTGAAAAACTTCACTCTTGTGAAAATGTCCCAAACCTTGGAGTGATCGCACCTTCAATCTTGTCGAGTCAGTGGGAAACAGATTATAATCCGTTTCTTATGTACAGGATTCCATTAAAGAAATTATTTTTTTACTGGTTCATCTATTCCAATTTCCTGCTTCATAACTGTTATCTTTTAATTCATTACGTCAAAAGTTTCCTGAAATTGATTTTTCTGAAGAAACTTGTTAAGAGAAAAAGTAAAGTCAATCCGGCAAGAAATATTTATGCGCCGCATGGTTCATGCGTCATTTTTAATAAAAATTATTTTGAAAGAGGAGGAACGCTGGATCATATTTCTTTCCTGTTTGGAGAAGAAATATTTGTAGGAGAAACTGCAAAAAAACTTGATTTGAACATTATGTATTTCCCTGATATTATTGTTCGCCATTATGAACATTCATCCATTGGAAATTTTATTTCCCGCAAAATCAATAAATTTTACAAGCAATCCATAGTGAATATTATAAACAAATATTATCAGTAACAACCCGAGATAAAACCGTTCTGAATGGAACCAAGAATAAGTATTATTGTTCCTTGTTATAATGAAATAAGATTTATTAAATACTTATTGCAGAATATTGTTGAACAGGATTATCCCAGGGAAAAAACAGAAGTGTACATTGTCGACGGGATGAGTAATGATGGACCGTGAAATAATCTCCGGCTTTATTAAATCATACTCCTTTATTCATTTGCTGGACAATGAAAAACGGTATGTCCCATTCGCTTTGAATAAAGGAATCTCAATATCAACCGGAGAAGTTATTATTCGATTGGATGCACACGCTGAGTACCCAAACAATTATGTTTCCCGCTTGGTGCATTTGTTATATCAGTTAAATGCAGATAATGTCGGAGGGTCTTGGATTACATTGCCCGGCGATTCAACGGTTAAATCACAGGCAATTGCCAGCGCTCTTGCATCTCCTTTTGGAGTAGGGAATGCGCATTACCGGTTAAGTATTAATGCAACCCGTGAAGTTGATACGGTTCCTTTTGGATGCTATCGCAGGGAAGTTTTTGACAGGGTAGGTTTATTTGATGAAGACCTTTTAAGAAATCAGGATGATTCGTTTAATGCAAGATTGAAGAATAATGGAGGAAAGATATTTCTTATCCCGGATATTAAGATCCGTTATTATGCAAGGACTTCAATAAAATCAATCCTTAAAATGTTTTATCAGTATGGTTTATTTAAACCTTTGGGAAACCGTAAAATTAATCGTCCGGCTACGTTCAGACAACTTATTCCACCAATCTTTGTCCTGTTTCTTATCTTTACCATTATTGCAAGCATATTTTCCAGGTTTGCATTGCTGTTGGATGTTATAGGATTAAGTGTCTATTTATTGATGGATTTGATATTTTCTTTCACTATTTCAGGAAAAAAATCCAAACCTGGATTAACTTTTTATCTGCCCTGGATATTTTTTCTTATTCATATTTCTTATGGCATCGGCTATCTTACTGGAATTGTCAAATTCGTCATTTTGGGTCAGAAAACATCAATAGTGGGGCATACAAGGTAGTGACGCTATTTCAAATGGAAGTAATGGTCAACCTATTTAATTGACTTGCCTGTTGGAGGTCATGTAAGAATTTGTACTCAACATCTAACATATCCAGATGGTCGTAAATATGTGGGATGTGGCGTCAAACCAGATATCGAAATAAAAGAGACGGTCGAAGATATTGTCAATAACAGAGATGTTGAAGTACTTGAGGCTGTTAAATATTTACAGACCAAACTAAAGTGACTATATATTTGGATCGAGTACTCTAATTGGCATAGACCTTGCTTGATAATGAATTAGGAAACAAGACAACAAATGGATTTTCTTTAACTTTGCCATATAAAATTAATCAAGGTAACTCCCGAAAAGATGACTTTAACTATTTTATTATTTTTAGGAACAGAGGATGTAATACTTATCGCGGTGGTGATTCTATTATTATTCGGTGGAAAGAAAATTCCTGAGGTGATGAAAAGTCTGGGGAAAGGAGTTAAAAGTTTCAAGGATGGATTGAATGGGTTTGATCAGGAGATCAAAGACCCTAAACACCCCGATACCTCCAAAAGAACCTGAAAAAGAAAACGCTTCCGATAAATAAGTTAGTTAGTTAAAGTTTTACTTAATAATCGTAAAAGAAACTAAATTGATCCTCCCTAATCTTCAAAATTGTGGTTCTTCGCAAAGATGCGTACCTGGCTATTTCAACAGATTGATTATAAGCATTATAAATATGGTTCTAAAAATCGCTTTGAAATGATTTTTTTTTGTAATTGTGAAATGAGAATAACCCATAACACACAAGGCTTTCCGAGGTTATTTCCCATTTCACAATTTTAACAACAAAATATGTTATTTTATTCATTTTAAATTGATTAACTCAGGTACGCATTATTGCGATGACCCAAAATTGTTTTCTTTTGCTTCTGCCAATATTTTTATGGAATGTGATTTTTATTAAATCGTTACCACTACCTTTTCAAAGGAACAATTTTTGGCATAATATTCCGTCGCCATTATCAGATAGACAATGTATCAGATATTCATTGGAAGCCTTATTCTGAGCACCATTCACGCATTGATCCCCAATCATTGGTTGCCTTTAATTGCTGTGGGAAAAACCGAGAAATGGACACAAAATCAGACCTTTCTGGCAACGATCATTATTGGATTCGCCCATACCCTTAGCACTATCGTTATTGGGATCGTTGTCGGTCTTATTGGTTATAAACTCTCATCAAATTATTCAATTATTTCAGAGATCATTGCCCCTGCGATTCTAATCGGATTAGGGATGGTTTTTGTGATCCTCGATTTTAGTAGCCAGAATCGTCGCAATGATGTAAAACCTTTGCTGACCACGAGGGGTCAAAATAAATCCAGATGGGTAGCGATTCTCACATCGTTAAGTATCGCAATGTTTCTTACTCCATGTATTGAAATCGAAGCCTATTACTTTCAGGCAGGTACCATCGGCTGGATAGGAATATTCATTGTTTCAGCAGTCTATCTTATAACTACCTTATTGATTATGCTTTTTCTTGTTTTGGGGGGTATGAAAGGCGTTAAAACGTTCAAATCAGAATTTCTGGAGCATCACGAGAAGATTATTACAGGTATTGTGTTAGGTGCTCTTGGTTTATTGGCTTTAATAGTAAAATTCTAAAGAGGTAAGATATTTTTCTTTATTCATCGTAATATAATGGATTCCCGCTCATGTGATTCCAGCGATCAGATTATGCAAAGAATTTGCTGAAGAAGTAAAGCTAAAGGTGAAGGTGAAGTGACATCCGAAAAGAATGAATCCACTTATTCATAAAATACTAAAAACTCATTTGACTCCATCGGATAGGTATATCTATGGATTTGCTGATCTTTCAGGGCTTCTCGATAAAAAGTTTGATGGCTTTTCCTATGGGATCTCAATTGGCAGAAAACTGGATGTTAACATAATAGATGGTATTAAGGATGCTCCAACACTTGAATATTTACATCATTACGATGAAATTAATAAGCAATTAAAAGTTGCTTCGGAACAAATTGCTTGCGACCTTCAGAAATTTGGGATTAGTGCTTTGGTAATTGTACCAACTAATCCGGTCAATTATCAGTACACGTCAACATTGCGGTATGAAATTTCTCATAAAATGGTCGCTACAAGAGCCGGACTTGGCTGGATTGGTAAGACGGATTTATTCATTTCTAAAGAATTTGGTGCGAGATTGAGGTTTGTCAGCATTTTAATAGATAAAGAAATAAATCCTGAGGAAAAACCAATACATAAAAGTAAATGTGGAAAATGTACAATCTGCGTCAAGAAATGTCCGGCAAAAGCTGCAACAGGTCAGCTTTGGGACATAAACACTGACAGGGATGTTTTCTTTGATGCTTTTAAGTGCAGGGAGAAATGCTCAGAATTAGCCGGCGTTCACCTGAAAGTTGATAGAAGGATCTGTGGGATATGCGTTGCTGTCTGTCCGATTGGAAGAATGAAAGGACAGAATAAGTTTTAGCTTTTACAGATAATTCATTAAGAATGCAGATATAACTCCAATAGAATTTCCTGCTATATGAATAATTATTGCGTACAAATTATTGTTATATTTTTCTTGATAATAACAAGCTAATAATCCTAAACATGTTACAAAAACAACTATTCTCAATACGAAAAAAGAACTCGTACCTGTTTTTATACTCATGCTGAATGAAAATGCGAACAAATTAACAATGGGATGTTGAGAAAAACTCTTCGACATCAGATTCCAACAACAATAGATGCTTTTTCTTTGCATCACCATGTCGAACTTTTTATCATCGAAACAAAATGAACTACCCCGCCGCAAGCAGCGGGGTATCTTAGAACAACTCTAACTGTTTACTGCTATGCTGGAAAATCCGGTGATATTGACCACCTAAATCCGGAGGAATGTGACCACCCTCTTTCCGTTCTAAATTGACCACCCCGATTTTTATCCATTAACTCTGATTTTCTCGATTAAAAGACGACCGTACAAAAATACGTTTTTTTATTTCTATTATATTATTGATTTAGTTCATTAGGGTTTGTCTTTTTCTTAAAGATTCACCGATCATCTCGATTCTATGTGCATTATGAACGATACGATCCAAGATTGCATCAGCAATGGTTTTTTCACCTATCACATTATGCCATTGTTGCACCGGCAACTGTGCTGTAATGATTGTTGAACGTCTTCCATGCCGGTCTTCAATGATTTCGATTAACGTTGAACGGTTGTGACTATCCAGAGGTTGCATTCCGAAGTCATCAAGGATCAACAGATCCATTTTTTCTATTCGGGCTATCTCACGGACATAAGATCCGTCTGCCTTTGCCATTTTTAACATGGAAAAGAGTTTGGATGAGTTGGCGTAATACACTTTGTAACCCAACATGCAAGCTTGGTTCCCAAGTGCTGAAGCAATATAACTCTTACCAATACCTGTGCTCCCGGTGATCAGGATATTTTCGTTTTTGTCGATATAAGTACATTCAGCAAAACGGTTCAACATGTTCCTGTCCAGGTTACGATCGATCTTAAAATCAATCTGTTCTACATTGGCTTTGTAACGGAAGCGGGCAGTACGAATGCGGCGTTCAATGCGCCGGTTATTCCGGTCATCCCATTCTGCTTCTATTAAAAAAGAGACCATCTCATCGGTGGTCATTTGAACCTGACCACCATTTTCTAAGCTTGTTCTGAAGGCAGCAGCCATGCCGTGCAACTTCATTTGTTTCATTTTCTGAAGGATTATTTCATTCATAATTATTGGGTTTATGGTTCATGATCATCAAAAGAACTCACCCTGTCAGATCGGTAACAGTTTGACCTGACAAGGTGAGAGTTTAATTAAATTTATGCGTAATAGGTGTTACCACGGATATTTCCATGTTTTGGCATGATTGTGTTGTCGTGGTCCGGATTTAACGGAACACTGTCAAGACGTTTATCAAGTATGGCCAGGATCGTCTTATAACTGAAGTCACCATAAAAGTTTGCCCTGTGACAGGCAGCGTTGAGACGCTCGTTACCGACTTTGTTTGCATAGTTTAAAATTCCCTGGCAGGTTTTATAAGTTTGCTCGGGATGCTGCCTGAGTGAGAGTATCTGGGTAATGTACTTTTCCGTGTGTTCCCCGATTGCCTTTGCCCTTTCAATGAACTTTTCCGGAGTCCAGTCCGCCTGGAACTTGTGTTTGGTTGCCAGATGATCATCAACTGTGGTGTACATAAATGGCCTGCGATTCCGCTTGTGTGAAGCAATGTGTTCGTACCTGTAATAGATGTCAACCTGATTCTGGCTGTATAATATCGTTACCTTCTTGCCAATGTAATGATACGGAACACTGTAATAATGCTTGTCTTCACCAAGGCACACATGATTATTCTTTGATACCGTTGCAACCCGTTTGTTTTTCAATTCATATCGATACGATGATAATGGCTGAAGTGTTGACCGTTCGATTTCTTCAAACATCTGGCGACGACTGTAGGGACGTCCCTTAAGAGGATTATTGTTGTATATAACCAGCAACTCCCGTAGGGCATTGTTCAATGCCTCAATCGACGTAAATTCTTTCTCCCGGATGACAGTATAGATAACCTGATAAATGATCTTAACGGCCCCTTCAACAAGAGCCTTATGCCGTGGCTTATAAGGCCCAGCCGGAAGTGCCGACATTTTATAATGCTCTACAAAATCCCGGAACGATTCATTTAGGGTGGGTTCATATCTGCTGCTTTTTATTACTGCAGATTTAAGGTTATCCGGAACAATGGCCTGAGGGGCACCCCCGAAGTAATGCAATGCATTTTCACAGGCACCAATAAAGTCCTCCTTGCGTTGAGTCATCGTGGCTTCTACATACGTCAATTGGCTCGCTCCGAGAATGGCTACAAAGACTTCTACCCTGCATACCTCACCGGTATCCGGGTAAACGATCTGTAGCTTTTCTCCGGCATAATCCACATACATCTTGTCTCCTGCCTTGTGTTCTACATGCATTGTGGCATTAGTACGTTTTGACCACTGTCTGTAATGTGCTGTAAACGGTAAATAACAATGCACGATTTCGGTAAATAAGAATGCACGATTTCGGTAAATAAGAATGTCAGAAATCGGTAAATAAGAATGCAAGGTCCTTCCTTCGTTAACTTCTCCTTTTAAAGAAAAAAGAAAAAAAAGCAAGGGTTGCAGCTCAACTTGCCCATGGGCAAGTTGAGCTGCAAAAAACCTAACATTTAGTCTGACTTTTGGTCTCTTAACCAAACCTGTCAGACATGAATAATAAAATTGAACACCGATGGATTATGTATTATGAGATACAAAAACAACAATGGAACGGAAAGACGCCATCACAGATTGCCGATTATCTGGGGATGGATATCCGGACTGTAAAAAAGTATTTAGCCATGAACGCAAAGGAGTATGAGGATTCTTTGGTGGGTTTATCGACCCGAACAAAAAAGTTGGCATTCTACGAAGACTTTGTCAAGGGACGACTGGAACTATGCCCCGAGGCTTCCTCGGCCCAGGTCCATGACTGGCTTAAGGAACACTATCCGTTGTTCCCCAAGACAAGCATCAAAACCGTATACAGCTTCGTTTTATTTGTCCGGCAGAAGCATAACCTGGTGAAAGTCTTTACTTCCCGGCAATACCAACAGGTCGAAGAACTTCCTTATGGAGAGCAGGCCCAGGTTGATTTTGGAGAGTTTAATATGACCGATGTCGATGGTCACCGCAAGAAAGTGTATTTCCTGGCCCTGGTCTTATCCCGCTCCCGGTACAAGATGGTCTTTTTCTCGGATCATCCCTTTACTGCCCAGTCAGCCATCGAAGCCCATGAAGTAGCCTTTAACTTCATCGATGGGTATCCCCGGGAACTGGTCTATGATCAGGATAAAGTCTTGTTGGCTAACGAAAACAAAGGCGATGTCGTGTTAACCGAAGCATTCCTGGCTTACTGCCAGAGCCGGCCATTTAAGGTCAGGTTCTGTCGCAAAAGTGATCCCCAGAGTAAAGGAAAAATAGAAAACGTGATCAAATACATCAAGTACAATTTTCTCAGGGGCCGGTTGTATTATGGAGTGTTTGTCCTGAACGATCAGGCCCTGGATTGGCTCAGCCGAACAGCCAATGCCAAAGAACATTCGACCACCCATAAAATCCCGGCACTGGAATGGATGATTGAAAAGGACCACCTGATCGCTTTGCAAACAGCTTTGTTTAATACCTCCCCTCAAAGGGTATACGCTGTAAGTAAAGACAATGTGATCCATTATAAGGGTAGTACTTATTCCGTTCCCATCGGAACTTACCAGGGGGCAAAAACAGAAGTAAAGCTTGAACAAACCGGTGACATCCTGATCCTAAGTGATACCACCGGAAAGGAAATTATTCGGCATCCGGTATCATATATCAAAGGCACCCAGGTCCGCCATAAAACTCATTATCGGGATAATAGTCTTAGCGTGAGTAAGCTCATGGATCTGGTGGCTTCACGCTTTACCGATCAGGAAAAAGCACATAGCTACCTCGATAAGGTTCACTTCGGTTCCCCCGTTATGCCAGAGATCAAATGCAGATCATCGAACAGGCAGCAAAGAAATATCCAAAATAGGACATGGATCTTGCCCTGGAATATCGTTTTGAGAACCATCTTGAGAAACCAGCTGACTTTGAGCCGGTATGACTGGCACTAAGAGAACAGCAGCAAAATAGCACAGAAACGATCCTTAAGGATGAACCCCGTTTACAAAACCCCAAGTACAAAATCCAACCTCATACCAGCAGTATATCAGAGTATAAACAAATCCTTGATTAAGTATGGAAACAACCACAGAAACCCTTAGTAACCTGGCCCGACAACTGGAGCTTACCGGCCTGGGATCCGTGATCGGTGACCTGCTATTAACCGCAGGCCAAAAGCAGATAAGCTATGTCGACTTTACAATGGACCTGCTATCAGCCGAAATCGATTACCGTAAACAACAAAACCTGGTCAAACGCTTACGGCACGCAATATTTTCCGCACAGCATGATCTGAACCTATGGCAGGAGAATCATGTCAGCGGGATATCCCGAACTAGCTCTCTCACCTCAGACAATGCATCTGGCTGGAACAACATTTTAATATCATCCTGATGGGACCCAGCGGGGTAGGAAAAACGTTTTTAGGAGCTGGCCTTTGTTTTAACGCATTGCAGAAAGGATACCGGGCTTGCTTTAGAACCATGGAACAACTCACTCATCTGCTTAAAATGAAAGACATCGTTAAATCCATGGCCCGGGAATTTGATGTGCTCCTTTATGCGGATCTACTGGTGATTGATGATATTATGATGTTCCCCATTGAACGCAAACAAGCTGTCTCTCTGTTCAATCTTATCGACCATTTGCATCAAAACGCTTCCATCATCGTCACCACCAATAAAAGCCCTGATGAATGGGTCAAAGTACTCGATGATGAAGTACTGGCTGCCGCGATACTTGATAGGTTGCTTTTTAAGTGTGAAATCGTCAAATTATCCGGTAAATCGTTCCGGCTGGAAAACAGAAAAACGATCTTTGAAAATACCGTTCTTTAAAATGTTGTAACTTTATAATCGGAAATTAACGATGCTAAAAACCTTACATCCTTATTTACCGATTTCCTGCATTTGTAGTTACCG
>CAWAVC010000027.1:0-50575 GCA_963785325.1 uncultured Bacteroidales bacterium | reverse complement strand
TCCATTGAAATATACCGGACTTTCAGGGTTTAATGCACTTCTCAGCGGGATTCGTTTTGACAACGGTAACTGGAATTTCGATACTTTTGCAACCTTCTTCTGGTCTTCAACGGCACAGGGCCCATTCAAGGCTTGGGCTCATTCGATGAATTCATTCGATCCCAGCGTTTCATATTACCCGGCAAACCGTTCCAATGCTTTTTATATCAGATGCATAAAGAATTAAATGGCAAAATGGTAAGATGGTAAAATGGCAAAATAAAATTTACCTTTGCAAAAAAACAATTCAGTACCCAATATCTAATACACAATACCGGTACCAACGCCCAATAGTCAACATCCAGATCCATGAAGATCCTTCTGATTGAAGACGAAAAAGAACTTTCTTCTGCTATTCAATCATATCTTACTAAAGGTAACTATTTATGTGAGACTGCACTTACCTATCAAAGCGCTCTTGAAAAGATCAACCTTTATCAATACGATTGTGTAATTGTTGATATCACATTGCCTGATGGAAACGGGTTGAACATCATCAGGGAGTTAAAAGAAGCACACATTGATACAGGGATTATTATCATTTCTGCAAAGAATTCGTTGGATGACAAGATTGTTGGGCTTGACATCGGTGCAGATGATTACATTACAAAGCCTTTTCATCTCTCAGAACTGAATGCAAGAATCAAATCCATTATTCGCCGGAGAAATTTTGGAGGGACTAATGAGATCATTCTTAATGAGATAAAAATAGTCCCAGAACAGATGCAAGTTTTTATCAATGATAAAGAGACTATCCTCACGAAAAAAGAATTCGATCTGCTGATGTTTTTTCTTTCGAATAAAAACCGTGTGCTAACAAAAGAATCAATAGCAGAACATCTTTGGGGTGAGGAAATGGACATGGCCGACTCGTATGATTTTATTTATACCCATATTAAAAACTTACGGAAGAAAATGCTCGAAAATGGTGGCCATGATTATATTCAGACTATTTACGGCATGGGATATAAATTTCTTACAATATGAACCTGCTGACCCGTTCATCTCTAAATTACATTTTTTTCTCTGTTATAGCTTTTGTGGTCGGAGGAATCATCTTTTATAATGTAATAAAAACCGTTTTTTACCGGCAGATCGATGAAACTCTCAAGACAGAAAAAAAATTGATCGAGGGGCAGATTGATTATTCGGATACGCTTCCGGATTTCCGCCAGGTTTTCAGCCACATGATAGAAGTCACGGTATTCAATTCACCCAAGAAAAAATTCGAATTCATCAAGGATACTATGCTTTATGATAAAAGCCTGGATAAATTATTACCTGTTCGTCAGTTGATCTGCGAAAACACCTCCATTCAGAATCAGGGGTATATAATAAGTATTTCAAAACCTCTAGCAGAGACCACACATATGATCAGAACAATCGTGGGCGCTCTGATCCTGCTTTTCTTTTCGTTGACCGGCCTGCTAATTTTTGTGAATTATTTTATTTCGAAAAGCATATGGATCCCGTTTAACAAAACCCTTGAGAACCTCAGGAATTTCGAAATCAGCAAGGATGCACCCCTTGCACTGACGGAAACGAAGATCCATGAGTTCAGACAACTGAACAAAACCCTTGACCGAATGGCGAAAAAAATGCGACGTGATTATGTAAATCTTAAAGAATTTAACGAAAATGCATCGCATGAGATCCAGACGCCCATCGCAATTATCAAATCAAAACTTGAATTGCTGATCCAGGGTGAAGGATTGGACGAAGAACAGATAGGAATGATAAACTCAGTTTATGAAGCGGCAGCTCGTATGTCGCGATTAAACCAAGGGTTACTATTGATCTCAAAAATCGATAATAACCAATTTCATCATACTGAGATGGTAAACCTTCAGAAAATAATGGAAAAAACGCTGGAACATTTTGAAGAGATTGTTAATCTGAAGAAGATCAGGGTCATTCATCATTTTATTGCGCCCGCCTGTCCTCAGATGAATCCGGCGTTAGCAGAAATCCTTATTTCAAATCTTATCAGTAATTCGATCCGGCATAATATTGAAGAAGGAGAAATTCGTATCACTATGAATTCGGATGGATTCGAAATAACCAATACCGGACATATCTTAACAATCCCACCCGATGAGCTTTTTCGCCGATTCCGGAAATCTGAAAGAACATCAGATTCGGTTGGACTTGGCCTTGCCATTGTAAAAGAGATCGTTCTGCTTTACCAGTTCGAAATCAATTATGATGTGAAAGAAAATATTCATTCGATAAAGCTGAGTACCCTTTCTTCAGATTTGAAACAGATTCATTCTTGATTTTTGTATTACCAAACGTGCATGTTTTACATAAACTTTCGATGAAATGAAAAAAGTAGTTTTACTGATAGTTGCCGTTTTGTTTGTGTCATTATCCTATTCTCAAACGAAAACAGAGATAAAGCCAGCCGACCTCTCAAAAAGCATTTCAGCTTATATTGCTAAAAATTTTTCCGGCTACAGCGTTGATAAAGCTTTTAAGATAGACAATAAAGGAGTTATGTCAACTGAAGTAATGATCTCCAAAAATGCTGAGCGATTTGCACTTACATTTGACAAAGATTTTAAACTTACCAAAAAAGAAGCAATAAAGCCTGACTTGAAGATGCCTCCTGCAAAAGAAGATAAGAAGCCCTTGCCCCCGGTAAAAAAATAATTATTTTCATAGATTTAAAGATATCCGTACTCCTCCTATTGGAATCACTTTTCATCACTGAAGTGAGTTTTTAAAATTTTGCCATGCATGGGCAAACACAAGCCATATCTACAAACTCAGTAATTCTGATAATTAAGAAAAAGACCTAAGGCCCCGGTTGTTAATTTGAATGTGTTTTGGTTCTGAATTTTTTTTATTTTTGTAATGCTGGTTGAATTTTTATAAACGAACTTTCCTGTGCTGAATTGTTCAAGTTGAGTAATCGTTTTTTATTTTCGTTTTATTTAAATTGATATCCATACTGTTCATGTCATCAAAGAGAGCAACATGCAAATTGTTATTTTTCAAGTTATGCATGGCATCAGGTGCATTTCTTTTTTGCTTGTTACTTTACAATGGAAATATCCAAGCTAACATTCCGGGAAGTGATTTAAAAAGTTCTTTTGAATCTAAGACAGATTCTGCCGGATGTAAAGATCCTTTAACTGATTCATTGAAACGCTTTGTAAGATTCGATCATAATAATGGTGCTTTTAATTTCTATTCTATAAGGCTTTCCATGTTCAACTCTTCATACGAACGAGGTTACTTTTATGAAGCAGCAAAATCTGGTGAAATTTTTATGGTGGATAAAAGTGAGTTTAATCTGGATTCTGCTTTGTTTATGACAGGAAACACAGATAAAGTGAGAACATTGGATCATCTCTGTGATCTTTATGAACAAACCATAAATACACAACAGCCATCGTTTACTCAGTCAGGTCAGATTCAACGCACCTTAAGCTCTCTTGATACGCCAACTTGCAATGGTGCCTTGGTTGCCTGTTCAAGCAACATTTATTCATTTCCGGCAGGAACAACGGGTTCGGCCCCACCACCGGTGAATGGCTATCCGAATTATGGATGTCTGGGTTCTGAACCTTGTCCGGCATATTTTTATATGCAGGTTGGTGTGGCTGGAAATATCATTATTACCATCTCGCAAACTAACAATTATGATGTGGATTTTATATGTTGGGGGCCTTTTAATAGTCTGACATCTGGTTGTGATACAGGGCTTACGGGTACATGTAATGGCCCCTCACAGCCAACATGCTGTAGTAATATCAACTGCCCACCAAATTTCTATCCTCGGGGAAATATGACCGATTGCAGTTATTCACCCAATGGAACTGAAATATTGCCACATTCTGAATGCGCAAGTAGGGCAGATCTATATCCTTTTAATTACTAATTTTAGCCAGCAACCGGGCACAATCACCTTACAACAAACGGGTGGAACTGGAGTAACCAATTGCAATATAGTTATTTTTTGTTCGATGATCGCAATAACTGCGACACCCTCGGTTTGCGATGGTTTGACCAATACCTTTTCCATTTCAGGAGATATGGAGTTCAGTAATCCTCCTCTTACGGGCACATTGACAATTACTGATAACACAGCTGTTCCTCCAGTATCACAAACATTTTTCCCTCCTTTTGTCAGTCCTTTGACCTATGATTTAACCGGCATTACATGCGATGGAGCTGTTCATACTATAACAGCTTCTTTTTCCGACAGTACAAATTGTATGCTTACCCAACAATGCACAGCTCCGGCGTCAACTTGTCCTCAAGCACAAATCAGTGGAGGAGGAGAAATTTGCAATGATGGGACAAGCACAGTCCCTATAAATATTGCACTTTCTGGTGTTGGTCCTTATAATTTTACATATGCCATCAATGGCGTTTCCCAACCAGCGATCAATAACTACAGCGGAGCTTCTCCTTATGTTTTTAACACTGATTTACCGGGAACATATACCCTGGTTTCTGTTTCAAATTCAGCTTGTACGGGCTCAGGACAAGTTTCCGGGTCGGCGATAGTGATCTTAAATCCTCTTCCTGTCCCTACAATAACTGGTTTGGGTTCTGTTTGTTTAAGTTCTGCCGGAATTGTCTATTCAACTGAATCCGGCAATTCGAATTACCAATGGACTGTTTCCACTGGAGGAAGTATTACATCGGGGGAAACTACAAGCGATAACAATGTAACTGTGACTTGGAATACCCCTGGAGTGCAATCCGTAAGTGTTAACTATCATGACCTGAATGGATGCACAGCTGCCACCTCAACGGTTTTCTCTGTGACTGTGAATCCGCTTCCAGCTCCAGCCATTACGGGTAGCAATACCGCATGCTCAGGAATTCCCGGGGTTATCTATACGACTCAGGCAGGAATGATCAATTATCTCTGGAATGTTTCTGCAGGAGGAACTATAACATCAGGTGGAACTACAAGCGATAACAACGTAACCGTGACTTGGAATACCGTGGGAGTGCAATCCGTAAGTATCAATTACCACGATCTAAATGGATGCACAGTTGCCACCTCAACTGTTTTCCCAGTGACTGTAAATCCACTTCCAACTCCAACAATCACGGGTATCAATAATGTATGCTCAGGAATTGCAGGGGTCATTTATACAACACAGGCCGGGATGACCAATTATCTCTGGAATGTTTCTGCAGGAGGAACGATAACATCAGGAGGAACAGTTACAAATAATTCGGTAACAGTTTCATGGAACATACCCGGAGCCCAATCAGTTTACGTAAATTATTTCGATGCTAACGGATGTACTGCTGCGAATTCTACGAATTATCCAGTAACTGTTGACCCTTTACCCGCTACGTCAGGGCCTATCACCGGTACAGCCGTTCTTTGTCAGGGATCAACAGGTATCGTCTATTCTGTAGGAAACATTAACAATGCTACCAGTTACATTTGGACACTTGTCCCGGGTACCGCTGGTATAATAACCGGAAATACAAAATCCATCACAATTGATTGGTCCGCTGCCTTTACGGGTACTGCAAATCTCACTGTTGAAGGTGTGAACAGTTGCGGAGACGGAGGTTTATCGCCTGTTTTCTCCATTCTCGTAAATCCCAACCCTATTGTATCTTATATCATATGTACCGATTCAATAACAACTCCCACTGCAAGTATTATCCATCTCAGAGAAGGAATTCCTTTGGGTGGAACCTGGTCGGGAGTAGCCGTCAATGCTGCAACCGCTTCTTTTAATCCGGCAGCGGCAGGAGTTGGTGCTCATACCATTACATATTCCTATACCAATGTTTATGGTTGTAAAAGCACGGCATCCCAGATTATTTCGGTCATTAATCCAGGTGTATTTACTTGTGGAGGGAACCTTAAAGATGTACGTGACAATAAAAGTTATCAAACAATTCTGATCGGCACACAATGTTGGATGGCGGAAAGCCTGAATTATGGCAAAGCTATCGTTTCAACACAAGATCAATTTGACGACTGTATGCCACAAAAATATTGTTACGATGATAACCCTGCAAATTGCACAAATTACGGTGGTTTGTACCAGTGGAATGAAATGATGGCCTATTACGATAGTTCAGGATCCCAGGGAATCTGTCCCCCTGGCTGGCATGTGCCGAGCGAAGCAGAATGGACCATCCTGTTTAGTAATTATGTCGATAACGGGTTTGCCGGGTCACCATTAAAAGGTACCGGGTATTCGGGATTCAATTTCTTATTACCAGGCGACATTTTTTTTAACCGCAGCTATAGTTTCAATAATTTTGCAGGCTTTTATTGGTCCAGCAATTCACGGGGACTTACAAAAGCATGTGCGCATGGAATGAATTCTTTCGACCCCAGCGTATCGTTTTATCCCAGTAGCAGGTCAAATGCCTTTTCCGTTCGCTGCATCAAAAACTAATTGTTGAGTCGGCGAACTGAGCAAAACAAATTATCAACTTTCAATTGCCTGATATCCAAAACCCAACCCCTAATTTCAAATTTATTACTTTTGGAGAATGAAAGCCTGGCATTTTATTCTGGTTTGTATGTTTATTGGATTTTCCTGTAACCGGGAGGAGAAAGCGAATATTTTCTCAATCCGGTGCCGGTTTTCAAACTCCCGGAATGAAAAGATTTTACTTTGTGAAATGGGTGTCAGGGAAGTCGTTGCTCTCGATTCTGCTAAAATCGATAACGGAAAAATCTCCTTTTCCCATGAAATTGAACAGCCGGGATTTTACCTGTTGATTTTCCCTTCAGGTAGACGATTAACACTCGTCATGAAAAAAGGTGAAAACCTTTTCATTACAGGAGACCTGATGGGTTCCATCTATGATCTCAATTTATCCGGATCAGAAGAGTCTCAATTGCTGCAAACTTTTTTTCGTGCGACAACAAGAAATCAGTGTCCGGATCGATTCCATAAAAAGAGTTCTTCTTACGTATGAGGGGTCCGATGATTTTTTGAAGTTCAACATGACGGCTGATTCATTATTTTCCAGGGTTTCAGGGGATCAAAGAAAGCTGGAGAAAGAATTCATCGACCGGCACCCAGCGTCATTAGCTTCTCTTATTGTCCTGAATTATGCTTTCGGTCCAAAACCGGTGCTGACAATGGAAGAAGATCTGACTTATTACATGAAATTAATAAGCTTGTTCCGTATCTATCCGAAAAACAAGCATGTTCTTTTTCACATGGCACGGGTAAGATTATTTTTAAATAATTTAAAAAATGCAAAATAAGATTTATTTCGCATCTGATTTTCATTTTGGCATTCCTGACCGGAAAGGAAGCCTGGAACGGGAGAATCTATTTACCGTCTGGCTTGAGAACGTCAGAAAAGATGCATCGGAAATTTACCTGATGGGCGATCTTTTCGACTTTTGGTTTGAGTACAAAACGGTGATTCCACGTGGTTATGTTCGTTTGCTGGGGAAACTTGCCGAGATTGCCGATTCGGGAGTGAAAATTCATCTTTTCAGGGGGAATCATGATATGTGGGCCTTCGATTATCTAAGCACAGAGGTCAATATTGAAATCCACCGCGAACCTGAATTTAAAGAATATAACGGAAAAGTTTTTTACCTGGCACATGGCGACGGTTTAGGGCCAGGCGACCTTGGATACAAATTCATTAAGAAAATCTTTCAGAATCGGGTCAACCAATGGTTATTCAGGTGGATTCATCCTGACATGGGAATCCGGATCGCGTTGTTCTGGTCAAGGCAAAGCCGGTTTGCAAGCCTTGTCAAAGAAGAAAAAACCGAGCGGGATAAGAATTTTATCGAATCCAGGCTTACTGTCCATTCAAAACACATCCTGGAATCCCATCCTGAAGTGAAATATTTTGTTTACGGACACTTTCATTACCCAACAGATACTTCACTTTCTGAGAATTCCCGTCAGATCACTCTGGGTGACTGGCTAACACATTTTACTTATGCCGTTTTTGATGGAGACTGCTTTCAGCTACTTAAGTGCCAAAACCCATAAAAAAAGCTGCCTTATTCCAAGACAGCTTTTTTTCTTAAGAAGGACCGTAAAGTTATGCCGGGTGAATTGCTTCTACAGGGCACACATCTGCACATGCTCCACACTCTGTGCAAATCTCAGGATTAATTTTATAAATGTCGCCTTCAGAGATTGCTTCAACGGGGCATTCATCAATGCAGGTTCCGCAAGCAGTGCAATCTTGATTAATTACATAAGCCATGATTGATTTGATTTTATAGTCTGCAAAGGGCAGACAGGGTTAATAATTGCTTTTGTACTGCAAAGATACAAATTTTTAAATAAGCAAGTTTTTAGGCGAAATTGGGTGTTGGGTATTGGACGTTGGGTAAAAAAACATCCCTGATCTTCCATTCATTCAGCCTAATTTACTACCTTTGCACCTCGAAAAAACAAATCTTATTATGGCGAAGCAAAAAAGAAATGTTGTTGAGGAAAAGTCGGTAGTTGTTAAGTTTGTCGGTGATTCCGGTGACGGTATGCAATTAATCGGTGATATATTTTCGGAGGTTGCAGAGCTGGCTGGAAACGATCTTGCTACATTCCCTGATTTCCCTGCAGAGATCCGTGCCCCGCAAAACACTGTTGCCGGAGTTTCCGGATTTCAGATGCATATGGGGAGTTCCAAAATTTTTACTACCGGTGACCAGGTGGATGTTCTTATTGCCATGAATCCCGCTTCTTTAAAGTCAAACCTCAAATGGTTAAAAAAAGGAGCTACAGTTGTTATCGATACTGATGCTTTCGACGACAAAGCAATCGAAAAGGCAGGATTTAAGCAAAACCCGCTTAAGGATCATTCCCTCGATAGCTTCAGTTTGATCAATGCTCCTATGATTACGCTCACTAAAGAAAGTCTTAGGGAGAAGGGAGTCGATAATAAAACAGCTGAGCGTAGCAAAAACATGTTTGCCCTTGGTATATTGTACTATATTTTCAACCGTGATTTGAATTCTTCTTTCCGGTATTTTGAGAAAAGATTCAAGAAAAAGCCGGAGCTCATCGAAATTAATAAGGTAGCACTTCAGGCAGGATATAATTATGCCGATACCATTGAAGCCATCGAATCGGTTATCCATGTATCCCCTGCAAAAATGCAGAAGGGTCGTTACCGCAACATCACCGGCAACATAGGAACCGCATGGGGATTACTTGCTGCTTCAGAAAAATCTGGACGTCCACTTTTTCTCGGCTCCTACCCCATCACTCCTGCAACAGAAATTCTGATTGAACTTGCAAAATATAAATCTTTGGGGGCAAGAGTTTTCCAGGCCGAAGATGAGATTGCCGGGATCTGTTCTGCCATCGGGGCTAGCTATACAGGTTCACTGGCATGCACTTCTACTTCAGGTCCGGGCCTGTCCCTGAAGAGCGAAGCCATCGGACTGGCAGTCATGACTGAACTTCCACTGGTGATTATTGACGTACAAAGAGGTGGCCCATCTACCGGGTTGCCAACCAAATCGGAACAGTCAGATCTTTATCAGGCATTGTTTGGAAGGAATGGTGAATGTCCTGTGATCATAATCGCCGCTTCGACTTCAGAAAATTGTTTCTATTATGCTTATGAGGCAGCAAAACTTTCCATGGAACATATGACGCCTTGTATCCTTCTTACAGACGGGTACCTTGGATTCGGTTCATCATTATTTAAGATTCCGAAAATGGCCGACATGCCTGCAATCAATCCCCCCATTGCCGAAGCCAATGATCCGGATTTTAAGCCCTATCGAAGGGATCCGAAAACATTGGTTCGTAAATGGGCTATCCCTGGAACAGAAGGGTTACGTCACAGGATCGGAGGGCTGGAAAAAGAAGATATCATTGGAACGGTTTCTACTGATCCGTTAAATCACCAGAAAATGGTGGATTACAGGAATGAAAAAGTGGAAAAGATTGCAGATTTCATTCCTCTGCAGGAAGTAGATGGAGATCCTTCCGGTGAACTGCTGGTAGTAAGCTGGGGAGGTACTTTTGGCGCCGTTCATTCAGCCGTAAAAGAAATTCAGGATGAAGGAAAGAAGGTCAGTCATGCACATTTCCATCACATCATGCCACTACCGAAAAATACCGCTGATATCCTTTCCGGGTTTAAACGGATCCTGGTCTGTGAACTTAACAGCGGACAATTTGTTAATTATCTTCGAATGAAACATCCCAAACACGATTATTTCCAGTTTAACAAGGTTCAGGGATTGCCTTTCATGATCAAAGAATTAAAAGATAAATTTAATCAATTGCTAGAGGAGAAATAAAATGGATGATTTTATAAATATGACCATAGAACGTTCGAACGTTCCTTTGACTAAAGTTGATTTTGAAAGCGATCAGATGGTAAAATGGTGCCCCGGATGCGGAGCTCATGCAATTCTCAGTGCAGTAGAACGCGTTTTCCCAAAGATCGGTTACCGGAAAGAGAATTTCTGTATAGTTTCCGGCATCGGCTGTTCATCCCGTTTTCCATATTATGTGAATACTTATGGGATCCATGGAATTCATGGACGTGCTGCTGCTATTGGGACCGGCGTCAAGATAGCAAATCCGAAGCTCAGTACCTGGATCGCCACTGGCGACGGTGATTCACTTGCTATTGGCGGAAATCATTTCATTCATATCATTCGCCGTAACGTCGATGTAAATATTCTTCTGTTTAACAACCAGATCTATGGACTGACAAAAGGACAATATTCACCGACAACCCCCATGGGAAAGGTGACCAAGACCTCACCCCAGGGAACCATCGAGCATCCCTTCAATATCGGCGAACTTGTGATGGGTGCCCAAGGGACTTTCTTTGCCAGGGTTCCTGACAATAACATCAACCTGATGACAGAATGTATGTTTGAAGCTGCAAAACACGACGGTACTTCCATCATTGAGATCATGCAGAACTGTATCATTTTTGCCGATAAAGCCCATGCAGCTGTGACAGGGAAAGATGTCAAAGATGAGAACATGTTGGTGCTCAAGAATGGTGAGCCCATGTTATTTGGAAAGGACATGAAAAAAGGGTTGCGGCTGAATGGTACCCGGTTGGAAGTGGTTGAAATTGGAAAAAATGGAGTTACTGTCGACAATATTCTGATTCATGATCAATATGATCAGGATCCCGGTATTCACAACATGCTGGCAAAACTGGCTCCTCCTCATTTCCCGATGGTGTTTGGTGTAATACGCTCGGCTATGTTCCCCACCTACGATGATCTTGTAGAAGAGCAAATTAAATTTGCCAAGGATAATTCGAAAATCAAATGCGTAGATGATCTCCTGAATTCGGGAGATACATGGGAGATAAAATAATGATCAATGAGTAATGAGTAATTATGGAATTAATAACTGATAAAGAAATGCAGATTGAGTAATGCAAGAATCGACAACGATTTTTTCGTCATCTGCCACTTAATTTTATCAGGTGAGGATACTTTCAGCCTTGTCTGCTTGAATTCTTAATCTCTCTCAATCCTTTAACTTCGTCAAGCTCTGTCTTTCCAGCAAATGGTCAATGCTGAAAACACCTGCACCCCTGGCGGCAATGAACAAAAACAAGAAGCAATAAATTACTGCCAATTCGCCCTTGTTCACAAGAGGAAGTACCGTGTGGATGCCGTGAATAGCCCAGTATGCATATGCCATTTCCCCACTACAAATGAAGGCAGTCCAATTGGTCCAAAGTCCAATCATGACCAAAAGGCCACCAAAAAACTCAATCACACCTGCAATATACATTAAGGTTGGCATATTGTGGTCTGATGGTGGATAACCGAAAAGTTTTTGTGAACCATGCCACAGAAAAAGAAATCCCGTGACAATGCGAAGGGCTGCATAAATTTGCGCCTCGTAATTTGAAAGAAACATTTTTGTTTTCATCTTTTTGCTTTTTTATTAATCTCATCTCGACTTACTGAGATACTTTTCTTTTAATTCATCATACAAGAAGATAAGTTCTTTTACTCCTCCTTTCTGGTCAAACAAACCGCTTCTCCAGTCAAGGGGTTCCCAGATACAAGAACCTTTTCCCATATTGTTGGGCAGGTTGAATATAATATCATTCACCTCCCGTTTATAGTCAGAATACTCTACCACAATTATCGGCTTGTTATATCGATTTATAAGGTTAAGAAGGTTATTTTTCAAATCATCCAGCGTGCCGTGCCACCGTGGATAATAAGAGAGACCGATAATATCAAACTGCACTCCACGTGCGATCATATTGTCCAGCCAGAATACTGCTTCCGTATTCTGACCCCCAAGGGCAAGATGGATCATCACAGGAAGGCCGGGGCTCACAACTCTGACACCCTCTATCCCCGCTTTAAGCAGGTCGGCAAGTTGGTCAGGGCGGCTGATGTGTCCATCGGGCCAAAGGATACCGTGGTTGATTTCATTCCCGACCTGAACCATAGACGGTAATGTCCCTTGTTTTTTCATGGCAAGGAGCACATTCGTGGTATATGTTTTCAGAGAATCTTTCAGCATTGTAAAGTTCAGGTTCCGCCCATGCCTGAGGTTTGTATTGTTGCTGCGGATCTGCCCAGTAGTCACTATAATGAAAATCCAGGAGTAATTTCATACCGGCATTTTTGATTCTTTTAGCCATTGCAAGCGTTTGTTGGAGCCCACAATATCCTTGTCCGGGAGAGTACCCTTTTGCGTTTTCCGGATTGACGAAGATCCGTAATCGGATATAATTAAATCCATGGTCTCTTAAAAGCTCTATAGCATCCTTTTCTTTATTTTTTTCTAAGAATTTCCTTCCCTGATCTTTTATCTGCGGAAGGAATGAAATATCGGCTCCAATCATTTTGTCGATCGGTTTTAATGTTGGCGGTAACTTGTTCGGTAAAGGTTTCATCGTAGCGAAGTCTTTCGGCAACGTATGGATTTCATGGGAGCCAGGCCAAAGCTTTCCTGATCTTGCTTCAATCTTTATCTTGTCGGGTCTGGTTCCAGCAATGAACAGAAGATGACAGGTTCCATTTATCAACCGGCATTCTGTATATTTTTCACCTGTTGTATTTGCCCGGAGAATGAGGTTGCTCCCATCAGCGGCTGTAACCTTCCCATCCCCATTTACATAGATTTGGATGGTATCTGAGGCGGAGGTGATCTCCCGACCGATACTATCTGTGACTGCTAATCTTAAATTGGTCCGGTCTTTACCATTGGCCAGGAGGGTCGTGCTGTAGCTGGTAAGCATGACTGATACCGGTTTCCCTTTTGTTACCTGGCTGACAGTAGCAAATTCAGAAGTTTTTGTTTCAGATGGCTTACAACTTACTAATAATACTATTCCAATGAAAGCAATAAAATAGAATTTCATTTTGTTGTCTTTTTTCTTTATTCATATAGACTCTTAATTCCTTTTAGTCATAAAGAATTTATTCAACCCGGTCAGCATTTCTTCTAACTATAAAAATTCAAATATTTACAATCATACATAGTCGTCTCAAAACATTCAATACAAATATCCAAAGAATATTTTAATAATTGATATGGATAATTGTCTTGCTATATAATATCAGGTCCTAAGAATTTAAGGAATCGTACTTTTATGTGAGTTGTGATCATATCGCTGCTTCTCTTCTTTCCTTATCTTTGCCCTATGCTTAAGGAATTTAAAGCGTTTATAGCTTCAGAGAAGTTGTTTAATGCAGAAGACAGGATTCTTCTTGCAGTGAGTGGTGGCATCGACTCAGTGGTAATGTGCGAACTTTTTCATCTTGCAGGATATAGATTCGGGATCGCGCATTGCAATTTTAATTTACGGGGAAAAGAATCTGATGGGGATGAGATTTTCGTGGAAAACCTGGCAAAAAAATATCAGGTTTCGTTTTACTGCAAACAATTCTTAACTAAAAAAGACGCCGGTAACAAACGGATTTCGATTCAGATGGCGGCAAGGGAATTGCGTTATCAATGGTTCGAAGAATTAAGAATAAAAGAAAAATATCATTCCATTGCCATTGCTCATCACCTCGATGACCAGATTGAGACTTTCTTTATTAACCTGATCAGGAGTACTGGTATCGCTGGGTTTCATGGGATTCTTCCCAGACAGGGAAATTTGTCCGTCCCTTGCTTTTTACCCATCGTGAAGACATTGCAACTTTTGCACAGAAGCATAAACTCATCTTCCGTGAAGACAGCAGCAACGCAGAAACAAAATACCTGCGCAACAAGATCAGGCATGAAATCATCCCCATTTTTTGTGAACTGAACCCGGCATTCCCTCAAATACTTACAGAGACCATCCATCGTATGCGGGAGACAGAATTAATTTTCCGGAATGCGATTGAAGAAGTGCGGAAAAAGATAACACATAACGATATTAACGGAATACATATCCCGATTGAGGATCTGAAAAAACTTACTCCGCTTGATATTTACGCCTTTGAATTGCTGTCACCATTTGGCTTTCATGAATCCGTGATCAGCGATATTCTTCATTCACCGGATGAAGTCTCAGGAAAAATATTTTATTCACTGACACACCGCCTCGTCAGGAATCGGAATGAACTCATCGTGAGTCCTATTCCTGATAAAAAAGAATCCCGGTTAAAAAATGCAATAATCAACATCCCGGAAAACAAAAAAGAGATCAGGACACCTATCCATCTCTCTTTTGCTAAAATATCTGCCGGAAAAAACTTTTCTATTGATCCATCAAATGATGTTGCCAACCTTGACCTGAACAAGATTACTTTCCCACTGATCGTGAGACGGTGGGAAAAAGGGGATTCTTTTTATCCCTTAGGGCTAAACAAAAAGAAAAAGCTGAGCGATTATTTCATCGATCGTAAACTTTCGATCCCTGAAAAGGAAAACATTTGGCTACTCTGCTCAGGGTCACAAATCTTATGGATCATAGGACAGCGTATTGATCACCGCTTCAGGGTCACGTCCAAAACAAAAGAGGTGTTGCAAGTGCGATGGTCAAAGAGAAAAAACAATTAACTTTGCGCTTTAATCACACCTATTTCAAATATCTGCAAGCCCGATGAAAAAACTTCCCGCCTGTTTTCTATTGTTGATTTTCATTCCATTTTTTTCTTTCCCCCAGGTACTGACTCCGGTCAAATGGTCATTCAAAGTTGAACAAACCAAGCCTGAAGAAGCAACACTTATTCTTATCGCCACTATCGACCATGGCTGGCATGTCTATTCAAGGAATAACCCCCAGCCCCCCAATGGACCGATAGGGACCACTTTTACTTTTACCAAAAGCACATATTACAAGCTCATTGGAGACGTCATTGAACCAAAACCCATTGAAGAGAAGGATTCCCAGTTTGATAACCAGACTTTAAGATATTTTGAGCGTAAATCTATCTTTAAGCAGAAGATTAAAGTACTAAGCAAGACAGATTTCCAGGCCAGGGGGTCACTTGAATTTATGTGTTGTAATGATGAAAAATGCATTCCCCCCGATAACGTTGATTTCAGTTTTTCTATAAAAGGAAACCCGGCTACAAGTGAAATAGCAGTCGTTCCTGTCGGGAAAAAGAAAGATTCGATTGTCAAAAAAGAAGATACGGTCAAAGTAATCAGTTCTGTAACAGCTACCTCTAAAACTATTTTGAAACCAAATGGGATATATAATGAGAAGAAGAAATCACTGCTGATATTTTTCCTTATTTCCTTCCTTGCAGGACTCATTGCAATTGTGACGCCATGTGTATTCCCGATGATCCCTATGACCATCACATTTTTTATGCATGACAGCGATAACAAACGCAAATCAAGGTTCCAGGCTATTGTTTACGCGCTTTCTATTATACTGATTTATACTGTAATTGGCACACTTGTAGCAGTCATACTAGGCGCTAATTTTGCTAATTTCCTCAGCACACACTGGATCCCGAATGTTTTCTTTTTTCTCATCTTTATGATTTTCGCAGCTTCCTTCATGGGAATGTTCGAGATCACGCTTCCAAATTGGATGGTATCAAAAGCCGATAATAAAGCTGATAAAGGTGGATTCACCGGGGCATTTTTCATGGCATTTACTCTGGTACTTGTTTCGTTTTCTTGCACCGGACCTATCGTGGGAACAATCCTGGTAAAATCTGCAGGCGGAGAGGTCCTGCAACCTATCATCGGGATGCTTGGATTCTCAATTGCCTTCGCTCTTCCTTTTGGATTTTTCGCATTTTTCCCATCCTGGCTGGCAAGTTTGCCGAAATCGGGAGGATGGCTGAATTCCGTGAAAGTGGTTCTTGGCTTTATTGAACTCGCCCTGGGATTAAAGTTTCTGAGTATTGCCGACCAGACTTATCACTGGCATATTCTCGATCGTGAAGTTTACCTTGGTTTCTGGATCGTAATTTTTACACTGATGGGGTTTTATCTGCTGGGAAAATTAAAGTTCAACCACGATTCGGATCTTCCCTTCGTCAGCGTACCGAGATTGATCTTGGCCATAATCACTTTTACATTCGTGGTTTATATGATCCCTGGTATGTGGGGGGCACCGTTAAAGGCATTGGCTGGTTATCTTCCTCCACAACAATCTCTTGATTTTGACTTGAACGCAATCATTCATAATGAAGTGAAAGCCGCATCCGGAGGTGGAAGAGAAATAAACACATCCCTGTGTGATGCCCCGAAATACAAGGAATTCCTTGAGTTGCCTCACCAATTGGAAGGTTATTTCGATTACAGTCAGGCACTGTCTTGTTCGCGAAAACTGAATAAGCCCTTGTTTATTGATTTTACTGGCCATGGCTGTGTCAATTGCAGGGAGATGGAAGCACGCGTTTGGTCTGATCCGCAGGTACTCAATCGGCTCCGTGAGAATTATATTGTTACGGCACTTTATGTGGACGATAAAACAGAGGTTCCTCAGAATGAATGGATCACTTCGAAGTATGATGGAAAAGTTAAGAAATCAATAGGGAAGATATACGCTGACCTGCAAATCTCACGCTTCAATGTTAATGCACAACCTTATTACGTACTCCTCGATACCACAGGCAATCTCCTGACAACTCCAAAAGCTTACGACCTGAATGTTGATAATTTCATCAAATTCCTCGATACAGGTTTTGAGAATTTCAAAAAAGAACAGAAAAAATAGACTCAACTTTTTTTCACTTCAGCGAATTAATGTACAAAATTTTCTTATCCAAAACTTACCTCCTTCTTGGGGGTGAAGTTTTCATGGGTATGGGCTGGGGTGGGGTTCTTGGTCATAAAAGGAATGCGCTTCAGAAATCAATCAGAACTTCATTAACTTTGTGAAAGCGATAGAGTAATTGTTATATGGATAAATATTCGTATTTGAATACAATGGATAATTCTGCTTTCGAGGAATTGTTCTTTAAATACAAGGAAGATCCTGGATTGGTCGATGTCAGCTGGAGGGAATTCTTTGATGGATTTGAATTCGCCATGCAGAATTATAAAAAAAAGAAAGATGAAATCACAGCGTATCCGGATGAATTCAAGGTGATCAACCTGATCAACGGGTATCGTTCAAGAGGACATCTTTTTACCCGGACAAACCCTGTAAGAATCCGCAGGCAATATAAACCAACGTTGAATATTGAAAATTTCGGATTATCAAAAGAAGATTTTTCAAAATCATTCGAAGCTGGAAGCGAGCTGGGGATAGGAAAAGCCACCTTACAACAAATCCTCGATCACCTCAATCAAACCTATTGCCAGTCGATCGGGGTGGAATTCCAATACATCCGTAATCCGGAGATCATCGAATGGATGAAGTCACATATGGAAGTCACGCGAAATACCCCGGATTTCCGTATTGACCAGAAAGAAAAAATACTTCGTAAACTCGCAGAGGCTGTTCTTTTTGAAAAGTTCATCCATAAGAAATTTCCAGGGCATAAGTCTTTTTCGCTGGAAGGAGTGGAATCGCTAATCCCTGCGCTTGATGCTATCATTGAAACCGGGTCCGGGATGGGTGTGAAAGAATTTGTGATCGGTATGGCTCACCGGGGTCGTCTCAATACTCTTGCAAACATAATGCAAAAACCTATTTCTTCCATTTTCTCAGAATTTGACAGTAAAGAGTACCAGGATGCAGCGCTTCTCGGCGATGTAAAATATCACCTGGGTCATTCAAGCACGATCGTGGCAAAAGATGGTGGGATCGTTTCTCTGATCCTCACGCCTAATCCTTCTCATCTCGAAGCGGTCGACCCGGTTGTAGAAGGTATTGCACGTGCAAGGATAGGACAGGAATATAATGGAAACAATGGAAAGATCATTCCTATCCTGATTCATGGAGATGCCTCTATTTCCGGGCAGGGAATTGTTTATGAGGTGTTGCAAATGTCTGAACTTAATGGGTATAAAACCGGGGGAACCATTCACCTAGTCATAAACAATCAACTTGGTTTTACTACAAATTACCTTGATGGCCGATCCAGCATTTACTGTACAGATGTAGGCAAAACTATCCTCTCACCTGTCTTTCATGTAAATGCCGACGATGTTGAATCCGTAGTCTATACTGTTCAGCTTGCAACTATGTTTCGTCAGCAATTTCATAAGGATGTATTTATCGACTTACTCGGATACAGGAAATACGGGCATAATGAAAGTGATGAGCCCCGTTTCACACAACCTATCCTTTACAAGATCATCGAAACTCATCCGGACCCGCTGGAGATTTATGCAAAAAAACTGGAAGAAGAACAAACGCTTCATTCTCTCAATCTGCCAGCAATGAAGCTTTCCATCAATGAAAAATTGGAACAGGGCCTCGAAACATCAAAAACCATTGAAAAAGCAGATATCTCTCCCTTCCTTGCGAATCTCTGGGATAAGATCCGCAGAGCGAACCCTGACGATTTTGACTCCTCCCCTGTCACGGCTGTTAAAGAAAATATTTTAAAAGAAATAGGACGCCGGATCACTTCACTTCCTGAGGGAGTACTTTTTTTTCGCAAGATTATCAAATTGCAGGAGGAAAGAAGAGAGATGGTCGAAAAGAAAGGGATGCTGGACTGGGCGATGGGTGAATTACTGGCTTATGGCACTTTGCTGAAAGAAGGATTCCCGGTCAGGTTATCCGGACAGGATACTCAGCGCGGAACATTCTCTCATCGTCATTCCGTGCTGACGATAGAAGATTCTGAGAAAACATTCATTCCACTCACAACGGTTTCAGAAGAACAGGCAAAGTTTGAGGTAATCAATTCATTACTCTCAGAATATGGAGCACTCGGATTCGAATATGGTTTTGCCCTTACTTCTCCCGAAACCCTTGTCCTCTGGGAAGCTCAGTTCGGGGATTTCAGTAACGGTACTCAGGTTATTATCGATCAGTATATAAGCAGCGCCGAAGAAAAATGGAAAATAATGAATGGCATTGTCTTGTTACTTCCTCATGGGTATGAAGGGCAGGGGCCGGAACATTCAAGCGCTAGGCTCGAACGTTTCCTTGACATCAGCGGACATAATAACATTCAAGTAGTAAACTGTACAACTCCTGCAAATTTTTTTCATGTATTACGCAGACAAATGCACCGGCCGTTCCGGAAACCACTTGTGATCTTTACTCCAAAAAGTCTGTTAAGGCATCCACGTTGCATTTCTCCCCTTCCCGAATTCACCCATGGTGGCTTCAGGGAAGTGATCGATGATGTTTCAGCAGATCCTGAAAAAATCAGGAAAGTCGTTTTTTGTTGCGGGAAGCTTTTTTATGATCTTCTGGAAGGAAAAGAAAAATTTCACAAGGAAGATATAGCACTGGTAAGAATTGAGCAGCTTTATCCCTTCCCATTGAAGCAACTCAGGGAGGTTATAAAACATTATGACAAAGCTGTCAAGTGGCATTGGGTACAGGAAGAACCTGCAAATATGGGGGCAGAAGGTTTTTTGCTCCAGAATTTCAGAGAGGTACCATTGATCTTCACAACAAGGCCACCCAGTGGAAGTCCTGCCACCGGATCCTCGCGTTTACATAAGATACAACAACAATTACTGGTTGAAAAAGCAATGGGACAATGCAACTGCAAGGAAGCTGATGAAACATGCAGACTTCACTGTTCAGATAAGGAAGATGAGTTAAGATAAGGACAATAAAACAACCATTCCGGAAGTTTTTCAGATAGTTGTAATTTTATGATGAAACTTTACCGGGTTATTGAAAGAAATGAAGTGTATGGCAACAGAGATAATTGTTCCGAATCCGGGGGAATCGATCACTCATGTACAGGTGGCAAAATGGCTGGTTAACAATGAGGAAGAAGTGGAAAAAGACCAGGAAGTGGTTGAGATAGATTCTGATAAAGCATCGTTTCCCTTGACAACTCCTGAAAATGGCATTATAAAAATCCTCATTGCAGAAGGAGAAACAGTTGCGGTTGCTACTATCCTAGCCCGCATTGAACCTTTAACAGGAGAAAAAAAAGTATCACCTGCTAAAACTGTCCTGATTCCTGAGCAGAATAAATCTGTTAATCTTCAAAATAAAGAACAATCAGAAAAATTAAAAACCGGAACTCATATCTCTCCTTTGGCTGAGAAGCTTCTCATTGAAAAGAATATTCAGAGAGAAGAAGTTTTTTCCGTCTTTAAAGGAAAACGGATTGGAAAGAAGGATATTGAATCTTATATTTCTCAAACGGTAAGCCATGGAAAATTCGGTGATATTGCAGATTCTAGGAAAATCGAACGCAGGAAACTTTCCACTCTCCGCCTGAAACTTGCCGAAAGGCTTGTTGCCGTGAAAAACGAGACAGCCATGCTGACTACGTTCAATGAGGTAAATATGAGAAATGTTCTCGAAATCAAAGAAAAACAGAATGAAGCTTTTAAAGAAAAATTTGGAGTGGGTATCGGGTTTATGTCTTTTTTCACTAAGGCTGTTACTCTGGCACTCAGGGAATTTCCACAGGTCAATTCCATGTTGGATGGAGACGAATTCGTCATTCCAGACTATGTTGATATGGGAATTGCAGTCAGCGCACCAAAAGGCCTGATAGTACCTGTGATTCGGAATGCAGAAAGAATGAGCATTCCGGAACTTGAGATCAGGATCAAGGAACTGGCAGGAAAAGCAAAAGACAACCGTATCACAATTGAAGATATGAAAGGCGGAACTTTCACAATCACGAATGGCGGCGTGTTTGGTTCTATGTTGTCGACGCCTATCCTGAATCCTCCGCAAAGTGCAATCCTGGGAATGCATAAGATTATGGACCGGCCAATTGCAGTGAACGGGAAAGTTGAGATCAATCCGATGATGTACATCGCTTTATCATACGACCACCGGGTAGTCGACGGAAAAGAGTCTGTAAGTTTCCTGATAAAAGTAAAGGAATATCTCGAAGATCCTTGGAAAATGGAGATGGGTGGTGAAGATCCTGTCTTGGCACTGATCGGATTGTAAGCAAAACAAATATTGGGGACGAACATAAATAAAACAAGGGAAGATGAGAAAGTATGTTGATTTTTTAGTGATCGGTTCCGGGATAGCTGGTCTGACCTTTGCGCTGAAAGTTGCAAAACACGGCAAGGTTTGTATCATTACCAAAGCCAAACTGGACAACACAGCAACCAGTTATGCCCAAGGGGGTATCGCAGCTGTGACTTATACACCTGATTCGTATGAAAAACATATCCAGGATACCTTGATAGCTGGTGACGGACTTTGTGACGAACATGTCGTACGTTTGACAATTGAGGAATCCACAGAACGAATCCGGGAGCTGATTCATTGGGGCATTAAATTTGACAAGACAAAATCAGGGAAATTTGATCTTGCCAGAGAAGGCGGGCATTCCGAATACCGTGTATTGCATCATAAAGACAGTACAGGGAGAGAAATTGAAAATACTCTGGTCGAACAGAGTCAGAAAGCATCCGAAGATCGAAGTGATCGAGGATACTTTTGTAATCGATATCATTACTGAACATCATCTCGGGATTGAAGTGAATCGGCGGACACCGCATATTACATGTTTTGGAGCCTATCTTCTGAATCCACGCACCCATCTCGTGGATACTATTCTTTCGAAAAACACCCTTATCGCAACCGGAGGAGCCGGACAAGTTTACAGCACCACAACCAATCCGCCTATATCAACCGGCGACGGAATTGCCATGGTATACCGTGCAAAGGGTACAATAGAAAACATGGAATTTATGCAATTTCATCCAACCGCCCTTTATAATCCGCAGGAAAAGCCTTCATTTCTGATTTCAGAAGCAGTTCGGGGGTTTGGAGGTATTTTAAAGAATTCGGAAGGCAAGGAATTCATGCAGAAATATGATTCCCGTCTTGGCCTTGCCCCCAGGGATATTGTAGCCCGTGCCATTGACAATGAACTGAAGATCCTTGGTGATGATTATGTTTACCTTGATTGCCGGCATTTACCGAAAAATGAACTGATCAACCATTTCCCCACCATTTATGCCAAATGCCTGAGTATCGGTATCGATATCACGCGGGATATGATCCCGGTGGTGCCGGCGGCACATTATACATGCGGTGGGATCAAGGTAGATGAACACGGGCGAAGTTCGATTGATCATCTCTATGCATCCGGTGAATGTTCCTGCACGGGGTTGCATGGCGCTAACCGTTTGGCATCGAACTCTCTGCTGGAAGCGCTTGTATTTTCTCACAGGGCAAGTGAGGATGCCATGCAGAATCTGCAAAGAACATTGAGTATAACGATGATATCCCCGATTGGAATGCAGAAGGAATGGTATATAATGAAGAGATGATCCTGATCACCCAGTCGCTGAAAGAGCTGCAATCTATCATGAGCAGCTATGTCGGCATCGTACGTTCTAACCTCAGGTTGAAAAGGGCATTTCGACAGGCTGGAAATTCTTTACCAGGAAACAGAAGCTCTTTATAACAAATCCATCCTGACCCACGGACTCTGTGAACTCCGGAACCTGATCAATGTTGGCTACCTGATCATTAAGGCAGCCACGAACAGGAAGGAAAGCCGCGGATTACATTATTCACTTGATTTTCCAAGAATCCTTGAAAGGAGGTGATTTATGGCATTGATAAAAGCAGTTAAGGGGGTTACACCTGTTTTTGGGAAAAATTGTTTTCTTGCAGACAATGCAACGGTCACGGGTGATGTAGTGATGGGAGATAATTGTAGTGTTTGGTTCAATGCAGTTGTTCGCGGGGATGTCCATTCCATCCGCATCGGAAACAATGTGAACATCCAGGATGGAGCGATTATACATTGCACTTACCAAAAAGCTTCGGTTAACATCGGAGATAATGTTTCCATTGCTCATAATGCTATAATTCATGGTTGTACAATTCACAGCAACGTTCTGGTAGGCATGGGAGCAATTATCATGGATGGTGCCATCATTAAAAATAATTCCATTATTGCGGCGGGAGCATTGGTCAAAGAAGGCACCGTTGTAGAATCAGGATCTGTATGGGCGGGAGTGCCGGCTGTAAAGATTAGGGATATCGACAAGAGGCTCCTGGAAGGTCAGGTGAACAGAATCTCAAAAAATTACAGTATGTATGCAAGCTGGTATGATGAGGAAAACTAATCAAGTTTATAAAGGCCAAAACTTCTGAGTACAGGTTTCCCTCTTGAAGATTCAATAACAAGCCGGATTTTTGATGCTTTTACCTCCCTGAACTTCAGTAAACGTTTATAACCAACGGTAGTAGCTCTTATGCAGGTTTTCCACTCTTTCCCATCCTGATAATCTATGCGAAATTTTTCAATCTTTTGACCTTTCGTGATATCCTCTGCCACAAGGGCTACATTAAATGTCTGGTCAAAACCCAAAAAATAGTCAAACAGGGTATCTGATAATTTTAATCCTTTATCCGGAATCAGATTATTCCGGAATGTATTGTCAAGGATTTTTCGCATCGCGCTTAATCTTTTTATATCCTGATCCTGTATCTGCCCGTGCTTGTTTGGTGGAATATTCAGGAGTAACACTGAATTCCTGCCAACTGAATTAAAATAAATATCCACTAATTGTTCCGTAGATTTTACCAATGAATCTTCATTCTGATGATAAAACCAACCGGGACGTATCGAAACATCCGTTTCGGAAGGATACCAGAGAAGGTTTTTTGCATTTATTATTTTTTCTTTTCCTCCAAGGTTCCTGATCCATATGGTTACCTGGAATGAAAGCCCTATCTATCTGGTTTTGTTGAGTAGCAGCAGCGATGGAATCTGTTCTTCCAACAACATCCGGCAAAACGCTCCATTCGGTTTCTCTCCCATATCCTGACTCTGTACCGACCCATCGAACATCCGGACCCATTATAGCAATTACTGCATCCGGTTGTAACTTACGTATAATTTTGTAATAGGAAGTCCAATCATATACTTGCTTTTTCCCATTGGGTCCTTCCCCATAGGCACCGTCAAACCAGACTTCTGCAATTTTACCATAGTTGGTCAGCAATTCCCTTAACTGGTTCCGGAAAAATTCATTGTACCGTGGCGAATCACCATAGGAGGATTCATGACGTCCAGGGTGATAAATAGATCCCGAATTTCAAACCATATTTACGACAAGCTTTGGCCACTTCTTTGACAACATCTCCCTTCCCGTTTTTCCATTTACTTCGCGAAACTGAATAATCGGTAAACTTACTGGGCCACAGGCAAAACCCATCATGATGTTTTGCAGTAAGAATGATCATTTTCATCCCTGCATCATGAATGACCTTTGCCCATTGATCGGCATCAAAATTATCCGGATTAAAGAGCATCGGATTATCATTACCCTCCCCCCATTCCTGGTTTGTATATGTATTCATACCAAAATGAGTAAAGGCGATGAATTCCATTTCCTGCCATATATACTGCCGATAACTGGGGACAACATGGGCGGCTTTCTCTAAAGATCTGTGCAGGTGCGTTTCCTTGTTGAATTTGCACAAAATTTAGTCTTAGGTCTTGTCTTTCATTGATCTGAGCAAATGCCGTGATTGACATGAAAATCAAAATAAATACGATTGCAATATCTGATTTTATCTGATTCATGTTTATAATTCAACCGGAGTGCATAAATAAAAAAAGCTGCTTAGAATAAAACAGCTTTTCAATTGATTGAATTGAAAACTTTACTGGATTCCCAATTTTTTCTTTACCAATGGAAGGACATCATCAACAGGTTCTGAATAGAGCAGGATGTCTTCAATGGCATTAATAATAAAAGTGTATTTATTTTCTTTGGCTACCTCTTTTATTGCATCCTTTGCCTTTGAAACAATTGGTTGCAAAAGTTCCTGCTGTTTTGCCTGCAGATCGGTCTGAGCTTTCTGTTGAAAAGCATCAATCCTTCCTTGCAGGTCCTGTAATTCTTTTTCTTTCGTTTGTTTAATCAGGTCAGACATTCCTGAAGATCCTTGTTGATACTCAAGATATTTGTTTTCAAATTCAGCCCGCATGGCATCCAGCTGGTCAGAAAGTGTTTTCTGGTAATTCTGTAATTTGATTTTTACGGAATCAACGCCCGGCATTGCAGCCACCAGATTATTAAAATCGATATATCCGATTTTCTGGGTAGTCTGTGAATGAGCGGCAGTTGCAAGAACAATGATGAGGGAAAAAATTACAAAAGTTTTTACTACGTTTTTCATTTTCGTTTTTATTGTTAATAATTGTTTGATTGCAAAATTATAAATATTTATGAAATCCTAAAGGTTAAATAGTTCTATTTCTTTTCCCGCATGGGAGCATTGGATGGTTGATTTGTGTTGTCACCCTGTTGGTTCCCTTTCGAAGTCCCAGGCTTGGTTTCCAGACCTTTTTGTCCACCTGTTGCTGAACGACCTTTCCTTCCTGCAGATGCAGTGCCCAAATTATCTAATACCTCGTCACTGATATCAAATTTCGGGTTAGCAAAGAGGATTGTCAGTGCACCAGCTTTATCAAAGATAACAGCATAATTATTGTTGGTCGCTATCTCCTGAATTGCATTATAAACTTTTTCCTGGATTGGTTTCACCAGTTCCTGACGTTTCTTCATCAGGTCGCCATTCTGTCCGAATCGTTGACGTTGGAGATTTCTAGTTTCTTTCTCCTTATCCTCGATCTCTTGTTCTTTTTTCTTTTTCATGTCTTCTGGCAACAAGACAGACTGTGCCTGGAAGTCCTGATGCATTTTATCAATTTCTGCAAATTTTGTCTCTATTTCTTTTTGCCACTGTACTGATACTTCATCAAGCTGTGCCTGTGCCTCTGAATATTCCGGAAGATTATCAAGAATATACTGACTATCCACATAGGCAAACTTCTGTGCATGCAACACAGCTAATGAACAGAATAAAAGCCCTACTGTAATAAATATTTTTTTCATTTTACATGTCTCCGTTTTCTTTTATCAAAGCTAAATACATCTTATATTATTCATTCTTCATTTCTCATAATTCCTAATCGATAGAGGAATTGATTGAAAAATGGAACTGGCTGCCATTTACACCAGGTACTCCCCTAAGTGGATCAAGCCCATAACCCCAATCTAATCCAAGGAGTCCAAACATCGGCAAAAATACGCGAATACCAACGCCCACCGACCGGTATACATCGAACGGATTCACATCTTTCCATGCTAACCAGTCATTTCCTGCTTCCATAAAAGTCAACCCATAAATGGTCGCACTTGGATTCAGTGAGATTGGATAACGCAATTCAAGAGTAAATTTTTCATAAGCCGTACCACCTACGGAATTCGGGTACCCTGGAGTTAGTGAGTTGTTTTCATACCCACGAAAGCCAATAAGATCACGTCCATCCATATTATTATAACCTGTTAGTCCATCGCCTCCGAGATAGAACCGTTGAAAAGGGGTAATACCAATCCTGTTATTATAAGCACCGAGGACGGCACACTGTAATCGTGGGGTTAAAACCAGTTTATCGATCAGATTGATATACCATGCTCCCTTAAATTTAAATTTATAAAACTCCACCCACTCAAATTTTTTAGTTATATCCATATCAGAATAATCGACATTTCCACGGAACAATGAATAGGGGGGAGTTAGCTCAAGATTATTACTGATTTCGGATCCGGCCCTGGGATAGATTTGTTGGTCTATAGAACTGCGGGAAAGAGTAATGCCATAACTGATAGAATTATAAATTCCGTTTCCACCGCCGAAAGTAAAGATTTCAGTATAATTATGCGAATTGTACCGGTTGAAATTTATAGATTGATAAAGAACGAAATAATCATCTGGCCATTTGAGGTTTGTCCCCAATCCAACAGAAATCCCGTCGATCTTGAAATAGGCATAGTTGGTATCTGAGACTGCGTCTCCGTTTGTATACTTTGAATGGACATATGACACGCTTAAGGCAAGTGGTTTCCTTCCACCCACCCAAGGCTCCGTAAATGAAGCACTATAGCTGATGTATCCTGCTCCATAAGTCTGGAATCGTAAACTTAGTTTTTGTCCATCACCTGACGGAATAGGTTTCCAGGTCTTGAAATTAAAAATGTTTCTTAGAGAAAAGTTATTGAAAGATAAACCTAATGTTCCTACAATCCTACCATAGCCCCAACCTCCTGATAATTCAATCTGATCAGCTGAGGTTTCTTCAACATTGTAATTTATATCGACAGTTCCGTCATCGGGGTTCGGAGTAACATCTGGAGAAATTTTTTCTGCATTGAAATATTTCAATTGTATCAATTCCCGCTGGGATCTGATCAATTTGTCACGACTGAACAATTGCCCGGGACGAGTTTGAACCTGACGTAAGGCAACATGATCATTGGTCTTGGTATTTCCTATGACGGTGACTCTATTCACTGTGGCTTGTTTTCCCTCACGCATACGGATTTCAATATCGATGGAGTCATTTTCCACGTTCACTTCCACAGGTTGCACGTCAAAGAAAAGATATCCATCATCCATGTATAACGAACGGATATCAGAGCCATTTGGATTGTAACTCAATGCTGTTTCAAGTGCACTCTGATCATAAACATCTCCTTTCTTTATCCTCAAGATACGGTTTAGAAAATCGTCAGAATATTTAGTATTTCCCACCCAGGTTATATTTCTGAAATAGTACTTTGGACCTTCCTCTACCCATATTTCTATTGAAACCGTATTATCATTATTCTTGGAGATAGAATCCCTGATGATTTTTGCATCACGATATCCCTGGTTATTGTACTTAGCGATTAACAGGTCTTTATCCTCATTATAATCATCACGGATAAATTTTGCTGATTTAAAAATGCGGAATCGGATATTGTTGTAAGCATGTTTTTCAACTATGTTGGCAATCTCGCCGAAATCAACCCGAAAAACGGCAGTTGCAATCTGATAAATCATTTTATCTAAATCATTCATCGGGTCGAAGATACCTTTCTCTTTGGTTTTTTTCATGCTGGCTTTAAGCTGCTCAGTCGTCACATTATGGTTGCCATGAATAGTGATGTTGTATACTTTGACTTTCGCGTTACGGTGTATATCAATAGCTAGGCTGACTTCATTGGAAGAGACGGAATCTTTCTTGGGAACAATTTCCACTTCAGCATTCAAAAATCCTTTATCTGTATAATATTTCCGGATAATATTTTTGGTTCGCATTATCATGTTTTCAGTTACATATTCTCCTTTCGATATATGGATTTTTTCGCGGATATTATCGGCATCCGCTTTCTTTATTCCTGTAAAAGAAAAATGGTTTAGTCTCGGCCTCTCTTTCAGAGAAAAATTCAAGTAGAGTTGATTATCGACAATTTGTGATATAGAAATCTTTACATCTTCAAATAAACCTTGATCCCAAAGTTTTCTGATTGCCTCGGTTATCTTGTCGCCTGGAATTTTAACTTTATCCCCGATGGTCAATCCTGAAAGCATGATCAAAACATTATTATCGAGGTACTTAATACCTGTAACCGTGATCCCTGCGATGATATATTCTTTTGGCGAAGAATAGTCAATGTTAACTGTGCCCCCCGATGGTATCTGGGCGCTAACAGGATGGACGAACCAGGTAATGATTAAAAGGAAAATAAGAAATTTAAGTTTCATCTGATGTATTAGTTGTGATGGCTGTTTTTAGGTTTTTTTATTTGTTCGCTGGTCATCCCAAATCTTCTTTCCCTTCCCTGATAATCAACAACAGCCTTGTAAAATTCTTCTTTTGAGAAATCAGGCCATAAAGTAGGGGTAAAATACAACTCACTATAAGCAATCTGCCAAAGAAGGAAATTGCTGACCCTATATTCACCGCTGGTTCTTATGAGCAGTTCAGGATCGGGAATAGATGCTGTTGTAAGAACGCTGGTAAAGGAATCGATGTTGATCTCATCCGTACTTAGGTGCCCATCCCTGACATACTGTGCAAGTGAACGTGCTGCTTCCACGATTTCCCAACGTGAACTGTAGCTCAGAGCAAGCACCAGTTTCAATCCGGTATTCATAGAAGTATCTTTAATAGCCTTCATGAGTTCATCCTGACTCTTGGGTGGAAGATTTTTAAGATCACCTATGGCCATTAACTGAATGTTGTTATCCATGAAAGTCTTTCTTTCTTTATTAACAGATTTTACCAATAGTGTCATTAATGCATCAATCTCATATTTAGGACGATTCCAATTTTCAGTCGAAAAAGCGTATAAAGTCAAATACCTGATCCCAAGTTCTGCTGCTGCCTCGACAATTTCCCTGACTGTATCCACACCTTTTTCGTGGCCTATCGTCCGTACAAAGCCTCTTTTTTTTGCCCAACGACCATTTCCATCCATAATAATGGCAACATGAACAGGTATCCGGTCCTTAATTATTTTGTCTTTCAGGCTCATTCAGGCATAATATGTACAAATCGTTCAAAAATGTTTATTATCCTTACATCTGCGGCTTCCCTTCAAGCTGAATTTATAACTCAGCGTAAGTCCGGAAAATGAATACCAGTCATATGTATTTGGGTTCCCCCGCTGCATTCCTGGTAAATGATTTCGTGTCGGATCAGACAACAGACCAGATATATCATTCTGATTAATTATTGGTCCATTCAGGTAATAAGTAGTGCTGACATCATCAATATAATCAGTAAATGTTTTATGCATCTCCCAGAATGCAGTAAGGCCAATTTTTTTGCTTAAGCTGACTTTGACTCCTAACCCAAAAGGAATGTTCACTCCCCATGTTTTATAAGGTTTGCGGCCATCATATCCAACATTTTGCCCTTCCGTCCCCAAGGGTTGAAGTTTTGTTCCACCCGATGTTGGCTGAAATGTGAACAGCCCAATGCCGGCGTAAAGATACGGTGTTATCCAATTCCATCGACTTCCGGTAAAATATGAAAAAAAATTAAATTCGGCCATCGCTGATAAATCGTTGATAGGACTCTCAAACTGGAGATTGCGGCCGGGAAGGAAATTCGTTTTTTCAGAATTTCCTTCTACTTTTCCACGGGTAATACCTAACTTCAGCGACCATCGGTCATCAAAATTATATCTTGCCATTACGCCATAAGCAATTTGAGCCATTCTGAAATGAACATCTGGATTTAGATCACCAAGATAATATGAATCACCTATGAACGGCCCAACTTCCAGGTCGGTTTGTGCCTTTGCTGGTTGGGCCATCCATAAGTATAAAAGGGAAAAAATAGAGCTGAAAAAAAACCTAAGTTTTAGCCTTGATATATAGATGAAAAAAATCTTGATTTGAGAATGCATTAACAGCTCTTGCAATTTTTCAGATAAATAACGCAGGTTCACCCTTTTTATTGGAATACTAAGGGAAATACTAAGAAAATTTAATCAGTTCCTTATATCAAGGCCCCAATTTAATTTTTCACGGATTGTCTGAAAGAAATTTCTTCCCGATATCCGGAGTAGATGAATCTTAAAATCTTCTTTTTTTATAACCAGATTTATTGGAACATCTAATTTCAGGATTCGGGAATCCAGACCAATATAACAGTTTATATTTCTGGATTCGACCATGATCCGGATGATACTGGTATCCGGTATCACAATGGGTCGCACGGTAAGATTATGGCTGGCAATCGGGGTGATTACAAAATTCTCAGAATCGGGAGTAATAATAGGGCCAGTACAACTTAAGGAATAAGCAGTCGATCCTGTCGGTGTAGCAACGATCAATCCATCAGCCCAGTATGTATTCAAGAACTCATCGTTCACGAACATTTTAATGGCAAGCATGGAATTCGGACTACTTTTGTAAATTGTAAAATCATTCAATGCATAGTTAAATTCCCCAAAAAGCCGCTCCGTCGTTTCCAAACGAAGTAAGGTTCGTTTATCAATTGAATATTTTTTACTGATGATCTCATCCAGCGCCGGCAATATCTCCTCTTTGGAAATTCCGGATAAAAAACCCAGTTTACCCATGTTTATTCCGATTACCGGAATTCCTGAATCTCCCACCAGGGTTATGGTATCAAGCAAAGTACCATCTCCGCCAATAGAAAAAAGATATTCAACTTCTCCCTTTATTTCCTGCTGTGTTGTAAAGGTCATTGGTTCCCGGTCAAACCGGATGGTTTCATGAATGGAATCAGAAAATGGCTTATATAAATACATAATCCCATTGAGACTATTCAATCTGTCTATAAAATCCTGCAAGTAAAAAACATCGTTTGCGGAAATTGTTTTTCCAAACAAGGCAACCTTCATATTATCAAGAATTAATGAAAAAAAATCCGTGGGCAAAGATAGTCCATTTTTATTTGATCTCCCTTTTCCCTCTTATATCGGCGCGACAAAATGGAGATAAATTCCTGGTGTTCCTTCCGCGTTCATCGATAACTCAAGCCTGATCACAATATCATAATACATTGTCAGATCGAGAGCGACTCCATTTCCCACCAACAGACTGCTTCTCAGATTAATTCGATTGGTTGTTGCGATCCACGAATTGAAATTTCTGTCAAAGATTTCAAAAAATGGTCATGGCCATATGTACCAACGTTCAACCACATGAATCAGATATTAAGATAATTCATCAATGAATTATACCGTTCCTGCAAGCTTTCCCTATAAGTATCTTCGGAAAATGAAGCCTTGATGATGTAATTATACCGTATAAAGGTCTGGAGGACAGGCCCGACATCAATCTTATTGATCTTCAGGGTAATCTCTATCCGGGTAGAGTCAGGAAAAGTCGTGATGAACATTCCGAGGATTTTGGCATCATTCGATTCAATGATCTGGGCGATCTCAGTGAGAAGATAATCCTTGTCATTAAGCTCGAGGATGATGATCCCGCCTGGATTATTCAGTGCCATCAGATCCGAAAGATTATAGCATAAGGTGGTCAGGGTAATCGATCCGAGATAATGTTTTTTTTCATCGAGAACAGGTAACAAGGTCAGTTTCATGGCATCTATAATCCTGATGACATCAAATATGTGCTGGTTCTCATAGATATATACATTGGAGAGGGAAAGCGGATGGCTTCCAACGGGTTCAGGTAAATTATTATAAGTTTGAATATCCGTATCTGATATCAAGCCAAGAAATTGTTCCTGATCTACGATCGGTAGATGAGAAACACGAAATTCATCCATGAGTCCCAGGGCGTCGGCTCCGGTTTCAGTAGATTTTAGAGGAGTAATGATGTCAGATATTAATTGTCGTGCAATCATAATTTGGGATTCAGTTTCTGTCATTCAGGATGCTAAGATAACTATTATATCTCATCAAACTTACTTCTCCTGTTTCCAAACCTTTTTTCACGGCGCATCCCGGTTCATGTGTGTGGGTACAATTCTTGTACCTGCACAGTGGCAAAAGTCTTTCCATTTCAGGAAAACATCGGGGAATTTCATTTTTGTCAAAGTCGATCAGGCCGAATTCCCTGATACCCGGAGTATCAATAATAAATCCACCATTTGTAAGCTCTAACATTTCTGCATATGTTGTAGTATGTTTTCCTTTCAGGTGAATTTCAGAGATCGTACCGGTCTTTAGCTTCAGATCCGGTTGAATTGCATTGATCAGTGCAGATTTTCCGGCTCCTGAATGTCCGGCAAACAAACTGGTCTTGTCTCTCAAAAGGCTGCTTATCTGTTCAACATGATTTCCTTTTAACGCTGAAACGGAATAACAAGGATAGCCGGCTTGTTCATAAATCCTTTTGAGATTTAACTCATAGGACGCAAGGGGTTCATCATACAAATCGATCTTATTAAATATAATGCTGGCCGGGATGAAATATCCGGTCGCAGTGACCAGGAACCGGTCTATGAAGCCTGTCGATGTTTTGGGTTGTGCCAAGGTAACGATCAGAAATGCATGATCGAGATTGGCAGCAATGATATGAGTAGTTTTGGATAAATTTATGGATTTCCTGATTATGTAATTCTCTCTTTCCCTGATTAGCGTGATAACTCCTGTTTCTTCATCAGGTTGTTTTTCGAATTCAACTTTGTCACCGATAGCAACCGGATTTGTTGAACGTAATCCATGAATACGGAATTGTCCTTTCAGCCTGCATTCGGTTCTTATGCCATCCTGCGAACGAACCGTGATCCAGCTACCTGTAGATTTTATTACGACGCCTTTCAATCTCTTGTTTTCGGTAACAGATCAGAGAAAATTATAATATTTTTTAACGGGTTTTTTAATATCCCAAACACATTCCAGGCCATCTTTAAAGATCACAAAATCGCCGGGAAGGATCGTATAGTTTTTTTCCGCCGATTCGATTACCACCTCCCCTTCCAGGAAAAGACATTCTTCGTCACCATCATATACCTGAGTAAAACGGGAAACTTCTTTTTCCCAGATAGGCCATTTCCTGATCTGGCGTTCTTCAATTTCTGAATTAGCCAGTTTTTGAATAATCACTTTTTCCATAATACTTATTTCAAAAATGAACATGTAAAGATAACACAATCATAGGTCGTCATCACCAACAAAAGAGTCGCAAAGTAATTATTTAACTCGCCAGTTCGCCAGTTTAAAAGAGTCAGGTCAGTGCATAGATCTTCCCTGGTAGACTTTTTACGATTCCTTCGAATTCCAGGTTCAGCAGGGAGGCAGAAGTTGTACTCATGGCCAGACGGCACTTGTTGCTAAGGTCATCAATTCCGGAGGGCCCATTAATATTGAGGTAATCGACGAGAACTTTTTCATTAGCCGTCATTTCAAGGAATATTTTTCTCTGGAATCCGTCAGGTTTTTCACCACGCTCCTCCCATCCCATAAGATACCGGATATCTTGTGCTGATTGTACCAATGAAGCCATATTCTTTCGGATAAGTCGATTTGTGCCTTCCGAATAAATATCGTTGATCCTCCCGGGAACAGCAAAAACATCGCGGTTGTATGAATTCCCTATATCTGCCGTGATCAATGCTCCTCCTTTGTCGGCTGCTTCCACAACCAGGATTGCATCGCTGATCCCTGCAATAATACGGTTCCTTTTTGGAAAATTTTCGCGATCGGGGACTGCATCATTCATGAATTCTGTTAAGAGCCCGCCTTTTTTCGTCATCTTTTCAGCCAACTTTTTATTCTGATAAGGATAGATCATCCCAAGACCATGCCCCAGAACTCCAATGGTTTCCATGTCGTTCCCGAGAGCAGAACGGTGAGCGCAACTGTCGATCCCATAAGCAAGACCACTCACAATCAACACCTTATCCTGTGCAAGGTCGGAAATGATCTTTTGACAAGTACTTTTGCCATATTCCGTTGCATTACGTGTCCCGACTACAGCGATGATTCGTGATACATTAAGGTTGGCAGTGCCTTTGTAATAAATCAAGACCGGGCTGTCAATGCAGTTTTTTAACCGAAACGGATAATCTTTATCCAGAAAGAACAATGTCCGGATACGAAATCTTTCAAGGAAGGCAAGTTCTTTCTCAGCACGTCCCAGAATCGATTTATCTGACAATGCTTCAAGGATCTTCCCTCCGACCCTAGGCACTTTTTCCAGAAGCTGTTTCTTTTCCGTAAAGACAGCTTCGGCACTTCCGCAACAGTTCACTAATTTCTTCCCAAGAACATCACCAATTCCAGGAACTAATGTCAAAGCAATCTGGTATAAAACCATCTTTTCACTCATGCTGAATGTTTTAAAGAGTCAGAAAGTAATTAATTAACTCACCAGTTCGCCAGTTAAAAAATGTTAATCGGTTGAAATGTGAAAAAGTAATAGGATAAGTTGAAATTATTTATCCAAAAGCCCGTATAATATTCGGTATTTTTGTGAAATAGAAAAACAATTTAAGATTTTGAAAGTCCTGATATGTCCCCTCGATTGGGGAATCGGTCATGCAACGCGATGTGTCCCGATCATTCGAAAATTTATGGAGTTTGGGGACGAGGTCGTAATTGCAGCCGATGGCAGACCTTATGAATTCCTGAAAAAAGAATTTCCGGCATGCCGGCTTATTCGTCTTAGAGGAGCCAAGATCACCTTTCCAAAACAAAATGGCTTTCTATTTCAAATCTTCAAACTCTCAACTGCCCTTCTATGGAGTTATTTTCGCGAAAGAAGGGATATCAAAAAACTGATCGGATCGGAACATCCCGATGTGATCGTCTCCGATAACCGTTATGGATTATTGAATAACAATTGTTACTGCATTTTCATCACCCACCAGCTATGGATAATCTTTCCTCGTCCTGTGCTATTCCTGTCAGGCTTTATCAACAGGATCATTCACCGTCAGATTGAAAAATTCAACGAATGCTGGATCCCTGATTTTGAATTACACAACGGACTGGCAGGGAAACTGTCACATCCAACCAGGTTGCCGGGTAATGTTAAATATATCGGGACTCTTTCAAGGTTTTCGGATCCGGCAGGAAAAAGGGGAGTTCCCCGGACCTGTGATTATGATATAATGATTGCCCTTTCAGGTCCTGAACCTCAGCGTACCATCTTCGAAAAGCAGATATTTGACCAATTGACCAACTCAGGGTTGAATGGCATCGCTGTGAGAGGACTGACAGAAAAAACGGAAGAATATGATCTTACTGAAAAATTTCATGTCTTCCCGCACCTGGAAACAGTGAAGATGAAGGAATATATGCTTCGCTCGCATATCGTGATATGCCGTTCAGGTTATTCAAGCCTGATGGACCTGGTGACCTTGGGAATTAATGCCATCCTTATCCCTACTCCCGGGCAAACAGAACAGGAATACCTCGCAATGTATCTGATGGAAAAAAAAATCTATTTTTCCATGCCACAGCATCATTTCGATTTGCTTTATGCAATCGAAATGTCACGTAATTTCCACGGAGTCGTAATGCAAAATGATTATAAGGTGCTCGGAGAGCGGATTAAGGAGATAAGAAGTCATTAGGAGTTGGTCATTAGGCATTAGGCATTGGGCATGGGTTATTAGCCATCTTTACCATTTTACACTTTGTCACTCTGTTACTTTGTTACTCTTTCACTCTGTTCCTCTTTGAGTTTGTCTCGTTTTATTGCCAGCCAAACCAGTACTATCCCTGCAATGATTAGGGGGATACTGAGTAGTTGACCCAGGTTCAGGATCATTGACCTTTCAAAACTTTCCTGGGGTTCCTTTGCAAATTCAATTAGAAAACGCATCCCGAAAACCAGGATCAGGAACCATCCAAAAATGAGACCTTGTGAAGGTTTTCCTTCTTTTTTATAATAGTACCATAGGAGAATAAGAAAAATAATCAGGTAAGAAAGCCCTTCGTAAAGCTGGGTAGGATGCCGTGGATCAAGATTCAGCGGAAATTCCGCACGAAGGAATCTGAATCCCCAGGGTAATGATGTAATATGTCCGAATATCTCGGAATTCATCAGGTTGCCGAAACGTATGAAAAGACCTGAGAGGGCTACCACAATTACCACCCGGTCCATCACCCAGAGAAAGTGAAGTTTTTTTACCCGTGCAAAAATAAGAATGGTAATAATGATCCCGATAGCAGCGCCATGACTGGCCAATCCTCCCTCCCACACCATCAGGATATGTGCAGGGTGAGCCAGGTAATAAGCAGGTTCATAAAAAAAACAATGCCCCAATCGTGCACCGACAACGGTTCCGATAACCATATAAGTAGTAAGTGAATCCAATACAGATACGGGGATATGTTCTTTTTTAAAGAACTTCAGCATAATTATATAGCCGAACACAAAGGACGCAGCAAATAACATCCCGTACCAGCGAACAGCGAAACTTCCGATCCGGAAAATCTCCGGATCAACATTCCAGTTAATATAGTTCAACATCATAATTTATTTTTACTAAACGAATTATCCAATATAATTGATTCTATTTACTTCCTTCTGAATTCCGGCTTTAGTTCATTGGTACTTCTTCAATTCCTGATGAAATAAGCGGTCAAGATCATTTGCCAGTTTTGTTTGTTTATTCTCCTGAGCAATATGATTCATCCGACGAAGAATACCAAGGGACTGCTCGATGTCTTCCGAATAATATTCCCTCCTTTTCCCGCTGAACACGTAATAATAATCCAAGCTCTGTGAATAGATCTGACCAATCCTTTCCATTATTTTATTCGCCTTTCCTGATTCCCCGGCTTTGTAGTACAATTCAGCAAATGGTAAAGTATAAATATCATAAGGATACTTCGAATCGGGGAACAAATAAAAATATTTATCCAGGAGTCTGATAGCTTCATCGTATTTTCTAATATTCATAAGAGATTGGGCTGTACGATATATATTGGTTTTCGGCTTTGTCTGGTTACTTAAACTTTCCGGATCAACATACACATGCGGATCATTCATATTCCCCCAAGCAAATTTATTCATCAGGAGGTCATAGGAGGTCAAAGGATCAACTCCTCCCATGTTCGGGATGTAATCTTTTTTTGCAGCTTTGACGGGTATGAATTTGTAAACCCATCCCTGTACCAGGCAGAAGGTATCGACATTAAAACAATAATTCACGCTTGAAGGAGAAGCAAAATACAATGACCGTCGCCAATTATTGTTTGCGACCAGATCGAGAAGCATCACATCATTTTTATAAAGCTGATTTGATCTGATGGTCCAATAGATCGTATCCACCATCTTTCCTGCCATGCATTTTGGCACGATGCCATATTTTATGCAGGCAGAATTATCAACCGCCAGCTTGACTTTTTTAGATGGGAAGAATTTCATCTTTTCTCCGTTCTGCAGTGTCAGGTAAGTGTCAGGATCATCGCTTTTAATGAAATCAACCAGGTCCTTTAGGTTCATATAACCATTAACTCCCACGTCGTAATAAGGAATTATGTCATTGACGCCGGGTTGATATTTTTCCTGCGGGATCCCAAATGGACAGGGCTCTGATTCGTAGCATTTCTTAAAAAGCTCGTCCAAGTACCAGGAGCTTGAAGCCAGGGCCAGATTCACAATACGTACATCTGTGCGTATGCCTTCAACTTCTTGATCGTACCAGAGAGGGAACGTGTCGTTATCGCCATTGGTGAACAGGATTCCTTGTTTGTCACAGGAATTCAGGTAGTTTGCTGCATAATCACGGCAGGAATATTTTCCCGAGCGGTCATGATCATCCCAGTTCTCCTTTGCCATAATACCCGGAACAAGAATAAGACAGAACAATGAAACAAGCAATACTGATAAATTTTCTCTTTTCAGTATCCTCTTTACCATGTTCACCAAACAGATCACGCCCAGACCGATCCAGATTGAAAAGGCATAAGTCGATCCGCAATAGGAATAGTCCCGTTCACGGGGTTCAAAGGGTTTCTGGTTCAGGTAAACGACAATAGCCAATCCGGTCATAAGGAACAGAAGAGTTATCACGATAGTACTTCTATATTCTTTTTTCAGCTGGTAAAAAAAACCAGTTAATCCAAGAATAAAAGGAAGCATGTAATATTTATTTGTTCCCCTGTCTTTCATGCTATCGGGCATATGGGTTTGCGGATGGCCTGTAATCCATTTATCGATAAAGGGAATTCCACTGATCCAGTTCCCATCCTGTGGTCCGCCATAACCCTGAACATCGTTTTGCCGGCCTGCGAAATTCCACATGAAATACCGGAAATACATCACACCGACCTGGTACTGAAGAAAATATTTCAGGTTTTCAATGAAGGTTGGTTTGTTCAGCGTTTCTGATTTTCCATCGGCATTTATCACTTTAATGGGTAATCCTTCTCCTCCCCAATCTTTGAAGAACTGTTCCGAGCCTGTTCGTTCACTACTCCACATGCGTGGGAAAATTGTAGTAAAACGGGGATCAAAAACAGGGATGGTGCCTTTCTGATCATCGATGATGACGTATTTTCCAGCCTTATTATCCCGTTTGTAAACGGGGTCACCATCTTTATAACTTACGATTGGGGCGCTGTAATATGGACCAATCAGCAGTGGCCAGGTACCGTATTGTTCGCGGTTGAGGTAATTGACCAGGCCTACCACATCCTTCGGTGCATTTTCATTGATCGGGGTTCCTGCATTTGAACGGATGACCAGCATGATGAAGGTGGTATATCCGATCAGGAGAAAGGTAAAACAAAGGATGATGGTGTTGAAAAGAGGCATCCCTTTCTTTTTTGTGAAGATCAACCCGGAAACGATGAGGCAGATAAGAACCAGGAAATAAAAGATCAGGCCCGAATTGAATGGCATCCCCCATTTGTTCACGAACAACAGCTCGACTTTTCCTGCCATTTCAGGAATCCCGGGAATCACGAAATACATGATGAAGGCCAGAATAAGGATAGAACAAACAAGGTCGAGGAGAATTCCTTTCCATGAGGCTTTATATTTCCTGAAGTAAATGACCAATGCAAGGGCAGGGATGGTCAGCAGACTCAGGAGATGTACCCCAATCGGAAGGCCGATCATAAAGGTGATAAAAATCAGCCAGCGGTTGGAATGATTGAGATCACCATCCTCTTCCCATTTCAGGATGGACCAGAAGACGAGCGATGTAAACATTGTTGACATGGCATAAACTTCACCTTCCACTGCAGAAAACCAGAAAGAATCGGTGAATGTAAAAGTGAGTGAGCCAACCAGTCCGGCAGCGAAAATGGTGTACATTTTTGTTTGGGTCATCTCACCTTCACCAACTATAATCTTTCTGGCAAAGATGGTTATCGACCAGAAAAGGAATAAAACAGCAAAGGCGCTGCAGATACCGGACATTCCGTTGATCATTAAGGCAACTTTTGATGTATCGCCAAATGCCAGCAATGAAATTACCCGGCCTATCATCTGCATAGTTGGGGCGCCCGGAGGATGCCCAACCTGAAGCTTGTATGTGTGTGGAGATAAACTCACCCGGATCCCACCAACTTGCAGTAGGTTCAAGTGTAAGCAAAAAAACAACCGCTGCAAGGATGAAGACGATCCATCCCAGTAAATTGTTAAGCTTTCTGTAACTTGTTATTTGATAAAACATTTACCAATACGATTCAGTAAGCGAAAGTACAAAATTTGATCAGATCAAAAAATGTCTTAAATTTGCCACCCGAATTAGCTATCTTCCTTTAGACAGCCAGAGAGTGATTGTGTAAAAGGTAGTTTATTTGTCCCGTGGTGTAACGGCAGCACCAGAGATTTTGGTTCTCTTGGCCCAGGTTCGAATCCTGGCGGAACAACAATAAAAAAATCTTTATAAACGTGCCGTTTGCTCAATCAAGAAATATGATCTGAAAAATGTCAGGCCGGTACTGACCGATGGACAATCCTTAAATCTGCTCTCACATTCTGGTGATATATTTTATGCCTTTGGTATAGCTCTTATGATAAGAGGCTCAGGGGGAATTTCTTATGCAATTACAATGGATTCTAAAGACGAACGGAATTCTATATCTTGAAGATAGGTATCAACCCATAGTTTTATCAAATCAGAATCTGTAATTGAAACCCAGATTCAGACCCGCATAAAAGTTATGTGAAATTTTGTAAGTGTTTTGTACATCACTAAATCTCCAGGACGTTCTGTTAAGATCAGTTATGAAATATGAGCTTGACAACCCGATATCCATCATGAAATGCCTGGAAGGTGTTAGCTCAATACCAATATCTACCCTTGCAGAACCGGCTTCTCTGTTATTCCGTGCCATAATATCACTCTGAGAAACGTCAATGGTCCCTTTATCAGAATTGTAAACAGGAGCATTTACTCCATTACGCTGATATACTTGTTTGGCCGACAATAATAATCCGAGTTGCGGGCCCGCCATTATATAAAATTTGACTTTTTCACTACCTACCCTGTATTTTAATAAGACAGGCAGAAGAAAATAATTGAGTTGAATTGTCCTGTTCGCGGGTTCCCCATACTGGGTACCCTTATATTTCTCTCCCAGTTGAGAATACGCCAACTCCATTTTAAATCCCCAATGTTCATTATAATCAAATCCGATGTTGAGATTGCCTGCCAAATTCAAAGTTAACTCGTCATTAAGTTTTGGCTCCCCATAAGTGTTCTGGTTAAGAATCCATGTGGAATTATAATTTCCTCCGACACCAATATACCACGCCCCTGTGCTGGTAATCTGAGCAAAAGAACTTATCACTACGAAAATCAATAGTGATATTGTAAGAAAGTAACCTTTTTTCATATAAAAAAGATTAAGTTCATAAATATTTTCCTTAACATATTTATATCAAAGTTATTATCAATGAATATGAATGATGTGTGTTTGATGGTCTTAATGAAGCCGAATGATTAAATAATTATAGTTTATAGCAAATATAATACATTTTTACTCTTTATCATCTTTTTTTTGATTTTTTTTAAAAAAATTATCCTGCTGAAATATTGATATTTTTTCTGAGGAATAAATTAAGGGTAATTAGTATTTCAATAATAGTCTATCGATTGGCTGGTCATAATATAGACTAATCAGAAGACTTCTCTTCATTCTTTCGAAAGGACAGGAAAATGTAATGATAAAAAAGCCGGTGTTTATTTCCGCACGTTTATTTTACTTCAATCAATTCTACATCAAATACGAGCGTCGAATATGGCGGGATAATGCCCATATCCCTATCACCATACCCGATCTCAGAAGGAATGATTAAAGTGGCCTTCCCTCCCTGTCTCATCATACCAATACCTTCATCCCAACCTTTGATTACCTGACCCATGCCAAGCATGAATTCGAAAGGATTCAGGCGATTGCGGGAAGAATCAAATACTTTTCCGTCGAGTAATTTTCCGACATAATGAACTTTTACGGTCTTTCCTGCTTCTGCCTTTGGGCCTGTCCCGACTAAAATCGGGATATAATATAGACCACTGGGGAGTGGTTTTATCGTATTGTTGTTTTCTTTCAAATATTTTTCCCTTTTGATGGGTTCATATTTTTTTAATGAGTCGAATATCATTTGTTCTGCTTTTTTATTTTCTATTTGTTCCTTTTCATATTCTGCTTTTGTTTTTACTTCCAGAATCTCAACCTCGTAAATAATGGTTTGGTAGGGTAGAACGGCTGAACCGCTTCCTCTGGGTCCATAAGCTAGCACTGACGGTACAATGAACCTCGCCTTACTTCCTTGTCTTAATGTCGAAATCCCATACTGAAAACCCTTTGTGTCGATCTGTATACCAAAATCAAAGGTAATCGGACGAGGGTGATCATAAGAAGAGAATATTTCTTTGCCATCGAGCAATAAAATTCTATAATTCATTTTTACATGGCATCCGCTGTCTATTTTCGTTCCCGTTCCTGCTTTGGTTTCGATGATATACATCCCCATGGCGTTTGGTTGGACAGTGATCTTATTATCTTCCACGTACTTCTTCAATTGCGCTTTTTCATTAAAGATCAAACTCTCGGGTGTCTGAAAAGACAACATATGAATATGAAAGTAAAAGTATTCGTTGCTGTCAATCCCGGCAGGTCTGTTATTCATTTTAAAAGTTTTATAAAAGAGAGAGTCGGCATTAACAATAAAAATGCCGCTGTCGCCCTTTGCCAGCATAGCAAGTCCTTCGTTCAAGTCGCCTTTGAAATCCGGGAGGGGAAGGAAAAAGTGAATAGGACCTGGATGATCTTGATTCCGTGTGTTAAGGAAAATCGAATCTTCTCCATAAGACTTGCCATGGTATATCATTTCAAATTCAAGATAATTACCAGTTCTTGGCGTAATAGTATCAGTTCCGGTTTTGTAAATCTTGTAATACAAGCCAGTTTTAGTCTTTGAAAAGCCGGGGAATTTTTGTGAAAATGCTGATGTAGCCAAACATGCTATAAGTAATGCCAGTACTGTGGTGAAAAATCTTTTGTTCATGGTTTTTTATTTTTAATAAGTTTTAGTGATGAAAAAAAAGTTGAGAATGTCATAACTAGGGTATGCAAAGTTAGAATTTTTTAATAAACCGGCTTCCCGATTGAAATATTAAGACGGGCAAGACTTACGGAATAATCTGTTTGGGCTTTAAGCAAGTTGACTTTACTTTCTGCCGCAGAAGTTTCCGCATCCAGGAGATCAAGATTGGTAATGACCCCACTCGAGAAGCTGACTTTTGCAAGGTCGAGTGCTTCTTCGGCTTGTTTTACCTGCATGTTGCATTGTTTAATTTTCTGCAATGAAGAGGAAACAAGTGCTTCATTTTGGTAAACTTCACTTGAAATATCTCTGCGGGTTTGTTCCGTTTCTTGTTTAAGCATATTGATATCGGCATTTGCAAGACGGATGTTATTCTTTCTTCGTGTAGCGTCAAAGATGGGAATGCGTAAACCAACACCGGCGACATAGTTAGGAGTCAGTTCATTAAGGTTGGGGAAGAAGCCGTTTTTGAGACCACCCGAAAGAACAGCATCCAACACAGGATTGTCTTGCACTTTCACGACCTTGAGGTGAAGTGTGGCTTGTTCTTCTTTGAGACCAGCCACAATCATTTCATAACGATGCAGAAGAGCAAAATGAACCAGAGAATCAGGATTGAGGCCTGAACTGCCCAATGTTAAGTTCTGTTTAACTTTCAGGTCAGTGTCGACCGGGAAACCCAATAATGAATTCAGAGTCGCCTGTTGTGTCTTTATTTCAGTCTGTATGTCGACTTTCTGGTTCTCGGCAGTCGATATTCTTACTTGTGTTGAAAGGATCTCATATTGAGTCGCAGATCCGGTTTCTTTCTTTTTCGTAATAAAAGCAAGATGATCCTTCAGGTTATCCAGCTGAACATCATTTATTTTCATTGCTTCCTGCAAATAAACCAGTGTATAGTAACTTATAACGGTAACCAGATTGAGTTTTTGTTTCACCAGTTCGACAGACTTTTCAGAGAGTGTTTTCCCCGATTCTTCCATTTTAATATTCCGGGATGTTTTAGAAAAATCATAAATAGTCTGCCTTATATCTACTTCGGCATTATAATTATTTTGGGGATAGAGTTCGAAGGTACCCAGCATTGGGAAGGATAATTTTGATCCGGGACCAAGCCTAGTATAACCGGCCTGCCCGGATATATCAGGATAGTATCCTGAACGGGCAAGACCGATCGCTGCATCTGCAGAATTGATGGCCTCCTGCGCTTTCAGAACCGTCGGGTAAGAGGATGTGACCTGTTGAATGATCTGTTGAAGGGTAAGCGAATCATTTACACCCGGGAGAGGAAGCAAATGTATACTTTGTCCCTGAACAAAAAATGGAAACAGGAGGATTAGAGTAAATAAAATTCTTTTTTTCTTATACCTTCTCATATAAACTCAAATTAATTTCATGCCTGTGCAGTCATTTTAATGTTTTGCTGTTGCTCTTCAATGCCGGTATCTGGATTTTGTACTAAGACATTTTCACGGTTTTTTCCTTTCCCTTTCTTTCCGATCTTAAGGAAGATGACCGGTATAGCGCAGACCATTGTGATTATGGCAGCCAGCAAAAAATCATCATCAATCGCCTGAACGAACGATTGCCGTGTTACATGCGACATCAGTACAGTCTGACTTTGGCGGTCTGCCAGGGTGCCTATGGTACCTGTACCGGAAGTAATGAAATATCTTATATTTTGCAGTACCTGGTGATATACGGGAGAATTTGACTGGATCATCTCACCGTACGACTGGGTATGATAATTTCATGCGTGTAGTAAAAATTGTAGTAAGGATAGCAACGCCAAAACTGCCGCCAACTTGTCTGATCACATTCAACAATCCGGATGCCTGTCCCATCTTGTGTCGCGGAATATCTACAACAGCTGAGGCAGTCAGAGGAGAAAACATGACTCCCATGGCCACACCGCGCATGTACAGCGTGATCATAATATAACTGTTCTCTGTCAGATACGACATGTCACTGTTCAGGAAGAATGTGAAGCCAAGCAACAGTGCGCCACCTATGATCAGGAACTTAGGGTTGATACGGGTGGTAGCGAACCCTGCCATGGGTGCCACAACTCCCTGAATGATCCCTACAGGAAGGAAGACGGAACCCGCCTGGAGTGCGGTATAACCTAGTGAATTCTGAAGATACAGCGGTAACAGGAAAGTACTGCCGAACATTCCAATCCCGAAAATAAAAGTCACCACATTACTGATGGCGAAATTGTAATCTTTTAAAAGCCTGAGATCGATCAGGGGATAATCGACGATGAGTTCCGCAGAAATAAAAACAACAAATGCAAGGGCAGAAATTGCAAAACAGGACAAGACTATCGGGGAAGACCATCCTCCTGAATTTGTCGAGGCATTTCCTTCAGTCAGCGCATATAGGAGAAAAGGAAGAAAAATAGTTACCGATAGAAATCCTATCAAATCGAAAGGCCCCACATGCTTATTCTTGTATTCTTTCTGGATGATGGCGGTAGCCAGCATACCCGCGATTCCGACAGGAACATTGACATCGAAGATCAGCGGCCAGCTGAACCGGTCGACCAGGTACCCACCGATAAGCGGTCCGAAAGAAACCGAGGCCGCAGAAGCAATCGACCAGAATCCCAATGCCACAGCTCTTTTTTCAGCCGGAAATTCACGGGTAATTATCGCCATGCCAACCGGCATAAGGCAACCGGCTCCTAATCCCTGGATCACACGCGAAAAGATCAGAACGTCTTCGTTGGGAGATATGCCGCATATGAAGGATCCCAGGGTGAACAGGAACAATCCGAGAAAATAAACCCGCTTGTACCCGAAACGGTCGGCCAGCCATCCTGAGGTCGGAAGCATCACTGCCAGTGCAAGCATATATGCAGTCAGGACCCATTCAATCTTGTCAAGACCAACGCCAAATGAAGCCATGATCTTAGGAAGTCCCACATTGACAATAGTGGCATCTAGCACTGCCATAAACGTTCCGATCATCACATTTGCAAGCAGCCACCACTTATAGGAGGGGCTTGTCGTGTCGAACGTTGCGCTTTGCTCGCGGATAAAATCGCGAAAGTGACTTATGCCGGGAAATCTTCTCGCCATTATTTAATAATCTTAACTACTACTGACATCCCAGCGGCAAAGTGAAATGAAGGATAGTCTGAATCTTTTTTTATTTCATCAATAGATATCTTGATCGGGATGCGTTGAGTGACTTTTGTAAAGTTCCCGGAGGCATTATTGGGTGGTATCAACGAGAACTGTGCGGCAGTATTTGATCCAACGTTGATCACTTTCCCAGATATTTTCATCCCCGGAAAAGCATCCACAGTGAATTCCGCTATTTTCCCATCATGAATACCTGACACCTTGGTTTCTTCAAAATAGGCCATCACATAAAATGAAGAATCCCGTGAAATAGTAAATACAGGTTGTCCTGGTTGAACCACATCGCCGGGAAGTAGCCATCTTTTTGCTATTCGTCCGCCAGCAGGTGCATAGATCCTGGTATTCCTCAGGGATGTTTCCAGGATGCCGATCTGTGTTGCTGCTGTTTTTGTATTGCTTTCAGCAACGCTTATTTGTGATTTACTCACATCAACCTGAGCTTTTGAGGCATCAAGGAGGGCCTTCGATGATTCATATGTTTTTTTTGCATGATCGAATTGTTCTGTTGAGATCACTTTCCCTTCATATTGGGAAGTAGCACGGTCAAAATCCTCACTGGCCCTTGCCACGTTAATCTCCTGAACCAATTCGTTCTTCTGGTCCAGTTCATAACGGGCCCTGGCTTGTTCAACCGAAGAAGAGGCTTGCATTAAAGCCGCTCTTGCCTGCAGTAATTGGGAGTAAAGATCACTGCTGTCAATGCTCACCAACAATTCTCCAATCTTCACACTGTCACCTTCATCAGCATTAATATTGGTAATACGACCAAGGATTTTTGAGCTAACCGCAACCTTGTCTGCTTCTATGTATGCATCATCTGTAGAATAATAGGAATTATATTCCAGGTACCATCGCCAGGCAAAGACGACCAATGCAATGATGACAAGTGACAGGGCTATATATGCCCGGATCTTTGCGGGTTTCTTATTTACTTTATTTTCAAGTGTATCCATATGATTTTAATGTTTCTTTCTGATCAAAGTATTCAGATATTTAAGACAGATTAGTGCGATTTTATTGCAATAAAATGAAAATTCCTTTTAAAATAATTGAACTATGATTTCTCATCACATCCGTCCAAAATAAATTTTTAAGAAAAAAAGAAGGGATTGGAGATACCCCTGAAAGGGGTAATTTTACAATATCGACAAAAACCAATCCCTATGGTAAAATTATCTCTTTTTTCACAAATGACAAGTTTAATACCCAGAGAATTGTTCAGCAATATTGTTAAAAAGTACGGTACTGATAAATACAGCAAAGGAATTGATAGCTGGACGCATCTGGTCAGTATGCTTTTCTGCCATCTGGGTCATGCAAATTCAGTAAGAGACATTTCAAACGGTTTGCGAAGCATCACGGGGAACATAAAACATCTTGGATGTAGCCATGCACCCGCCAAATCCACCGTGTCTTATGTTAACGAGCACCGCAACTATGAGATTTTTCAAGAGTTCTATTATGTTCTTGCCGATTATTTCCGTACCCAGACAAAGTTCTCCAAACCTGCGTTGAAGAAGATTAAACGCAAAGTATTCCTGCTAGATGCCAGCGTGATCTCCTTATCGCTTTCGCTTTATGACTGGGCTAAGTTCCGTACTCGCAAAGGGGCTGTAAAACTTCACCTGTTACTTGACTACGAGGGTTGTTTACCAGCATTCGCTGATCTTACCCATGGGAAAGTACATGAAATAAAGGTTGCACGAAAGATGAGGTTGCCCTTGGATAGCATTCTGGTGTTCGACATGGGCTACTATGATTTTTCTTGGTGGTATAATTTGGACAGCATAAACAACTGGTTTGTGACCCGTGCGAAAGACAACATGGATTATGAAATCGTTGAAGACTTTGATTTGTCGGACGAGAAGGATAAGAATGTGCTCCAGGACTGCAATATTCGACTGAAAGGGGTAAAAGCCCAAGAAGAATACCCCAAAATGCTTAGAATGGTAAGGTATTGGGATGAAGAGCATCAAAGAGAACTTGTCTTTATAACCAATAACCGATCTTGGACAGCAACGACCGTTGCCATGATCTATAAGGAGCGGTGGTATATTGAATCTTTTTTCAAGATGATTAAACAGAACCTGAAAATCAAATCATTTGTTGGAACCTCTGAGAATGCAGTTCAAATACAAATCTGGACAGCTTTAATCACGATATTACTACTAGCATTCCTGAAGACAAAGGCACAATACAAATGGCACATGTCAAACCTGATCACATTTATTCGATTGAATCTATTCGTGAAAATTGACCTATGGGCTTGGATTAATGAGCCGTTTATCCGTCCAAATAGCAATAAAATAGAACAATTATTACTGTTTGATGGGGAGGGTTAATCTTGAAAATCGATAAAACGATAACCTATATATCTGGTTATCAATAGTAATTATGAGAAGTTAAATTTATTTTGGACAGCTGTGATTTCTCATTATTTTTTATTCCTTTTATAAATAGGTTGATAAAAGAAAGGTGTTTCTCCTCCATCAGGTCGTAATCTTTCCGGCTAAGTTCACGATAGTCCCTATGCTTCATGACTATCAAACGCAGTCCCTGCAAGATCTCAAGAAACAGAATAGCAGCTGTTTTTGGATTTTTGCAAATAAAAACCCCTGATTTCTCTCCTTTTATAAGTATAGATTCAATAATTCCTGTCTCCCTTTCACTGAAACGAATGAAGGTTTCTGTCACATGGGGTTTAATCTTATGTAAATCGCCAAATCTGAATATTCTCAGGTTAATAAATTTTTTAAAATGTTCATGGCGGATACGCACAAACTCAGTTAACATGAGCTCAGGAGTTGCAAGCTCTTTCAGTCGTTTTGTCATCTGGCTGAAAAATTCCTCCTGTTCTGTTTCAATGACTCCTTTAAAGAGACTTTCCTTATCCGGAAAATAATAGTAAAGCGACGCTTTCGACAAGAAAACGCCCGATGCAATTTCATTCATTGTAGTATGTTCAAAGCCATGAATACCAAAGCAACGCCTTGCTTCAACAAGTATCTGTTGAATTTTTTCTGTATTGTCACCGGAATGGGAAATTGAAACCATTTCTTAACTATTTGACTTCTATATTCAATGGGTCAAAGGTAAAAAATAAATTAACTTGATAGCAAAATTTTTTACTATCAGGCCATTTTTTCATCACTTCATTGATTTACGCACTATTGGATGGCTGAATAGATTAAATATGTTGATCCTTATTATTTTACTTTTTTAAGCCACATGTACCAGGCTAGTTCACGAAGATCAGGATCTTTTTTTACCGCCAGTTTATCGGCATCGGCTTCTGTTTTTGGAGATGGGATAAGTACATCATCGCCAGGTTTCCAATTGCCGGGGGTCAATATATTTTTATGGTCGGCCATTTGCAGGGCTATTAAGGTCCTTTTGATCTCATCCATATTCCTCCCCACATTCATCGGGTAAAAAAAGATTGCCCTGATCTTTTCGTTAGGATCGATGATAAATACGCCCCTGATATCCCGGGTTGTACTAGTATAAGCATGAATCATTCCGTACTTCTTAGAAACCTCAAGGTTATTATCGGATATGAGCGGGAAGTTAATTTTAGGTGTTTCCTTATCGTAATAACGAATATCTTCCATTGATTTCTTCCAGGCAATATGGCTGTTTAATCCATCCGTAGATACTACGATGACTTTCGTGTCCAATTTATCAAAATCCTGCTGCATATCAGCAAGCTCAATCAGTTCAGAAGTGCAAACCGGAGTGAATGCAGCAGGATGGCTGAACAATATCTTCCATTTTCCATAATAATCATCCGGAAAAGTAATTTTTCCATTGGTCGATTCTGCAGTAAAAGAGGGTGCTGTTTCACCAATTAGCGGAATCTTGACTTCTTTATTTTCCTGCGAAAACAACTGGCTTACTGAGAACAACAAGAGCAAAAATAATACATGAACTTTTTTCATAGCTATTTTTATTTAGATTAATTCCATGCAAAGATACTTCAATCTTTGAAATTTCGTCTTTTTTTTAAACTTTTTTTAAGGGGTTTTAGCGAAAATCTTTTTTAAATTCGTTATTTGCCAACAAAGTTTCACGATTTCCGCATTTTGAAGGTCAATTCACTTTTTGAGATGCCAGCAAAAGAAAAAGTCACAGGGTCGCAGAGTCACACTTTAAAAGAGTCACTTTTCATAATATTATCAATTATTACTGCATTGTTAATTTGTGGTTAT
>CAWAVC010000026.1:0-87240 GCA_963785325.1 uncultured Bacteroidales bacterium | reverse complement strand
TAAGTATTAATTGAAAAGGGTACCACATTTCAATTGAAAAGTATACCACTTATCGAAGTTAAACCAGTTGCTTTGCAAATGCAAAAGCAGCACAAAAACGATGATAAGTATGGATACCAAACAAGAGATTATCAGACGGTACTTTCGTGAGTTTGATAGTGCCCGGAAGATTGCCCGGGATTTGCAAATAAGTCGTAAGACAATAAAAAAACATCTTCTTTCTTATGCTCAATCGAAAGAGACAACCGACTTAGGGATTGACCAAAAAGCCTTACAAGATTACCTGAGCAGTCCGCCTGTTTATGATATCAAAAACCGGTTTAAGCGCAAGCTTACAACGGAGATTGAGGATATGATCAATAGCCAGTTGGACGATAACCAGCGCAAGCGACAGGAAGGATTACGTAAACAGATAAAACGCAAAATCGACATTCATGACTACGTTTTAAGTCAGGGAGGCCAGATTGGGTACACGACCCTGTGCAACTATATTTGTGACAAAGAACTACGGAAACAAGAAGCCTTTATCAAACAGGCTTACATACCGGGAGAAGAATGTGAGTTTGACTGGGCCGAGCTCAAGCTGATAATAGGAGGTGTTAAGAGGCGGTTGTATCTTGCTGTGTTCACCTCGGCCTACAGTAATTATCGCTACTGTAGATTATACCATCGACAGGACACCCTGGCATTTATGGAAGCCCATAATGAGTTTTTTGCTCACCTTGGAGGGGTTTATCAGGAGATGGTTTATGATAATATGAGGGTGGCAATTAAAGAGTTTGTGGGTCGTAGTGAGAAGACCCCGACCGATGCATTGATAAATCTTTCCGGTTGGTTTCAGTTCAGGTGGCGATTTTGTAATGCAAGGCGTGGCAACGAAAAAGGACATGTGGAAAGGAGTGTTGAATTTGTACGGCGTAAAGCGTTTTGCCATACCGATTCGTTTGACACATTGGATGCCGCTCAAAACCATTTAGTAGCCACTTGCAATCACCTGAATGAACTTCCGGGGTCCACAAGCAAGGTTCCCCTGGACGGTCTTAGTCAGGAACGCTCATTCTTGTGGAACTATCCGGGGCCAATGGATTGCTTTTTAACCGATCAGATGAAAGTGGATAAATATGTTACGGTCTGCTTTGGTACCAATCATTATTCGGTGCCGGACGATCTGTGCGGCAGGATGGTGGAAGTGAAGATATACTCTAACATTTTAAAAATGTATTACGCCCATGGGTTGATCTGCAGTCATGACCGCAGCTATGAAAAAAACAAATGGTTTATCACCCTGGACCATTACCTTAAAACCCTTTCTCGCAAACCTGGGGCACTGCATGGATCGCTTGCACTGGAACAAGCGCCAAAGGCTGTCAGGGAAGTATATTCGCGGTGGTTCACCAATCAACCCCGTGATTTTATTCTCTTGCTTCAGTTTTGTCAGCAGTTGCAGGTGGATCATCAAAAGCTGCTTGAAACTGCTATTTATGTCAGTGGGATTTGCCCTGCTAATGTCTCAGCGGAAAAAATCATGGCCCTGTTGGGCAATCAGCCATTGCTCAACAATGACCCAAAAAAGGAGGAGGCCAATGGTGAGATTGAAACTTTCTCTAACCTCCAGTTGGAGGAGATTACAAGGTTGATGACCATTAATATAGGGGAGGTAGCATGATAACACGGGAAAACAAACAACAAATTGATCAGTTCACCCGGGAGCTACGGCTTCCTACCTTTCGCCGTGAATTTGAGTCTGTGGCCGAAGAGGCTGCCCGTGAGAAGCTTTCTTATGAAGACTTTTTACTGCGGCTTATGGAACGGGAGTTGGCTGTTCGTATTGAAAACCGGAGAAAAGCCCAGATGCGTCAAGCAGGTTTTATCCAGTACAAATATCTGCACGATATTAACCGGGAAGACCTACCGGAAGATGCCGCTTCAAAGTTACCCGTTCTGGAACGGTTGGATTTTATTAAGTCTGGCCAAAACGTAATCTTCTCAGGAAACCCAGGAACCGGAAAAACACATCTTGCTACCGCCTTAGGCATTTTAGCGTGCCAGATGGGATATCATGTATTATTTACCACTGTGCCACGTCTTCTTACCCAATTGCGCGAAAGCCGTTCGCAGAGATATCTGCGTACCGTGGAAAACCGGTTCGAGAAGTTCGACCTGGTCATCTGCGATGAGTTCGGATACATCTCTTTTGACAAAGAAGGAGCTGAACTTCTTTTTAGTCACCTATCGTTGCGATGTGGGAGAAAGTCGACAATCATTACTACCAACCTGTCGTTTGACCGCTGGAAAGAAATTTTTGGCGACCCGGTGCTTACCGCTGCTATGGTTGACCGGCTTACCCACAAAGCTTATATCGTAAACATGAATGGAAAATCTTTCAGGGTAAAAGAAACCAGACAAATGATAGAAAATGAAAACAGCCAATAAAGTTATCGAAACACCAGGGTATGAATGAAAAATCTTTTTAGGGTAAAAAAAATCAGACAAATGAATGGGAAATAAACTGGTATTAACCCAAGGTAAAATCATGAATCCGGATCCTCTCCCAAGAGAAATGAGAAATTTACCCGAGAGATTAAAACAGCAAGTAAAGACGTCGAACCGCCAGAACATGAATGGAAAATCTTTTTAGGGTAAAAAAATCAGACAAATGAATGGAAAATAAACTGGCATTAACCCAAGGGAAAGTCCTGAATCCGGATCCTCTCCCAAGAGAATTGAGAAATTTACCTGAGAGATTAAAACAGCAAGTAAAGATGTCGAACCGCCAGAATATGAATGAAGATTTTTTTAGAGTAGAAGGAACCAGTGTAAATTATGGAAAAATGAAAACAACCAGGCAAGGCATCGAACCACCAGAGTTATTAACAAAGTTAGCACTTATGAACAAAGAAAAAAAGAACCAAAAAAAGAATGGATTTGAGCCGAGGATAACTCTTCGAGTTATCTCCCGTCTCAAATCCATTAATCAACTGTTATTTTTTTTATTATTTTTGTCAAGTGGTGTTCTTTCCTAACTGAAATACTGGTATCCTTTTCAACTGAAATTTACATTTATATCTACGTCGGAAAGAATTCTTAAAAAAGCATGCTGATGGCCATTAAGAACACACATTACCATGCACATGTAAGCGGTAACTACAAATGCAGGAAATCGGTAAATAAGGATGTAAGGTTTTTAGCATCGTTAATTTCCGATTATAAAGATACAACATTTTAAAGAACGGTATTTTCAAAGATCGTTTTTCTGTTTTCCAGCCGGAACGATTTACCGGATAATTTGACGATTTCACACTTAAAAAGCAACCTATCAAGTATCGCGGCAGCCAGTACTTCATCATCGAGTACTTTGACCCATTCATCAGGGCTTTTATTGGTGGTGACGATGATGGAAGCGTTTTGATGCAAATGGTCGATAAGATTGAACAGAGAGACAGCTTGTTTGCGTTCAATGGGGAACATCATAATATCATCAATCACCAGTAGATCCGCATGAAGGAGCACATCAAATTCCCGGGCCATGGATTTAACGATGTCTTTCATTTTAAGCAGATGAGTGAGTTGTTCCATGGTTCTAAAGCAAGCCCGGTATCCTTTCTGCAATGCGTTAAAACAAAGGCCAGCTCCTAAAAACGTTTTTCCTACCCCGCTGGGTCCCATCAGGATGATATTAAAATGTTGTTCCAGCCAGATGCATTGTCTGAGGTGAGAGAGCTGAGTTCGGGATATCCCGCTGACATGATTCTCCTGCCATAGGTCCAGATCATGCTGTGCGGGAAGTTTTGCGTGCCGTAAGCGTTTGACCAGGTTTTGTTGGTTACGGTGATCGATTTCGGCTGATAGCAGGTCCATTGTAAAGTCGACATAGCTTATCTGCTTTTGGCCTGCGGTTAATAGCAGGTCACCGATCACGGATCCCAGGCCGGTAAGCTTTAGTTGTCGGGCCAGGTTACTAAGGGTTTCTGTGGTTGTTTCCATACTTAATCAAGGATTTGTTTATACTCTGATATACTGCTGGTATGAGGTTGGATTTTGTACTTGGGGTTTTGTAAACGGGGTTCATCCTTAAGGATCGTTTCTGTGCTATTTTGCTGCTGTTCTCTTAGTGCCAGTAATATCGGCTCAAAGTCAGCTGGTTTCTCAAGATGGTTCTCAAGACAATATTCCAGGGCAAGATCCATGTCCTGTTTTGGATATTTCTTTGCTGCCTGTTCGATGATCTGCATTTGATCTCTGGCATAACGGGGGAACTGAAGATGAACCTTATCGAGGTAGCTATGTGCTTTTTCCTGATCGGTAAAGCGTGAAGCCACCAGATCCATGAGCTTACTCACGCTAAGACTATTATCCCGATAATGAGTTTTATGGCGGACCTGGGTGCCTTTGATATATGATACCGGATGCCGAATAATTTCCTTTCCGGTGGTATCACTTAGGATCAGGATGTCACCGGTTTGTTCAAGCTTTACTTCTGTTTTTGCCCCCTGGTAAGTTCCGATGGGAACGGAATAAGTACTACCCTTATAATGGATCACATTGTCTTTACTTACAGCGTATACCCTTTGAGGGGAGGTATTAAACAAAGCTGTTTGCAAAGCGATCAGGTGGTCCTTTTCAATCATCCATTCCAGTGCCGGGATTTTATGGGTGGTCGAATGTTCTTTGGCATTGGCTGTTCGGCTGAGCCAATCCAGGGCCTGATCGTTCAGGACAAACACTCCATAATACAACCGGCCCCTGAGAAAATTGTACTTGATGTATTTGATCACGTTTTCTATTTTTCCTTTACTCTGGGGATCACTTTTGCGACAGAACCTGACCTTAAATGGCCGGCTCTGGCAGTAAGCCAGGAATGCTTCGGTTAACACGACATCGCCTTTGTTTTCGTTAGCCAACAAGACTTTATCCTGATCATAGACCAGTTCCCGGGGATACCCATCGATGAAGTTAAAGGCTACTTCATGGGCTTCGATGGCTGACTGGGCAGTAAAGGGATGATCCGAGAAAAAGACCATCTTGTACCGGGAGCGGGATAAGACCAGGGCCAGGAAATACACTTTCTTGCGGTGACCATCGACATCGGTCATATTAAACTCTCCAAAATCAACCTGGGCCTGCTCTCCATAAGGAAGTTCTTCGACCTGTTGGTATTGCCGGGAAGTAAAGACTTTCACCAGGTTATGCTTCTGCCGGACAAATAAAACGAAGCTGTATACGGTTTTGATGCTTGTCTTGGGGAACAACGGATAGTGTTCCTTAAGCCAGTCATGGACCTGGGCCGAGGAAGCCTCGGGGCATAGTTCCAGTCGTCCCTTGACAAAGTCTTCGTAGAATGCCAACTTTTTTGTTCGGGTCGATAAACCCACCAAAGAATCCTCATACTCCTTTGCGTTCATGGCTAAATACTTTTTTACAGTCCGGATATCCATCCCCAGATAATCGGCAATCTGTGATGGCGTCTTTCCGTTCCATTGTTGTTTTTGTATCTCATAATACATAATCCATCGGTGTTCAATTTTATTATTCATGTCTGACAGGTTTGGTTAAGAGACCAAAAGTCAGACTAAATGTTAGGTTTTTTGCAGCTCAACTTGCCCATGGGCAAGTTGAGCTGCAACCCTTGCTTTTTTTTCTTTTTTCTTTAAAAGGAGAAGTTAACGAAGGAAGGACCTTGCATTCTTATTTACCGATTTCTGACATTCTTATTTACCGAAATCGTGCATTCTTATTTACCGAAATCGTGCATTGTTATTTACCGTTTACAGCTTGACGGTCTCTTCCCAACGATCGCCCGTGGCAGGATCGTAAACTGATAAAGAGAGTCAGCTTATTCACTTTCCGGTTCAGAAGAGAATAAAAATCTATCGAATCAGAAGGCGTTTCTTCATCGATCTTTTCAATGATATCTCCGCTTTTTATTTTTGAGGCAGCTTTATCCAACGGGCCGCCTTCAATCACTTCGGCCACCTTCAGTCCGTTCCCTGAATATGTATAATCGTAAAAAAGCCCCAGGTCGGCAGTCTGATCCGAGTTTGGCTGGTTATTCATATAATAACAACCTGTATGGGAAGCATTCAATTCTCCAAGCATTTCACTCATCATTTCTGCAAAGTCATAGTTGTTGTTGATGTAAGGGAGAAATTTCATATAGGCCTGGTGATAATAATTCCAATCTACTCCCTGAAGATCTGCAACATAAAATTTATCTTTTATCAGGCGCCAGCAATGATCGAAAATATAATTGCGCTCACTGGCTGGTTTTAATACCATTTCACCATTTGTCTTCAACGGTTCGGTCTTCCCGGTTTCAGTTTCGACCTTCATGGGTTTACCATCGGCCAGCACAAGGATAAATTTACCGTCAGATGACAGTTCCATACTTACATTCCTGGCCCCTAGCTTTGCCATCAGTTTTGTTTCTTTAGTACGCAGTTCGGTAACCCACAGGTCATTTGCTTTTTCGAAGCTCGTGAGATAAAATAATTTTTCACAGTCCTTCGACAAAAGCCAGTCATTTGCCGGGGAAGTGTGAATGGTCAACTTAGCCTTTCGTTCAGTAAGATTTTCCCAGTCAACATTAACCTTGACTTTGGTTGAATCCTTTGCTTTTGATGTAGTGTCGGCCGTTTCTTTTTTGCCGCCTTCACTTTTTTTCTTTTCTTCGGTTCTTTTCTTTTCTTTTTCCAGCTTTTCTTCCAGTTCTTTTACCAATGTCAGTTCTTCTTTTGAAAGTTTAAACCTGTCGAAGGCTGCTTTTGTGAAGAACATTCCGTAAACATCGTCACTAACGAGACCTCCGCCCTGCTGACGTGTTCCTTCACGGTTGCTGCCCCAGATCATCATTTTACCGTCCGTTGACCATTTGGGCCCGAAATTATCATACCCGCTTAGCGTCAGGTTATGGATCTCACCCTTTCCGTCGGAAGAGACCAATCCCACTTCCCCAGTAAAGACCCTTTCCTTATAAGCAAATTTTACCAGGAACCACTTACCATCAGGCGACCACTGGTAATATTGATCACCATCGGCATAAGAATAGTTAACATCGGCGGGCATAATGAGTCGTGTTTGTTTCGTAGCGAGGTTGATTACTTTAAGGGCGACACGATTCTCAAGGTAAGCTACTTCTTTGCCATCGGGAGAAAAAGCCGGTTGGAATTCTTCAGCATCCGTAGCAATCACAGGTTCTTCTTTCAGAACTGTCGAGGCGTAGAAATAAGGTTCTTCCTTTCGTTTGATGGATGTCATGTATACATTCCAATTATTGTTCACTTCGGCGGCATAGACCAGAGAACGACCATCGGGACTAAAGTTTACGTCACGTTCCTGCCACGGCGTATTGGTGATGCGTTTCGTGTATCCTCCATCCACGCTGCTCACAAAAATTTCGCCCCTGAAAACATAGGCAAATTCCTTTCCGTTTGGAGATAGCTTCATCTCGGTAAACCCCTCATTGACCGGGATGATCTTTTCCTCGGGAGTCCTTCCATCAGTGGCAATACGGATGTTTACCTTTACTGGCTCATTACCGGGTTTCATAGTATAGATCTCTCCGTCCCATGTGAAACAAAGTGTATTATCCTTTGAACTACTAAGAAAGCGGACAGGATGTTTAGTAAAATGGGTTAGGACTGTTGACGTCGCTGTATCTATGATAGAACTTCTGAACACATTAAATGACCCGTTCTGTTCGCTCAAATAATAATAATCCTTATCATTTGAATCGAAAACGGGGTTACGATCCTCACCCTTAAAATGTGTAAGCTGAGTATATCTTTTTGTATTCAGGTTATACATCCAGATGTCACGGGTAATAGACGATGTATGATGTTTGCGCCAGGGGCTTTCGTACCCTTTGATATCATGATAGATTAGGATATCTCCGGTAGTATTCGTGTTTGTACTTAACGCAGGTACAGGCAAAACCTGCGAAACTCTTCCCCCTGTTACTGGCACACTGTAAAGTTCTGACATTACAGAAATGGGAAACTGGGCGTTGGCTACCACATCCTGCCTGTAACAGGAAAACATGATATTTTTATCGTCGGCTGTAAAACAGGACGGAACTTCGGAATTAGAATGGAATGTGAGCCGCTTTGCTTCGCCACCTGTGGCAGGCATTGCAAAAACGTCAAAATTCCCATTACGGTCTGAAGCGAAAGCGATCATCTTTCCATCGTGACTCCAAACCGGTGCAAACTCATATGATTCAGTATGTGTCATTGGTACGGCTGTTCCTCCTGCAGAAGGGACCGACCAAATGTCGCCTTTATAGCTGAATAAATTGTCTTCCCATCCGGTGATATCGATGCATACCTGAGCCACAGAGGATTCTCCTGGCACTTTGCGGAAAAGGCCAGAACGATAATAAAAGTAAATGAAAGTAAATTTTTCATGAAAAATAAATTTACGTGAAACAGTCGAAATTTTTTATTTTACAAAGACTCAAAATATTCATGATCGTTACAAAGAAATAAAATAAATATGTATTTATACTCAGTGAAAATGGATTTACGAAAAAATCAAGCCTGAATCAGTTGAAAATTATCGGTCATTAAACTCTGTAATTCCAGTTTATAATTTTCAATATTTTTAAAGAAATTCAAACAAGCACTTTTAAAGACAGCAAATTTTTCATAATACTTGTTATAGGTGATATTTTTCTTGAAAAATCTCCACAAACGCTCAATAATGTTAAGATTAGGGCTATATGCAGGCAAAAACAAAAGTTGAATTCTCGGATGCTTTCTTTGAAAATCTTGTACAATTTTTGAACGATAGTATTTTGCATTGTCCAAAATCAAATATAGAACCCCCAAGGGTTGCTCCTTTAGCATTTTTTTAAATAAAGAAACAGTTGACTGGGCATTTATACTCTCTGCTTCTTCAATGATGACGTTATGTTCTTCAATATTATAAGCACCATTAATATTGACTCGTTGACGACCTGTGTTCGATGGAATAGTATAGTCGAAACCTTTTTTCATCCAACCATATGCGGGTTGTGAATTATGCAACTGATGGACAGCATCAAGAAACCAAATTCTATCATGTTTAGACTTCGTTTCTTTCAATTCAGTGTATTGCTTAATAAATTCTTCTTGGGCTTTTTGATCAGCCTTTCCAGGTACATGCTTGGGCTTACGGTAAGAAAAACCAAGCCTGTGAAGCAGGTTGGTCATTCCTTTTGTTGTGTATTTTATCCCGAATTCATTTTGTACGTATGCGCAGATTTCTTTGCTTGTCTTATAGACCTTTTCATCCAACTGATTGTTCAAAATCTTAATCTGTTTCGTTGTCAGTTTGCCATCGCTTCCAACATAGTTATATCTCAACAGAGAATTTATGCCCTCTGAATCAAATAGTGCATACCAGCGTCTTATGGTCGAGTCATCAAGTAAAAGTATCTCAGCTACTTCTTCAGGTGTAAATCCTCTGTTCAATAATAGGATGGCTTTGATTTTGTCGGCTTTTTTGCGGTCAGATGTCTTATGCATACTTTTCAAAGCTCTAATTTGTTTCGATGATAAAAAGTTCGACATGGTGATGCAAAGAAAAAGCATCTATTGTTGTTGGAATCTGATGTCGAAGAGTTTTTCTCAACATCCCATTGTTAATTTGTTCGCATTTTCATTCAGCATGAGTATAATTCAAAATCTTATCCTTATTGAAATTTAGGCTAAGATACCCCATGATTTCGGAATAAACATTTTCGGATTGCTTCAGGGGTAAAGATTAGCATTATTAAATGACTGACAAACCTTGCAATAATTACCTTCTGCATATCCTACCCAATTTACAACACATGGCGGCTGTTAAAGCTAAAAACTTAACCTCACAGTCACTGTAAAAATGATTGTCGAACAAAAAGAGTGCGTTTTAGCTTTTACAATTTAGTCTTCCTGAGGGTCCAGAATTTTATTATTATCCTATTAACATAAGCGAATTAAATAGCTTATATTAAGAAAGCCCTCCGTTGGTTCTTATCAATCCATAATAAAGATGGAGTAACTTCTCGTATGATTGTTCAATACGGTATTTAAATGATCTCTCGTAATATAATGTTTCTGACTTAGCTAGTTCATCAGGATGATCAATCCAATAATCTATTTTTTTAACCAGATCTCCAACATCATCCATATTGAACAAAAACATTTGGTTTAAAGCAAATTGTTTTGTCGCACTCTTAGGACAATCAGCGATGAGTGCCGGTAACCCACACCCCATCGCTTCAAGTACGGTCATACACTCCACTTCAATAGTTGCTGCATGAACATAAAGATCCGAGACATTATAGTAGTATACTAATTCTTCGGGTGAAAGTGAAAGAAAAATTGGCGGATTTGAAAGAAGATTGCCAGTTTCTATAATTTTTTCTTTCATAGGAACCTTCGCCGATCAAGATCAATTGGATTTTTTCCGTATACTTTGAACTTTTTATAGCCTTAATTATCAGTTCATGTCGTTTCTCAGGAGCAAATCTACCTACAGAAAGAATGATAAATTTATCTTTTAGTCCATTGTCCTTGTTTACTTTCACGGGTTTGAATATAGGGAGAAATCCATTAGAGAGAATAACCGTAGGAGATTTAAGGCCATACTTATGAAGTTCATCCTCAGCGAATTTACTCGGACAGATTACTAAATCCGATTTGTTGTAAATCTGTTTTATCCAGAACTTATAACAGTATAGGATAAATTTTTCGGAATGAATACCAGCATTCATTGCCAAGTGTTCTGCTTGGATATGAAAGGTCGTAACCACCGGAATATGTAAATGTCGTGCGACTTTAATCGAATTGATTGCCAGAAAGAAAGGAAATTGAACATGAACAATATCCATTCCCTTAATTGCTCGGTGTAAGATTATTCTAGAAGGAATAGCAAGAGGAGTGTGCATTCGTTTCATAATCCTTTTCATTCCGAATGGATAGAACTTTGGCAATAGAATCTTCCCCGGGGCCGGTGCACCGGTGGTGATCACAGTAACAATATGATCCTTTTTTAATAATTCTACAAATCGTTTAGTCGAGATGACAGCTCCATTTTTAGAATTATCATAGCAGTCTATGATCATGGCTATTTTTATCTGTTTCCCTTTGGGTAAATCGCCATTCATCGTCATAGTATTTAGCAAAACACGATTTCCTGATAAAAATACGAAAAATTTTAGTACATTTTTAAAATCCAATAATTTATCCAATACACGTATACTGAGTTCGGAGTTAAATCCAGCTTCGTCAAAGAAAAATATAGACATCCCAGAATCTGAGGTATTCCAATTGCTTATTTTCCTGCAATAATATCCGGTCCGGCGAACAAAACATTCATATATTTCTTCCGATCTGGTTTCAATGGTACTGGAATAGATTGACAACATCGGGATATGCTTGTTACTGGATAAATCCGGGGACAGAAATAACGACCACGGAGTTATCAAATGGGAAAATTAGGATGATTTTATTAACTTTTAAAGACATAGATCCACTTGGATAATACCTTATTCAAATACAAATGGAATAATCGACAAATAAAAGCTTTGTCCAGCGAATATCTTTCTCTAATTTATTAAATTTACTACGTTTTGGTTATGGTGGTATGAGCAAATATTTTTTGAAATTATTATTTCTTTTGAATATCATTCATGAAATGATGAAAAATTCGTTTTGACTATTTAAGCCTACAGCTATGAAAAAAAGAATGACAATCTTGTTTTTTCCATTTATTGCACTGGGGATATTTTTATTGATTACCGGTGGTTTCATAATTTCTCAAAATAAACTTGCCATTCTATCCGATTTTACCGAAACCGCTTATGGCATGAATCTTCAAATGGTTTTTATTCAGGGCAGTATATTTCGGATGGGTAGCAATGATGGGGGGAACGATGAAAAACCAGTGCATCCGGTAACAATTAATGACTTCTATATTGGGAAATATGAAGTAACACAAAGGCAATGGCGATATGTAATGGGTAAAAATCCATCTTTCTTTAAAGATTGCGATGATTGTCCAGTAGAGCAGGTTTCGTGGAATGATGTGCAGGAATTTATCAGGAAGTTGAATAGGAAATCAGGGAAGAACTATCGTTTGCCTACCGAAGCGGAGTGGGAGTATGCTGCTAAAGGGGGAAATAAAAGCAGGGGATTTACATATAGCGGAAGTAACAGCATTGACGATGTGGCCTGGTATACTAATAATTCAAGTGCAAAAACTCACCCGATAGGGCAAAAGCAGTCGAATGAACTAGGTTTGTATGATATGAGTGGTAATGTGCTGGAGTGGTGCAATGATTGGTATGGTCGTTATTTATCAAAATCGCAAGTTAATCCTAAAGGCGCATCCGCGGGCGACTACCGTGTCTATCGTGGTGGTGGTTGGGGTTATATTCCACGGAGTTGCCGTACATCTAGCCGAGATCGCAGCAGCCCTGGCAGCCATAGTTTCAATCTGGGTTTTCGTTTGGCGTTTGTCCCATAGTTTTGAGCCTTTTCTTTACTGTTATATTTTCTGCTTACTTTTGTTTTTTCCTTTTTATGATATTCATTTGGGAAGAAGATATTCGACCGGTTTTTTGTTATTTATACTCGCAGTTATTTTATTTAGCGGATGCAATGTGACGCGGAATCTTTCGCCGAATGAATATTTGCTGATCAGAAATAAATTTAAAATCTCTTCCTTAAAAGTATCTCAGGACGAACTTTCAGGATATCTCCAGCAGGAACCGAACACTAAACTTTTTGGACTCTTCAGGCCAAACATTGCATTTTATGATGCAGGATTAAAAGGGAAACAGACAAAGTTTAAAAAATGGATAAAAACCAAACTTGGCAGCCCCCCTGTTTTACTGGATTCAAATCTTACAGCGATTGCAAAGAAACAGATGGGCATCTACCTTGCAAACAAGGGGTATTTTAATGCAACCATCAAAGATTCTCTCATTCTCCATAAAAAGAAAGTCACAGTTGTTTATATCGTAAAGTTGAATTTGCCTTATAAAATCCGCAATATCCATTATGCCATAGCCGATACACAATTGGCAAGGTTTGTTTTTCTGGATACAGCAAGAACTCTTATCCATCCTGGTCATAATTATGACATGTACCTTTTAGACGGTGAACGAACCAGAATCACTAATGCACTTATGGATCACGGATATTATCATTTTTCTAACTTATATATCCGTTATCGAGTCGACAGCAGTTTCGACAATAAAGAAATGGATGTAGTTGTTGAAATCCGGAATCCGGTTATTCCTTCTTTACAATACCTCGGAACTTTCATCGAATCAAAACATGCCCGGTATACTATTGGAAAAATTATGATATTTCCCGAATATAACTTGTTGCAATCGGACACTCTAAAGTATGATACCCTGATGGTTACATTCAAAACCTCGAGGCATGACACATCAGGCAATACCTATTATTTTCTTTTCAAGAATAAATTCCGGCTTAAACCACGGACCCTGGCACAGATGATCTTTATCCGTAGCGGCAACTGGTTTAACCTTAGTGATCTGAATCAGACTTATTCACAGTTGGCTTCCTTACAGGTTTTCAATTATATGAATATTCAGATGTATGATGCTACTGGTAACAGTTTGAAAAACAGTAACAAACTCGATTGTAAAATACTTCTTTCACGTATTCCGTTGCACTCGTTTTCAATTTCCGCCGATGGAACAAACTCTTCTGGAGCGTTTGGAGTTCAAGGAAGCCTTAATTATATGAACAGAAATATATTCAGGGGAGCACAATTGTTCAGGATCAACCTAAGTGGCGCAGTACAGATGCAAGGTAATATAGGTCCTCAAACAACCAAAGGTCTTTTTAATACTATCGACTTTGGAATCAATACAAGTCTTACTTTTCCCCAGTTCCTGATACCAATAAGGCCTGAAAATCTTTCAAAAAATTTCAAGCCCAAAACTATAATCTCATTCGGTTATGATTTTCAGGAAAGACCTGATTACAATCGTCAGATTTCAAATATCTCTTTTGGCTATATCTGGAACCAAACCGATAAAATAAAACACATACTCTATCCTGCGGAAATCACCCTGGTAAAAATTCAACCTGATTCGACCTTCGCAAGTTACCTTTTTGACCTGACTGATAAAAGACTTAAGAACCAATACACAAACCATCTTGTCGCCGGATTTAAATATACTGTGACTTACAACGGGCAAGAAATAAATAATGTTAAGGACTTTTTTTACAGTCGCTTCAACTTTGAAACAGGCGGAAATCTCATTTATGGAATCGACGAACTCTTTAATGCCCCAAAAGCGTCTTCCGGTTACTATACCTTGTTTAATCTTCAGTATGCTCAATTCGTACGTCCCGATCTGGACCTGCGGTTTTATCATTTTTTTACCCGTTCCTCTTCCCTGGTTACAAGGCTTTATGCAGGTATTGGCATTCCTAACGGGAATTCAACATCCCTTCCATTTGAAAAAGCATTTTTTGCTGGCGGTGCAAATGATCTCAGAGGTTGGAAAATGGGAATGTTGGGACCTGGACGCTACCATAACGATACTGTCAGTAATTCATTCGATCAGACCGGTGATATGCAATTACAATTGAACCTGGAGTATCGTTTCCCGGTATACAAGTATTTTCGATCAGCATTATTCATGGACATGGGGAATGTGTGGCTTCTTCATAATACTCCTGACCTCCCCGGTGGAATGTTCCAACTAAAATATTTCATTCCTGATATTGCAATCGATATGGGAATCGGAATTCGTGTTGATTTTGATTATTTTATTGTACGCTTAGATCCTGCTGTTCCTATCAGGGTTCCTTACTATTTTGAAAACAACCACTGGTATGCCGGAAAACTTGGGTTATCCGATATCATCTGGAATTTCGGTATCGGATATCCTTTTTAATTGTGTGAGTTGAGGTCCTGGATAGCTATCAAGTGGTCATATTGGGCTCCGGCAGGATGATAATACACCCATATAGTATATTCGTTTTCGGTTTCCCAATGATTCCCTTCAATTAGTGACTCATCTGTCTTTCCAGTACGGTTGTCTTTAAAAATGTAAATGTAGTTGTAATATCCTTGCTTGACTAATAATGTTTTCTCATAGCCTCTCCGTTGAAGATTATAATTCATCCGGCTGCTGTCGTTTATCTGCCAGTCGGTCACCGCACCAAGGATGTAAATATGGCCATTGTTTATTGGCGAAGGGAACGGGAGAAAAAAGTGAACATAGGCATAGTCAGCCTCAATGTCGCTGTTTTTTGCGTGTTCCTCATTTTTGATCAGTTTCCGACCATTTATTTCTTTATCCGTTATATAATTTTTAAAGGTTCTTGGCAGGTCATCCAGCAAATAAACGTTGTATCCACTGTTATCGGATACAATCTTTTTAATCCTTTCCGATTGATATAACAAGCTCTTTATATCGAAGGCCCGGAATTCGTTTCCACCGTTGAATAAACACTGAGGCTCATCAGTATAATCCAATGAAGAACCCCTGATAAATCTTGGGGTAAGTCCCCATACTGCATTATCCAGCCGGTCATTCTGGGTGATCAGGATTTTAATTTCACGGCTTGGATCAGTGATCGTCATCCCGTTGTATTCCAATGTAAAATCAACCTGTTGCTTTGTAAACCGGTCTGCTACGTTGTTTGCAGGACGTACATTCCCCGTAATCGAAAGGCCTGTATTTTCCACAACCATAAACCTCCAGGTAAGTATTACATTAGTTGGATCATCCAGAAAAACAATAACAATGTAATTGCCGGAAAGCTTTGGACGCAGGTTTGAAGTTGGGAATATTAAGGAATAATGTGTAAAATTTGTCATCGTATTGTAGGAATAACCAAAATCGTCAATCGCATCATCCTGGAATCCATCGATATATTCCGAAGTCATCAGTTCTGAAGAAGTAGTCCAATCAGCTTCACAATGGCGGATGGTATAACGGAAACGTTTCAGATCAGAATCAAGTTCATCAAAAGAAAGTTTCAGTCGTTCACCTGTATTTATATTCATCACGGGAGCAGACATTTCAAATCCATCTTTGTAAAGCAGGACAGTCCTGATATTCCGGTCGTAAACCCGGTTGATATTTGGAAGAGTATCAGGAACCTGAGCTAGTACCAAGTTAATTCCTGACATTAAAAAAAAGAAAGAAGAAACAGGCTTCTTTTAAAAAATGACTGAAAGTCCATCATAAGATAGGAATTAATCGTAAGGTATAACGTAAGATTCATCCTTTTCTTCTCCGGAATTCAGAGCAAATGATAGCAGCAGCAATTGATGCATTTAAGGATTCGGCATGATCCCCGCTACCACTTGCCTTTACAAAAGAAGGTATGCTGATTTGATCCGTGACTTTTGAAACTATCTCCGGTGAAATTCCAGAAGATTCGCTCCCTATTAGAATGATACCTTTTGGATCCAATCTGATCGAATAGATGTTTTCTCCTTTTGGAAAAGAGCCATAGATTTTAATCGTCGGATCCACGGAAGAAAGGAATTCCCAAAGATTGATATAAGACACCCTAACTCTTAACATGGAACCCATGGTGGCCTGAATCACCTTCGGATTGTAAAGGTCGACTGTGTTTTCTGAGCAAATTATCAATTCAATTCCGAACCAATCAGCGATCCTGATGATAGTTCCAAGATTCCCGGGATCTTTGATGTCATCAAGTACAAGCACAAGATCATTGATAATGGCAGGCGGAATTGACACGGCAGGAATTTCAGCAATCGCCAATGCCGGGCTGGGTGAAGAAAGCGCAGTAATCCTTTCCATTTCCCCCTCTGAAATTTCCAGGAACGGAATCTTTTTTGAAAGGAGCATATTTTCATTATACTTCAGCCAGTCAGCCGATGCATAAATGTTGATAATTTTGAGTGAACTTTCAAGGATTTCTGTAACCAGTTTAGACCCTTCCGCCAGGAATTGGCGGTGAACATCCCTGAATTTTTTTTGTCTCAGGGACTGAACATGTTTTACCTGGTTTCTGGAAAGCAAGAAAATATCTTCTTATTCGGCGAAAACTTCGAAGTTGATGTCGAGCTGAACCTCTTTATGAAGAATGATCCTGGCTTTATAAGTACCCAGTTCTTTTATATGTTCGCCATCAACATGAATCTTTTTGCGATCAACATCAAATTTGAACTGGTCTTTAATAGCCTGTGCGATCTGGATGGCATTAACGCTGCCGAAGATCTTTCCTGATTCAGCAGCCTTGGCACCAATCTTAACTGTTATATCCTTCAACCCTTTTGCAAGTTCTTCCGCTTCATTCCTAATTTTATCTTCTTTAAAAGCTTTTTGCTTAAGATTTTCAGCCAGAATTTTTTTATTGGGTTCTGTTGCAAGAATTGCGATACCTTTTGGAATCAGGAAGTTTCTTGCATATCCTGGTTTCACATTGACTTTCTCGTTGGTATATCCTAGATTAGGAATATCCTGTTTTAAAATAACTTCCATTTTGCCTCCCTATTTTAAAAGATCTGCTACATAAGGCATTAACGCTAAGTGTCTTGCCCTTTTAATTGCCTGTGCCACTTTCCGCTGATACTTGGTTGAGGTACCAGTGATTCTGCGGGGAAGGATTTTTCCTTGTTCATTTACAAATTTCAACAGGAAATCTGCATCCTTATAATCAATATATTTGATACCACTTTTTTTGAACCGGCAGTATTTTTTCTTTTTTGTATCAACTGCAATCGGGGTCAGGTATTTTATTTCACCGGCTTGTTGTGTTGCCATTTTTTTTGTTATTTAAGTTTAACAATTGGGTTATTCTGCTTTTTGTTTTTCTGTTTTTGCCTTGTTGCGTTTTTTTTCATTGTAAGCAATCGCATGTTTTTCAAGAGCAACGGTCAGAAACCGCAGGATGCGCTCATCCCGTCTTGAACATCACTTCCCATTCACGGATTATCTCTGGTTCGGATTTGAATTCGATCAAATGATAAAATCCGGTGGATTTTTTCTGGATTGGATAGGCGAGCTTTCGCAAACCCCAATTGTCCTCATAGACAATCTCAGCCTTTTTACTGATCAGAAATTTCTGATACTTTTCTACCGTTTCCTTCATCTGTTCTTCAGATAAAACGGGAGTCATAATGAAAACGGTTTCGTACTGGTTTAACATCTGTTTGATTTTAAATGATTAAGATTTTGTAAAGGGTCGGCAAAATTAGTAAAAAGAAAACATTTATCCAAACTGGAGGAGAAGGAAAAATGAAATTGTTACTTATGCTGACCGAATTCCTGGATCCATTGATACATTCCCCCCTTTAGCCCACTGGTGTAACATGCCACATGGGTCCACTTTGGATCGAGGAGGTTATAACGGTGTCCATATTCCGGAATACCCGAGTCGATCAGCAGCTGAATTACTATATCTCTGGCAGTAGGTTCGGGAAATCTCCCGGCCAGGTTTTCATTTCCGGTAATCATTTGAGATGAATATTTCTGGATCCTTTCCGAGGGCCAGGAACCATCACTACCCATATGACCAAGCGTCCAATTATGCCGGTCCTGGTCAAGTCCATGTTTGCGGGCTGCTTCATAAATTCCTTTATCAGGAAGCATTAGTGATAATGGAGGTGTGTTATTCAGGTCTTTTAACAAGCTCTCGATGGCATGAACTTCTTCTTCATACTCATAGGACCAAATTGTATCCACTTTCATTTTTCGTTCGCCCCTGTTTGTTTTCTCATAAAGGATGGAAAGTGAATAACTCAGTTTCCCTTTCCCGAAATGTTTCAGATTCAGTTTTGCCAACTCATAATAATAGTCAAGGTACATAGTATATCCGGCGGGATTACTTCGAACAAGGTTGATCTCGGCAATCATTTTCTTCTCGCTTTCTTTCATATAGCCACAATTCCTGGCTGTATTCAGGATTGGATTTTCCTGAACGAAACCTGATAGCGAAATGAAAAGCAGAACAATAGTGGCCGGATTTATATTCTTTAGAAAGAAATTCATTGGCCGTGATATTTTTTCATTCTTATAGCTTATGTCGTTGCTCAGTTTCAAGATAAAACCAACAGAAAATAAAGGAAACAAATGATTGAATTATTATTAAACGCCGGTTTCACGCTTCCATTGTGAGGTTTGAAGATAAAATGCAGAAATGACACGAAGTGTGATTCCGGAATAGAAATGTGGAAAAACCACCTGAAAACATTGGCTTCTTACTTGATAGCAAAGGCGATGAGTAACCCTATGATCACCAGCAGGTACAATGCAAGAATAACTATTGTAAGGATCCCGACATACCGAAAATGTTTTTTCAGATAACTGATTGCGTTAGCCATTAGTTCATTGGAAGATTGTCCGGAACTAATCTGCAGGAGTGATTGTTTGGCAAACTTTGAAAATCCGAACATGTACAAGACCGGAAAAAAATAAACTAATGCAAGAAGAATATAGCAAATGCCCATCCATGAGTCCAGGGTAATTCCGAATTCATCAATTTGCATAGATGATCTTGTCACCAAGGCTATCAGAAATATAACACCGACCAATAGTAGTAGTCCAACGACAACAAATCCAAGAATGGACATAAACTGAGCCCATTTTCTGATTTCATTCATGTGAAGAAGCGTAGTGCCTTCCAGCTCGATCTTCTGATTTTTTATCTCAATATAGTTCTCAGGAGTATTAGTCGTTTCCATGATCAAAAGATTAAAAGTCAAAATTCTTAATGAAATACTGTTAAATAAAATTGAAAAGTAAAAATAAATATTTTTCAGCACATCCTCGTCAATTATAATATTTCTTTACATTTGACTGTTCAACAAGTTTAAATCAACATTTCAATCTCTCCAATCAAAGATGCCGCATCAAAAATACCCAAAGATTGTTCTGTATTGCCTAGCTTGTCTTATGATGGCATTTTTTGCCAGTAACCGTTTATTCCGTGGTGACCTTGCAGGCTGGAAACTAATCATTTCCAGTGATGGATTGGGTTATTACGCTTACTTGCCTGCATTATTGATCGATCATGATATTTCTTATCACAAAGTAACAGAGAGAGAAAAAAAAATTCTTGGTTATGACAGGTATGAGCCAGGGTACCTTGTAAAATACGGCGAAAGGGTCGTAAACAAATACTTTGCAGGAGAAGCTCTACTGTTGTTACCTTTTTTTCTAACTGCGACTTTTATTTCCTGGGTTGCCGGGATTGAGATTTCAGGGTATTCTTTCTTTTTTCAACTTTTAACGGGGTTGGGGGCACTTTTCTACCTGTTTCTCGGATTATGTTACCTAAAAAAAATATTGCAGCATATTAAGATTCAGCCTATCCTGACAGCCATAATCATCGCAACTATTCTCCTGGGGACGAACCTCTTTTATTATTCACTATGGCAACCCTGTATGTCTCACGTTTATTCCTTTTTTGCCATCAACGGGGCGCTCTGGTATTTCTGTCGGACAATTCAAAATCCCAAGTTGAAAAACATCATTCTTGCCGGATTATTTCTTGGATTGACCGTGCTCATCCGTCCCACAAATGGTATCATTATTCTTTTAATACCATTTCTTTTCAATACTTCAGAAGAAGCTAGGCTCACTGCTTTCTTTTTGAGTAAAAGAAGAATTTCTTTTCTTCTCTTTTTTGTGGCTTTCATGATTGTATTTTCTATTCAGTTTATCTTATGGCACATCCAAACTGGCCATTGGTTCATCTGGTCATACAAAGATGAAAGTTTTTTATTCAGGCACCCTCAAATAATCAATGAACTCTTTAGTTATCGTAAAGGACTCTTCATTTATACTCCACTCATCTTTCTATCTCTGATGGGGTGTTTCCGGCTTCTTCATCATCGCTTTATACGGTTTGTTAGTGTAGTCTCGTTCGTCGTCATCAGTACCTATATCATATCATCCTGGTGGAATTGGTATTACGGAGACAGCTTTGGTGCAAGAGCTTTCATAGATTATTACGGTATATATGCCCTTCTTCTGGCTATTTTATTAAACCACAAAGAGACCAAGACCGGCACAACACTTGCAATCATTCTGCTTTTCCCATTTGTTGCTCTTAATCTTTTTCAGACCTGGCAATACACTCATTATATTATCCATCCTTACAGCATAAACAAAGTTAAATACCAATATGTATTTCTTAAAGCTGATTCGGTTTATCAAAATTGCTTTGGCGGTAATAATGAAATTCCAGGATATACTATGGATATGACGCATCCCTTTAGATTATATCGTACCGATTTTGAAAAGTTTTCTGATGTATGGAAGAATTCTGTCAATAAAATAGTTCCTTTTGCACATTCGGGTAGATCGGTCGGCTACATGGACTCCCTCCACCCTTACAGTGCAACTCTTGAGATAAGGCCCGATACGTTATCTCCTCTGCCAGTTGTATTCTATGTTGAAGGAAGCGTGTGGGTCCGTGACAGCATAAAAGGTTCATCAGATAAAGCCTTTTTTGTGTTTAGTATGGACAGTATCAATCAGCAGGTAAATTACTGGTATGGTTTCCCAATCAATGATATTCCGGATAATCCTGCCAGGGTTTGGAGAAAATGCAGGTTCTCGTTGACATTACCTGAATTCAAAGTGCCGGGAAAAGTCTTAAAGATTTATGTCTGGAATAATGGGAAAAAGTTGGTAATGATTGATGATTTTTCCATAATGCTCTTTAAGCAGAAGAAGAGAACGGTAATAAAATAAAGATCAGAACTATTGCAGTAAAACGATGGCGTAAGCTGAAATTCCTTCTTCTCTTCCGATAAATCCCAGTTTTTCACTCGTTTTGGCTTTAATGGAAATCCTTGATTCTTCAATCTTTAATACTTCAGCAAGTGTTTTAATCATTTTTCTCACATAGACACCGATCTTAGGATACTCAAGGACAATGGTCGTATCCAGATTTCCAATCGTATATCCTTTTTTTAGAATCAGGTTCAAGGTTCTAATTAACAGTACTTTACTATCAATATCTTTGAATTCAGAATTTGTATCCGGAAATTGAGTGCCGATATCCTGCAATCCGGATGCTCCAAGAAGTGCATCACAAATGGCATGAATTAAAACATCAGCATCAGAATGCCCTGTTGCGCCTTTGTAATGAGTAATCTGTATTCCACCCAGCCAGAAATCATGGCCGATCTCCAATTTGTGTGTATCAAATCCAAATCCTATTCGCATAATAAATGGCAAAATAGCGAAATAGCAAAAATAAGGGTACGATGTTGAAACCATTTAACCATTTCGCCAACTCTCAACTTTCTAATCTTTTGATTGCTGTTTATCCTTGTTTTCTGCTTTATCAAAGTCGAATACAAGTGTAAATTGCATGGTATTCTGAAGCGGATTGTTGTTTTTAACAGGAATCAGATAAGAAAAATCGAGGCCAAACACATTGTATCGTAATCCTGCACCGATAGTAAAAAACTTACGATCGCCTTCTGTGACATTTTCATAGAAATATCCTGCCCTTAAAGAAAATAATTTGTTATACCAATATTCAATGGCAGGCGAAATAGTCCATTCTGCCAATTCTTGTTTCAATCCTCCGGGGGCATCATAGAATGACTGTATCATCCCGGTTATTGGCGAAACATTCGGATTTTTCCCCTTGGCAATCACTCCATTAAGTGGGTTTCCAAGTGTGTCAGTTGCATAAATTGGGGGAGTAGGAACAAGCAGTTTATTAAAATCTACCATTAGGGTCAGTCTATTGTACTCATCAACATCCATGGTAAAAGATGGTCCCAAGCGCAGGTTTGTAGGGATGAAGTCACTGGTGATCGATGAACTTTTGTACGATATTTTTGATCCAATGTTTGAAATATCCAATCCGAAACAGAATAATGATGATGTGAGGCCTTTGATCTCCAACTCCTTATGATAGTACAACGAAACGTCTGCAGCAACCGATGTACCGGGTCGTACATCCTCGATATACTTTACAGGAACCAGATTTGAATAAATAAAACGACCTGCAACTGCACCTGAAAACGATGGAGAAAACTTCCTGGCATAAGTCGCATCAATCGCCCATTCATTGGGTTTTACTTCTCCCAGTTCTACTCCCTGATCATTTGTGAACATTACATCCCCCATGGAAAAATATCGTAGTGATAGTGCAATGGCCTGCCTATCTCCAAATTTTTTAAACCCTGTAATAGAGGCAAGTCCTATATCATTTACCAACCCTCGTAACCATGGAACATAACCAATTCCGACTCCAAAGTCTTTATCCTCAAAAGCATATTTTGCAGGATTCCAGTACAAAGAATAAACATCTGGTGATGATGACACCCCTGCATCACCCATGCCTCCACTACGAGCATCTGGCGCAATCGTGAGAAATGGAACAGCCGTTGTGGTTGGGGTCGTTTGGGAAAACACATTAGATATAAAAAGAATACAGGCTAGTAAAAGAAAATAATGGATTTTTATTTGTCGCATTCAAAGTTGTATTTAAATGTTAATAAAGTTGTATTAAAGATCAACAAAGATGAATTGAAATGTTAATAAAGATCAATAAAATATTAATATGATAAGTCCTTAAAAATAACGAATAATTTTAACCGATATTGCCCCTCTGGTAAAAAATGCCTCTGTTCAGGAGTCATCTTATAATGACAACTTTTTGGGAGGCCTGTGCAACGCTTCCATTCGCACCTTGAAGAATGATACGGTAAGGATAAATCCCATCGCTCAATGGGTACCCGTTTTCTCCGTCGCCGTCCCATGGAATGACCTGAACATTTCCCGCTGTTTCAGTGATTTCCTTTTCAATCTTCTTTACCAACTGACCATTTGATGAATAAATAAAGATTTGGACATCCAAATCACCCGTAATATTCATTGAAGAAAACACGAATTTGGTATCAGTCCGCAATGGATTCGGGATGGTTCTGACCTGTTGGACTATAGGAACCTTTTGGTCAGAAACCCAGAAATAGATTTCCTTTTCAGCAGGGATATCATACACATTCCATGCTTTCAGGAGAAGTGAATGAAATCCTGTTGCAAGATCTGTAAATGGATAATTAATTGTACCCGAAGTATAAGAATTAGTATCCGGTTCATAAAAATCATTCATTTCGATAGAATGGTCGTCATCATTATCCAGCACAGCAACTATGTCGTGACCGATACCCAGGTCAAAATGGTTAATCCCCACAGGATCCTTTAAAAAAGCCAGCATCAATGGATCATTTCCAGTTTGATCACCTGACACAAAACGTGTGTTGTTCATATAAAGAGATATAACAGGCCCCTTGACGACAGTATCTCCCAGTGGATTCTCACTGCCAATAATAAAGTTAGAATTGTAGCCATTTGCATCTGTCACAGAATCATGGGAATAATAGCTTATTTTCCCATTACCAAATTGCAGGCTAATCCCTTTTGGAACCATAAAGGTGAATTCAAAGTCACCATTGGTCACCATGGTCTTTCCTGAAAAAAGCAACTGGTTTTGCACTTTAAATGTTTCAGGATAGCTAGCTGAAGTATTTCCAATGGTCGTATAAGTCACAGGTTTGTCAAAAACTTTCGGGAAAATAATACCAGAATAATTGCCCATCTTCAAACCCTGCTTATCCCTGATCTCGCCAGTGACTGTAACTTTTGACATTCCAAGCAAGATATCTGGAATGGTATCGGCAGGATGACCGTTGATCGAAGTAGTAACCACCTGTTGCACAGGAAACGCAATATCCTGGGAAGGATCTCCTAAAAAGGACAAAATTGCGGATAAATACATTATTTCCATTTACATTTTTTATAATCCGTATCAGGTCACCCATTTTCTGGTTGGCATCACTATTTATCGATTTAATGTTACTGAAGAAAGAAGCTGCAAGTTGTATATTTGCACTGGCATAAGCCAGCCGGGTAGTAGTAAAAATGGCAATACCGCCTCCATCAGGCTTGGTAATCAAGAGCGCTCCTCCTGACGGTAGGTTTGGATTGTCGAACCTGCCAAACTCACAGGAAGCAGTTATAAAAACAGGAAGGCGGTAATTATTATTCCAGCTGTCAATATCATTTAAAGTCAGGATTTTTGTTGCACTCCAACCATCTCCACCTCCATGGCCGGTATAACTGAAGACAGCCGATCCATCCATAACAGCTTGGTTTATGGCCATTTCACAATCAGGAGAACGCAAGCCTGAAGGAGATGGATTAAATCGGTAAGCGTCGTTATATATCTTTCTGATATTAAAAACAGGATATTTATTTTTAACGGTATCAGCCAACTGTTCAGCCTGCTGCATGTGAAGGTTTGAATCAGGGTCGTCGGCAACAAATGTGAAGGTGTTTTTCCAGTCAGCCATTGTGGAATCGTTGAGTGAAGAATACCTCAATATCTTATGAAAAACATTTTGTGCTTGTTCAACCGAACTCACTGGTAAACGTCCGATGCCGATATTTATCTTCCCATTCATGGCATTCCCGTCAGTATCGCCCATGATCCCGAAATAATCATCCGAAACGTAGGAAATAGTTTTAGACAGATATTCGTTGGATTCATAAGGAGGGATAAAATTATCATTGTTAGTGATGCGGTTTTTTGAATCATAGGTACCATCGCCAAACAACAGCAGGTAATGGGGAGAACTATCAGGATAACCTTTATCATATAGCATTTTCATAAAATCACGGATCGCAGATACGTCCCGTTGTCCACTTCCGAATTCATTAAAGATCTGGTCAATGTTTATAACAGTCACAGTAAGGCTGTTATGCGTTTTGTGAAACTCAGCAAGGCTGTCTGCCTGGCCTGAGAACAGAGCAGGTGTCACAATTACGAGGTCAACGGGATCCATGCCGTGAAGGTCTTGGTTTGGGACCGGACCTGAAAGATGAATTGGATAATAGAAAGATCCATCAAAGGCAATATATTCTTTCAAGCTGTCAGTGGCTGTCCGAAGTACAACCATCGTTGAATCAGCTGTAGTAAGAGGAATGATCTGCTTAGCATTGCCTGTCGTGGTTACATCCCATACAACGACAGAAGGGTTCGCTCCGTTTATCCGGAATTCATTTACAGGGCTGCCAATGCAATGAGAATCGCGGAATGACATCTGGGGGCTTGTCCAGGTAAGCTTCCTTTCGCAGGTTACTTCAATATAATCAAGCCAACCGGTAGCACTGGATTCATTCATCATATAGGTCATGGTGAGATTCATCTGTGAAGGTGGGCTTAGAAATAAACTGGATTTTATACTATCATATGCATAGGGGTCAGAAGTCGGGTCGAGTGCTGGAATAATTATATGTTGGTTAAAATTTTTTTTATCTGAAAGCATGAAAGAACTCTCACTGGTTGATTTTGCCAAAACGTGTGTTATCACCCTGGCTGCAGCCAAAGAATCTATATGAGGAAAAGTGAATGAGATATTTGATGTGGTTTGATTATTCATATATGTCTCTCCAACCCATGTTTTTCCCGATTGTGTCAGGTTAACGGAATCAATTTCATGAAATGCATGATCGAAGAAGCCAAAAGAGGTGGTTACAGCGGTATCGGTAAGTGATGGAATCTGTTGTATCCGTTTCCCGGCAGTTGAACCAATGGTCACATAATAGAATGTTGAATCAGAATACAGGTTTTTCTGATGCGAAAAATAAAACGTGGAGTAATCAAAAATCCATTTATCAGGAGATTCTCCGTAAAATAGGACATAATCACCGGGATCAAGTTTACCATCACCTCCATCATTCACCACAATGGCATTCTCTATCAGGTCGTCTGTTCGTTTTGTGGCATTTGATTCAGGCAGCATGCCTCCTCCATTACCATAAACCGAAATCTTTGTTGGATCGATGGATGCCGGGTCGAATCCCATAGCAACGAAATCATCATATGTGATTTTATATATTCCCGATTTCTGCAAAGAGATTCTGAACCATTTGCCATTTGCCAAAACAGAATGAGCCTTATGAGGATATCCCGCAAGCAAAACCACAGGAAATAATAAAAGAACAATAAAGATCTTGAATCTCATGGTTTTAGGGTAAATTTGACCTGTCAGTTATCATAGTTATTTTCATTATGTAAAATTACGATTATTTCTGTTTCAGGCAGACCTTTATATCGTTAACGGATCACAACGAGTTTTGAGGATTTTTGTGCAGATGAACCGTCTGGCAGAATTACCTTTAAATTATAAACATAAGTTCCGGAACCGATCCGAACGCCATTGTCGCCTGACCCATCCCATTCAATAGTATTTACCCTGTATCCATCTGAGTAAACCGGCACATGAAGGGTCTTTATTTTTTGTCCGCTAAGGGAATAAATATCGATCTGAATTTCCAGTTCAGTGTCAGGTTGGTTATATTCAAAGGAAAAAGTAGTCTTGTTGAAAAACGGGTTTGGATAATTCAGAAGGTGCTGAACTGCCAGTTCGGCCGATGACACAACTAGAAAATCAATGCTGGCTTCAGAGGAATTATTGTAAACATCCCAAACTTTTACTGAAACGGTATGCATTCCATCACTTAATCCTAAAAAAGGGTAAGTAATTACGCCTCGCTGGAATGTATTAAGGTCTGCAACATAATAATCATCCAGGATTGTAGGAGATTGGGAATCATTATCAAGTGTTGCAGTCAGATCATGACCAATACCATTTCCGACTGTATTTATTCCTGATGAATCCGATAAATAAGCCAGGAGTTTCGGATTCTGGTCTGTTATGCCACCGGAGACAAACAGTGTATCATTCATAAATAGCCTTATGGCGGGTCCTTCATTATCCTGACCGGCTTCATTGTTAAATCCTCCAATGATAACGTTCATATCAAAGCCACTTGCATCTGTTGACTCATCTTTTGCATAATAACTGATCTTCCCTCCACCAAAATTGTATGCAATATCCTTAGGCACGATGAAAGAAAATGAAAACTGACCTGCAGTCACAGCCAACTTTCCTTTGTAAATCACGTTTTTCCTTAATAAAAAAGTCAGGGGAGAATCTCCTTCAAGGGAGTTTGTTGTGATTACGGATGGCTTATCATAAACCGTTGGAATTACGATTCCGTTAAAACCAGTGACTTTGTTTCCATCATCATCGTGAATCTCACCAGAAATAGTGATCATTGACAGGGCTTTCAGTGTATCAGATTCCGAAGAATTATTATCTGTTGTTTGGACAGAAGTAGTTATTATATGAAGTTTCGGATAGGCCATCTGCATCGCAGGATCTCCCAGAAGCACAAATTTCAGCGTATTCGGATCATTATATGAGCCCCCTTCACTAAAGATCTTAGAGTCCATAATCAGATCTCCCAATGTGGGATAGTTGCCATTGGTCTTTTTGAAGGCATTCATATAAAATCCGGTCACCAACCTTTGATTCCCATCTGCATAAGTAGGGCGGGTCGTTGTAAGTAATGCAATTCCACCTCCTTTCGGATTAAGGAAAACCAGTTCACCGGCAGAAGTAAATGAGGGATCGTCAAAGTAACTGAATTCACATGTAGCCGTCAAAAATACCGGCATATTATTAAAATTTGTCCAGGATTCTATATCCGGTATCTCAAGTATTCTTGCATTAGACCATCCCAAAGTACCGCCATGGCCAATATATGTCAGGACCAGTGCCCCTTTTGCCATCCGCTGGTTAATGGCTGCGTTGACTTCGGGGTACCTTAGACCTCCAGGGGTCGAAATTCCGTCATATGCGCCGAGATAAATCTTATCCTCGTTGTAAGTTGAATCATAAATATTAACTGTATCAGCACCTGCCGCAAAATTTCCATCTGAATATTCATCCCCAACGAAACAGATGACATTTCTCCAATCATTCTTGACTGTATCGGAATTGGAACAATAATGTAAGATCTTTTCCACTGCAATATTGGCCTGTTCAACTGTCTGAACAGGGAACCGTCCAACGCCAATATCCAGCATACCCGTGCTTCCCTGTCCCTCATTATTGTCCATCAATCCAAAATAATCATCTGTCACGAAAGTGTCAACGGGAGAAAGAGATTCATCAGATTCATAAGTAGGAACTAAATTACTGTTGGGTTGCAAACGGTCCTTATAATCATAAGAGGCATCTCCGAACATTAATAGGTACTTTGGAGCTGTATTACCAGACCGGTCATAAATCATCTTTACGAAGTCACGGATACCCGTGATATCCTGAGCACCTGATGAAAATTCATTGTAGATTTTATCAGGTGTTGTTACCAGTACATTCATCTGATCGTGTTGCTGATGAATACTAGCCAAGGCATTTGCCTGGTTGATAAAGTCAGGATTGGCCACGATTACAAGATCAGGGTATTCTGTAATATTATGCAAGTCTTGATTATCAATTTTTGTGAATGATTGGACCGAATAAAAAGAAGAACCATCAAATGCAGTAAATTCCCTAAGGGTATCAGTATGCAAACGGAAAACGACAAGGTTGTTGTTTTGCGTAGTTTCTATCGATTTGACGTTAGCTGGATCACTGACGTCCCACACAGTCACAGGCTGACTCCCTGCAGACAGGTCGAATTCACTTACAAGGCCCGCCCCCGAACCATAAACGGACCGGAAGGACATTTCACCAGTCGATAAAACTAATTTTCGCATTACATTCAATTCCAAAGCCCTCAAATATCCTGTTCCATCATTGTTGGGACTGATATAATTCAGGTTGAGATCGATTGAAGAACTGCTGGAAGAATAGTTTTGCTTCATCACATCTTCATAAGCAAAAGTATCTGTCCAATCGGCACCAACGGCTGGTATGCTCGCACTTGCCAACTGCTGACCGTTAGCATATAAAACAAATGAAGTTGGCGAACTGGTACAATGAGCAGCAACAGTTGCACTTATAGAAACCGAAACGGTCGTATCCAGGTTTGCAAAATTGAAGGGATAATTATAAGTAGTAGTAAGCTCAAATACGTTTTTTGAGTACCAGGCTCTTCCCGATTTGATCAGGTTGATTTCGGCAGGTTCATAAAAGGTATAGTCGTTAAAACGGCTGATGGTAAAATTTTTTACGTCTGTCACAGAGGGTTCTGCCACCACCCTCTTCCCTAAAGCCTGACCATATGTAAGAAAGCAATAGGATGAATTTGAATAATAGTTTTTCTGATGGTGAAAGAGTTGGTCTGTTTTATTATACTGCCAAGTATCTGGCCCTTTTGCATAAAAGATAATGTAATCGTTATCATTTAGTTTTGTTGAATCCGATGCGACAACCTGGATTGAAAGCTCACGAAGGTCATCGATCCTTGCTGTAGCATTTGATTCCGGAAGCATACCTCCATCATTGCCAAATATCTGGATAGTTTTGGGATCGATCGTAGAAAAGGTGGGGTCAATCTTCTTCAGATCTTTTGCCTGAAGCACATAAATACCGGATAATGGAATCGCCATTTTGTACCAGGTTCCGGTACTTAGAACAGAATGATCGGCATAGGCCCGGGTGGATTTTTTTACAGAAATATCGGTATTCTGTTGAATTTCATAAACAATATCAAAGGAAAGAAGTTTTTCGAAATTTCCATTTCCTGTATTTTTGCGTATTGGAACAAAGGATAGGGAAAGAAATGCATCTTTTCGTTGAATCTGGATGGACTCTTCTGGAATTATTGAGGATGAAATTTTATTCAGGTCTTTCATTCCGGGAAGTTCATTTTTAGTGATTTCCTTGTAAACAGGGTTTTCAATAGAAAGCCTGATTAGCTTGTCATTCGGTGAATTCAATGGAAACATTTCCATGAATACAGGTAGGAAGCCATGAATCTGAGTCTGGCAGGCAGACCCATTAAAACTAAGGGACCTGCATTGAATCACCCGTACCAATTTCTATTTTGTGTACCGGTAACCAATTTAGTTTTCTATGTTGATGCATGGGTTGTGAAAATCCCTGAAAAAATGAGCTGATGATCAAAATCGCTGTGAGTACTACTTTGCAACAACATGGGCAGACTCTATAAGAAAAGAAAATAATCATATCTACAAATATCAGATTTAATCTTTCACCCAGGGGTCCTTAATATGTTTAATTATTTTATCAACAACCCTGATATAAGGATCTTTGTTTGGGATTTGTATTTGCAGAATTAAACGGTTACTGGTTTTTATTATTGTTAATGTGTACAACTTCTTCGCAATTAAATTTACGATCAGAAAGTATTTTAAAAAAAATTCGTAATATTGTAACCCAAAATTAATTAGGGCTGTATAAGCACTCATGGCTAATAAGTCATTTATACTCATAATTTTGGCATTGATTTTTTTTATGCAAAGGGGGTATCCACAGGATCCGGAATTTTCGCAGTTTTATTCGAATCCTCTGTATCTGAATCCAGCTCTTGCTGGGGCTACAATATGTCCACGGGCCGTCGCAAATTTCCGGGACCAATGGCCCGCTACCGGTGGAGCCTACGTCACTTACAATGCAGCTTACGATCAATATTTAGATGCCATCCATGGAGGTGTTGGATTATTGGTTACTGAAGACAGGACAGGTGGTGGAAAGTTAAATACTACCGAGATCAGTCTTATCTATGCATATAAATTCAATATCACAAGTAAGCTCTCAGCCAGTGGTGCCTTACAGGCTGGATATTACCAACGTCATCTATCATGGAATGACTTGATATTTGAAGACATGATTGATCCACGGCTCGGTGTTGTCCAACCGACAAAAGAGAAACCACCCGATAATCCTACTATTGGTGCTCCTGATTTTGCAACAGGCGTGATGCTTGGGTACAATGAGCAGGTTTATGGAGGCGTTTCGGTTTCACATTTATCACAGCCTAAATTCGGTTTTTATAACAACAATACAAGCACGCTTGGTATGAAATTGACGGTGAATGCTGGTGGAGTGATCGATCTGAAAGGAGAAGGCAATAATGAGGATCGTGAATTCAGCATTTCTCCAAATATTCTGTACCAGCAACAATTCAAATTTCACCAGTTAAACGTTGGTACATATCTTACCATTGATCCCTTAATTATTGGAGTATGGTTCAGGCATAATTTTGAAAATGCCGATGCACTTATCCCATTATTGGGTGTACATTATAAGAATTTACGTTTTGGGTTCACCTATGATATTACTTTGTCAGATTTGAAAGGCGCTTCAGGCGGAGCTTATGAAGGTTCCTTTTCTTGGCAATTTCCTTGTATTGAAAAAAGAAGGCACATCCGGGCAATAAAATGCCCTAGTTTTTAGTTATATAGTTGTAAAATTCTTCAATGATGAAATTTAACAAACATTTTCCCGCACTTATGATGGCAGCTGCACTCATATTGCTAGGTTCATGTCACAAAGAAACATCAAAGACTACCGGGTGGGATTACAACAATCCCAAAAACGGTGGATTTGAAGTCCGGCCTTATTCTGAACAACAAACAGGACCGGGATTAGTTTTTATTGAAGGCGGTACTTTCGCCATGGGCCAAACCCAGGATGACGTGATGTTCGACTGGGATAACCAGCCCAGAAGAATAACCGTTTCAAGTTTTTACATTGATCAGACCGAGTTGAGAAATCTCGATTATCTGGAATATCTTTACTGGCTGAATCATGTATATGGTACTGATTATCCAGGTGTTTACAGGAAAGCTTTACCAGACACGCTGGTTTGGCGCGATAAGCTTGCTTATAATGAACCACTTGTCGAGTATTATTTCAGGCATCCGTCTTACAGGAATTACCCTGTGGTTGGCGTTAGCTGGGTTCAGGCAAATGATTATTGTGCGTGGAGAACCGACAGAGTTAATGAAAATCTTTTAATCCGGAAAGGAATTCTCGCACTGGATCCTTCTCAAAAAGACGAAAACAACTTCAATACCGAATCATATCTTGCCGGACAATATGAAGGTCTAGTTGATAAACCGTTACCAGACCTGAATCCGAATGGAACTGGAACCAGGAAAGTAAAGATGGAAGACGGCATCCTTCTTCCAAAATACAGACTCCCGACTGAAGCAGAATGGGAATTTGCCGCTCTTGGACTTATTGGAAATACCCTTTACGAAAGAGTTATTGAACGAAAAAATTATCCATGGAATGGAAATTATGTTCGTACCAGCGAATCCAGATATTATGGTGGTTTCATGGATAACTTCCGGAGGGCAAAGGGTGACTATATGGGTGTCGCCGGAAACCTTAACGATGGTGCAGATATCCCTGCTCCGGTCGCTTCTTATTTTCCTAATGATTATGGACTTTATAATATGGCTGGTAATGTCAGTGAATGGGTCCTTGATGTGTACAGACCTATGAATTCAATGGAGAACTCAGATTTGCGTCCATTCCGTGGAAATACTTTTAAAACTGAAGTCCGGGATGCAGAAGGATTTATTGCTCAGAAAGACAGCCTTGGCCATTTGAAATACCGTGATATTACAACGGCAGAAGCCATAAATCGTAAGAATTACCGGGCTGCTGATAATATAAATTATCTCGATGGCGACTATGCATCCAACATTGGTGTTGACTGGAAAAATCCTCCGAAGGACACTTCAGCGACAAACCTTATGTATGAATATGGTAGAACTTCGCTTATCACGGACCATACGAGAGTTTACAAAGGAGGCAACTGGAAAGATAACGCCTACTTCCTGAGTCCCAGTACACGTAGATTCCTTGACCAAGATGATGCCTCCGATTGCATCGGATTCCGTTGCGCAATGACCCGGGTGGGTAGTACTATATCTGGAAAATAAAGTAGCCTTGAAATTTATTAAACCCCGTTTCGAGAAAGAAACGGGGTTTTTTATTTACTTTGTAAAATCGTTGATGCCCAGAACCTGATGACGGTTGAAAATTTATACAACCTTTTCCTGCAGTATCCGGAAATAGCTATTGATAGTAGACAGGTATCCGAAGGCTGTATTTTTTTCGGATTAAAAGGAGAACACTTTGACGGGAATGAATTTGCCGGAAATGCAATTGAAAACGGAGCTTCCTGCGCCATCATTGATGATTCACGTTACCAGACTGATGAACGATATATTCTAGTGGATAATGTTCTTGCCACATTACAACACCTTGCAAACCAGCACCGAAATCAATATCGGATCCCAATTCTGGCAATTACCGGTACGAATGGTAAAACTACTACTAAAGAGCTTCTTAATACAGTACTTTCAAAAAAATATCAGACCTTGGCAACAACCGGGAACCTAAATAATCATATTGGGGTACCAATAACACTTTTAAAGCTCAGACCAAAAACAGAGATTGCCATCGTGGAGATGGGGGCTAACCATCCTGGTGAAATCGATCTCCTTTGCCGTATTGCAGAACCCACACATGGAATCATTACCAATATCGGAAAGGCGCATCTCGAAGGATTTGGAGGATTTGAAGGAGTTATAAGCACAAAGACAGAATTGTTCCGTTTTCTGAAAGCCCGCCACGGAATTGCATTTGTAAATTCCGGTAATCCTTTGCTTGTTGAGTATACTAAAGGAATGAAGATCATTCCTTATGATGTTAGGAAAGCGATTATCGCAAATGAGGAAATCGATCCGCAGGATTCCTTTCTAAAGATGAAAACAAAAATTAATGAACAAGAGATTATATTATCGACGAAATTCTTTGGCAAGTTCAATGTTGAGAATATTCTTGCGGCTGTCTCTATCGGGCACTATTTCGATGTCGATCCCGGACAAATCAAAGATGCCATCGAATCATACCAGCCGCAGAATAACCGTTCACAGATCTTTCAAACCAGGAACAACATCCTTATCCTTGATATGTATAATGCCAACCCCAGCAGTATGGAACTGGTACTTCAGAATTTTTCCAAATCCAATAATAATCGCAAGGTCCTCATCCTGGGAGATATGCTCGAATTGGGCGGTGAATGCGACAAAGAACACCAGAACATCCTTGATCTGATCGAAAAACTTGGGTTTACCGAAGTCTACCTGACTGGCCCTGTATTTACACGGCTGAATACAAAAAGGGCATGGCGCTGTTTCCAGAATAGCGAACTTGCCTATATTTGGTTTGACCACAACAGGTTAACCGGTTCCACGATTCTGATAAAAGGATCGAGAGGGATAAAACTTGAGAAGCTTGTCGATCTGTTATAAGACTTCTTACTTTTTTAAAATTTATGGATTCATCGCGAATAAATAAAGACACATATAGGGTAACAGGGTTGATGTCGGGTACATCTCTTGATGGTGTCGATATTGCATTCTGTACCTTTAACTTAATGAAAGGAAAATGGAATTATAACCTTGAAAAGGCAGAAACTATTGTCTATTCCAATGAATGGAAAGCCCGGTTATCAAGCCTTGAAAACGAGCCTGCATTTGAATTCGTAAAGACAGATGCGGAATATGGTCATTTTTTAGGAAAAATCACAAAAGAATTCCTTGTGAAATATAATTTAAAACCTGACTTTATCGCTTCTCATGGGCACACAATCTTCCATCAACCAGAAAAAAACTTTACATCACAAATTGGGAATGGATCAGCCATTGCTGCTGAAACCGGGTTTCCTGTAGTTTGTGACTTCCGGTCGGTGGATGTTGCACTGGGAGGACAAGGGGCTCCGCTGGTACCCATCGGAGATCAACTTTTGTTCGGTAACTATGATTATTGCCTTAACCTAGGTGGGTTTGCAAATATCTCTTTTAAACAATCCGGCAATCGAACTGCATTTGATATTTGTCCGGTAAATATCGTCCTTAATCATCTTGCCTCTTTTCTGCACAAAGAGTATGATGAAAACGGGATGTTAGCCAGAAATGGATCATTCTGTAAGCCATTACTGGAAGAATTAAACAATCTGAAGTTTTATCGCAAGCCCCCGCCAAAATCGCTGGCAAAAGAATGGGTTCTCTTGGAAGTCAACCCATTAATGGATCGGTTTGAGATCCCGATTGAAGATAAGCTTAGAACCTTCACTGAACACATTGCCGGCCAGATTGCTAATGTTGTCAATGCCACGAATCAAAGTGCCATTCTTATCACCGGAGGTGGAGCTTTTAACAGTTTCCTCATTGAAAGGATCCGTGAAGGGACCAAGAATGAGCCTGATACTGCCTGATACCCTTACCATAAACTTTAAAGAAGCCTTGATATTTGCTTTTCTTGGTGTTCTTCGCTGGAGAGAGGAGTTTAACTGTCTAAAATCCTGTACCGGAGCCAGTCACGACAATATTGGAGGAGCTATTTACCATATATTTTCAGAAAGATGAACAAATGACTTATAAAGAAACGCTCGACTATCTTAATGCCCAACTGCCCATGTACCATCGAATCGGAGCCTCTGCTTACAGGGCAGATCTTGACAACACATGGAAGATATGCAATCTTTTGGGGAATCCCCAGCAAGCATTTCCATCTGTTCATATCGGCGGAACCAATGGTAAAGGCTCGACCTCAAACATGCTGGCCTCTATCCTGCAGGAAAAGGGATTAAAAACCGGTCTTTACACATCTCCGCACCTGACCGATTTCAGGGAACGTATACGGATTAATGGCATCAAAATTCCGAAAGAAAAAGTTGTTCGTTTTGTTGAAAAATACAAACCGGATTTTGAGAAGATCCGGCCTTCTTTTTTCGAAATGACAGTAGGTATGGCTTTTGACTATTTCAGAGAAGAAAAAGTGGATGTCGCAATCATTGAAGTCGGTATGGGAGGAAGATTGGATTCGACAAATGTAATAACCCCACTCCTTTCAATAATAACCAACATCAGTTTTGATCACAAGCAATTTCTGGGGGATACCCTTGAAAAGATTGCAATAGAAAAAGCAGGCATAATAAAATATAGCGTTCCTGTTGTGATTGGAGAGAGCCAGAATGATATCCGGCATGTATTTATTGAAAAAGCAAAAGAAGAACAGTCAGAAATTCTATTTGCCGATGCTGAATTTACAGCTCGGGCAACAAGTACAGAGCACAATGACGACGGCATCATAAAATTGGATATTTTTCGGAACAATAGATTGTTTCTTGCTGATCTGGAATCGCCATTGATTGGTAATTACCAAAAGAAAAACATCATAACGGTCTGTGCATCCTGTAAAATGCTTAATTTAAGTCTGGGGCCTATATCTGCAGATGATATCAGGAAAGGGGTATTTAATGTCATCGATAATACAGGGTTTGCCGGACGGTGGCAAATTCTTTCCAGGGCTCCTCTCACGATCTGCGATACAGGTCACAATGAAGGCGGATTAAGGGAAGTGTTAGAGCAGATTTCCAGAACACCCCATGAAAAGTTGCATTTTGTTTTCGGGATGGTCAGCGACAAAGAGATAGATGTCATTCTCCAAATGCTGCCCAAAGATGCTATTTATTATTTCTGTAAAGCCGATATTCCGCGTGGATTAGACGCCAATGAACTCAGAATCAAGGCTCAGGGATTCGGATTAAGAGGAGAGACCTTTGAGTCTGTTAAAAATGCCTTCAAGGCTGCTCAACAAAGGGCAAATACGAATGATCTAGTGTTTGTCGGCGGGAGCACTTTTACAGTAGCAGAAGTGGTTTGACCGATCCTGAATTAACCCCCACTGATCAGATGCAAAATTGAGACATTATCTCCGTCATGAATGATGATCGTCTCGTAATCCGCTTTCTGAATCAGTCTCCCATTTATTTTTATGACCAGTATCTTAAAGGTAAAATTTTTCAGTTTTAATAGTTTAGTTATCGTGATGCTGTTTTCTTCAAGTGTTTCAGGGTTATTATTTAATGTGATGTTCATTTTAAATAATTTTGTGAAGTTCATGAAATTTGTAACGTCAAGAAAGTTTTTATTATTTTTCTATTTATTCAATGTACCAGCATTTTCGCCGTAATCATCTGTTTCTTCATTGTAGTGCTCCGGATAGAAACGATAAGTTCATCACTGCCTGTTTTATTGAAATAATCTATGCGTATCTCATGATAGCTTTTACTGAGTGCAACCGTCGATTCAACTTCTTTTTCTTCATGAAGTCAATCGTTATCTACGACTTTTTCCCCACCGAACCAAAGAGAACCTCCGTCATCGGAATTCCTTATCCATTCTCCATAGTCGGTCTTACCATTGCATTCGTGCATCATGCTGATCTTCGGTCTCAGCCTGAGCAAATGTCATCAAAGGAAAAAGTAAAGCAGCATATAAAAAGATCGTAAATAGTTTTCTTCATACGCTTGATTCTCTTAACATCTTTTTATACTCAGTGAAAATGGATTTACGAAAAAATCAAGCCTGAATCAGTTGAAAATTATCGGTCATTAAACTCTGTAATTCCAGTTTATAATTTTCAATATTTTTAAAGAAATTCAAACAAGCACTTTTAAAGACAGCAAATTTTTCATAATACTTGTTATAGGTGATATTTTTCTTGAAAAATCTCCACAAACGCTCAATAATGTTAAGATTAGGGCTATATGCAGGCAAAAACAAAAGTTGAATTCTCGGATGCTTTCTTTGAAAATCTTGTACAATTTTTGAACGATAGTATTTTGCATTGTCCAAAATCAAATATAGAACCCCCAAGGGTTGCTCCTTTAGCATTTTTTTAAATAAAGAAACAGTTGACTGGGCATTTATACTCTCTGCTTCTTCAATGATGACGTTATGTTCTTCAATATTATAAGCACCATTAATATTGACTCGTTGACGACCTGTGTTCGATGGAATAGTATAGTCGAAACCTTTTTTCATCCAACCATATGCGGGTTGTGAATTATGCAACTGATGGACAGCATCAAGAAACCAAATTCTATCATGTTTAGACTTCGTTTCTTTCAATTCAGTGTATTGCTTAATAAATTCTTCTTGGGCTTTTTGATCAGCCTTTCCAGGTACATGCTTGGGCTTACGGTAAGAAAAACCAAGCCTGTGAAGCAGGTTGGTCATTCCTTTTGTTGTGTATTTTATCCCGAATTCATTTTGTACGTATGCGCAGATTTCTTTGCTTGTCTTATAGACCTTTTCATCCAACTGATTGTTCAAAATCTTAATCTGTTTCGTTGTCAGTTTGCCATCGCTTCCAACATAGTTATATCTCAACAGAGAATTTATGCCCTCTGAATCAAATAGTGCATACCAGCGTCTTATGGTCGAGTCATCAAGTAAAAGTATCTCAGCTACTTCTTCAGGTGTAAATCCTCTGTTCAATAATAGGATGGCTTTGATTTTGTCGGCTTTTTTGCGGTCAGATGTCTTATGCATACTTTTCAAAGCTCTAATTTGTTTCGATGATAAAAAGTTCGACATGGTGATGCAAAGAAAAAGCATCTATTGTTGTTGGAATCTGATGTCGAAGAGTTTTTCTCAACATCCCATTGTTAATTTGTTCGCATTTTCATTCAGCATGAGTATAATTGGAGAACTGGTGAACTGGCGAGTTAAATAATTACTTTGTGATTTTGTGAATTCTGTGACTTTATGAACTTTATAAACTTTATGAGCTATCTGATCAGCATTACCGTTCCCTTATTAGTGACCTTTATCTTATTGCTATCCTTGTAAAAAATTTCCCAAATATATGCTCCGGCAGGACAGACTTGTCCTTTGGATGTTCCATCCCAGGCATCTTCAATATTATTTGTTTCAAATACCATCTGTCCCCAGCGATTAAAGATCCGGAAATTGTATTCAGTAATGTTTTCAACAGGAGTTCCAAAGATTCTGAATTTATCATTTAGACCATCACCATTTGGAGTGAAGGCATCAGGGATTGGTGCTCTTACAAATACAAGAACAGAATCCTTAAGGACTAGTCCCGAACAAAGGTCAAGGTAAACATCGTACCATGTGGTTTCCTTCGGTGTGACGGTAATTGTTTGATCCGTAGCTACTTGCTCAGACCCTTCATACCAGTTATACACGATCCTGTTGCCCGGCACCATCGGCTCCAAGTGAAAAGGGATGGATGTAATAGCGAAACTATCAACAGAAACAACGGTGTACAACCAGCCTTCCTGGCTTATCGTAAATGATGTATTATTTCGTCCCGGAACTGCAAAACCTATTGTGCCGTTACCATTTTCAATACCCATTGTTGCCCTGTTATCATACCAACCCGGGCAGCTTTGTTTAGTCAATATCTGATTTTCAATGCTATTGGATCCCTCATGGAGGATGATCTGGAAAGTAGCAATTGAATCATTACAAGAATACATCGGAACATGGCACCACATCACAATGAGAATCCGGTTGGGAGCATCTCCGGAGATTAGGTAGAACACATAAGTATGACTGGTGTCTGGTACTAAATCTATCCATGGGCCCATGATTACATTCTTCGGGTATTTGCTGTCGGTGTTCGGCACTGGTTTGGGATTCCGCTCTCCTACTGAATTGGGATTAGGATCGAAACTCATCCACCCATTTGACCCGACATAAAACTCTGTGAAAGAATTTCCAAAAAAACTGAAACTGAATCCAATCGGAAAAGGACCTGCAACATCATCATCCCCGAGAATAGCAGGAATCCCCGGGTTGCCATAGGTGGCAGTCAGTGTTACCGGAACGCCGGGATTAATGGTATCGTTTGGACCAGCATCAAGCTGAGCGAAGAGGGTTAATGGGAAAATAAAAAAAGTAAAAAGTAGAAAACGAAAAATGAAAAATGAAAAATGAAAAGCATTCCAGAAGTGAAGGCAGGAATGTACAAGACGATAAAATTTGTTATTGTTTATTCTTTGCAATTTATTCTGGATATTGAACTAGGACTTTCGAATTAAATATATTAGTTACGAGTTTGTGTGTTAAGTTTTTTGTATTCTTTCATTCCGACCACAAAAATGGTCAAATTATTTCAAATAAATCTTAATTTTGTAGATACTTTCGTAAGTTTTCTTCCAACATACCCGAATTTCTTAAATTTAATTCTTATTATGAAAAAAGATTCACAGATTTTCAGCATTATTAAAAAAGAATTGAACCGCCAAACAAGCGGGATTGAATTGATCGCATCAGAAAATTTTGTCAGCGACCAGGTTTTAAAGGCCATGGGCTCATGCCTTACCAACAAATATGCAGAAGGATATCCAGGCAGAAGATACTATGGAGGATGTCAGTTTGTTGATATGTCGGAACAACTGGCAATTGACCGTGCCAAACAGTTATTCAATGCAGAATGGGCGAATGTTCAGCCTCACTCTGGTGCACAGGCAAACATGGCTGTTCTGATGACTGTCTTAAAACCAGGTGATACCTTTTTAGGGCTGGACCTTTCGCATGGCGGACATTTATCTCATGGTTCACCGGTCAATTCATCCGGTATCTTGTATAAACCAGTCGGATATAAAGTAGAAGAAGATACCGGAACAATCAACTACGATAAAATGGAAGAGTTAGCGCTGCAGGTCAGGCCTAAGTTGATCATTGCAGGCGCGTCTGCCTATTCCCGCGACTGGGATTACAAACGGATGCGTGAAATCGCAGACAAGACGGGAGCTATACTGATGGCGGATATCGCACATCCTGCAGGACTTATTGCCAGGGGCTTACTGAATGACCCCATTCCATGGTGCCATGTTGTTACGACCACAACACATAAGACGTTACGCGGTCCACGCGGAGGCATGATCCTGATGGGAAAAGATTTTGAAAATCCCTGGGGAATCAAGACTCCGAAAGGCGAAACCAAGATGTTCTCTGCGCTGCTCGATTCAGCCGTATTTCCCGGAGTACAGGGTGGCCCGTTGGAACATGTGATTGCAGCCAAAGCAGTTTCCTTCTTTGAAGCATTATCGGATGAATATATGGATTACATCATACAGGTGAAAAAAAATGCCGTAGTCATGGCACAATCATTCGTCGAAAAAGGATATCATGTCATCTCAGGTGGAACAGATAATCATTTGATGTTAATCGATCTTCGGAAGAAGTTTCCGGGCATTACGGGTAAGCAGGTTGAAAATACCCTTGTGAAAGCAGATATTACAGTAAACAAAAATATGGTTCCCTTCGACAGCCGTTCCCCATTCCAGACTTCTGGACTTCGTGTCGGAACGCCTGCAATTACGACCCGGGGGTTAAAAGAGGAACACATGCCGCTGATCGTCGAATTAATTGATGGAGTGATCAGCGATATAGAAAATGAAGAAAAGATCGTAAAGACGAGAAAGAAAGTAAATGAGATGATGAAGGAGTTTCCGTTGTTTGCTTATTGAAACATAGTGGAAAACGCCCTCTGTATCTTTAACTATGAAAAGATTGTATCTTGTCCGCCACGCAAAATCTTCCTGGGAAGAACCAGGAGGATCAGACATGGATCGTCCACTATTAGAGAAAGGGATCAAAAGAACGATGAAGGTCATTCGTTTCCTGAACCAACGCAATGTTAAGATAGATCTGATGATTTCAAGTCCTGCAACACGTGCTATTCAAACAGCGGCAATGATTGCAAAAGGAATTGGATATCCGGAAGATAAAATTCAAATAGACCGGAAGATCTATGACGGATATTATGACCGCATGCTGGATCTCATTTATGCAACCTATAACGAAGTCAATTCTCTGATGATATTAGGCCACAATCCATCTATCACTAACCTTGCAAACCTTTTTCTTCATCCGGGAATTGACCTTTTACCCACTACAGGTACTGTTTGCATTTCCTTTGATGTAAAGAGATGGGAATCCATACCTTCAGCCGATCCGGTCAGTGAGTTTATCATTTATCCCAAAATGCTGAATTAGCCATGAGAAAGGATGATAAATTAACGGTCGTAAATCGTGAAACCAGCTGGCTGCACTTCAACGGAAGAGTACTACAAGAAGCTGCTGACACGAGGAATCCACTGATTGAGCGGTTGAAATTTCTCGGAATATTTTCAAATAACCGGGATGAATTCTTCCGTGTCAGGGTTGCCACACTGACACGTATGATTAAAGTTAACCGCTTACATCATCCCATCAACCTGAATCCGCGTAAAGCTCTGAAGGAGATTAACGACATAGTTGTTTCACAGGAAAAAGATTTTATCCGGATCTATCAGGAAATCGTGGAGGAACTACAAAAGCAGAATATTTTCATCATCAATGAAACCCGGCTGACTGACAGCCAGGGTATACTGATCCGTAAATATTTCCAGGAACAAGTGCGGGTTTTTCTTTTTCCGATGATGATCAGCAACCTCAAAGATATGTCTTCACTCCGTGATAAATCAATATATCTTGCTGTGACCCTGAAGAAAAATATTGCTGCCAAAACTGATTATGCTTTAATCGAACTACCAACCAAGACTCTTTCACGGTTTTTTATTCTTCCCCAGCCGGGAAGGAAAAAATTCATCATTCTTCTTGATGATATTATCCGGTATTGTCTTTCTGATATATTTTCCGTTTTCGGATATGATTCATTCAGTGCTCACACAGTAAAATTTACGAGGGATGCAGAGTTAGATATCGATACTGATGTTTCCAAGAGTTTTTTAGAGATCATGACAGAAAGCCTGAAACAGCGAAAACGTGGAAACCCTGTTCGTTTCGTTTACGATAATTCTATCCCCGATGCCCTTCTAAAAACCATAATCAAACGCTTGGATATCCGCAAAGATGACCCGATCAGGGGTGGAGGAAGATATCATAATTTCAAGGACTTTATGAATTTCCCCAATCCCGGATCGAAGACCCTGGAAAACACGCCACTGGTTCCTCTCAGGCACAGGGACCTTCCGGCGAATACCAGTATTCTCTCCACCATCCGGAAGAAAGATATCATGCTTCATTACCCGTATCAATCGTTCCGGTATATTATTGACTTGTTGCGCGAAGCTTCTATTGACCCGAAAGTCCGGTCTATCAAGATGACGATATACCGCGCTGCAAAAAATTCCAGCGTGATCAATGCATTGATCAATGCAGCAAGGAACGGGAAATATGTGACTGTATTTATGGAACTGCAAGCGCGTTTCGACGAAGAAGCAAACATTTATTATACAGAACAATTGCAGGAAGAAGGCGTTAAGGTAATTCAGGGAATTCCAGGATTTAAAGTTCATAGCAAACTGATCCTCATCCGTAGAAAAGAAAGTAATAAAGATGTGTTTTATGCCAATATTGGAACAGGTAATTTTAATGAAGATACTGCCAATGTTTATGCTGATGACAGTCTCCTGACTTCGAATGAAAAAATCACGGCCGATGTGGCAAATGCCTTCCATCAGATGGAAGCCAACTACCGTCCATTGAAATATAAAACTCTTGTTGTTGCACCTTTTTTCATGCGAAACCATTTCCTGCACATGCTGAATAATGAAATCCATAACGCAGGGTTGGGGAAAAAAGCATGGGTCATTATCAAGCTGAACAATCTTGTAGATGAAGCCATCATCAAAAAGCTTTACAAGGCAAGTCAGGCAGGTGTAAAGATCAAACTGATCATCCGGGGTATCTGTGTTCTTGTCCCCAGCCAGCCGGGACTTAGCGAAAACATTGAAGCCATCAGCATCGTCGACCGTTTTCTCGAACATTCGCGAATCCTTGTTTTCGCCAATGGTGACTATCCTCAGTACTTTATCACTTCTGCCGACTGGATGGTCAGGAACTTTGATAACCGTATTGAGGTAGCATGTCCCATATACAATAAAGAGATCCAGAACGAACTCTTTGACATGCTGAATATCCAGCTTAATGATAATGTCAAGGCAAGGATCATAGGGCCAGGTGAGGCAAATAAATATAAAAAAACCAATGGACCCGAAATCCGGTCACAACTTGAAATATACAATTACTTTAAGAAGAAATTGACAATTAATCATAGTGATTAAAAAGGTACTTAAAATATTTTTTAACAAATACACAATCACGCTCGTTTTATTTGGGGTGTGGATGGTGTTTTTCGATAGCAGCAGTGTGCTGAACCGGATGAAATACCGGGAAAAGCTAAATAACCTGAAACAGGAGAAGCATTTCTACTTAGAAGAAATAAAGCAGGATTCAATACTTTCCCAAAAATTGCTTTCCGATTCTACTGAAATTGAAAAATTTGCCAGGGAGAATTACCTGATGAAAAGAGATAAGGAAGATGTGTTTCTTGTGATCGATACTACTGTGGATCGACATCCATGACCAGTCTGAGTGAGCTGAATTCCTTGCACTTACTGAATTCCACAATTTTCTGCATCAGCTTCTTCTTCATTTCGGTTTGTGAGGCTGAACGTTCGATCTTTATCATGATCTGTTTCAGGTAGTAATTCATGATTCGGGAAACCATTGGATATTCCGGACCGAGAACCCGGTTCCCGAATAGTTCCCTCAATCTTTTGGCCAATTCATCAGAGGCCTTATTCAAAACATTCTGATCTCTATGTTTGATCTTCACCAGGACAAGGCGGTAAAATGGCGGATATTTAAATTTCCTCCGGTCCACCAGTTGTTGTTCATACATCGCATTGTAGTCATGATTTACCACATCAAGAATCACCGGGTGTCTGGGGTTGTATGTCTGGATGATCACCCGTCCCCGTTTATTTTTTCGCCCCGATCGTCCACTGACCTGTGCCATCAACTGAAAGCATCGCTCTGCCGAACGAAAGTCAGGGAATCCAAGCATATTATCAGCATTCAGGATACTTACTGTACTCACATTTTCGAAATCAAGTCCTTTAGTGACCATCTGCGTACCGACCAGAATGTCGATCTTTCTTTCTTCAAGATCATTAATGATCTTTTGGTGAGAATGCCGGGTACGTGTTGTATCAAGGTCCATTCTTGTGATTCTTGCTTTGGGGAACAGTATGGCTAATTCTTCTTCCACTTTCTCGGTTCCAAAACCTTTCATCTTTAATGTTATCCCTTTACATTCCGGGCAGGTTTCCGGGACAAAAGTTGTATAGCCACAATAATGACATCGTAATTGGTGGTTTTGTTTATGATATACCAGGGTCACATCACAATTGCGGCATACCGGCATCCAGCCACAAGCCTCACACTCCAGACGAAGGGCAAAACCTCTCCTGTTCTGGAAAATGATCGCCTGTTCACCTTTTCCAAGAGCATCTTCAAGCTGTTTAACCAGGACGGAAGTGAAATGTGACTTCATTTTTTTCCAGTGAATCTCTTCTCTCATGTTCACCACTTTGATCTCTGGTAATTCCATGTTCCCGTAACGTTCAGTCATTTCAACTAAGACATATTTCCCTTCCTGACAGTTGTAATAACTTTCAATGGAAGGTGTCGCAGAGCCAAGAATGGTTTTTGCCCTATGCATGTGTGCCAGGAATAAAGCCGCATCGCGTCCATTGTAGCGTGGGGCAGGATCGTATTGTTTAAATGAAGAATCGTGCTCTTCATCCACAATCAACAATCCGAGATTTGTAAATGGAAGAAAAACTGCAGACCGCGCTCCAAGAATAATGTCATAAGATGATGTCCCTGTTTTGTCGGGCTTTCCATGCATCAGTACTTTATTCCAGATCTCTGCGCGTTCATTTTCATTGAAACGCGAATGATAAACGCCTACCTTCTCTCCGAAATATTTCTTTAACCGGCTGATGATCTGCGTGGTTAATGCGATTTCAGGCAAAAGGTAGAGCACTTGTTTCCCCTGTTCAAGGGTTTCTTGTATATATTTTATATAGAGTTCTGTTTTTCCGCTAGATGTGACACCATGCAACAATACCACATCTTTTTCTAAAAATGCCTTACGGATCGCATCACTCGCCTTCTCCTGAAAATCCATCAGTTCAATGGAACTGACATCGGCCACTTTTTCATATGATTCTATGCGGCTCACAACCTTTTCATAAACTTTAAGGACGCCCTTTGCCATAAGGCCTTTCAGGGCAGAAGGTGTGGCTTTGACATTTTTCAGCAAATCGGTGCGGCTTACTTCTCCAATCTTATCAGGATCTTGCCGGGAAAGAAGCCATGAATGCCATCAGTAACTCAAGCTGTTTCCTGGCATTTTTCTCTAACTGGTCAAAAAGATCTTTAAATTTCTCATCATTTCCATATCCTTCTGTAAGCCTGATATATGTTTCTTTCTTGGGTCTGTATCGTTCAGGGAGTTCTTCTTCCATCAGAATGATTCCTTTTTCAAGCATTGTTTTGATGACAGGAATCACTTTCATTTGACCTATGATCTTCGATACTTCGGCTATCTCGATGGCCGGACGGTTATTTAATGCTTCCAGAAGGAGACTTTCTTTCTCATTCAATTCTTCCCTGAGGGGGTTAAAATCAGGGTTCAGGATAATTTTTGATTCACTGGCAAGTTTAAAGGCTGAGGGTAATGCAGCATTCATGACCTCTCCGGGATGACAAAGGTAATAAGTTGCAATCCAGTTCCAGAATGTCATTTGCCAGGGGACAACAACTGGAACCTCATCCAGCACAGAAAGGATTTCCTTTATATCCCGGCCCTCGGGGTTTTGTTTGTGGATCTCAACGACCAGAGCTGTATATATTTTTCTTTTCCCAAATTGCACCAGAACCCTGCCACCTTTCATGACTTTTCCTACCAAACTATCCGGAATGGCATATGTAAAAGTGCTGACGGGTAAAGGCAGCAATACTTCGGCAAACGAGGATTTCTGACTCAAAATAAAAAGTGTAAAACCGTCTATAAAGCCAGGATGCGCGTCATCTCAAGCATCTGGAGATTGATGTCTTTATGATGCTTGATGGCCTTCTCAAAAGGTGTAAAGGCTATCTTATTATTAATTATCCCTGCCATAACACCCCTTTGTCCGTCCAAAAGTGCATTAACAGCTTCATACCCGAGTGTGCTGGCGAGCACCCGGTCGTAGCCGCTGGGTGCACCTCCCCGTTGAACGTGCCCAAGTACAGTAACCCGTGTATCCATCTCCGGGAGTTTTTCTTTCACTTTTTTAGCAACTGCGTATGCTCCGCCGAATTCATCTCCTTCAGCCACGATCACAAGGCCAGAGGTTTTATTCCTGCGCCAGTCATGCTTCAGTAAACGGGTGAGATTGTCGATGTATGTGGTTGTTTCGGGTACCAGGATGAACTCTGCTCCAACTGCCGTACCGCTTCTGAGAGCGATAAATCCTGCATCCCTGCCCATCACTTCAATAAAGAACAAACGTTCATGGGAGTTGGCAGTATCCCTTATTTTATCACAGGCTTCAACAACCGTATTAATAGCGGTGTCATATCCAATGGTTGCATCGGTACCATAAAGGTCATTATCAATTGTCCCGGGCAATCCGATGATAGGAAAGTCATTTTCTTCTTCAAAAATACGGGCGCCTGTAAAGGTGCCGTTCCCTCCGATGGCGATCATGCCATCAATCTCAAATTGCTTAAGATTTTTGTATGCTATATCACGTCCTTCCCTCTCCATGAACCGCTGACTTCGGGCCGTTTTCAGAATGGTTCCGCCTCGTTGAATGATGTTTGAAACTGAATGGCTGAACATTTGTTCAAACTGGCCATCAATCAGGCCTTCATATCCACGATATATACCGAAGACCTCTACGTTGTGAAATATGGCTGTACGAACCACGGCTCTTATTGCGGCATTCATCCCGGAGGAATCACCCCCTGAGGTAAGGACTCCAATTTTATTGATTCTTGGCATGGCTTATCAATTTTTATTATGCAAAATTACTAAATTTCACATCCATAAGTTCTTAAAGCTTTTAAAGTTCTTAAAGTTTGTAAAGTTTTAAAAAATTGGTGAACAGAAACTGCAAATCGAAAATCAAAAAATTTATTCGAAAATCGAAAATCATTAAATCGTAATTTTTTTCTTTACTTTTATCCTTTTCATATTCAACTAACGCTTTATGTCGGATCCGATAAAATTCCCCAAATGCCAGGCATGGAAGGATTTTTCGATCTTGTTCCTTATACTTGGTTTACTGACGCTGGTTTTCCGGTTCACGGACATTGACATCACATTGGAACATTACTTTTATACTTCTGAAAAAGGGTGGATGCTCCAATACAGACCAATTTGGGATTTCATTTATCGTTATGGGATTTTCCCTGGATATATTTTGGCATTCTGTGGTTTGATCATGATTTCAGTAACCTATTGGAACAACAAATATATCCGGTTCCGGAAAGCTTCTTTCGTTCTGGTATTTACAATTATTACGGGACCGGGAATACTTGTCAACCTGGTTCTAAAGGATCATACCGGACGCCCGAGGCCACGGGAGGTTACAGAATTTGGCGGCACCGAACATTATCTTTGTGTATGTGAAATTGGCAAGTCCAATGAAGGAAAATCTTTTCCATGTGGTCATTGTTCTATGGGATTTTACCTTACCATTCCATGGTTGTTTTACAGAAACCGGAAAAAAGTACTTGCATACACATTCCTCGCAATTGGTATTACTTATGGAATTCTGATCGGTATAGCCAGGATGATGGCAGGCGGACATTTTGCGAGTGATGTGGTTTGGGCTGGAGGACTGACCTGGTTTGTCGCGCTTATAGGATATTATCTTTTCCGGCCCGACAAGCCGCTTAAACTTCCTTCCCTCTCCAAGGCTGAACAAAATAAAAGAGCACACCGGGTAACTGTTATTATAGGGATATTGCTTCCGGTAATTACAGTCGGACTTATGTTAGCTACACCTTATTTTTCAAAAAAATACATTGATATTAGCAGCAGTCAGCTGAAAATAGCGCATTGCAAAGTTGTCGAGGTCGACCTCAGGGATGCCAATGTGACTATCAATCACGGAATACGTTTTCATCTCGATTATAAGATAAATGCCTTTGGATTTCCGAACAGCAAGATACGGGGTTTATGGACTCCGGGAGATACTAGTCGCTACATTATCCAAAACATGGGCTGGTTCACCGAAATAACAAACGATGTAAATATCATTATACCTTCTCTGGATAGTACTTCCTGGTATATTAACGTCAATTATGGCAAGATAATCTGCAATCTCACTTTGGGTTACAATGCCGATCTTCATTTTTCCTTAGAAAAAGGCGACCTGCTCATACATCCACAAACCTGTGCCCTGATCCTTGTTGGGAAAAAGGCCCAGATCGTTGAGAAGAGTTTATGGAACCCCCATTGTTTTCCTAGAAGACCCGTTAATCAGGAAGGAACTATAATTACTTTTGATTTAAAGCATGGCTCTGTGTTTATTGAATGACAATCAGATAAAATTTCAATTTAAAAGAAATTTTCTTTCATCATCTCTTTGTTATCTCAAATTATATATTACCTTCGGTTCGCTAATTTTAAATTTATATTTGTTATGTCAACAGGTAAAGTAAAGTTTTTCAACGAGAGAAAAGGATTTGGGTTTATAGTGGACGATGAAACTCAAGAAGACATTTTCGTACATGTCAGTGGTTTAATTGACCGTGTAAGGGAAAACGACCAGGTTTCTTTTGATATCACGGAAGACAAACGAGGAAAAAAAGCTATCAATGTAAAAAAAGATTAATAATCTTTTCTCACCATTGTGATGCAAAAAAAGAAGCTGTCTTACCAGATGGCTTCTTTTTTTAGATACAATTGAATGAAAATCTTTAATATGTTTACAGAGGTTCAATGTGAAGTTTTACCTGGGAATCCATATACATATTAATTGAAGAGGAGGAACTTGTCCACTCGGAGTTGCCAGAATCTCCAAATAATAGCTGTAATTAAAAAGGATCGGTTTTATATCAATATAATTTAGGGCAAGATTGATAGTTTTTACCATTGGATTAATTCCTGTTGCAGTTCCAAGTAAGGTTGTCTGCTTGAAAGTGGAGTCTGCGGATCCAAGTATACTAACCGATGTGATCCAGTTGAAGGTTGCTTCAGGAGGCGCAGTTATAACCATAGTGAGCTTCGTAAGATAAGCTGAAGCAATAATGCCGCTGGGAATCTGATTGGCGTTCAAAATGCTGTCAAAATTGATGGTCAGCTTACTGGAGTACAGTGTCAATTCTGTGATTTTTTGATCCTTTAAAGCATAATTAAAATAAACCTTAGGGAAATTGTATATAATATTAAAAGCAGTAAGCTTCCTGACTTCATTGCAAGAACTTATAGTAAAAAAAGAAATCAGCGCCAAAGCATACAAATGCATAAACAATGAAAATCGAATTTTCATGACTGTTTTCTTTAAAATGCAAAGGATAACTCTTTTCCGAATTATTTATTGAGCATGAACCGGCATTACAAGCATGAGGATATCCTCATGCTTGTTCTCCTGATTCACGGGAAGAAGAATTCCAGCCCTGTTGGGAGCTGACATTTCCAAACGAACCTCATCAGTATCAATATTATTAAGCATCTCGATCAGAAATTTTGAGTTGAATCCAATCTCGAGATCATCCCCTTCATAATCACAGGTTAAACGGTCTTTTGATTCTTTTGAAAAATCCAGGTCCTCCGAAGAAAGGACAAGCTCTTTTCCCGAAAGCTTAAACCTTACCTGGTGGGTCGACTGGTTGGCAAAGATGGCAACGCGACGTATGGTGGTAAGCAATGCATTTCGGTCAATTGTCAGTTTATTTGGGTTTTCTGTTGGGATAACTGCATCGTAGTTTGGATACTTCCCATCAATAAGGCGGCACACCAAATGGATATTCAGGAAAGAGAAAAATGCATTTGTTCGATTATATTCAATGTTAACAGGTATCTCCTGGCCAGTAATTATATTCTTGAGAAGGTTAAGGGGTTTCTTGGGAAGAATAAATGAAGCTGACTCATTCGATGTGGCATCAGTTCTTCTATATTTTACCAGTTTATGGGCATCTGTGGCAACAAAAGTGATATCATCCGGAGATAATTCACAAAAAACACCCGATAGCACTAACCGGAGCTCATCATTCCCCGTTGCGAAGAGAGTTTTATTGATGGCCTGCGAAAGAAGAGAAGATGTGAGTTCAATGGAAGTAGTACTTTCAAGACTTGGAACCCGTGGATATTCATCGCTTTTATGGCCAGCCAGCTTATATTTTCCATCTCCGGCTGAGATTTCGATGCCTTGATTTTCTTCGCTGATAGTAAAGGAAATCGGAATATCAGCAAAAGTTTTCAAAGTATCAACCAATATCTTGGCTGGAATGGCAATACTTCCATTTTGAAGTGCTTTATCAGGTTTCAGAATAACACTCACGGTGGTTTCCAGATCTGAAGACGTGATTATCAGCACATCATCCTTCAGGTCGAAAAGAAAATCATCTAAAATGGGTAAAGTGTTACTAGTATTGATAACACCTATAATGGATTGCAGGTTTTTTAGTAAAAGGGAACTGGAAACAATGAATTTCATAATAAGTTTATTTTTTGTTTTACAAATTAGTGACAAATATCAACCTCGTATTCAACCAAATTTTTGTCAAATATACAATATTTAAATTCTATTTCAAACAAAGATCCATGGGTAGATCTTAAGCTCCATCTTCCTTCTTTTTTCTCCTGAAATCAAATTTATTTTCCGTCCCCCCAATGAGTCGTTTGATATTTTTAATATGTGTCAGGGGGATGAAGACTGCCACAATAACTGAAAGAATAATTAGTCCGGGGTGTCGCTGACCTGTAATAAAAATAACGACGAAAGGAAACAATATTCCGCAAAAAATGGAAGCTAAGGAAACATACCTTGTCAAGGCTAGTATGCAAATGAAAAGGATAAGGACGATAAGTAACGCAAGCGGATAGAGTGCAATCGCTGCTCCGGTAAGAGTTCCTACACCTTTTCCACCTTTAAAACCAGCGAATACAGGAAATACATGGCCAAGAACTGCTGCAAATGCCATGCATATTCTGACATAAGTTATGAAATCATGACTCAATCCCTGGTGAGGGAAAAGGAAGATTACCTGAACAGCTGCCCAACCTTTGAATATATCAAAAAGAAGCACGGGGATTCCGGCTTTATATCCCAACACACGAATCACATTGGTGGCACCGGCATTTCCACTTCCGTATTGCCTTACATCGGTACCGTAAAACAACTTACCTACCCACACCGCACTGGGAATGGAACCTATAAAGTAAGCAAGAAGGACTTCAAGTGAAAAATAAAAAGTATTCATAAATCATGAATTAGGAACTATGTTTTGGTTTTATTATCAAATTTATGGTGTGGTTTCATATTTTCTCAGGAATTCTCTTTTTTTGCGTTCAGTTCCAATTGTATACCGATATCCTTTTACAAGTTTTCCTATTCTTTTCATCTCTGCCGTTGATTTGACGCCTGCTTCTACGGCATCATTAAAAGAAGTATAGGAACTCAATGCCATAAGAATATTGTTGCGATAGTTGAAGAAGTACCAATCATTTTTAGTCAACTCAAAATAGAAAGTAAATTCATCTCCGTTCTTTTTCTTCTGAAATTCGCAAATTCCATTAACATACTTATTAATCTGAACTTTACCTATACTGCCGATTGCTATTGGACCATAGGAAATCCAGGATTTACTGACAGTGTCAAATCTCAACTCCACATCGGCCAGAAAAATAGTACGGATAAGTTCATCAGGGAAACGTTTAAATCGACCGACCATTTCCATCTCCGATTTTATTTTATCGAATTCCTTTTTCCCCAGTGATGACTTCATAGCTTCCAAATAAGGAGAAGTTGAAAATACGAGCCCCTGCAAATTCATCGATCCGATCTGGGTAATAAACTTTGTCATACAATCTTCAGAGAATGGGAAATTAAGCGCCAGAGCAATGCGGGCTTGGGTTGAATCGGGAATAATGTAATGGTCAAGTGTTCCCCAGGATTCCATATCAAGTGCGCCGGAATTCATCGTCAGGTTTATTTTACCGCTACCGTGAAGGACGCAATCTTTGGTACTCAGCGATAGTCCGTTACCAGGCAGTGTCGGGTCCTTGCGTCGATCCATTTCCATGATTCTATAAGTTTCATTGGAAATGTCATAATCTATCTTCCCTGGGGAAGTTATCATAGTGGAATCGCTGAAAGATTTTTTTGGTGAGAAGAAAGCAGGATAGATGCGATTGTTTGTATTGGCAAACATTATTCCTAACCCCAGTTTCTGGAAATGAATATCCCTCAAAGGATTCTCAAGAGGGATCATAACCTGTTGTGGATTAATATCACTTGAAAAATAAGTCCATGCTCGGGCCGTTGGAAAACAGTCTATTACAGGACGAAAGCCTCCTTCAAATGTAAGATTTCTTTGGGATGCCTTCAGGCTGATAGTTCCCCTGAACTCAAATTCCGGACTAAGAAAAAATCGTGTGGTATCAAGAATATTTCCTTCAGCAAAGGTCTCTCCCATTGTATCTACAGCAATCTTCGTAAAGTTGATTTGTTGCCGTTGGTTGTCTTTTTCAATGTAGTCATAAAAGCCATTGCCGGTGTACCTTTTCCGTGAAGTAATATTTATGTTGCAATTATAAAAGTGATGAAATTTATTATTTGTATTGGCAATAATGCTTGCCTTGTTCAAGGGCCTCATGTTAGCTTCAGGGTGAATATACACTTTCCCTGAATCGGGAAAAATCGCTGCATCGGCTACTCTGATAACTTTTACATCCTCAGCACTAATGATATTGGTATTTAGATCATAAGTTGCCTGCTGGGAAAAAAATCTCAGAGAATCCTGTAGTGGATGAGTAGACACAAACCCTGTTCCCGGGAATTTGTAATTTATCAGTTTTTCAGCATTCAGCGTATCAGCAATTTCAGCCTGTTGATCCCGCTCATTATAAAAACGGATGGAGTGTCGTTCAACCAGCCAATCAAACCGATCCATGAAACAAGCATACTTGTTGACAGGAAAGTCCACCCTGGAAATTCCCCGGCTTGACTTGAATTCACCTTTCAATTGATCGAAATCAAAGTGGGTAAGGTAATTCCTTGTAGAAATGCTCAGGTCTGAAAGGTTTAATGACTTAATCCTGAAAACATCCACTGTCGCATCAAATACCCTTCGCTTAAACTCAAATAAGAAGGCCTCCATCTCAGCATCCCTGATCTTTATGGTTCCCTGACCAGTCAATCCTACCGGTGTCAGATTTAAACTACCTGCCAAGGCCGCTTCACCGTTATACATAGAAATATCTTTGCTGATGCTGGACACTTTAAGTATATTCTTATAAGGTTTCCAGAATTCACGTACTAAATCGCTCTTCACGGTTGGACATTCTACCTGTTCCGATAATTCTGTGGTAACAAACGATTTCGCTACTGTTGCCATGGAATCAGGATAAAAAATAAAGTTGTCCGATAAAGAGGTCGAATTCAAATAGATAAGTTTACCATTCCCTCTCAGGCCATGGTTACTCATATCTATCTTCGAGAAAAAAGTGCCTTTCCCTCCATAGGCAGGCAAGCCAACAAGTCCGGTATTCGATTCAATCCCAAAGGAATAATCCGGACGTACTTTAAGCGGTTCTCTGATATCCGGGAAAATTCCTGAAGAAACCAAAACACCTTTAAACTGAAGACTGTCTGTTTGAAATGATCCTATACTTTTCACTGTAAATGGGTCAACACTGAAAAAGAATTTATCTTTTTTATAGATTCCGTTGTATACCTCTTTTTTCTCCCAGTTTGCATAAGAGACATTTTTACTATGGAAGATAGAGTATTCGGGAAATTTTTTCATCCCGGATTTATTCTTTGGATCATCAATAAGTAAGTCACCACTGAGATTTGTAATGTATGTTGAAACTTTTACCAAAGGATAAGTCTGGGTTTTCGGGTCTTTTGTGCGACTTCTTACATAAACAGCCATCGAATCTATAAAAGGCAGATTCAACTTGAATTTGTTGTATTCAAATGAACTCATTTTAGTATAAAAATCGAAAAGGCCAGCTTCCACTTTTCCTGAAAACAGAAAGTCACCATCTTTTTTCATGATTACCTGCTCTTTTGAAGGATAAATATACACTTGTTGGGAATCACTCAGGAAGACCTTGGCAACACCCTGTATTACCAGATCGAAGCTGTCGAGTGTCAGGATCCCGTTACTTTTTGCAGTTACAATTGAATTGAAAAAAATCACATCATAGTCGATTTTCTTATCTCGCGCTTTAACATAATTGATTAATTTATCCTTGATCCTGCCTGTTTTATTATCCGGATCGTAAAACAGGAATCCTTTGTAGGCCAATGTCAATAACTGTGCTTCTACCTCTTCAGGTGGTCGCTCCCAAAAAGTCACGATCTGGTCGAATGTAAAATCACGGGTTTTATATTTCTCAGAAAAATTTCTAAGTATATACAGCGGGTTGAATTCGTCTATCCCCTGTAACTTATCATAACGTTGAAGGGCAAAGTAGTTTGAAGATTCGAAAATTGCATGGCCTTCCTGATTAGGACCTTTCATCATCTCAAAATTCATCCGCGGTTCATTCGTCTTCCAGGTCAACGACTCACAATAGATTTCAAGCTGATGCCAGGTATCAAACCAGGGGCTTATCATTGTAATCCTTTCTTCCCGTGTCATCATCAATTCTCTCTTTTCGTCGATGTATTTCATCGTAAGAACCGGATTGTAAATTGAATCATTCTCATGATAGATTGTGATAGATGCTTTGGCAGAGTTTATACGATCTGTGCGGATAACAAATAACTTGGAGTAAATCTTCACAAATTCCGTATTATTTTTTCGGAAAACAAGTCTGGCATCCGATGTTTTTGATCCGGTTCCAAGAATTTTTGCGCCTTCCATCGCAAATCCTCCCAAGTAATCAATATTTTTGAAAATGTTCTTGATGCCAATGGTTTTATCATAGGAACTGAATGTTGGATATTGTGCCAGATCCTCGGTAACATTAGCAAGAACTTTATCGCAGAATTTTCCCAATAATGAAAAAGAAAAGAATTTCTTATTAAAGAATTCGACTGAATCCGCCTCTACCTTGGCGTATTTCATCTGGATCTGGTAATTTTTTATATTCGCATAGACCTGTGATGGATCCAACCCGGCTCTCTGCCAATCGACCTTTCCTCCCTTTCCAATCCACAAAAACGTAAGCGGATAAAAAATCCCACGGGTATTGAAGATTACAAGACTGTCATCGTTGGCATAACAAGCTAGCATCGTAGGACTGAAAATAATGAAGGGAATTGAATCAAATTTCATATGGTAATCGGGAGTAATGATCTTCCATCGTGCACTTTGGGATTTATAAACTAAATTCTCACCGAAAAGGTAAATACATTGTTCAATAAATTGGACAAAATAGCGATTATTTTTATTTTCCTGGAGGCCTCTCAAAACCGTAAACCACTCATAAAACCGATCATCCGGCTGTTGGGAATCTATAAAAACATTCAATGCTTTTATGTAATCATAAAAATCCGGGTAAGGTCTAAGTCCTTTTTTGAGCATTTGGTTGCCAATGGAATATATGAGTTTTTTCTTTCCGGGATCATATTTCTCAGTGTTCCATTTTTGAATGAATTCTTTCATCAGAGTGGTGCTCATCTTCAATTCATTGGCTACCAGCGGGGAAAATACGCTGTTGAGTTCATCGATAAATTTCGTTGAATCTCCTGAAAAACGTGTTATCTTTTGCGCTAAATTAACTTGAGAATAAAGAGAGAGAGCGAGCGGCATCAAAAAGTAGAGCGCCAGTCTTGAAAGATAATGTTTCATTTTATAAAACGAACGGCAACCCATTGATTTTTAGTAAGGACTCTATCGAGTGTAAATGAATATAATTCTGCTGTTTTCCGTATTATTCCAAAGTCTTCATCATAAAAACCACTCATCATCAAAACACCTTTTTTTATCCTTTTTGAATATTCCGGTATATGAGATAAAAGAACATTCCTGTTAATATTTGCAAGCAGGATATTGTAATCCGGACCAGCAACATCTAAATCTCCCATCTTCACATTCATAAGTGCTGCATGGTTTCTTTCTTTATTTTCCATAGCATTGGTAAACGCCCAACTGTCGTTATCAATGGCATCGACTTCCGAGGCGCCCATTTTACCAGCAAGTATTCCCAGAATGCCAGTACCGCACCCCACATCGAGTACTTTCTTATCATTGAAATCCATCTCCATCATCATCTCGATCATCAAGACTGTGGTTTCATGATGGGCTGTACCAAAAGACATTTTGGGTTCGATAATGAGTTCGAAAGCATAATCTGGCTGTGCAGTATGAAAAGGAGCACGTATGTAACATCTTCCTGCGATCAGTACCGGTTCGAAGTTTTTCTCCCATTCAATATTCCAGTCTTGATCAGGAATTCGTTTTTCGAAAAATTTTACTTCAAACTGATCACAAACCCGTTTTATATCTTCCCTAGAGTACTTATTAAACTGTATATAGGCAAGAAGTTCATCTTCTGTCTCTTTAAAACTTTCAAAATTCACTTCAGCAAGCAGGGAAATAATGATCTCACGTTTTTCTTCTGAAGCAGGATAAATGCGGATCTCTATGTAGTCCATATCAGAATGAAGTGACAATCTTTAAAAACTCGTCTGCCCTAAGAGATGCGCCCCCGATGAGGCCTCCATCTATATCTTCCTGAGAAAAGAGTTCACGGGCATTCGAGGAATTACAGCTTCCTCCATATAAGATGCTGGTTTCGGAAGCCTGATTCTCGCCGTACATCATTGCAATTTGCTGACGTATGTATGCATGCATCTCCTGCGCCTGGAAAGGCGTGGCATTGACTCCTGTACCGATGGCCCAAACTGGTTCATAGGCTATCACGACCTGCTCAAACTGTTCAGCATTAAGGTGAAACAAGGATTCATCCAATTGCTTTTTGACCACTTCAAAATGATTTCCTGTTTCTCTTTCCATGAGTATTTCCCCACAACAGAATATCGGTTTGATGTTATTTCTTATTGCAGCATCTAATTTTTTTGCCAGTAATGAATGATTTTCTCCATAATAATTTCTTCTTTCCGAATGACCTATGATGCAATATTCCACATCCATCGAGGTCAGCATAGGTCCTGAAATTTCACCTGTATAAGCCCCTGAATCGTTTTCATTCATATTCTGTGCACCGACACTGAAGACCGAGTCCTCGGCAATATCGGTGGCCATTTCAAGATAAACATAAGGTGGACAGAGGATCACATCATGGTGAAGGGTATCCATTGATTCGAGCTTATCAGCAATTTCTGCAATCAGTTCTTCGGCATCTGGAAATGACATATTCATTTTCCAGTTACCCGCTACAATTTTTCTTCTCATTTTATAATTTTTATTTTTAATTTCAAATAAAATCTCAAGACACAACTTCAAACAGTCAACTCGTCCCCTTGTAAATAAACTCAATCCTCAGGCTTCTTATTGCACCCTCACCCTTGGATCCAGCATCCCATAAACAACATCCACCAGAATATTAATTATGACAAGGATTATAGAGATGAAAAGCACGGCTCCCATGAGTACGGGGAAATCATATTTTTCAAGCGCATTAACGATTACCAATCCAATCCCTTTCCAGTCGAAAATGTATTCAATAAAAACTGCTCCGGCAAGTAAGGAAGCCAGCCATCCTGAGATAGCTGTGACAACAGGATTCATGGCATTCCGTAAGGCGTGCTGCATGAGAATACGGAATCTGCTTAATCCTTTCGCTTTTGCGGTCCGGATATAATCTTGTGAAAGCACTTCAAGAAGTGAATTTCGAGTCAGTTCCACTACAATGGCAAGGGGTCGGATGCCAAGCGTGAAGGCAGGTAGAATCAAATTTTTCAGATCGAGGTGTTCCCCTCTTCCAAAATCATCCACTGAAAAAAGGTTCCCTGCCATATTCAACCCTGTGTATTTTCCCAGGATAAAAGCGAAAATCCATGCCACCAGTATCGCCGCAAAAAATGAAGGCAGTGACATTCCCAACACAGAAAAGACAAGGGATATGCGATCAACAAATCCATTTTTGTTGAGTGCACAAATAATCCCAATAATAATCCCGAAGAAAATAGCAAATGTCATAGCGACCACAGCGAGGATTATAGTATTGACAAATCCTTCAACCAGAATCTCACCAACCTGTTTCTTCGATTGGTAGGATCTTCGTAAGTAAGGTATCTTCAGGACAAGTACAGCATTTTTAGAAACCGGGATTAACTTTACAAAGGAGACATATTTTAAAGGATCAAGGTACCAGTAACTTGAGGAACTAATATCGTTGTGAACAGATACAGGAGAAAGATCGTTGAGATAATTAAAGAATTGGGTAAGCAGCGGTTTATCCCTTCCAAGGTCCTTGTTGATGGCTTCTACAGAAGATATATCTGCCCGTTGGCCTAACATCATTCTGGCGGGATCACCTGGAAGAATGTTGAACAAAAAGAAATTGATTATGATGACTCCAATGAGGACTAGAAATCCATAAAACAACCGTTTCAAAAAAAATTGCCCCATTCACTTTCCTTATAATCTGCTGAATCCCATTATGGATTCTTGAATTTTTCAATTACCATATCATAGGATGGGAAACCTCGGAACGGCCATTTAGCTATGACGATTCCATTGCGGATCAGGATCAGACCTGGATTTGATCTCACCATCATCTTCAATACCACGTCATCGGCATTGTAAAAAATGAAGCCAGCCCCATTGTTCATTCTGAATTTTCTAATTTCATCAGGAAGGGAACTAGTAAGGCAAATAAAAGAGTAACCCTCCCTGATGGCCTGTTTGTAGAATGGCAGGATCTTGTGAAATGCAGCAGTATCAGTCTTCGCAAGATCATAGGCTACAAGTATAAACTGCAGATCAGGATTATTCACGATGGAAGCAGAAACATCATTTCCATGTTCATCTTCTATCCTTAATGCCAGCGCCTGATTTCTTGAAAGATCTACTGAACGCTGACTTTTGAAAACCCATTGAGACCTCCAAATTGAATCATTCCATGGATAATTAGGGGTTAGGTATTCCATCTCTTCACCGGTTATTTTGTTTTTATAAGTCACATAGAATTTCAGTGGTGTTGCCGGTACATTAATTTTATTTCCCTCTTTCCACCCCATAAAATCAATAAACGGCAAATGCCTGTAACAATATATGGATACTCCCAGGAAGGAAAGTCCGAAGATCAACAGGAAAATCTTCTGAGCCCACTCGGGGGCCCAGTCTTTGAATTTCTTTCTACCTGCGAAAAGAGGAATGACAAATATAAACAGAATAATATTTTTCAGGAAAGTTTGAAGATTCGTCAATTTTATTGCATCCCCAAAACACCCGCAATCGGGAACAAGGTTGTAAATTGCATCAAAAAAAGTCAGACAAGTAAAGAAAATCATCATCACGAGCAAGGCCCAGGCAAACCCTTTAATCCACAGATTAAAAAGTAAGGAGATTCCGATAGTTAATTCAAGAGTACATAAGAAAATAGTTAAATAAAGAGCGAATGGAATGGCCCAGGACATACCGAAAACCTGGAAATAATCTTCCAGGCGATAAGAAAATCCCAAAGGATCAATCCCTTTTACAAATCCGGAGAAAATAAATACCAATCCTACTAAAATACGACTGATATTTCGAAAAATTTTCATTGTATTGACAAGGTTAATGTTTATAGTCCAAGCCACCTTTCATCATATTATCTATAGAAAGGAGCGAATTCAACGAAGTTATTCTTCAAGTCTGATCAATGCGAAGATCGAATAATTTATAATATCCTGGTAGTTGGCGTTAATCCCTTCAGAGATGAATGTCTTTCCCATATTATCCTCGATCTGTTTTATACGCATCAATTTCATAAGGATGATATCTGTGAATGAGCTCAATCGCATTTCTTTCCATGCTTCCCCATAATCATGATTTTTATTCATCATGAGGTCTCGGGCGCTGTATATGTGTTTATTGTAAAGCTTTTCTGCATCTTCCAGGGATAAGTTCTGCTCTCCATTTTCCCCGAGTTCGATTTGGATCAGGGCTATGACTGAATAATTGACAATTCCTATATATTCGGGGATTATCCCTTCATCCACTTTCCGGATACCTTTTGATTCAATGCTGCGAATGCGGTTTGCTTTAATAAATATTTGGTCAGTCAGCGAAGGTATTCTTAAAATCCTCCATGAGCTGCCATAATCTTTCATTTTAGTCAGAAATATAAAACGACATTTTTGGATAATTGTTTCAAATTTTTTGTTAGTTCTTCCGATGTCAGTCATAGGTTCAAGAGATCTGTCTGTTTTTATTGGTTAAAGGTAAGAACTATTTGAATTTTGATAGTAATTTTGAATTTTCTTTTTTAGAAATTTCTTAACAGGGAGTCGGATATTTAAGGATAGGGAATGGAGGATAGATGATGGGAATGAAGGATGAAATCTGAAAATAAACTTTATAGCTTTATGAACTTTTAATTGACCGGCATGCTGGAAAATCTCAATACTTCTTCATTTATTCTTAAGTATGGCGACACGAGGATAAACTTAACTACGCCGGTTGTAATGGGGATACTGAACATCACACCGGATTCCTTTTACGATGGAGGATCATATTTAAATATTATCGACCAGCTAAAGCATGTTGATAAGATGATCACTGAAGGGGCTACCATAATAGACATTGGCGCCATGTCGACGCGGCCAGGAGCACTTCCCGTGACCCAGGATGAGGAGATGGCCCGGTTGTTGCCCTCACTTATAGCCATCCGTGGACATTTTAGTGAGGTTATCATTTCAATTGACACTTTCCGTTCACCAGTAGCCAAAGCCGCCATCGAGCATGGTGCAACGATGATCAATGATATTTATGGGGGACGGTTTGACAATGAGATGTTTAATCTGGTTGCCCAATATCATATTCCTTATATCCTTATGCACATGCAGGGAACGCCTGATAATATGCAAATCAACCCTCATTATAAGGATGTATTAATTGAGGTTAATGACTTTTTTCATACCAGGATCGATCTTCTTCCCACTGGTGTTGACCAGTTGATCCTTGATCCGGGATTCGGTTTTGGAAAAACAGTCGAGAATAATTTCCAATTGCTTCATCATTTCGAATCGTTCCGTTCATTCGGATTACCCCTCCTAGCCGGACTTTCCCGGAAATCAATGATCACTCGTGTCTTACAGATCAAGCCTAAGGAAGCACTAAACGGAACGACAGTTCTGAATACCATCGCGCTCATGAAAGGTGCAAATATTTTACGTGTTCATGATGTGAAGGAAGCAGTGGAAGCCATCAGGTTAGTAAAGGCCTATGGGAATTGAATGCTGGAATGCAGGAAATTTCTTACTTTTGCCGAAATCATCTTTCATAATTCCAACTCATAATTTCTAATTAAATAATTTTGTTTCTCCTCAGCATTAACGGCCTATTTAATATTCACATCATTGATATCATCGATGTTATTCTCTTTGCTGTTTTGCTATACGAGGTATATAACCTTGTAAAAGGCACTGCTGCTATTCGGATCTTTATTGGAATCATTGCAGTTTACCTGATATGGAAAGTGGTCAAGGCATTTCAGATGCAACTGCTTAGTGAGATACTGGGACAGTTCATCAGTGTCGGATTTATAGCACTGATTGTGGTATTTCAGCCAGAGATCAGGGAGTTTCTCCTTCTTGTGGGAAATACCAGAATTATAAGGTCGACACGGAAACGGTTTTTCTTTTGGAAGTTTCAAGTGGAGGATCCTATCCATTTTCATATTGATACGATTGTGAAAGCCTGTCAGAAAATGGCCGATACATATACCGGTGCCCTGATCGTGATTACAGGGCAAAATGAATTGAAAGCTTATATCGAAACGGGGCAGGTTGTGGATGCCAGGATCTCAGAGTTTCTCCTGGAAACGATTTTTTTTAAAAATAGTCCTCTTCACGATGGAGCAGTCATCATTTCCGGTGGAATAATTCGTGCTGCACGTTGTATTCTCCCGGTTAGCAGTAACCCGGAAATCCCAGCCAATTATGGCTTACGGCACCGTGCTGCCGTAGGGATTACTGAAAAATCTGATTCTTTTGCTATTATAGTTTCGGAAGAACGTGGAAAAATCTCCTTCAGCCAGGAAGGACGATTGTCAAAAGAGGGCACTCCCTCCGACTTGGCAAATGCGATGGAGAACTTTTTTAAATAAAGAGTACCAAATCCAAGCTATTTCTTTTTCTTCAGATGCTTCACCGGCTTCAAAGCGGCCAGTGAATCTGCAATCCGGATACTGTCGGCTTTTTGTTTTTCTTCGAACTCTTGGACCATGACTTCCGGAGATTTGCCGAGATTTTTCAATGCGATCCTGGCATCCTTCGTAAAATCGTTGTCGGGGTATTTTTCAATGAACTGCAAGTAAATTTCCTTGGCCTTATCCAGGTTTTTAATCTGGTTTTCGTAAATATAGCCTTTGAAAAACATGGAGACAGCAGCTTTTGGATTATCCGGATATTTTTCGATAAACTTGTCAAAGAGTTCGATGGCCTTCGTGCCATCTCCCATATTCATGTTCAAGTTTGCAGCTTTGAATGTGATTTTAGGAGTCAGCGAATCCTTTGGAAAATGTTTCATAAAGGATTCGTAAGCCGATAGAAGACTATCGGCCTTGACTTTATCAAACCCTGCAGCTGAGGGGGAAAACAACCTGGTTTCAAGGGAAGTAATCGTTTTAACTGATTTTTCCCTGGATGGGCTGCAACCCGTTAAAATGGCAAACACTAAAATAATTACGAGTAAAATGGATTTTCTCATTGATTAAAAAAATTAATTATGTATGGTATGTTAAGATTATAAATTATTAGTACGGGATATTAATTCAGAATTTTTCATTCGTTTATTCCTATTTCCTTCCTTTTTTCTGTAAAGGAAAAATCATTTTATAAAACACATCAATATTTCCTTTTGAGATATCATTCAGCTTACCTTTCAGTAGCATTTTCCTCAATGAACTCAACCTGTCGACAAACAGGATTCCTTCGGTGTGATCATATTCATGCTGGATAACACGGGCTATGATTCCATCATATCTTTCATCATGGGGTTGAAAATTTTCATCCTGGTAACGAATGTTGATCACCGGTTTCCGCATAACGTCTTCGCGGATTCCCGGAAAACACAAACACCCTTCATTAAATGCCCATTCTTCGCCTTCTTCTTTATAAATTTTTGCATTGATAAATACTTTCTTGAACCCTCTTGCTTCTGTATGTTTTTCGGCATAGGGAGCTGCATCGATGACAAAAAGGCGGATTGATTGTTTCACCTGTGGAGCTGCCAAACCAACACCATCAGACTGGTACATGGTTTCATACATATCGCTGATAAGCTGCGTCAAACCTGTATAATCTGGATGTATTTCTTTTGCGACTTTTTTTAAAATCGGGTGACCAAATGCTAAAACCGGAAGTATCATTTTATGTTTGTTTTTTTAAGTAGTAATTATTGCAGCGACGAACTCAATTTTTCATCGTTCTTTTCTCCATAAACGATTGTAGGATGATGACGGCGCTGACAGTATCCACCAGTGATTTATCCCTGCGATCTTTTTTCTTCAACCAGGAATCCCTTATTGCCTTCGCAGCGATGACAGAGGTATACCGTTCATCCATTCTTTCAACAGGGATCTCTTGAAATTCTGATTTCAGTCTCCTTATGAAAGGTTCGATATATTTTGCCGATTCTGAAGCTATATTGTTCATTTGCCTGGGCTCTCCTACAACAAAACACTCCACTTTGTTACGTGAAATATAGTCTTTCAGAAAGGCTATGACATCCTTTGCTGCAACTGTTGTTAATGCTGTAGCAATAATTTTTGACTCATCTGTCACTGCAAGCCCAACCCTTTTTTGACCATAATCGATTGCAAGAATTCTTCCCATTTTTCTAAAATCGCTACAAAGGTACAAATGAATTGGAAACGAGCAGAAAGAATGAAAAATGAAGAATAAAGAGTAGCGCTGAAGATAGAGATTTAATAGTGAATATATTAGTATGAGAGAATCATATATTGAAAATCGAAAACCGTCCAATCGTAAATTTCCTTTATTTTTGATCTTTCATATTAACTAATAAGAATGAAAGATCTTCGGTTAATTATAGAACAAGCCTGGGAAAATCGCGAATTGCTTCATGAATCGAATGTTCAGCAGGTAATAAGGGATGTAATTGATCTATTGGATAAAGGTGAGATACGCATCGCTCAACAAACCGGCACAGATTGGAGTGTTAATGAATGGATTAAGAAGGCAGTGATTCTGTACTTTCCAATACAGAAGATGGAAACCATATCACTTGGTCCTTTCGAGTTCCATGATAAAATCCCATTAAAAAAAGGATATAAAGCCCTCGGGGTACGTGTTGTGCCGCATGCCATTGCACGGTACGGATCATACATTGCAAAAGGCGTGATCATGATGCCATCATTTATCAATATTGGAGCCTATATCGATAGCGGCACAATGGTGGATACCTGGGCTACTGTAGGATCATGTGCACAAATTGGGAAAAATGTCCATCTGAGTGGTGGAGTTGGAATTGGAGGCGTCCTTGAACCCATCCAGGCAGCCCCGGTAATTATCGAAGATAATTGTTTTTTAGGTTCCAGATGCATTGTTGTTGAGGGGGTGCGGGTTGCTAAAGAAGCTGTACTGGGAGCTAATGTTGTATTGACCGCCTCCACAAAGATCATTGATGTATCAGGCAGTGAGTCCATTAAGATGCAAGGTTATATCCCTCCCCGTTCAGTTGTAATCCCAGGCTCCTTCGAGAAGAAATTCCCGGCAGGATCCTATTCTGTTGCATGTGCGCTTATTATAGGGAAAAGAAAAGAATCTACCGATTTGAAAACATCGCTGAACCTTACTTTAAGAGAATACGGTGTAAGTGTTTAACTCTTCATATTATTGAAAAAGATCCTGATAATACAAACCGCTTCCATTGGTGACGTGATCCTCGCTACGCCGATAATCGAGAAACTGCACAAGTTTTACCCCGATGCATCACTCGATTTTTTAATCAAAACAGGCATGGATGGACTTTTCCTCAATCATCCTTTTCTTAATAAAATAATCACATGGAATAAAGCCCAGTGTAAATTCAGGAATTTCTTACGGATCTTCGGAATGATCCGGAAAGAGAAATATGATGCCGTCATCAATATCCAGCGGTTTGCTCTTACCGGAATCCTGACGGCATTTTCGAAGGCAAAGATCCGGATTGGGTTTTCAAAAAATCCATTTTCTATGTTTTATACCACTTCTGTTCCTCATGTTTTCCGTGAAGGGATTCATGAAGTTGAACGGAACCTTATGTTGATCGAAACGCTGACTGATTCCTCCTTTTTTAAACCAAGGCTCTATCCTTCTTTGACTGACCAGGCAAAAACGGCGGCATACAAATCAGGCGTCTATTACACAATTTCTCCCGCTTCTCTTTGGTACACAAAACAATATCCACTGAAAAAATGGGTGGAGTTCATCAGTTATTTCCCTGCTCAAACGAAAATCTATTTTCTTGGCTCCCTGAATGATACTATGTTGTGTAAAGAAATCATCCGTCAGTCAGGACGCCCGGACTGTATTGATCTCTCTGGTAAACTTTCCTTCCTGGAGTCAGCTTCCTTAATGAAGGATGGTCGTATGAATTTTACCAATGATTCGGCCCCCATGCACCTTGCTTCTGCCATGAATGCTCCTGTTACAGTAATTTATTGCTCAACAGTTCCCCGTTTTGGATTTAGCCCGCTTTCGGATAATTCAAAAATCGTGGAAACCGGTGAACTTTACTGCCGTCCCTGCGGAATCCATGGTTACATTTCCTGCCCTGAAAAACATTTTCGCTGTGCTACACAAATAAATGTAGATCAGCTTGTTGCCCGCCTTTGAAACCCGAAATTGCTTCCTCACACAATTAAAGACAATTTTTAACGTAATTTTACACTGTGATGTTAGACTTCACTGACTTTAATAATGAATGAAGAAATGCTTTTCGCAATGAAAAATGAAATAAAGAACTGCGTTGAAGTCCTGGAGAAGGAAGGTACTATCCTTTATCCGACCGATACCATATGGGGAATAGGATGTGATGCGACAAGTCAAAAAGCTGTTGAGAAAATATATCTTCTGAAGAAACGTGTTGAAAGTAAAAGCCTTATCATTCTTCTTGCAGATATGAAGGACATTTCAACATATGTTGAAACTTTTCCCGATATTGCCAGAGACCTGATGAAAAATGTTGAACGTCCGTTGACAATCATATATCCGAAGGCGAAAAATATAGCAAAAAATGTGATTGCGAAAGATAATTCGATTGCTATACGCATCGTGAAAAATGAATTCTGCAAAAACCTGATCCGGACGTTTGGGAAACCTATTATTTCTTCATCTGCCAACATCTCCGGTGAACCTGCCCCCATGGTTTTCAAGTGTATTTCTAAAGAAATCATAGATCATGTTGATTATGTCGTCAAGTTGTACCAGGATGTTCTACAAGAAGTGAAGCCTTCGAGAATCATCAAACTAAATGAAAAAGGTGAGTTTCATATTATCCGGCCATGACAACAAACAGCAGATATAAACAATTGGCCATCAGGAAGGAGGATAAGGAGTTCACCATCAAAAGCACCGATAAGGAAATCTTGCGAAAATGGTTCTATCTCCTGACCCTTGGCAGAAAGCTAGACGAGAAAGCTCCAAATTATCTTAAACAAGCCCTTGGATGGTCATATCACGCGCCATATGCAGGTCACGACGGAATTCAGTTGGCTATTGGCCAGGTCTTCGATCGGCATACCGATCATCTTTTCCCATATTACAGGGATATGCTAACAGCGATCTCTGCTGGTCTCACAGCAGAAGAGATCATCCTGAACGGGATTTCCAAAGCCACTGATATTGCGAGTGGCGGACGGCACATGTCAAATCATTTTGCCAAACCTGAATGGAATATTCATAATGTTTCTTCCTCTACCGGGAACCACACTTTGCATGCTGTGGGCGTAGCAAGAGCCATGAAATATTACGGTGCGAAAGGAGTGGCCATTAGTTCACAAGGTGAATCATCCGCTTCTGAGGGATATGTTTATGAAGCTATCAATGGAGCCAGCCGGGAAAAGTTGCCGGTTATTTTCGTTTTCCAGGATAACGGCTACGGAATTTCTGTACCGAAATCAGATCAGACTGCTAATCCAAGGGTTTCTGATAATTTTCTTGCTTTTAAAAATCTCAGTGTTATTTACTGCAATGGTAAGGATGTGTTCAACTCTATGAATGCCATGCTGAAAGCGAAGAAAACTGTTCTCGAAAAAGGAAGGCCAGTCATCGTTTATGCTAATTGTATACGTATCGGATCTCATTCCAACAGCGATCGCCAAGAACTTTATCGCAGCCGGAAGAATTACAGGAAGTCCGTATGCTGGATCCGCTTGCAAAATTCAGAAAGATCCTCCTTTATTCTGAAAAATATACAGAAGAAGAACTTTCAGCTATCGAAGAAGACGTAGCACAGATGATTTCTTCAGCGCACAAAAAAGCAATGGCAGCACCTGATCCCGATCCGGCAAGTATATTCCATTTTGTTACTGCAGAACCTTACAAATCAGAAAAATATCCGGATGGAATTCCAGATGGAAGTGGCCCAAAAAGAAAGCTCATCGAAGCTCTTAATGAAACACTGAAGGCAGAATTCCGGTTAAATCCCGACACTTTTATGTGGGGACAGGATATGGCTAGTGGTGAAAAGGGAGGAATCTTTAATATTTCAAAGGGGATGCAGCAGGAATTCGGTGTGAAAAGAGTTTTCAATGCCCCGATTGCAGAAGATTACATTGTCGGTACTGCAAATGGAATGAGCAGGTTCGGACAAAAAATCCGGATTGTAATTGAAGGTGCAGAATTTGCTGATTATTTCTGGCCAGCCATGGAACAACTTGTAGAAATGTCACACGACTACTGGCGTAGCAATGGTCAGTTCACTGCCAATGTCACGATAAGGCTGGCTTGCGGAGGATATATCGGTGGCGGTCTTTATCATTCACAGACTATCGAAAGCGCCTTATCAACTCTGCCGGGATTGAGGATTGTATATCCATCTTTTGCCGATGATGCTGCCGGGTTACTCAGAACCAGCATCCGTTCAAAAGGTCCGACGGTTTTTCTTGAACCAAAGGCCCTTTACAACGATCCTGCAGCAATAGCTGCAGTTCCCGATAATTTCGAAGTTCCTTTCGGCAAAGCAAGGATTCGCCGGACTGGCGATCGCCTTTCCGTTATCACTTATGGGAATACAACACACATGTGTCTTCGTGCAGCCGAAAAGATTGCCAACGAAAATAAGATACAGATTGAAGTCATTGATATTCGTTCCATCGTCCCACTTGACACTGAAACTATACTGAAGTCGATAAAAAAAACGAATCGGGCCCTCATCGTGCATGAGGACAAAGCGTTTTCAGGGTTTGGCAGTGAAATTGCGTCCATGATCCAGGAACAAGCTTTCCGTTTCCTTGATGCTCCTGTAAAACGAATTGGAGCCACATACACTCCTATTGGCTTTAACCCAATCTTAGAGAAAGCAATTCTTCCCAATGACGAAAAGATTTACAAGGCAATTAAAGAGGTCTGGCATTTTAAGTTTTTACCCCTAATATCTGCTGAATGATTCATCGCATATTTCTGATAATCCTTGTCTTTTTTATATTGGATTTGGCGCACTTATCAGCACAAAAGGAAAGACCAAAAACATACACAATCAGTGGGAAAGTCACTGATAGCCAGAATGGAGAAACCCTCATCGGGGCAACGATCTATATTGCTGAAAAGAAAACAGGTACGGTTTCCGATATCTATGGACATTTTTCGATCTCTCTTCCTCAGGGACAATATACCGTTACCATTTCTTACCTTGGTTATGGTTTCGTAAAAAAAACAGTAACCTTGGATAAGGATGTCCTTTTAAAGATTGAACTGTCGGTTCAACAGGAAAATCTGAAGGAAGTCGAGATTACAAGTGAAAAGAATGACCATAATGTGGCAAGACCGGAGATGAGCACCTTTAAGTTGGACACCAAAACCATTCAAAGTATTCCTGCACTGTTCGGCGAAGTCGATATTATCAAAGCCATCCAGATGCTTCCCGGCGTACAGTCGGTGAGTGAAGGATCGAGTGGGTTCAGCGTCAGGGGAGGCGCATCCGATCAAAACCTGATACTTCTTGATGGGGCAACTGTTTACAATGCCTCTCATATGCTTGGATTTTTCTCGGTATTCAATACTGATGCGATCAAAGACGTTAAACTGTATAAAGGAGATATACCTCCAGAATATGGCGGAAGGCTTGCATCCGTCCTGGATATCCACATGGATGACGGGAATTCAAAGAAATATGAAGTCAATGGCGGCATCGGACTGATCTCCAGTCGGCTTACTGTTGAAGGACCCATTGTTGATGATAAGTGTTCCTTTATTGTTTCAGGAAGAAGAACTTATGCAGACTTGTATTTGCCACTTTCTTCAAATAAAGCTTTGCAGAATAACAAACTTTATTTTTATGATCTTAATGCTAAAATAAATTATAAACTCGGAGAGAACGATCAGATATTTCTTTCCGGGTATTTTGGAAGGGATGTCTTCAGTAACCAGTTTGCAGGCCTTCAATGGGGCAATGGCACAGGAACGCTCAGGTGGAATCATCTCTTTACACAAAAGCTCTTTGCCAACTTTTCAATCAGTTACAGTGATTACCGTTATTTAATTAATGGAGGAACTGGCGATGTCACGGGATTTCAATGGAACGCCAGTCTGAAAGACTTGGGGGTGAACGGAGATATCAGCTATTTTTTAAATCCCAGTAACACCATTAAATTCGGAATTTCTTCAACCTATCATATGATCGATCCGGGAGTAGCCAAAGGTACCGGAACATCTATCGTCAACGAAATAAGCGTACCGAAAAATTATGCACTTGAAACAGGTTTATATGCAGGAAATGAACAGCGATTCGGAGAGCATCTTACCATAAAATATGGAGTCAGGTTGTCAATGTTTCAGAATATCGGTCCGGGAACAGTTTATCATTACAACTCCAATTTCAACGCCATCGATTCAACGGTTTATAAATCCGGAGATTTCTTCCATACCTATTACGGGATCGAACCTCGACTCGGGCTTCTTTATGAGTTCAATGAAAAATCCTCGGTAAAAGCAAGCTATGCGCGGACAAACCAGTACCTGCAACTGGCACAGAACTCCACGGTGGGAACTCCGCTGGATATCTGGTTCCCTGCCAGCCCAAATGTGAAACCCCAGCTTTGTGACCAGGTTGCTATGGGATATTTCAGAAACCTCAGGCATAATACCATCGAAACCTCGGTCGAATTGTATTATAAATGGATGCAGCATGTGATCGACTTTAAAGATAATGCTGTTCTTTTACTCAATGATACGCTTGAAGGGCAGTTACGCACCGGCAAAGCATGGTCTTATGGGGCCGAATTCCTGCTCAGGTTGAATGAAAAAAAACTGAATGGATGGATCAGTTATACCTATTCTCGGGTTTTCAGGCAAATACTAATGATCAACGATGGAAATGTCTATCCCACATCCTATGACAAGCCGAACAACGTGGCAATTGTCCTCAACTACAGAATATCCAAGCGTTGGATGGTTTCTGCTAATTGGGTATATGCCGACGGAAATCCGCTGACATTTCCTATCGGAAGAGCAGAGATAGACGGTAAAATTTTTCCTATCTATTCTGCCCGCAATGCCTATCGTTACGAGCCATACGATCGTCTCGACATTTCCGCCACCCTGTTTTCAAAGCCTAAGCCCGGTAAAAAATTCACATGGGATCTGAATGCATCTATTTACAACATTTATGACCGCCATAATACCTGGGCAATTGAATTCCAGCAGGATGCTGTTAATCCCAACGTGACAGATGCTGAAAAAATCTACCTGTTCGGGATCATTCCATCCATAACCTTTAATTTCCATTTCAATAATGAATAAGCGTTTTTCAATCATCCTTGCCTTGGCCATAATTGCGGCATCCTGCACGGAGAAAATCAACCTGAAGCTGGATTCAACTTATACCCGGCTGGTCGTCGACGGCCATATCAAATCAGACACCATGGCTTATTTCATTAATCTGACCAAGACATCGGATTATTTTTCCGATGCTCCATCACCCAGGATGGTTAATGCAACAGTTTCACTTACAGATGGAATCAACACCTTTCCATTGACAGAAACAGTTCCGGGACAATCCGGTATTTATGCTACGAATCCTAAATTTGCAGGAACTATCGGAAAAGATTATACGCTGCATATTTCGTTACCTGAAGTTATTGCAGGGACGACTATTTATACTGCTTCCAGTCAACTTCTTAGTGTTACAAAACTCGATTCTATCCAGGTAGTTTTCAACTCTTCTGAAGGAAAAGACGGAGTTTGGGAGGTGGACAATTCTGCACAGGATCCGCCCGGCAAAAAAAACTATTATATGCTTAACCTTTACCGTAACAACCAGCTTTGGTCGGATACTATTAACAAAGTAGCCGTGTTCGATAACCAGTTTTTTGAAGGAAGATATATCACCGGTGCACAAGCTTTCCGAATCAATAATTCCCATTTATGGGAAACACTTTATCCTGGTGATAACATTATGGTTGAATTGTCGGCCATCACTCAGGATTATTTTAATTTTATAAGCCAGGTCAAGGAGGCTGGTATCAGTATTCCTTTTTTCACCGGTCCCCCGGCGAATATAACGGGAAATGTCAGTAATCAGGGAGTTGGTTTCTTTGCTGCTTATTCGAGCAGTTATGCGAAGACAGTTGTGAAGTAGTAAGATCGTGACGCGTGACGCGGAGAAAAATAGCAAAATGGCAAAATTAGAATTAAGAGTATGAGGAAAAATTTTACATTCAATTCAAAATGGATTTTATCATTGTTGGTCTTAATGATGTTATCTGTTCATGGGTTTTCACAGAGCCAGGAATTAATCGGAAAGATCAAGGGGTCATGGTCGGGACCCATTAAATTAGGCTCGACGGAGCTGACCCTGGTGATTAACATTAGTGCGGATGATCAGAATAACCTTGATGTCACGATCGACAGTCCTGACCAGGGAGTAAAAGGGATTGCTACCAGTAAGGTGACAGTTACCGCAGATTCACTGATCGTAAAATCAAGGGTTCTTATGGGATCGTACCAGGGGGGATTTGATGATAATTATTCCACGTTGAAAGGGCAATGGAAACAAAGCGGGATGACCTTCCCGCTGGATCTTCATCATTCCTTTGAAAAATATAGCCTGAAAAGGCCACAGGAGCCAAAACCTCCTTATCCTTATCTTGAACGAGAAGTCACGATCAGGAATGAAGAAGCCAAAGTTGATCTTGCCGGAACGCTGACCTTGCCTGAAAAAGGCGGGCCCTTTCCTGCTGTTATCCTGATCAACGGTTCAGGCGCTCAAAACCGGGATGAAGAATTGATGGGACATAAACCTTTCCTGGTGCTGGCCGATTACCTTACCCGCAGAGGGATTGCCGTTTTACGCTGTGATGACCGTGGTTTCGCAAAATCAACAGGGACTTTTTCAACAGCCACAACCCTTGATTTCGCAACCGATGTTTCCGCTGAAATGGATTTTCTGAAAACACAAAAAGAGATTGACACTGCAAAGATTGGGCTCGCCGGTCACAGCGAAGGGGGACTTATTGCCCCGATACTGGCATCAGAGAGAACAGACGTTGCGTTTCTTGTTCTTCTGGCCGGCCCCGGATTGACAGGGGAACAGATCCTTCTATGTCAGGCAGCGATGATCAACAAAAGAACAGGCTTTACGGAGAAGGAACTTGCGGATGATAATCTTTTACGAATCCAGATCTATACTATTATCAGGAAAAACTCAGATAATGATAAAACAGCAGTCAAAATAAAAGCACTAATCCAGTCTTCAAAAAAGAAGAATCCAAAAGGGCAAGGACTTTCTCAATTAGATGATCAACAGATGGATCTTTTTATCAAACAATGCACATCGCCCTGGTTCCGGACATTTCTTGTGCTCGACCCCGTTGATTACCTCTCAAAAGTTCATTGTCCTTTGTTAGCCTTGAACGGGTCGCTGGATGTCCAGGTTCCTGCAAAAGAAAACCTGCAAGCAATTGAAAAAGCATTGATCTTTGGTGGTAACTCCAGTTATACCATTGAGGAAATTCCTGATGCCAATCACCTTTTCCAGCATGCAAAAACAGGAAATGTAGACGAATACGGCAAGATTGAGGAAACTATGTCTCCAGATGTTTTAGAAAAAATTGCCGTATGGATCAACAACATCCTGAATCATCGATAAATCACACATCACAAAATGTTCTTGGAATTCCCTATTTTTGCAACAATTAACTGCATGGTGGATAATGTTCAATAAACCTGACTTTATGGATCCAACACTGACTGCAATATCCCCAATCGACGGCCGTTACCACAAAGTGACAGAACCCCTGGCCGCTTACTTCTCTGAATCGGCGATCATTCGTTACCGGTTGAAGGTGGAAGTTGAGTATTTCATTGCCCTGTGCAACATTCCAATTCCCCAGCTCCAGGGATTCAGGAAAGAATTATTTCCGGAGATCAGGTCGTTGTATGAGCACTTTGAACTGGAACATGCTATACGAGTCAAAGAGATTGAAAAGGTCACAAACCATGATGTAAAAGCCATCGAATATTTTCTGAAGGAGAAATTTACCGAACTCAACATTGGTGAGTACAAGGAATTCATACATTTCGGGCTCACTTCACAAGATATAAATAATACTGCTTTCCCGCTGGCACTGAAGGAAGCCTTTTTGAATGTATACAAGCCCTTACTGGATGAGATCCTGGAAGCCCTGAAACGTAAAAGCAAAGAGTGGAAAAAAATACCCATGCTGGCCCGTACTCATGGGCAGCCCGCCTCCCCTACTACCATTGGGAAAGAATTCTATGTTTTCGTCGAAAGACTTGAAAAGCAGGCCAACCTGCTGCAATCGATTCCATCTTCGGCCAAATTCGGCGGGGCAACCGGGAATTTCAATGCCCACCATGTTGCCTACCCATCTATAAACTGGATTAACTTTGCAGACCGGTTTGTTCAGGATACACTGGGACTGGATCGTTCAACTACGACGACCCAGATTGAACATTATGATAACCTTGCCGCATTTTTCGACAACCTGAAAAGAATAAACACCATCCTGCTCAATTTTTCAAAAGACATCTGGACTTATATCTCTATGGATTATTTCCATCAGAAAGTGAAGAAAAATGAAGTCGGCTCGTCCACTATGCCGCACAAGGTCAACCCCATTGATTTTGAGAATGCAGAAGGAAACCTGGGTATCGCGAATGCACTTTTTGAGCACCTCTCTGCTAAACTTCCTATATCCCGCCTGCAGCGCGACCTCACCGACTCAACCGTTATAAGGAACATCGGGGTACCAATGGCACATTCCATGATTGCGTTCAGGTCACTGTTAAAAGGAATTGATAAACTGATCCTTAACGAGGAAAAGATGACGCAAGATCTGGACGAGAATTGGGCAGTAATATCCGAAGCAATCCAGACTATTCTGCGCAGGGAAAACTATCCAGATCCATTCGAAGCTCTGAAAGACCTGACCCGAGGTAATGCAAAGATTGACAAGCAAAAGCTACATCAATTCATAGATGGCCTTAATATTCTACCCAGGTGAAAAATGAGCTGAAGAAAATTACCCCAGCCAGTTATACAGGAATAATTCCTTTCTTAGTCCATAACAAAAAGTTCAGGATGAAAGTCAGCGGTTTTACGATTGTTCGTAATGCGATCAAATATGATTATCCTGTTGTGGAATCGATTTCTTCTATACTGCCACTGTGTGATGAAGTGATTGTGGCTGTCGGACATTCTGAAGATGGCACTCGGTCACTGATCCAATCGATCGGTTCACCTAAAATCCGGATCATCGATACTATTTGGGATGAATCCCTTCGCAAAGGAGGTGAAGTTCTTGCCGTTGAAACAAACAAAGCATTTGATGCCATCTCTAATGACAGTACCTGGGCCATCTATATCCAAGCCGATGAAGTATTGCATGAAGATGGGCTCACTAAACTCAGTGAGGCTATGAAAAAATGGGAGATAAACCAGGAAGTGGACGGTTTTGTTATAAATTACCTTCATTTTTATGGCTCATATGATTTTATTGCAGATTCAAGGAAGTGGTACCGGAAAGAAGTGCGGATTATTAGGAATGATACAAAGATCCGATCGTATAAAGATGCCCAAGGCTTCCGTAAAGAAGGAAAAAAACTTATGGTAATGCCAGTAGACGCTATCATGTGTCATTATGGCTGGGTAAAACCTCCTGAATATATCCGGTCGAAATTACAATATTTCCATACCCTCTGGCATGATGAAGAATGGATGAAGGGGAAAAGATCAGAATTGGAATCCTTTGATTATTCCGGGATTGACTCTCTTGCACTTTTTAAGGGAACGCACCCTTCGATCATGCAAAAACGGATCAGTGAGAAGAACTGGAAGTTTGATTTCGATCCGACTCAGAAGAAGTTTTATGCTATCTCCAGCGCATTGCGTTGGCTTGAAAAGAAAACAGGGGTATTGATCGGAGAGTACAAGAATTATAGGGTTTTAAAGTAAAATAATCGTGATACGTTACGCATAAAAATTATCAATTAGTAACAACTTTTCTTATTTTTGTACAAAAATGTCGTATTTATGGATTTAAGTAAGATTTTATCGATCTCAGGAAGAAGTGGGTTATTCCAGGTTGTTTCACAGCTGAAGAATGCAGTATTAGTCGAATCTCTATTGGATAAAAAGCGTTTTCCTGCTTTCGCTCATGAAAAGATCAGTTCATTGGAAGAAATTGCGATTTTCACAGCAACCGAAGATAAACCGCTTAAAGATGTATTAAAAGTCATGTACGAGAAGTTGGAAGGAAAACCTGCAATTGATCCGAAATCCGATAACAAACAGTTAACGGCATTTTTTCTGGAAGTTGTTCCGGATTATGATCCCAACCGGGTTTATATCTCCGATATAAGGAAGATCATCAGCTGGTATAACCTTCTCATTGAAAATAAGCTCCTGGATTTTACAGAAGAGGAAGAAGAGAAAACTGATGAAAAGACAGAAGAGAAAGTTGAAGAAAAGGCAGAGGAGAAGATTGAAGAAAAGCCGGAAGAAAAGGCTGAGGAGCCTCTTGTAACTGTTCCGGCAGCAAAGAAAAAGAAACCTGCTGAGAAAAAAGCTGTAGGCGAAGAGGCGACATCGAAAAAGAAAGAAACCGTTACAAAAAAGAAAACAAAGAATAATCCATCATAAACCATTTTAAGACAAAAACCATGAAAAAGTTTTTCCTTTTAACAAGCATTATTACACTAGTTATACTGAGTTCTTGTAGTATTAAAGAAGGTTATATAAAATTAAAACCAATACCAGATGAATTAATTGCTACAGAAAAAATCCGAGCCTTTTTACAACAAAATCCACATCCTTCTATTGTTTTGAGAGTTCCTCAAAATACTGCAGGTGCAACTCAATCAGACCCCAACAGCCATTTATACATAGCAATTGAAAAAGAATTAGTTCTCCAGGGTTTTAATTTAAAAGACAGAGGACTCTTTAATCAAGTTATAAATAGTCAAAAAGATTTAGATTATTCTAAAATAACTGATTTAACAGGTACTGATTTGATTTTAGAACTTATCAAAGTTGACACTAAGATTCCCTTCAACACCAATAGAGCTTATACAAAAAAAGACGTAAAAGTAATATTAAAGAACATTAATTACTTAAGATATGGGGCTTCAATAGAATTTAAACTAATTTTAGTAAAAAACAATGAATATGGAGGAAGTTATACATTCACATTAACGCCATGTACTGAACTAAACGATGATTGTAACTGTAAAGTACCATATAAATTTGGGAAAAAGTTCTATCCTGAATCAATATACAATATTTGTAAACTAAACCAACTAAAAGAAAATAATACTCCGCCAACCGCTTATGAATTAATTCCACAACCCGTAATCGAAAATTTTGTTAGGGAGGGAGTTAAGAAAGTTGTTGAAGCAATTAAACAATAAGTATAAAGATAGCTAAACAAAGAAAACAAAGAAACAAAAACTGTATGCAATAGAACGGCGAATTTGTTTCAATTATAGTCTTTGTGGACAAAGAAACTTTGGAATTGCTAATTATCATTTTTACTCCAAAATCTAATTTAAAATAATAACAAGGATACTGCGAATGAAGGAGAAAAAAGTTCTTCATGAACTTGTTGTCATGGAGAATATACATCTGAACAAACGGCATTTTATTCTGGAACTGAAGTCGCCTGAAGTGCTTCCTCAATTTCTGCCGGGGCAATTTGTTCAGATATTGGTAAAAGATTCTCCTTGCACTTTCCTTAGAAGGCCTTTTTCAATCCATGCCTTTGATCCTTTAAAAAACACCTTCCGCCTGTTGATACAAATTAAAGGTGAAGGAACACGGCACCTTTCACTTTTAAGGGAAGGAGAAAAAGTAAATGTCATATATCCCCTCGGGAATTCTTTTACCCTGCCTTCCGGAAAGAACGTGTTGCTTGTGGGCGGAGGCTGTGGGGCAGCGCCGCTTTTCTTTCTTGCCAGGTGGCTTAAAGAGCAGCATGTTAATGTGACAATACTAACCGGCTGGAAAAGAAAGGAAGATATTTTTGAGAAAGAGGCTTATCAGCAGTGCGGAGATTTACTGGTAACAACTGAAGATGGGTCGGAAGGAGAAACCGGGATGGTGACTGGTCATTCGATTTTTAAATCAATAAAAGCTTTCGATCGGATATACTGCTGTGGCCCTGAAAGGATGATGAAAGCCATTGCACACATCGCAACGAGAAAAGGTATTGAATGCGAAGTTTCCCTGGAAAACACAATGGCATGCGGATTCGGTGTTTGTCTTTGCTGCATAACTCCAACTGTCCATGGAAACCAGCGGGTTTGTGTGGAAGGACCCGTATTTAATACAAAAGAACTGAAATGGTAATTGATAACTTTAAACTCACCAATTCGCCAGTTCACTAATTAGCCAATTATGATAGACCTCTCTGTAAAAATATCTCATCTAAACCTGAAAAACCCGGTAATGACGGCTTCCGGGACATTTGGATATGGAGAGGAGTACATGGATTTTGTGAACCCGGGACGGCTTGGGGGGATCGTGGTTAAAGCAGTTACCGGCAAGAACCGTGATGGGAACCCCTATCCAAGAATGGCAGAAACAGCTTCCGGAATGCTGAATTCGGTCGGACTTCAAAACAAGGGTGTCGACTATTTTATCCAGGAGATCTACCCTGCAATCAAAGATTTTGAAACAAATATAATTGTCAACGTTTCCGGGTCAACCATTGAAGAGTATGTTGCCGTTGCCGAAAAGATCAACGAACTGGAGAAGATCCCGGCTATCGAACTGAATATCTCTTGTCCGAATGTCAAACAGGGCGGGATGGTATTCGGAACCAACCCTCTTGCAGCCACTGAAGTAACCTCCGCCGTTCGCAAGGTTTATAAAAAAGACCTCATCGTTAAACTCTCACCCAATGTGACTTCCATCAGGGAAATAGCTAAGGCCGTAGTTGACGGGGGAGCCGACATTATCTCTCTTATTAACACATTATTAGGAATGGCCATTGACACCGATAAACGCAAACCTGTGCTTTCAACAGTTACGGGTGGGTTATCGGGCCCTGCTATAAAACCCGTCGCTTTATGCATGGTTTGGCAAGTCTCAAAAGCCGTAACAGTCCCGGTCATAGGAATGGGCGGTATCATGAATGCCACGGATGCCATTGAGTTTATGCTTGCCGGCGCCTCCGCAGTTCAGGTTGGAACGGCAAATTTTATCGATCCTACTGTCACCTTGAAAATTATTGACGGAATAGAAGCTTATTGCAGGCTCCATAAAATTGGAAGCGTGAAAGAACTGGTTGGAGAACTTAGTTAAAAGCGAAATAGCGATATAGCGAAATGGCGAAATAATAAATAAGAGTGTTCAAAACATATATTTAAATAATTCTCGTTCTTTGACATTTTGAAAATGTTTGGGTTATTAACCATTTGTTCTACGATGTTAACAAGGGTTTTGCAGGGGAATAAATAATCTTACTTATTATTCTTTATTTTGACTGTTAATGGTCGCAAAATACTGATTGTTAACAATTTGAGTTGGTGTTTTGTTAATAAGTATTCACCTGTTTTCTATTCCTTTTTCATCACCAATGCCTAATTTTGATGAAGTTTCCAGCCATGAAAAGATTCAAAGAAGAAGGCATCGGTGTTGATGATTTATTAAAGCTCATTCCTGATGATCTTATACTGGATTTGGCTTCTGAGACCAAGGTTGATTACCAGGTAAAAAAGCTCTATGGTCAGAACGTATTCAATCTTTTACTCTACGGGCTGCTTAATGGAGAACGTGTTGGCTTGCGGTACTTGGAGGATTTTTATAATTCCCGGAAGTTTAAGGCATTGTTTAAATTGCCGGGAACCAAGTCTACCAAGTATAATTCTCTGTCTGCGCGTTTGGCCAGAATGAATGTTGCTTTTTTTGAAAAGGCTTACGAGTCAATTTATGAGCAGTGCAGTCTTTTATATGATGAATCATTATTATCGCTTAAGTATAAGATAACCCGGGTAGACTCAACGATGGTATGTGAGACTGCAACCAAACTGGAACAAGGAATCAATGTTGGCCGAAAGAAAGATGGCAAAAAACAAATCAAATATACCATCGCCCTGACGAATTTGTTTCCCAGCAGCGTTGAGGTTTTTACACAACAGAGTTACATTAGTGAAAACCTCACTATACCCAAGGCAATTCTTAAGGTGATCGACAAGACCCAAGACAACGTTTTTGTTTTCGACCGTGGTGTTTCAAGCCGTGATGTATTCTGTGATCTTGACGATAAAGATTGCTCATTTGTGACCCGATTACATGTTGGCGCCAGGCATGTCGCTGTGATGGATATAAATATGCCGCTTGGACTTGTCGTAAGAAATTTAACCGTACTGAAAGATCAATGTGTATATCTGTATCAATCCGGAGCCAACGTTGTCGAACATCCTTTTCGATTAATACAAACACAAAACGAGAAAGGAAAAACATATTGGTTCCTAACCAACCGCTTTGATTTGAGCTGTCAAGAGGTCATCATGATCTATAAACAACGATGGGACATTGAAGTTTTCTTCCGATTTATCAAACAAGAATTAAATTTTTCCCACTTCATAAGTGTTAATGAAAATGGCATTAAGATACTCTTGTATATGACCCTCATTCTTTCCATGTTAATCCTAACCTATAAAAGGATTAATGAATTTGGCTACAAAACGGCTAAAAGACGCTTTGCAATGGAATTAGGGGATATCATTGATGATTTCATGATAGCAAAAAGCGGAGGCGATCCCAATACGGTTTTCTGGTAATAGTTAACCTAAAACCCTAATTTTCAAGATGCCAAAGAACAATAAAATGTATTTTAATGTCTATAATATTTTTCTTACAGGTTTTGAACACTCATAAATAATAAACTCAAATAACATTTACTTCCATTTCGAGCATAATCCCGAACTTCTCGTAAACAGATTGCCGGATCTCATCAGAAAGACTAATAATTTCAAGTCCGGTGGCATTGCCGAGATTTACCAGTACCAGTGGCTGCGTTGAATGTACTCCGGCATTTCCTTTTCGTTTGCCTTTCCAGCCACACTGTTCAATCATCCAGGCGGCAGCCAGTTTCATCTTCCCGTGTTGTTCAAAAGAAACTATTCCCGGAAAGGATCGTTTTAAATTTTCATAGTGATGGGGAAGAATTACCGGATTTTTGAAAAAACTGCCGGCATTACCGGTCACTTTCGGATCGGGAAGTTTGTCAGATCTTATCCTGCATACTGCTTCACGGACATCCTTAATCCCGGGCATATTCACTTTCATGATGGCCAGTTCTTTCCTGATATTTCCGTAGTCCAAGCAAAGAATGGGCTTTTTAGTTAAGCGGAAGGTCACATTGAGAATAATATACCGGCCTTTATTTTGCAATTTAAAGATACTCTCACGATAACCGAATCTGCAATCTTTTATTGACAGGATCTTTATTTCCTTTGATTTCAAGTCGAATGCTTCGAGTTCAACGAAACTATCCTTCATCTCCACTCCGTACGCGCCGATATTTTGAACCGGGCTTGTCCCGGCGTTTCCCGGTATTGCAGATAAGTTCTCAATTCCGCCCCAATCGTTATCTACACAAAATCTAACGAGATCATCCCAGTTTTCGCCGGCACTGGCTTTTACCCAAACTGTTTTTTCATCTTCTTTTATGACATGGATCCCTTTTGTCGAAATTTTCAAAACCGTACCGGGAAAGTCCTTCGTAAAAAGAATGTTGCTTCCGCCTCCCAATACCAACAAGGGGAGATAAATGTCCTTCAGATTCCCGGCCAGTTCAACGACATTTTTGTCTGTTAGAGCTTCAGCAAAAAAACGGGCTCTGACTTCAATCCCGAAGGTATTAAAGGGCTTAAGAGAAATTTCTTCCAGAAGCAGCATAGATTATCGAATTCTGTTCAAATTTAATCGAAATGCCTTTAACTGCGAAAGGAATTTTATTTTAGTTACTTTTGCTGATAAGTTCAAAGCTTCTTGAAACGCGTAATTATCTCCGTAACCAACGATCTTTCCACCGACCAGCGCGTTGACCGGGTTTGCAACACACTGGTGAAGATGGGATTCGATGTACTTCTTGTTGGAAGAGTAAGAAAGCAGAGTCTCCAGCTGAAATCGAGACAATACAGGACAAAACGAATGCGGCTTCTTTTCAATAAAGGTCCTTTTTTTTATGCAGAGTACAATATTCGTCTTTTTTTCTTTCTTCTTTTTCATAAAACCGACCTTTTAGTTTCCAACGATCTGGATACCCTGTCTGGCAAATTACCTTGTATCGGTAGTCCGGCGGCTGCCTTTGGTTCATGATTGTCATGAATATTTTCGCGGTATTCCTGAATTGAACGGAAGACCCGGAACAACGTGGGCCTGGAAAAAGATTGAAGATCATATTTTCCCAAAGCTTCATTCTGTCTATGCCGTCAATGCTTCAATTGCAGAGATCTACCACAAGGAATATGGGATTGAAGTTAGGGTGATCAGAAATGTTCCTGTAAGTAAAACTAATGTCAATGCTAAACCCAGATCGGAGCTTGACATTCCTGATGGTTCAGGGATTATTCTTTACCAGGGTGCAGTAAATGTAGACCGTGGACTTGAAGAAGCAATCCGGGCAATGAAGTTCATCAGGAAACTAGCTTATTTGGTTATTATAGGTACAGGGGATATCTTGGATCAACTGGAAATCATCGCCAGGGAAGAAGGAGTCAGTGATAAGGTCATTTTTACCGGCTCGATTGCGTTCGAAGATCTTCACGAATACACGATGATGGCTGATATCGGTCTATCCATCGAAAAAGATGTTAGCGTGAATTATCACTATTGTCTGCCAAATAAATTCCTCGACTACATCCAAGCGAGGGTACCTGTTTTAGTTTCTCCTTTGCCCGAAATGAAAGCAATTGTTGAAAAATATGGGATTGGCGAAATGATCGATAATCATGATCCACAACACCTTGCGAATAAATTTGATAGCCTGCTGAGCAAGGGTAAAAATTCATCCTTATTTCTTGAAAATCTGCAAAGGGCTGCTGCTGAACTTTGCTGGGAAAATGAGGAACAGGAATTAATGAAACATCTATTCTCCTTATGTCTGAAGTTCATCTTCATATAATCTCATTCACCATCCCATATCCTCCGAATTACGGAGGGGTTATCGATGTTTTTTATAAGATAAAAGCACTGCATTCAGCCCGTGTAAAAGTCCATCTGCATTGTTTTTCATACGACCGCAAACCTTCACCTGAACTCGAAAAATACTGCCAGGAAGTGCATTATTATCCCAGGAAAATGGGGCTGAGATCAGCATTGACCTGGAAACCTTACATTGTATATAGCCGCAGGTCCGATCAATTGCTGGAGATATTAAAGAAAGATGAATATCCAATCCTTTTTGAAGGACTTCACAGTTGTTATTATTTATCGCATCCTGCATTAAAGAACAGGATCAGGATTTACCGTGAAAGTAATATCGAGCATCTGTATTACTATCATTTATCGAAAGCCGAATCAAACCTGCTGAGGAAACTCTTCTATATTTTATCAAGTCTGAAGCTGAGGGCATTCCAGGGCATTCTTTCTCATGCGTCCATGATGCTTACCGTTTCCAGTGAGGATAACGGGTATCTCTCCCGTAAATTTCTCCTGATCCCTGTTGAGTATCTTCCCAGCTTTCATCAGGATGATGAGGTAAAAAGTCTGCCGGGGATTGGAGATTTTGCCCTTTACCAGGGAAACCTGAGTGTTGCAGAAAATGAAAAAGCTGCTGAGTACCTCATAAAAGAGGTTTTCAGAGAATCAGGTATCCGTTTCATTATTGCCGGATTGAATCCACCCGGATCATTGGAGAAACTCGTAAACCGAAGCCCCGGTGTGACGCTGGTGGCCAATCCATCGGATCAGGAAATGTGCCGGCTTATCAGTGCTGCACAGGTCAATATTCTTGTCACTTTCCAGCCAACCGGGTTAAAATTAAAACTACTGAATGCACTTTTCAATGGAAGATATTGCCTGGTGAACCCCGGGATGGTTTGCGGAACGGAACTCGGAGAACTTTGCGAAACAGGAACTAATGCGTTGGAACTCAGACAAAAACTCATAGAGTCGATGCATCAGCCCTTTAGTGAAGAAAGACTTTCACTACGCAGGGAAAAATTGCTGAAATATCATTCCAATGTTGAGAATTGCATCCGCTTGTTGAATTTACTATCTTTGTTGTCCACGCGCGGTTAATTCTGAATTATTTATCAATTCTAAGTCTATGAAAAAGATCCTTGTCCCTGTTGATTTTTCCGGGTATACTGAGATTACATGCACTTATGCCTTGGAAATAGCTGATAAAGTAGGCGCAGTGATCCGCCTTTTTCATACATATTCCGACCAATTCATCATTGCTGATAGCTCTTTTCCAGATGCCATCGACATGAGCACCATGTACAATGAAGAATTGCTTAAGGAGATTTTTCATCAGTCGGAAAAGAAGATGGAAGCCCTTCAAGCGAGCTTGGAAGAAAAAGCCAACAAGCATTTGAGGAAGGACATTGTGTTCCAGATTACCCTTGTGGGTGGGGAGATTGTGAGTGAGCTCCATGAATTGTGTAAAGAGTTTCGACCAGACATTGTTGTTATGGGAACCCGGGGAACGGGAAAAACACTAAATCAATGGGGGAGGGTTTCGACTCACATCATTAATCATTCAAAGGTCACCCGTTTTGACTGTTCCGGAAATAAAAAAATTCAGGGGATTTCAGAAAATTATGCTGGCAGCAGATTTGTCAGGCAGAACTGAAGATTCGATCCGGAAAATTTCTCCATGTTTAGCGATTTTCAATTTCACATATTTTGTATCCATTTCCTGGTCAAAGAAGATGAATCCGAAAAGAATAAGAAGATGGAAAGTCTCCATAAAACATTTGAAGAAGAGGAAAAATCAGGAAAAATCTCTTTCAAAATAGTGGAAGCGATGGATGACAAACAAACAGTAATCAATCAAGTGATCGAAAGCCAATCTATCGACATGATTGTTTTCCAGCCGCATAAACACAGCTTGTTCTATAACCTGTTTACACGTAAAATAACCAAAAAGAACCTTCAGTCAACAAATGTCCCTTTGCTGGCATTACCCTTTTGTTAACGCCTTATTTCAGAACAATTCCTTTTAGACGGTAATTGTCATATTCGTACATTTCCCAATATTGATTCTCGAATCCATTTCCTTTTGTTGAGGAAAAACGGAAATCCGTTTGGAGCGATTTCATGCGCAGTTCGGGAATACAATGTTCGAATGATTTGCCATATTTCCATAAGGCAGTAATAATATAGAAAGTTATATCAAAACCCTGAAATCCCAATGCGTTCCGGTTGTCTGGTAACGTTCCTGGTAAATGGCGACGAATTTCTTCACCCCGGGATCATCAGTAATCGATAAAATAAGGCGCCATGACATGGGCTTTAAGATTTACCAGTTAATCAGCTTCAATATCCTCAAAGCGGTCCGGTATCTGGGTAGCCTGCCAGGAATTATCGCATATAAAATCATTCCGGTGTTCATTGAGGTTCGTGACCACATTCAGAACAAATGATTTATCTTCCGAAATCAAAATGATGATATTTCCTTTTTTCTTGGATAACATGCTGAGCACCTCTTCATATCCATTAGCCATGTGTACATCCTCATTTTTTTCTTCCAACATTGCTATGATATTATTGGCCGTGGCTTTATTGGCCCTTTGATTATCACTGATCACAATAATAGTGCTATCCTTGAAATTAG